>NZ_JBHZCF010000008.1:318003-365263 GCF_042755225.1 Streptomyces sp. NPDC059169 | reverse complement strand
TGGCCTCAACCCCCGGACTTTGTTCGGGGGTTGAGGCATTTTTGCGTTGTATACCCCCGTCGACCGACCAGTCCGGGACTACCCCGCGTTTGAGGCCGTTTTGGTCTAGCCGTCCCGCAGCGCGGCTCTTTGACAAGGTGACGGGCCCGCGACCTGGCCGCACAGGATCTCGGTGCCGTTCCCGCACAGGAACGGCACCGGCCTCGACCCGGTGAAGCGCATCGACGGGGAAGACGCACGGCTGTCACAGGACCACGACGGGGCAAGCAGCACCGGGTACGACAAGGAGAACCTGAGCCTCGGAACCTTCTTGAAGCGGATGTAAGCCGATGGACAAGGGCTTCGGCAACCGGACGACGGAGTGGAACCCGGACCACACGGCCTCCCGAAGGACCCGGATCTCATGTTCTTCCCGGTCGGCTGACGGGGAGGGCGATGTGCCGCCCTAGCTAGCGCCGTGGCCGTCACCGCCGAAGGCCCTCCCGACCGGGAGGGCCTTCGGCGTAGGAACAGGCGGAATCACGGCACTCAGCGAGGGCGCGCAGCGAGCCGGCGAACCACGGCGACGGCACAGCAGGAGGACCTGGACAGACGGGCCTAGAGCCGCCCCGCTGCTTTCAACGCGAGATAGGCATCGGCGACGGCCGGGGCGAGGTCGTCCGGAAGGGCGTCGACGACGGTCACACCGTGGCGCTGCAGTTGTTCGGAGGTGCGGCCACGCTGGATCTGGGCTTGGGTACCGGCCGCGGCGTCGTACACGTCCTCCACCGTGCCGCGGCTCTCGGCCATCTTCTCGACGTGCGGGTCCGCAACGGCTGCGACGAGCAGGGTGTGGCGTCGGGTGAGTTGGGGGAGCACCGGCAGCAGCCCCTCCTCGATGGGAGCCGCGTCCAGTCCGGTCAGCAGAACGATGAGGGAGCGGCGAGGCGCGTGCTTGAGCGCGGTGGCGCTGAGGCCACGGGCGTCGGTCTCCACCAATTCGGACTCCAGCGGTGCCAGCGCGTTGACCATCGCCGACAGTGCTTCCCCGGCCGCCCGGCCCTGCACCTGGGCCCGCGTACGACGGTCGTACGCCAGGAGATCGACCCGATCGCCGGCTCGGGTGGCGAGCGCGGTCAGGAGGAGTGCGGCGTCCATGGCTGCGTCCAGGCGCGGCACGTCACCTACCCGGCCGGCCGACGTGCGTCCCGTGTCCAACACGATGAGGATGTGGCGGTCACGCTCCGGACGCCAGGTACGCACCGCGACCGCTGACTGGCGGGCGGTGGCACGCCAGTCGATGGAACGGGTGTCGTCGCCCGGCACGTACTCTCGGAGGGTGTCGAATTCGGTGCCCTCGCCGCGAGTGAGCACACTGGTGCGGCCGTCCAGTTCGCGCAGCCGGGCCAGACGGGACGGAAGGTGTCTGCGGCTGGCGAAGGGCGGCAGGACGCGCACCGTCCACGGCACGAGGTGGTTGCCCTGGCGCGCGGCGAGCCCCAGCGGGCCGTAGGACCGGACCGTGACCCGCTCCGCCCGACGGTCGCCCCGGCGGGTCGGGCGCAGGAGTGTGGTGATGCGGCGTTGTTCGCCCGCGGGGACGGCGATCCGGTGCCGAGAGGCTTCCTGATCGGTACCCGCGGGCCAACTGCTGGGTGGCCAGGCGTCACGAAGGTCCGCGCGCAGCCGGCGGCGGGACGGGTTCGTCACCGTCAGCTGGACCTGCGCGCCCTCGCCGAGACGAATCGACGTGTCACCGCTTCGGGTGAATCGCAGGGTGCGTACTGGTGCGGCGAGGGCGTAGTCGCAGAGAATGGCTACTGAGAGTGATGCATTGACCATCAGGAGCCCAGCCCAGTTGGGCGCGACGATGCCCACGAGGAGGGAGCCTAGGGCAGCGAGGAGTGCCGTTCGTCCGGTGAGGGCCATGGGATCGGGGCCTCAGCGGGGGACGGGTACATGGGAGAGGATCGCGGTGATGACGGAGTCGGCAGTGACCCCTTCCATCTCGGCCTCTGGGCGGAGCTGGATGCGATGCCTCAGGGTGGGCAGTGCCAGAGCCTTCACGTCGTCCGGGATGACGTAGTCCCGGCCGGTCAGCCAGGCCCAGGCGCGGGCGGTGGAGAGCAGGGCGGTGGCGCCTCGAGGAGAGGCGCCGAGAGTGAGTGAGGGGGAGTCGCGGGTGGCACGGCAGATATCGACGACATAGCCGGCGATGTCGTCGGAGACCGAGGTCTTGGAGACTGCGGCGCGGGCCGCTTCCAGATCGGCGGCGCTGGCGACAGGACGGATACCGGCGGCCTTCAGATCGCGAGGGTTGAACCCCTCGGCATGCCGGGTGAGAACGTTGATCTCGTCTTCGCGCGAGGGCAGAGGAACCGTCAGCTTGAGGAGAAAACGGTCGAGTTGTGCCTCAGGCAGAGGGTAGGTGCCTTCGTACTCCACCGGGTTCTGCGTCGCCGCGACGAGAAACGGTTCGGGCAACGCCCGCGGAGTACCGTCCACGGTGACCTGACGCTCTTCCATCGCTTCGAGTAGTGACGACTGCGTCTTCGGAGGCGTCCTGTTGATCTCGTCGGCAAGGAGCAGATTGGTGAAGACGGGACCGGGCTGGAAGGAGAACTCGGCGGTTCGCGCATCGTAGACCAACGAGCCCGTGACATCGCTCGGCATGAGATCAGGGGTGAACTGGACCCGCTTGGTGTCGAGTTCGAGGGAAGCGGCGAGGGCACGCACCAGGAGCGTCTTGGCTACGCCCGGGACGCCTTCGAGGAGCACGTGGCCGCGGCACAGCAGGGCGACGACGAGTCCCGTCACGGCGGAATCCTGGCCGACCACGGCTTTCGCGATCTCGGCCCGCAGAGCCTCCAGGGACGTGCGTGCATCGTCCGATTTCCCGGGGGTCTCGGGGGTCGGGGCGCTCATGAGGTGCGTACCTCTCTTTCGAGGGCGTCGAGTTGGTCAGTGAGGCGGATGAGTGCGGCATCGTCCGTGGGCGCCGGGCCGAAGAGCACATCGCCGAGTTCGCGGTCGCTGTCGGCGAGGTGTGCGGAGACGGCCGGGAGGAGGACATCGGGGGAGTGGGCGTCCGCCACGGCGACGCCCAGGAGAGGGGCGAGCCGAGTGCGGGCGGCCTGACGGAGTACGGCGGCGGCCCTGTCGCGGGCATTGGCCTTGCGGTAGAGGCGTGCTCTGCCCTCCGTCGCCTCTGACGCCCGGATGGCGACGGGCAGACGTTCGGTCACGAGTGGTCCGAGCCGCCGCGCCCGCCAGACAGCGGCGATCACGGCGGCGAAGGCGAGCTGGAGCGTGCCCCAGAGCCAACCGGAGGGGATCAGGTCGGAGAACGTCTTGTCGCTGTCGCCCGCGGAGCCATCAGCGAGAGAGGGGAGGTACCAGACGAGATGCGGCCGGGAACCGAGCAGTTGGAGGGCGAGCGAGGCATTGCCCTCCTCGTCGAGGCGCTCGTTGTAGAGGATGTCGGGCGAGCCGATGAGGACGGTGTCCCCACTGCCGGTGCCTTGGATCCTCAGGAGGCTCGGGAGCCCGTCACTGGGGTAGCAGCTCTGGGCGCCCGGGAGGTTGTCCGTGACGTAGCGCTCACCACCCATGTCGGCGCTACCCGCACGCCGGGCGGCGGGGAAGGAGCACCGCGGATCACGGGGCCGGACGGCCGTGGGGGCGTCGGCCAGTACACCGGGAGCGAGGCTCTCGACGGATGCCGGACCCGGCGCGATGAGCACCGTACGACCTCCCTTGGGGGCCACCGAGGTGCGCAGGTCCGCCTGCTGGTCTTCTGTCAGCAGGTCCGGAGTGGTGACCAGGAGCGTGGTGTCGGGGCCGGCGGCGGTAGTGGCCTCGTCGAGGGTGGTGACCACGCGGGTGGAGACGCCCCGCGCGGTGAGCAGTTCGGCGACGGCCCGGCTGCCGTAGCGGTCGGCGGAACGCGGGTCGAGGCTACCGTGCTGGCCACCGGAGCGGACGGCGGCCAGGGCGATGCCCGCGGCGAGCAGGATGGCGACGACGAGCAGCACTCCCCGGGCGCGCGCCCAGATCTGACGGGACGTGGGGGAAGTCGAGGTGGTGGAGGCGGCGGGACCGGTCATTCGGCCGCTCCCGAGGCCGACTGGCTGAGAATGGGTTTGCTGCTTTCCAGTGCGGTGTCGAGTTCCTTGACGCGGAGGTACGCCGGCTCGTCGGCCGTCCGTCCCCCGTACGTGACGTCGTCGAACGTGCCGGCCGCGGAGCGGAGTTCCACGGCGTGCCCGGGCATCGGGCGGCTCGCCTCCGCGGCTGCTTCGTCGGCGGTCCGTCCCGGACGCGGGTCGAGGAGGGCGCGTTCCTCCAGGGACCGGACGATGGCGCGCATCCGTTCCTGGACGGCCTCGTTCCACCGGCCGGCGTCGGCGTGCGCGTCGGCGGCCGCGCGGTGTTCGGCCGCACTGCGGGTGCGCTCGCCGAACAGGGAGTCACCCCCGGTGGTGGGTGTGCGCCGCGGCGTACCGAGTCGCCACCAGAGCGCCGCGATCAGGGCGACGGCGACGACGGCGATGACCGCGAGGCCGAGCGGCCCGCCGGGGGCGGCGCCCGACGCGGAGTCGAAGAGGTCGCCCACCCACTCCCAGAACCGGTCGAGACCGCGCTGGAGCAGGTTCGGATCGTTCTCGTGGTACATCGGCTTGGTGAGTTCGCGCTCGGCCGCCTCCCGGGCGGGGAGGCGTGGAACGTCCACCGGTACGTCGTCGTTCGCGCGGGCGATCAGCCACGCTGCGGTCATGCCCCCCGTGACGGACACCGCATCAGATCCCGGAGGTGCCGGGGCCCGGCGCGTCGGAGTCGTAGCCCGAGACGCCCGCCGCCCGGGCCAGTTCGAGGTCGAGGGCCTCGCGGCGGATGCGCTGGTCCACGTAGAGGAGGACCGTGACGCCGGCCGAGATCGGGTACGTAATGGAGGCGGCGATCACTGCGCCGATGCCGGTGATGACGAGGAACGGCCAGCCGAATTCCGGCGCGCTACCGGAGAACAGCGACCCGAATCCCTGGCCGTCGACCGCGAAGGCGATCACGGCGAACGGAATCTCGATGATCATCGAGACCAGCATGGTCAGCAGGGCGGTGAGGGCCAGGACGCCGAAGGTCCGCCACCATGCTCCGCGAACCAGCTTGGCCGAGCGGCGCAGCGACTGGACGACGCCTTGGCGCTCCAGCATGAGGGCGGGGGAGGCCAAGGCGAAGCGGATCAACAGCCAGAGCGCCACGACGGCACCGGCGAGTCCGCCGAGGACGGCGAGGGCCACACCCGGGGCGGAGCCGATCAGGACGCCGGGGAGCACGCCGACGGCCATCACGCCGACGGCGATCAGCATCAGCAGGAGGATCAGGCCCAGCAGGTGGGGCAGACGGGGCCGCGCCTCACGCCAGGCCTCGGAGAGGTCCACGGGATGGCCCAGCACCGAGCGACTGACGACCACGGTGAGCAGCGCGGTGGTGAAGAGCGTGGCCATCAGGGTCAGTACGGTCGTCGGAGCCAGCCCGATGAGCGAGGCACTGAACTGGTCCTGCGCCTGCTGGAGGGCTTCCGCGGGCGTCGGATTGGGGTTCAGCGCGGGGGGTTTGGGGACCAGGTAGCGCTGGACGAGGATCTCGCCGATCTGGGTGATGACCGAGATGGTGATGGTGATGCCCAGCACCGTTCGCCAGTGTGCGCGGAGCGTGGACACGGCTCCGTCCAGGATCTCGCCGACGCCGAGGGGGCGCAGGGGGATGACCCCGGGCTTCGCCGCGGGGGCGTGACCCCAGCCGCTCCCCTGGGGCGCGCCTCCCCAGCCGTACGGGGGCGGCGGAGCCCCCGGGCCCGGCCCAGGGGTGGTCGGCGGAGTCCACTGACCGGCGGGCGGCTGCTGCGCGGACCATTTCGGGGACGGTCCGGTGGCACCCGTGGGGTCCGGCGCTCCCGAGCCCTGGCCGTCGGACGGAGAGGATCCGGGCGAAGCCCAGCCCGGAGTGTCGTTCACGGTCGTCCACCTCGTGGATTGGTCGCGGCGCCGGTTCGTCGATCCGGCTCGGTCACGGTGTCCGTCCGCGTATCACGGCGGATGGTTGGCAGCCATCGTGCCACGCGCCGTTCGCCGGTGGGCGGGCTGGTGGATCTCCTCGTCGCCTTCCTTGTCGCCTTCATTGTCGGTGCTTCAGGGGGCAGACTGGGCGGATGGATGATCAGCACGCACGAACCGTGGCCGGTGAAGAGCCGCCGAGGCTTCCGTCACTGCGTTGGGACGAGCCACCGGAGGGCCCGGTGCTGGTCCTTCTCGACCAGACCCGGTTGCCCGCCGAGGAGGTCGAGTTGGCCTGTACGGACGTACCGGCGCTGGTGCACGCGATCCAGACGCTGGCCGTGCGTGGTGCGCCGCTGCTCGGCATCGCCGGTGCCTACGGGGTGGCGCTGGCCGCGGTGCGCGGCTACGACGTCGCGGAGGCGGCGTCCTTGCTGGAGCGGGCCCGACCCACCGCGGTGAACCTCGGTTACGGGGTGCGGCGGGCGGCCGCCGCGTACCGGGAGGCGCTCGCCGGTGGAGCCGGAGCGGACGGGGCTGCTGCGGCCGCGCTCTCGGCGGCGCGGCAGTTGCACCGGGAGGACGCCGAGGGCAGCGACGAGATGGCACGGTACGGCCTCGAACTGCTCGACGAACTGATGCCGGGGGGCAGCCACCGGATCCTCACGCACTGCAACACCGGTCGGCTCGTCTCGGGAGGGGAGGGCACTGCCTTCGCGGTCGCTCGTGCCGCCCACCGGGCGGGTCGGCTGCGCAGGCTGTGGGTGGACGAGACGCGACCGCTGTTGCAGGGCGCCCGGCTCACCGCGTACGAAGCGGCCAGGAGCGGGATGGCGTACACCCTGCTCACGGACAGTGCCGCGGGTTCACTGTTCGCGTCGGGGCAGGTCGACGCCGTGCTGATAGGGGCGGACCGGATCGCCGCGGACGGTTCCGTCGCCAACAAGGTGGGCAGCTACCCCCTGGCCGTGCTGGCCAAGTACCACCACGTGCCGTTCGTCGTGGTGGCGCCGACCACCACGATGGACCTGCGCACACCGGACGGGGCGTCGATAGAGGTGGAGCAGCGTTCGGGGCAGGAAGTGACGGAAGTGCCCGTGCCGGGATACGCCGCGGTCCGAGCCGAGGCCGGGGTGTCCGTCGCACCGCTGGGAACTCAGGCGTACAACCCTGCGTTCGATGTCACACCTCCTGAGCTCGTCACGGCGATCGTCACGGAAGAAGGGGCGATTTCCCCGGTCACGGGGGAGGCGATAGTGGATCTGTGTGCCAGGTCACGCCGGGTAACGATGAGCTAATGGGATGATGTCGAATATGAAGGGACGCGTCCTCGTCGTCGACGACGACACCGCACTGGCCGAGATGCTCGGCATTGTGCTGCGTGGTGAAGGGTTCGAGCCGTCGTTCGTAGCGGACGGCGACAAGGCACTCGCTGCTTTCCGTGAGGTGAAGCCTGACCTGGTGCTGCTCGACCTCATGCTGCCGGGCCGCGACGGCATCGAGGTCTGCAGGCTGATCAGGGCGGAGTCGGGTGTGCCGATCGTGATGCTCACGGCCAAGAGCGACACCGTCGACGTGGTGGTCGGCCTGGAGTCCGGGGCCGATGACTACATCGTCAAGCCGTTCAAGCCGAAGGAGCTGGTCGCTCGTATCCGGGCCCGGCTGCGGAGGTCGGAGGAGCCCGCTCCGGAGCAGCTGGCGATCGGAGACCTGGTCATCGACGTGGCCGGTCACTCGGTGAAGCGGGACGGTCAGTCGATCGCGCTGACGCCGCTCGAGTTCGACCTGCTCGTCGCGCTGGCCCGGAAGCCGTGGCAGGTGTTCACCCGCGAGGTGCTGCTGGAGCAGGTGTGGGGGTACCGCCATGCGGCGGACACCAGGCTGGTCAACGTCCACGTCCAGAGGCTCCGCTCCAAGGTCGAGAAGGACCCGGAGCGGCCGGAGATCGTGGTGACCGTCCGTGGCGTCGGATACAAGGCCGGGCCGAGCTGACATGACCGTGGGCAGCACTGCTCCGAAGCCCGGGGGGCCGGGAGTCCGTACGGGGCGGGCTGCCGGGCCCGGGCATGGGCATTCGCGTGTGGGTCGGCTCCTCCAGGGCGGACGGCTCCTCCAGGACGGGGCACCGAGCGTGCCGGCGCTCCGGCTCTTCGTGCGCTGGGCGCGCCGGCCGTTGCTGCCGGCCGTGCGGCTGTGGCGGCGCAACATCCAGCTCCGGGTCGTCGCCGGCACCCTGCTGATGTCGCTCGGCGTGGTGCTGCTGCTCGGGCTCGTCGTCATCGGCCAGGTCCGCAACGGTCTGCTGGACGCCAAGGAGCAGGCGGCGCTCAGTCAGGCCGCCGGTGGCTTCGTGGCGGCGCAGGACAAGGCGAGCGTGCCGGCCGCCCTCGGCGGCCAGGACGGCGACGGGACGGACGCCAGGCCCGACCACGCCTCCGTGAACTGGCGGTCCGAGCTGGTCAAGCAGTTGGCGAGCGGTGGCCAGGGCGCGTACCACGTGGTGGCGCTCAGCCCGGACTCTGAGGACGCCGGGACGAGCAGGTCGCCCCGGGCGTCCGGCGACGTCGACGTCGCGAGCGTTCCCGAGGCGCTGCGCAGCTCGGTCGCTCAGGGGACGGGCACGTACCAGACCTATGTGAAGATCAAATACCTGGTGCCGAAGGAGGCCGAGGCCGGGCTCGTCGTCGGCAAGCGCCTCAACGACGTCGCGGGCAAGCCCTACGAGCTCTACTACCTCTTCCCGCTGACCCACGAGGAAGACTCGCTGAGCCTGGTCAAGGGCACTCTGGCCACCGCCGGGCTCTTCGTGGTGGTCCTGCTCGGAGCCATCGCGTGGCTGGTGGTGAGGCAGGTCGTCACGCCGGTTCGGATGGCCGCCGGAATCGCCGAGCGGCTGTCCGCGGGACGGCTCCAGGAGCGGATGAAGGTCACCGGTGAGGATGACATCGCCAGACTCGGTGAAGCCTTCAACAAGATGGCCCAGAACCTCCAGCACAAGATCCAGCAGCTGGAGGAGCTGTCCAGGATGCAGCGGCGGTTCGTCTCGGACGTGTCGCACGAGCTGCGGACGCCCCTGACGACCGTCCGCATGGCGGCGGACGTCATCTACGAGGCGCGCAGCGACTTCGACCCCGTGACGGCACGCTCCGCCGAGTTGCTCGGCGACCAGCTGGACCGGTTCGAGTCGCTGCTCTCCGACCTGCTGGAGATCAGCCGCTTCGACGCGGGTGCCGCGGCGCTGGAGGCGGAGGCCATAGATCTGCGCGAGGTCGTGCACCGGGTGATAGGCGGCGCGGCGCCGCTGGCCGAGCGGAAGGGCTCGCGCATCCGGGTGATCGGGGACGAGCAGCCCGTCGTCGCCGAGGCCGACGCCCGGCGCATCGAGCGAGTGCTGCGCAATCTCGTCGTCAACGCCGTCGAACACGGTGAGGGACGCGATGTGGTCGTGCGCATGGCGTCGGCCGGTGGCGCAGTCGCCGTGGCCGTGCGTGACTACGGCGTCGGGCTCAAGCCCGGCGAGGCGACCCGGGTGTTCAACCGTTTCTGGCGGGCCGATCCGGCCCGTGCGCGCACCACCGGAGGCACCGGCCTCGGTCTGTCCATCGCCGTGGAGGACGCGCGGCTCCACGGCGGCTGGCTGCAGGCCTGGGGCGAGCCGGGCGGCGGATCGCAGTTCCGGCTGACGCTGCCGCGTACGGCCGACGAGCCGCTGCGGGGATCGCCGGTCCCCCTGGAGCCCGAGGACTCCCGGCGCGCCCGTGACCGGGCCGCGGCCGACGCGGCGAACGACGGCGCCCTGCGGTTGGCGGCCGTCCCGCCGCAACCCGGCGCGGACAGGTCGCGCCTGCCCGGGCCGGTGCGGCCCGGTGGGCTGCCGCACGCCTCCTCGGCGGCGGTGGATCCGGCTGCGCTGCCGGGCAGCGGTGCACGTGTGGTGGCCCGCCCGGTGGGAGAGCCGTCGGCTGATGGAGGGACGGCTGGATCCGTCCCGGGACAGGTTTCGGAGCGGGAGGACACGACTCGTGGGCGCTGAGCGTCATCGGTCCGGCCGGAGGCGCACCGTACGGGCAGGGGCCGTGCTCGCCTGCGTCGCCATGGTGCTGGCCGGGTGTGCGTCGATGCCGGATAGCGGCGACGTGGAGCAGGTGAAGGCGACCAAGGGCGTCGACTCCCAGGTGCGGGTCTACGCCGTCCCGCCTCGCGACGGTGCCAAGCCGGACGAGATCGTCGGCGGTTTCCTCGAGGCCATGACGAGCGACGACCCGAGCTTCGCCACCGCTCGCAAGTACCTGACGAAGCGAGCGTCCAGGGAGTGGCGTCCCGAGGCGCTGACGACCGTGCTCACGGAGGCTCCGGTCTCCGGTCCGGCGAGCGTCGGGGGCGACGAGAACGATCGCAGCTACGCGCTGTCCGGTGAGCTGATCGCCACGGTGGACCGCCATGTGTACCACTCCGCGGTGCCCACCCAGTACGGCGGAACGCTTCGCCTGGTGCGGCAGGCCACGTCGGACGGCAAGGGCAAGGAGTGGCGCATCGACGCGGCCCCCACGGGCCTGGTGCTCGGCGAGAGCGACTTCCTGCGCAACTACAGCTCCGTCAACCGCTACTACTTCGTGTCGGGACGGGATTCCGTGGTCGCCGATCCGGTCTACATACGGTTGCGACAGGATCCGGTGACGCGGATGGACGCGGTCGCGCAGACCGTGTCGGTGCTGTTCGAGGGCCCGACGGACTGGGTGGCACCGGCGGTGGTCTCGGCGTTCCCCGTGGGCACGGCGCTCAAGAAGGGCGTGACGTCCCTGACACCGGACGACCAGAACAAGCTCAAGGTGCCGCTCAACGAGAAGGCGTCCGGCGCGGGACGGACGGCGTGCCGGCGGATGGCCACCCAGTTGCTGCTCACCCTGCACGACCTGACGTCGCCCCGCGTCGACCAGGTGGAACTGCTCCGCTCCGACGGCTCCCAGCTGTGTGTGCTCAGCACCGACCAGGCCGAGGCTTCCGCCCCGGTCCGGCCGTCGCCGAGCCCCGACAACGTGTACTTCGTGGACGGGGACCGCCGGATGGCCGTGGTCCGGGCGACCGCCAAGCCCGTCGACAAGACGATGGTGCGCGGTCCGTTCGGCAACGGTTCGCTGAAGATCGGCACGGTCGCCGTGGCTCGCAGCATGCAGCGCGCGGCTGCGGTCTCGTACGACGGCAAATCCCTCTACACGGCGTCGATCATGTCCGACGAGGAACTGGCTCCGCCCTTGGTGCAGAGCCATGCCGTGAAGCCCGAGGACCGGCTCTCGGCGCCGAGCTGGGACCGGAGCGACCTGTGGGTGGCTGACCGCGACCCGACCCGGCCGCGTCTGCTCCGCCTGGCCAACGGCCGGGGTACCGGGGAAGAGGTCAAGGTCCAAGGGCTCGACGACGCGCGGATCGAGTCGCTGAGGGTGTCCGCCGACGGGGTGCGGATCGCGCTGCTGGTGTCCAAGAACGGCAAGACCACCCTCAAGATCGGCCGTATCGAACGGCACACCGGCACGGAGGGCGAGCTCAAGGTCTCGGTGGCGGACCTGCAGCCCGCGGCGCCGCGGCTGGAGACGGTGACGGCGCTGTCCTGGGCAGGTCCCAGCCGTCTCGTCGTGGTCGGCAAGGAGGCCGGCGGGGTGCAGCAGGTGCGCTACATCCAGACTGACGGCTCCTTGTCGCCGGCCGGTGGCCTCCCCGGACTCAACAAGGTGTCTGCCGTCGCCGCCACGGAGGACAAGGACCAGTACCTGGTCGCGGTGTCCGACGACGGGCTGGTGCGGTTCGTCCCCAGTGCGAACTGGCAGACGGTGATCGAGGACGGATCGTCGCCGGTCTACCCGGGTTAGTCCGACCGCGCCCCCGGAGCCTCCTCGATGCACCGAGGAGGCTCCGGGGGTTTTCCACAGGGATGGCCCCGTCCTTCGGGCAGGAGGACAGTGGTGGGCATGCGGGAGTGGTGGGGGGAGATCGCCGGACTGGTGTTGCCGGCCGTCTGCGAGGGCTGCGGACGGCCCCGTTCCCTGCTCTGCCGTGCGTGTGCGCGTCAGCTGGTCGGTGGGGAGCCGGGGCGCGTCCTGCCGCGACCCGCGCCCGCGGGCCTGCCTGTGGTGTTCGCCGCGGCCCGCTACGAGGGCGCGGTGCGTGCCGTCCTGCTGGCCCACAAGGAGCGGGGCGCACTGGGTCTCGCGGGCCCGCTGGGCGGAGCGCTGGCCTCCGCAGTGCGGGCCGCGCCGCCGGAGACCATGCGGCGGCCGTCCGGACCGCTGCTCCTGGTACCGGTGCCCTCGGCGCCCCGCGCCGTGCGGGCCCGGGGCCAGGACGCCGCCCGGCGGATCGCCGCAGCCGCTGCCGGGGCCTTGCGGAGCACGGGCACGTACGCGCGGGCGCTACCAGTACTGCGGCACGCCCGCCGGGTGGCGGACCAGTCGGGTCTCACGGCCCGGGAGAGGCTGGAGAACCTGGCGGGGGCACTGGAGGTGGTGCCGGGCGCCGAGCGCCTCCTGGAGGACCGCAGAGCGGTGCTCGTGGACGACGTGATGACCACGGGCGCCTCGCTCGCGGAGGCGGCGCGGGCCCTGCGCACGGCAACCGTCACCCGTTGCCCGGGCTTCACTCCCTCGAGTGCCGCGGTGGTCGCCGCGCCCCCGCTGTCCTTCGAACCGGTCCGGAACTCGCAGGCCGGTTGCAACGTTGCAGGTTGCAGGACGGGAAATCCACTGGGTCGGAAGTACGCGCTGGTAGCGGGTGCCGACAACGGTCCAGGAGAGCTATGTTCGGGGTGTGAGGAAAGGTGAACGCAGCCCGTCAGCGAATACTTGCTTGAGTTGCGGACAGGTATTCGTGCGGTAGCCCAAGTCCTCGAAATGTGGTGGGGTGGCGATCTTGCCGATGGGGGAGGAGGAGGTGAAAGTCGCCAAGTCCGAGGCTCCGGCGTTCACCGGGGCCTGGTGCAAAAGGGAGATGCTCCGCCGTGGGAGCGGAGCGATCCGGGAACGGAGTTCTGCGTGGACATCGTCGTCAAGGGCCGCAAGACCGAGGTGCCCGAGCGGTTCCGCAAGCACGTGGCCGAGAAGCTGAAGCTGGAGAAGATCCAGAAGCTCGACGGCAAGGTGATCAGCCTCGACGTCGAGGTGTCCAAAGAGCACAACCCGCGGCAGGCCGACCGTTCCGACCGCGTGGAGATCACACTGCATTCGCGGGGCCCCGTGATCCGGGCGGAAGCGGCTGCCGGCGACCCGTACGCAGCGCTCGATCTGGCCACGGCGAAGCTGGAGGGGCGGCTGCGCAAGCAGCACGACAAGCGCCACACCCGCCGGGGCAATGGCCGGCTTTCGGCGGCAGAGGTCGCCGATGTCGTCCCTGGCGTGGCCCAGTTGAACGGTAGCGGTGAGCCCGTCACCGAGGAACCTGCGGAATCCATTCCGACGACCAGGATCGGCTCGCTCGAGGTGCAGGGCGAAGGGCCGCTGGTGGTGCGGGAGAAGAACCACGTCGCCGCCCCGATGACGCTCGACCAGGCGCTGTACGAAATGGAGTTGGTCGGGCACGACTTCTATCTGTTCGTCGACTCCGAGACCAAGGAGCCCAGTGTCGTCTACCGGCGACATGCCTATGACTACGGCGTGATCCACCTGCAGACCGATCCGCTCGCGGGACGCGAGGCGGGCGGCGCCGGTGGTGCGCTCGGCGGCTGATCCCTTCCTACCCCGGTGCCCCTGGAGCGCCCTTTGCGCCCCCAGGGGCGCCTTTGTGCCACCGGAGGACCGCCCCTGTGACGAGCTGGCATGAAATCATGGGCGGTCCGAGCCAACCGGTGCGCAGTGGACTGTGGTTGGCAGACCGCAGATGAACCAAGGGCCACGGCCTCAGGGGGAGGAACGATGGCGGACAGCTTCGGACCGGTACAGCATGCGGATGACGCCGGAGGCGCGGCCGGTGCGCCCGGTGCCGGGCGGGACGCGTCCCACAAGGAGCCGATCCGGGTGCTTGTGGTGGACGATCACGCGCTCTTCCGCCGAGGGCTGGAGATCGTCCTCGCGCACGAAGAGGACATCCAGGTCGTCGGCGAGGCCGGGGACGGGGCGGAAGCGGTGGACAAGGCGGCCGATCTGCTGCCCGACATCGTGCTGATGGACGTGCGCATGCCCAAGCGGGGTGGGATCGAGGCATGTACCTCCATCAAAGAGGTCGCCCCCAGCGCGAAGATCATCATGTTGACGATCAGCGATGAGGAGGCGGACCTCTACGAGGCGATCAAGGCCGGTGCCACCGGCTACCTCCTCAAGGAGATCTCGACGGACGAGGTGGCGACGGCGATCCGCGCGGTGGCCGACGGGCAGTCGCAGATCAGCCCGTCCATGGCGTCCAAGCTGCTGACCGAGTTCAAGTCGATGATCCAGCGCACCGACGAGCGCCGGCTGGTACCCGCCCCCCGGCTCACCGACCGGGAGCTGGAGGTCCTCAAGCTGGTGGCCACCGGGATGAACAACCGGGACATCGCCAAGGAGCTGTTCATCTCCGAGAACACGGTGAAGAACCACGTCCGCAACATCCTGGAGAAGCTCCAGCTGCACTCCCGCATGGAGGCCGTCGTGTACGCGATGCGGGAGAAGATCCTCGAGATCCGCTGACCGCTCGGGACGCTCAGGTGAGAGCGGCGACCAGGGGCGCCGTCAGCTCCGGGCGGTCCACGTGCTCGACGCGCACCGTGTCGCATCCCACCCACCGGGCAGCCTCGAGCAGCGCCTCAGCCATGGGACGCACGGCCTTCGGGGTGTCCAGGGACACCTGCTTGGCGACCAGCGTCGTGCCCTCTCGGGCCGGGTCGACCCGCCCGAGCAGCCTGCCGCCCGACAACAGCGGCATCGCGAAATATCCGTACACCCGCTTCGGCTTGGGGACGTAGGCCTCCAGGCGGTGGCTGAAACCGAAGATCCGCTCCGTGCGTGCCCGTTCCCAGATCAGTGAGTCGAACGGTGACAGCAGCGTCGTACGGTGCCTGCCGCGCGGCTCGGTCGCCAATGCCAGGGGATCGGCCCAGGCCGGTTTGTCCCAGCCCTCCACGCGCACCGGCACCAGGCCCGAGTCCGCGACCGCGGCGTCGAACTGCTCGCCCTTGAGCCGGTGGTAGTCGGCGATGTCCGCACGGGTGCCCACGCCGAGGGAACGGCCCGCCAACTGCACCAGCCGGCGCACGCACTCCGCATCGTCCAGATCGTCGTGGAGCAGCCCGTCGGGGATCGCCCGCTCGGCGAGGTCGTACACACGCTTCCAGCCGCGCCGCTCGGTGCACACCACCTCGCCGTACATCAGCGCCCGCTCGACGGCGACCTTCGCTTCCGACCAGTCCCACCACGGGCCGCCGTTCTTCGCGCCGCCGAGCTCGGTGGCGGTCAGCGGCCCCTCCGTGCGCAACTGCTTGATCACCGTCTCGTACGCGCCGTCCGGAAGCGTGTGGCCCCAGTGGGGGCGGGCACGGTAGGCGCGGCGGCGGAAGGCGAAGTGCGGCCATTCCTCGACGGGGAGGACGCAGGCCGCGTGAGACCAGTACTCGAACGCCTGGGGCCGCGGCCGAGGGGCTCCGTCGGCCGCCGTCCAGTACGCGTCCTCAACGGCCCTGCGACCCACCGCGCCGAGTCGGGCGTACGGAACCAACTCGTGCGAGCGTGCGAGCACCGAGATCGTGTCCAACTGGACGGCTCCGAGGTGCCGCAGCACACCCCGCACCCCACCGCGGCGGTCGGGCGCGCCCAGGAACCCTTGTGCGCGCAGGGCTATGCGACGGGCTTCATCGGCGGACAACTCGGCAGTGGGCGGCGGCGCAGTGGTCATGGTCCGCACCCTAGACGGCGCCTCTGACAACCCGCCTGAACAGGGGATCACCCCGCCCCGGCCGGGAGCCCGTGGCACCCGGGCGCCGCTCGTGCCGTCGTCGCCCTCGGCCGGGCCCATGGGGCCCGTCCACCGGCGGACGGCGGTTCAGACTCGCGCGGGAAGGTACGGAAGGGGGCACGGCAGGCCCAGGTCCGACGGGAGCAGCGCGGCGACCCAGCAGTCCCGCATCGTCCCCCTGCTCTCCAGGCCCCCTCGCTGGACGCCCTCGACCGTGAACCCGGCCCTCTCGGCGACGGCGCGCGAGCCTGCGTTGCCGACCTCGGCCCGCCATTCCAGACGGGTGCACGCCAGCTCGGTGAAGGCCCAGCGCGCCATGGCCAGCGTGATCTCGGTCGCGTAACCCTTGCCCCGGTGCTCCTTGGCCGTCCAGAAGCCGATCTCCCAGGAGCCCGACCGCGGGTGGTGCAGGCTGGTCGACGCGATGAGCGGACCGCCGTCGCGAGGGCGCGCGGACAGTGTGTACTCCGTGTCGTTGCGCCAGCCCTCCGGCACCGTCAGCCCGACGAACTCCTCCGCGTCGCGGAGTTCGTACGGTGAAGGGATGGGGATCCAGCGCTGGATGTCGGGGTCCTGACAGGCCGCGCGGACCTCTTCCGCGTCCTCCGCCGAGAAGGGGACGATCCGTAGTCGCTCGGTGACGAGGGTGATGGGCTGCATACGGGGATTCTCGTGACTCTCCGTGGCCCGTGCGAACACTTTTCGGGAACGGCGGCACCTTCCGCGCCCCGCGTGCGTTCTCCTGGTGAGCGGCAGCCGGCCCGTGCCCGGGGTACACGTTGGGCGTGCCCCGAGGGAGGACCTCCCGGCGCGGCGGGGTCCTCGCTTACGATGGCCGTTGCGGTGGGGCCCACCTGCCGTGCCCGCGCCAGTGTCCGACAAGACCCAGTGCCAGGCCCGACCGGCAAGGAGACCAGCCTCAGTGTCCGTCTTCAACAAGCTCATGCGTGCAGGCGAAGGCAAGATCCTGCGCAAACTGCACCGCATCGCGGACCAGGTCAACTCCATCGAAGAGGACTTCGTCAACCTCACCGACGCCGAGTTGCGGGCGCTCACCGATGAGTACAAGGAGCGCTACGCCGACGGCGAGAGCCTCGACGACCTGCTGCCCGAAGCGTTCGCGACCGTCCGCGAGGCCGCCAAGCGCGTGCTCGGCCAGCGCCACTACGACGTCCAGCTGATGGGCGGCGCGGCGTTGCACCTCGGGTACGTGGCCGAGATGAAGACCGGTGAGGGAAAGACCCTGGTCGGCACGCTGCCGGCGTACCTCAACGCGCTTTCCGGCGAGGGCGTCCACCTGATCACGGTCAACGACTACCTGGCCGAGCGCGACTCCGAGCTGATGGGCCGGGTGCACAAGTTCCTCGGCCTGACCGTGGGCTGCATCATCGCCAACATGACGCCGGCGCAGCGCCGCGAGCAGTACGGCTGCGACATCACGTACGGCACGAACAACGAGTTCGGCTTCGACTACCTGCGCGACAACATGGCGTGGTCCAAGGACGAGCTCGTCCAGCGCGGCCACAACTTCGCGGTCGTCGACGAGGTCGACTCGATCCTCGTCGACGAGGCCCGTACGCCGCTGATCATCTCCGGCCCGGCGGACCAGGCCACCAAGTGGTACGGCGACTTCGCCAAGCTGGTCACGCGCCTCACCAAGGGCGAGCCGGGCAACCCGCTGAAGGGCATCGAGGAGACCGGCGACTACGAGGTCGACGAGAAGAAGCGCACCGTCGCCATCCACGAGCCCGGCGTCTCGAAGGTCGAGGACTGGCTGGGCATCGACAACCTCTACGAGTCGGTGAACACCCCGCTGGTGGGCTACCTGAACAACGCCATCAAGGCCAAGGAGCTCTTCAAGAAGGACAAGGACTACGTCGTCATCGACGGCGAAGTCATGATCGTCGACGAGCACACCGGCCGTATCCTCGCCGGCCGCCGCTACAACGAGGGCATGCACCAGGCGATCGAGGCGAAGGAAGGGGTGGACATCAAGGACGAGAACCAGACCCTCGCCACGATCACCCTGCAGAACTTCTTCCGCCTCTACAACAAGCTCTCCGGGATGACCGGTACGGCCATGACCGAGGCCGCCGAGTTCCAGCAGATCTACAAGCTGGGCGTCGTCCCGATCCCGACGAACCGGCCGATGGTCCGCAAGGACCAGTCGGACCTGATCTACCGCACCGAGGTCGCCAAGTTCGAGGCGGTCGTCGACGACATCGCGGAGAAGCACGAGAAGGGCCAGCCGATCCTCGTCGGCACGACGTCGGTCGAGAAGTCCGAGTACCTCTCGCAGCAGCTGAGCAAGCGCGGCATCCAGCACGAGGTCCTCAACGCCAAGCAGCACGACCGCGAGGCGACCATCGTCGCCCAGGCGGGCCGCAAGGGTGCCGTCACCGTCGCCACGAACATGGCGGGCCGCGGCACCGACATCAAGTTGGGCGGCAACCCCGACGACCTGGCCGAGGCGGAGCTGCGTCAGCGGGGGCTGGACCCGGTGGAGCACGTCGAGGAGTGGGCTGCGGCGCTGCCCGCCGCATTGGAGAAGGCCGAGCAGGCGGTCAAGGCCGAGTTCGAAGAGGTCAAGGATCTCGGCGGGCTCTACGTGCTGGGTACCGAGCGCCACGAGTCGCGGCGCATCGACAACCAGCTGCGTGGCCGTTCCGGCCGTCAGGGCGACCCGGGCGAGTCCCGTTTCTACCTCTCCCTGGGCGACGACCTGATGCGGCTGTTCAAGGCGCAGATGGTCGAGCGGGTCATGGCGATGGCCAACGTGCCGGACGACGTGCCGATCGAGAACAAGATGGTGACGCGTGCGATCGCCTCCGCGCAGTCGCAGGTCGAGCAGCAGAACTTCGAGACGCGCAAGAACGTCCTGAAGTACGACGAGGTCCTCAACCGGCAGCGTGAGGTCATCTACGGCGAGCGCCGCCGCGTCCTGGAGGGCGAGGACCTGCACGAGCAGATCCGCCACTTCATGGACGACACGATCGACGCGTACATCCAGGCGGAAACCGTCGAGGGATTCGCCGAGGAGTGGGACCTGGACCGCCTGTGGGGTGCGTTCAAGCAGCTCTACCCGGTGGATGCGACGATCGAGGAGCTCGAGGACGCGGCCGGCGACCGGGCCGGAATCACTGCCGAGTTCATCGCCGAGACGATCAAGGACGACATCCACCAGCAGTACAGCGAGCGCGAGAAGCAGCTCGGGTCGGACATCATGCGCGAACTGGAGCGGCGCGTGGTGTTGTCCGTCCTGGACCGCAAGTGGCGTGAGCACCTCTATGAGATGGATTACCTCCAGGAGGGCATCGGCCTGCGGGCGATGGCCCAGAAGGATCCGCTGGTCGAGTACCAGCGCGAGGGCTTCGACATGTTCACCGCGATGATGGAGGGCATCAAGGAGGAGTCCGTCGGCTACCTGTTCAACCTGGAGGTCCAGGTCGAGCAGCACGTCGAGGAGGTCCCGGTGCAGGACGCCGGGGAGAAGCCCTCCCTCGCGAAGGAGGACGCCGTTCCGGCGGGCGCGCGCCCCGAGATCCGTGCGAAGGGGTTGGAGGCGCCGCAGCGCCCGGACCGGCTGCACTTCACCGCACCCAAGGTGGACGGCGACGGCGGCATCGTCGAAGGCGACTTCGTCAACGGCGACGGGTCCGCACGGTCCGAGTCGGACGGTCTGACGCGTGCGGAGCGCCGCAAGGCCCAGAAGAGCGCCGGAGGGCGCCGACGCAAGAAGTGACGCCGCCGGCGCGCGGAGCACGTGCGACGTAGGCGTGGGGTGAGGGGCTGGGCGCCGGGTGGGACGCTGTTGGTTAATTCCGGCTCTCGCGTGACGTCGGCTCCCAAGACCTGGTTGTGGTCTTGGGAGCCGACGTTGTCGTTTGGGGAGGGTGTCGATGTCGGTGCAGCCGCGGGGGCCGGGGGAGATCCCGGTGGAGACGGTGCGGGTGGCACGGGCGGCCTTCCCGAAGGGCAGTCTGGCGATCCGGGTCCGCGATGAGCTGGGGGTTCTGTTCACGGATGAACAGTTCGCGGACTTGTTCCCGGTGCGGGGGAAGCCTGCCTGGTCACCGGGGCGTCTGGCGATGGTGCTGGTGTTGCAGTTCGTGGAGGGTTTGACCGACCGGCAGGCCGCTGAGGCGGTGCGGGCCCGGATCGACTGGAAGTGGACGCCTTCACCATCGACTGGGACAACCAGCACGTGACCTGCCCGAACGGGATCACCAGCACCCAGTGGCACAACCGCCGCTCCGAAGAACACCTGCCCGTGATCCGAGTTCGCTTCTCGCCGGCGGACTGCCGCACCTGCCCCACACTCCGGAGCTGTGTCAGCTCGCCGAAGGCCCAGCGCCGGGAGATCACCCTGCGGCCCCGCCACGAATACGAAGCCCTCCATCAGGCCCGGAACCTTCAGGCGACCGACGCGTGGAAGGACCGCTACAGATCCGTGCCGGGATCGAAGAAACCATCTCCCAAGGAGTACAAGCCTGCGGCCTGCGCAGATCCCGCCACCGCGGACTCGGCAAGACCAGCCTCCAGCACCAGCTCACCGGCGCCGCGATCAACCTCATCCGCATCAACGCCTGGCTTACCGACCAACCCCGCGCCCACATCCGGACCAGCCCCCTGGCAGCGCTTCGCCCCGCCGCATAACGACGGGGCGAAGTATCAAGGGCCAGGGATTCGCCAACAGCGTCCCGGTGGGTGTCCGGCCTCCGCCGCGTCCGGGCCGCAGTACCCGGCGCCGGACGGACGCGGCACGGCCCGGGCTCGTGGCGGCGTGGCGCCCGGCTCGTGGTGGCTGCCGGCCGCCGCGCCGGTGGGTCGGAGCCGACGTGCGCTTTTCCCCGCTCCCTCGGTCCGTGCGCCGTCGGCGCGCGCCTGGCTCTGCGCCGCTCCCGTCCCGAGCGGTGGCGTCACCCGGCGTCGACCGTGATGCGTTCGCCGCCGAGTTCCACGGCGGCGCAACGCCAGCGGAGGTCGTGCCCCCTCTCCAGCCGGAAGGCCATGGCGCGCACCCGGTCACCGGTGGCGATACGGGCGAAGGCCTCGATGACGCCGGGGCGCGGTACGTACTCGTCGCAGTGGCGGACGACCGGTCGCGGGCCGTTCGATCGCAGCGGGGTGGCCGGGGCGAGTCGTACGAGGGATTCGTAGGCGTCGCCGATGGTGTGGCCGAGCATCCAGTGGACCGGCCGATGGCCGCTGAGGACTGACAGCAGGCGTTCGGCGAACCAGTAGCGGGGCAGGCGGGAGCGGCCCGTGGGAGACGGTACGGGGCCGCGCTGGGCCCGGCCGGGGCCGCGTCCGTCATGGCGGTTCCCGGGGCCGGTGCGCGTCCTGCCAGGGATGTGCTGCATGGTCGTCGCCCTCCGATACTCACAAGTAACTTCGTGTGGGGATCTTGTACGGGGCGCCGACGGCCGTCGCAAACCACGGTGGATCGGGCGGAGAGGGCCCGGAAAATGCACCTATCCGGGTGAGGGAAGCGCCCTGTGGGGCCGAACCGGGTGGCCGCCGGGGGCGTCGTGCTGACGCCGGGGCCACTGCAAGGGGAAGTCCGAAAGGGGACTCCGCACGTATCCTTAGGTGCTCACCCGACTACGAAAGCGGCCAGCCATGCGCGTCTACGTCCCCCTGACCCTCCCCGGTCTCGCAGAGGCGTACAAGGCGGGCGAGTTCGGTCCCGCCCCGCTGACCGCCTACGCGGTGACGCCCGCCCTGCGCGAGTGGTACGTCTCCGACGACATCGAGGAGCTCGAGTACGCCGCGCTGAACCGGGCCGCGGCCGCGTCGCTGCGGCTGCTGGCCGGTGATCCGGGTGCGCCGCGCCGCCGCGTCGTCGTGGCCGTTGACGTACCGGACGGCGCCACGAGCACGGACCCCGGGCCGATGCTGGGGTCGACGTCCCTCGGCGAGGTGCGGATCGCGTCGTCGGTCCCGCTCACCGAAGCCGCCTCGGTGCACGCGGACTCCGACGAGGCCGGTGCCGACGTGGCCGCGGCGGCGGACGCGTTGGGTGCGGCGGACCACGGGGACGACGACGCCCAGTTCGTCGTCGACGGAGCGGAGGACCACGAGCTGCTCTGGTTCGGGGTCCAGGAGATCCCCGGGCTCATCGGCTGACCCCCGCGGGCCCGGTCCACGGCTCCGGCCGTCACACCCGCCCGGTACCGTTGCTAGGCATGGGGAAGTACACCGCGCATCTGGTCTGGGACTGGAACGGCACGTTGTTCGATGACATCCACGCGGTCATCGAGGCGACCAACGCGTCGTTCGCGGAGTTGGGGCTGGACCCGATCACGCTCGAGCGCTACCGGGACCTGTACTGCGTGCCGGTGCCGCTCTTCTACGAGCGGTTGATGGGGCGGCTGCCCACGGACGACGAGTGGGCGATCATGGACGCGGTCTTCCACAGGCACTACTGGCTGCGGGCCGAGGCGTGCGGGCTCACCATCGGCGCGGCGGAGCTGCTTGCCGAGCGCCGATCCGAGGGGCACACGCAGTCGCTCTTGTCGCTCGCCCCCCACGAGCACCTGGTGCCGATCGTCCGGCGCCACGGCATCGAGGAGCACTTCGTCCGCGTCGACGGCAGGACGGGCGGGTCGCACGCCGGCAAGACGGAGCACATGGTGCGGCATCTCGCGGCGCTGGAAGGCGTCAGGGCGGACCGCATCGTGGTCATCGGCGACGCGGCTGACGACGCCGTCGCCGCGGCGCACGTGGGGGCGAAGGCCGTGCTCTACACCGGCGGATCCCACAGCAGGAGCAGCTTGGAGTCGGCGAGGGTGCCGGTCGTCGACACTCTCGCGGAGGCCGTGGCGGTCGCCGAGGAACTGGTGGCCTAGCCGTACCCGCCGGCGCCCCGCATCCAGGAGAGCCTCCGCTCGGGCCCGTGAGCCGGCGGGCTCGGGCGTCGCCCACGCGGTGCCGGGGCTCTGACGTGCCTCCGGGCGGGTCGGTCCGCCGGCGCACGATGCGCATGTCGATCGGCGTGCCTCCGGACGTCAGACGGGCACTCGTGAAGGTGCCGGCCCGCCGGTGCCCGACATGCTTCCCCGAGCGTCAGGTCGCCGGCGCCTTGGTGCGCAGCACTTTGAGGAACTCGCGCATCCAGGCGGGATGGTCGGGCCAGGCCCGGGACGAGATCAAGGTGCCGTCGACCACGGCCTGGGCGTCCTGGAAAGAGGCGCCGGCCGCCTGCATGTCGAGTTCGAGGGCGGGGTAGGACGTCACCCTGCGCCCGGTGAGGCTGCCGGTCGCGGCCGTCAGCAGCGGACCGTGGCAGATCTGGGCCACGGGCTTGTCGGCGTCGAAGAAGGACTTGAGGATCTTGCGGAGTTCCGGATCGTTGCGGAGGTACTCGGGGGCGCGGCCGCCCGGGATGACGACTGCCGCGTAGGCGCCCGGATCGACCTCAGAGAAGGCCAGGTCCGCCGGCCAGGTGTAGCCGGGCTTCTCGGTGTAGGTGTCGAAGCCGGGTTCGAAGTCGTGCACCACGAACCGGAGCTTCTTCCGGGCCGGGGCTGCGACGTGGACTTCGTACCCCTCCTCGAGCAGCCGCTGGTAGGGGTAGAGGACTTCCAGGGACTCGGCTGCGTCGCCGGTGACGATCAGGACCTTCACGCTCATGGCTACTGCTCCCCTGTATCGTATTTCTTATATTGATTTGTCGGCCTTCGGCCCCACACCGTCAACCTGCCTCCCTGGCGGTTGTTTGCCAAGGGGCCACGTGTCGCTGTCCAGAGTGTCAAACTTCCGGCCCCACTTTTGTACACATACGGCTCATGACGGGGCCGGGGTGCGGGGCGATAGCCTTATGGCGTGATCAGCGCGATACGCCTCGGGGGCACCGAAGCCCCCGGATCGCGCCCGGAACGCCACAGCGGCCGGGTGCGAGCTGATCTTCCCTGCGGTTCCGCGCCTCTCCGCGGCCCGTACGGACATGGTGGACCGCGTCGCGGTCCCGTTCCGGGTCCCCTGCCCATCTTGGCCGATTTCGGCCCGGACACCTCTCACCCCGGCATAACGTCGAAGCCGAGCGGACACCCCGTTTCGTGGCGTTGTGCCTTCTTTTCCACCGACGTCACGCAACGGCGCGCGACAGGAGCCAGAGGACATGCAGACCAAGCTGGACGAAGCCAAGGCCGAGCTGCTCGAACGGGCCGCCCGGGTAGCTGAGCACAGCCCGGGCGGGGGGCGACTTCCGACTGGGCCCGACGGCGGGGGGCGTCCTGATCAGGACCATCTCCTCGCCTACCTCCAGCGCTACTACCTGCACACCGCTCCCGAGGACCTTGCCGACCGCGACCCCGAGGACGTGTTCGGTGCCGCCGTGGCGCACTACCGGCTGGCGGAGAACCGCCCGCAGGGGACGGCCAACGTCCGCGTGCACACCCCGACCGTCGAGGAGAACGGCTGGACGTCCAGCCACTCCGTCGTCGAGGTCGTCACCGACGACATGCCCTTCCTCGTCGACTCCGTCACCAACGAGCTGTCCCGTCAGGGCCGCGGCATCCACGTCGTGATCCACCCGCAGGTCGTCGTGCGCCGTGACGTCACCGGCAGGCTCATCGAGGTGCTGACCGGTGGCTACGACACGCGCAGCGGCGCCCGCAAGAGTGTGGAACTGCCGCACGACGCTCTCGTCGAGTCCTGGATCCACGTCGAGATCGACCGCGAGACCGACCGCGCCGACCTGAAGCAGATCACCGCCGACCTGCTGCGTGTCCTCTCCGACGCCCGCGAGGCGGTGGAGGACTGGGAGAAGATGCGCGAAGCCGCACTGCGCATCGCCGAGGAACTGCCCGGCGAGCCCACCGCCGACGACCTGCGCGACGGCGAGGTCGACGAGGCGCGCGAGCTGCTGCGGTGGCTCGCCGAAGACCACTTCACCTTCCTCGGCTACCGCGAGTACACCCTGGTCGACGGCGATGCGCTGTCCGCCGTCCCCGGCACCGGGCTCGGCATCCTGCGCTCCGACCCGGACCACAGCGGCGACGACGCCCACGGCCACCCCGTGAGCCCCTCCTTCAACCGGCTGCCCGCCGACGCCCGTGCCAAGGCCCGGGAGCACAAGCTGCTGATCCTCACCAAGGCCAACAGCCGCGCCACCGTGCACCGCCCGTCCTACCTGGACTACGTCGGCGTCAAGAAGTTCGACGACCAGGGCAACGTCATCGGAGAGCGCCGGTTCCTGGGGCTGTTCTCCTCGGCCGCGTACACCGAGTCCGTGCGCCGTGTCCCGGTCATCCGCCGCAAGGTCGCCGAGGTCCTCGACGGCGCCGGCTTCTCGCCGCACAGCCATGACGGCCGCGATCTGCTGCAGATCCTGGAGACGTACCCGCGCGACGAGCTGTTCCAGACCCCGCCCGAGAAGCTGCGCGAGATCGTCACCAGCGTCCTCTACCTGCAGGAGCGGCGGCGGCTGCGACTGTACCTGCGTCAAGAGGAGTACGGACGCTACTACTCGGCGCTCGTCTACCTGCCGCGCGACCGTTTCAACACCACCGTCCGCGAACGTCTGACCGGCATCCTGATGGAGGAGCTCGACGGCACCAGCGTCGACTTCACCCTGATGAGCACCGAATCGGTGCTGACCCGGCTGCACTTCGTGGTGCGCGTGGCGTCCGGCACCGAGCTCTCCGAGCTCACCGACGCCGACCGGGAGCGCATCGAAGCCCGGCTCGTCGAGGCCGCCCGCTCCTGGGCCGACGGTTTCGCCGAGGCGCTCAACGCAGAGACCGGTGAGGAGCGCGCCGCCGAGCTGCTGCGCCGCTACGGCAACGCCTTCCCCGAGGGCTACAAGGCCGACCACTCGCCGCGCGCGGCGGTCGCCGACCTCTGCCACCTGGAGCAGCTCACCCGTTCGGGCAAGGACTTCGCGCTCTCCCTCTACGAGCCCGTCGGTGCGGCGCCCGGCGAGCGTCGGTTCAAGATCTACCGGATGGGGGACCAGGTCTCCCTGTCCTCCGTGTTGCCGGTCCTCAACCGCCTCGGCGTCGAGGTCATCGACGAACGGCCGTACGAGCTGCGCTGCGCGGACCGCACCCACGCGTGGATCTACGACTTCGGCCTGCGGATGCCCGTGCCCGCGGGCAACGGCGGCGACTACATCGGCGACGACGCCCGCGAGCGGTTCCAGGACGCCTTCTCCGCCGTGTGGACCGGGGCGGCGGAGAACGACTCGTTCAACTCGCTGGTGCTGCGCGCCGGGCTCACCTGGCGCGAGGCCGTGGTGCTGCGGGCCTACGCCAAGTACCTGCGCCAGGCCGGATCGACCTTCAGCCAGGACTACATGGAGGACACCCTCCTCAACAACGTCCACACCACCCGGCTGCTGATCAACCTGTTCGAGGCCCGGATGGCCCCGGACCGCCAGCGTGCCGGCACCGAGTTGATCGACGCCCTGATGGAGGAACTGGACGCCGCGCTCGACCAGGTCGCGTCACTCGACGAGGACCGCATCCTGCGCTCCTTCCTCACGCTCATCAAGGCGACGCTGCGCACCAACTTCTTCCAGGAGGCGGGAGGCGGTACCCCGCACGCCTACGTGTCGATGAAGTTCGACCCGCAGGCCATCCCGGACCTGCCCGCGCCACGCCCGGCATACGAGATCTGGGTGTACTCGCCCCGGGTCGAGGGCGTGCACCTGCGCTTCGGCAAGGTCGCGCGCGGTGGTCTGCGATGGTCCGACCGGCGCGAGGACTTCCGTACGGAGATCCTCGGCCTGGTCAAGGCGCAGATGGTGAAGAACACCGTGATCGTGCCGGTGGGCGCGAAGGGTGGCTTCGTCGCCAAGCAGCTCCCGGATCCGTCGGTGGATCGTGACGCCTGGCTCGCCGAGGGCATCGCCAGCTACCGCACCTTCATCTCGGCGCTGCTGGACATCACCGACAACATGGTGGCGGGCGAGGTCGTGCCGCCGCACGACGTGGTGCGCCACGACGAGGACGACACGTACCTGGTCGTCGCAGCCGACAAGGGCACGGCGACGTTCTCGGACATCGCCAACGAGGTCGCCCTCTCGTACAACTTCTGGCTCGGCGACGCGTTCGCCTCCGGTGGTTCGGCCGGCTACGACCACAAGGGCATGGGCATCACGGCGCGCGGTGCCTGGGAGTCCGTCAAGCGGCACTTCCGCGAGCTCGGCCACGACACCCAGACCGAGGACTTCACGGTCGTCGGCGTCGGTGACATGTCCGGTGACGTGTTCGGCAACGGCATGTTGCTGTCCGAGCACATCCGCTTGGTCGCGGCGTTCGACCACCGGCACATCTTCATCGACCCGGAGCCCGACGCGGCGGTCTCGTACGCCGAGCGCCGCCGGCTGTTCGAGCTGCCCCGCTCGTCGTGGGCCGACTACAACTCGGAGCTGCTGTCCGCCGGCGGCGGCATCCACCCCCGCAGCGCCAAGTCGATCCCGGTCAACGCCCATGTGCGCGAGGCCCTCGGCATCGAGCCGGGCGTCACCAAGCTGACCCCGGCCGAGCTGATGAAGGCCATCCTCCAGGCCCCGGTGGACCTGCTGTGGAACGGCGGCATCGGTACGTACGTCAAGTCCTCCGGCGAATCCAACGCCGACGTCGGCGACAAGGCGAACGACGCCATCCGCGTCGACGGCGACGACCTGCGGGTCAAGGTCGTCGGCGAGGGCGGCAACCTGGGCCTGACCCAGCTCGGACGCATCGAGTTCGCGCGCGGCGGCGGTCGGGTCAACACCGACGCCATCGACAACAGTGCGGGCGTGGACACCTCCGACCACGAGGTGAACATCAAGATCCTGCTGAACGGGCTGGTCGCGGAAGGCGACATGACGGTCAAGCAGCGCAACAAGTTGCTCGCCGCGATGACCGACGAGGTCGGCACGCTGGTGTTGCGCAACAACTACGCGCAGAACGTGGCGCTGGCCAACGCCGTGGCCCAGTCGCCGAGCCTGCTCCACGCCCACACGCGGTTCATGCGCCGGCTCGGCAGGGAAGGCGCCTTGGACCGGGCGCTGGAGTTCCTCCCGAACGACCGGCAGGTCCGCGAGTTGCTGAACAACGGCAAGGGTCTGTCCCAGCCGGAACTCGCCGTCCTGCTCGCCTACACCAAGATCACGGTGGCCGAGGAACTGATCGGGACCTCGCTGCCGGACGACCCGTACCTGCGCCGGCTGTTGCACGCGTACTTCCCGAAGCCGCTGCGGGAGAAGTTCTCCGAGGCGGTCGACGGCCACGCGCTGCGCCGCGAGATCGTGACGACCGTGCTGGTCAACGACACCGTGAACACCGGTGGGTCAACGTTCCTGCACCGGCTGCGGGAGGAGACCGGGGCGTCGATCGAGGAGATCGTCAGGGCGCAGACCGCCGCCCGCGCGATCTTCGGTCTGGGCGCGGTCTGGGATGCCGTCGAGGCGCTCGACAACGAGGTCGCGGCCGACGTGCAGACCCGGATGCGGCTGCACTCGCGGCGGCTCGTCGAGCGCGGCACCCGCTGGCTGCTCGGCAACCGGCCGCAGCCGCTGGAGCTCACCGAGACCATCGACTTCTTCTCCTCGGGCGTCGAACAGGTGTGGGGCGAGCTGCCGAAGGTGCTGCGCGGCCTGGACCTGGAGTGGTACCAGGGGCAGCTCGAGGAGTTCACGGCCGCGGGCGTCCCCGAGAGCCTGGCCACGCGGGTCGCCGGATTCTCTTCCGCCTTCCCGATCCTCGACATCGTCGCGATCGCCGATCGCACGGGCAAGGCCCCGCTGGCCGTTGCCGAGGTCTACTACGACCTGGCCGACCGGCTGCGGATCACCGAGCTGATGGACCGCATCATCGAGCTGCCGCGGGCCGACCGCTGGCAGTCCATGGCCCGTGCCTCCATCCGCGAGGACCTGTACGCGGCGCACGCCGCCCTGACCGCGGACGTGCTGGCCGTCGGCAACGGCTCGTCCGCGCCCGAGGAGCGCTTCGAACAGTGGGAGCAGAAGAACGCCGCGATCCTCGGCAGGGCGCGGACGACGCTGGAGGAGATCCAGAGCTCCGACACGTTCGACCTGGCGAACCTGTCGGTCGCCATGCGGACGATGCGTCAGCTGCTGCGCACGCGTAGTTGATCCGTCGGCCGGCCGGCCGGGCGAGGCCGGCGGCCGCGGGACGAGGGGCGCCCACCCTGGTGGGCGCCCCTCGTCACAGCCGCCGCCAGGACAGCCGGGGCGCCGCGGTGCGCAGCACGTCGCGCAGGACGAGCCGCCGCGCTCCTCGCTGTCCTCGATGGTGAGCCCCGGACCTGACGCGGGCGACGGTGGCGGCCGCGTCGGCGAGTAGCGTCACGGCTGCGAACGCCTGGAGTAGCTGAGCCAGGGCGCGAGCGCCGGGGTGAGGAACAGCCGCGGCACCCGGTGGGCAATGCCGGGTGGGGTTCCCGACGGGGGAGGATCCCCGGCTGGGCTGCCCGTACCAGCGTGCATGGAGCACGTACCTCGCGGGAGACGCATCCCGGCGCCGAGGTCGTCCTGTGCGAGGAGGACCGGCACCGCGAGCCGGGTTGCGAGGAAGACGGCGGCCGGGGTCGAGGTGCGGGCTGGGGTGCGGGTGCGACGGCGACCCGGCAGACCCGCACCCGCACCCCGTCGTGTGAGGAATTCCTGCTATTTCTTCTGCGTGAACGCCTCGTACGCCGCGACGACGTCCTGCGCGGGGCCGTCCATCCGCAGGGTTCCCGACTCCAGCCACAGGGCGCGGTCGCACGTCGTGGTGATCGCCGCGTTGCTGTGGCTGACGAGGAAGACCGTGCCGGCCTCCTCGCGCAGTTCGGCGATCCGCTCCTGGCTGCGGCGCTGGAACTTGGCGTCACCGGTCGCGAGCGCCTCGTCGATGAGCAGGACGTCGTGGCTCTTGGCAGCCGCGATGGAGAAGCGCAGCCGGGCGCCCATGCCGGACGAATACGTGCGCATCGGCAGCGAGATGAAGTCGCCCTTCTCGTTGATCCCGGAGAAGTCGACGATCTCCTCGTAGCGCTCCTGGACCTCCTCGCGGGTCATCCCCATTGCGAGGCCGCCGAGGATGACGTTGCGCTCTCCGGTCAGATCGCCCATGAGTGCCGCGTTCACGCCCAGCAGCGAGGGCTGGCCGCGCGTGTAGATCTTGCCCTTGGCCGGGGACATCAGGCCTGCGATCGCCTTCAGGAGCGTGGATTTGCCCGAGCCGTTGGAGCCGATCAGTCCGATCGCCTCGCCCTTGTGGGCGGTGAAGCTGACGCCCTTGACGGCGTGCACCACGCGGCCGCCCGCTTGCTCCGGGCGGCGGGAGAGGATCCGGCTCAGGGCGGCGGTGGCACTGCCCCGCCCCTTCTTCGCGCCGTTGATCTGGTAGGTGATGTGGACACCGTCGGCTACGACGGTGGGCGTCCGGGTGGTCTGTTCAGCCACGGCCGTAGCTCTCCTCCGCCTGCCAGAAGTACAGGAAACCGCCCACGCCGAGGAGCAGCGCCCAGCCGGCGGCGACCGCCCAGACATGCGGCGGCAACTGGGCGGCGGTGAAGCTGTCGATGAGGGCGAAGCGCATGAGGTCGATGTAGACGGCTGCGGGGTTGCACTGCAGCGCCAGCATGACGGCGTGCGGCAGGTGGTGGCCCTTGAGCACCGCGTGGATGCTCCACATGACGCCGGACACGTACATCCAGGTGCGCAGCAGGAACGGCATCAGTTGGGCGATGTCGGGGGTGCGCGCGGCGAGACGGGCGAAGACCATCGAGACGCCGGTGTTGAAGACGGCCTGCAGCATCAGGGCGGGGATGGCCAGGAGCCAGGAGGAGCTGGGGTACGCGCCGAAGAGCACCAGGATCACGACGAGCGCGCCCATCGAGAACAGCAGTTGCTGTAGTTGCTGCAGGGCGAGGGCGATCGGGAGGGAGGCGCGCGGGAAGTGCAGGGCTCGGACGAGCCCGATGTTGCCGGAGATGGCCCGGGTCCCGGTGGTGATCGAGTTGGCCGTGAAGGTCCAGATGAATACGCCGGTGACCAGGAACGGCACGAAGTCGGCGACGTGGCGGCTGGTATTGAGCAGCACGCCGAAGATGAAGTAGTAGACCGCTGCGTTCAGCAGCGGGGTCATCAGCTGCCAGACCTGGCCGAGCTTCGCCTGACTGTACTGGGCGGTGAGCCGGGCGGTGGCGAAGGCGGAGATGAAGTGGCGACGCGACCACAGCTGACGGACGTACGCACCGAGCGTGGGGCGCGCCCCGCTCACGGTCAGGCCGTGACGGGCGGCGTACTCCGCCAGGCTTTCCTCCGGTTCCGCCAGTGGCGCCGGACTGCTGATCGTCGCACTGCTCACGCTGTCACTCGCTCGCTTTCGCCGGAGGCAGGGGTCATCGCGACGGAACGGACCCGTTTCGTCGCTACGGGGAGAGTATGGCCGATCAACGTCGCAACGCAACCGTCCCGTCGTGACGGGTATGCTCATGCGCATGACCACGGACCCTGGGACCCCACGACGTGCCCCCGCGGGAGCCGCAGTGCTCCGGGAGGACGTGACCGAAGCCATCCGTGCCGCCGTCTTCGAGGAACTCGCCGCGGTCGGCTTCGCACGGATGTCGATCGAGGGCATCGCCCGTCGGGCCGGCGTCGGCAAGACCGCCGTGTACCGGCGCTGGAAGTCCAAGCTCTCCCTCGTCCTCGACCTGGTCTCGGCATTCGCCGCGAAGGGGCTGCCCGCACCCGCGACGGGTTCCCTCTACGGGGACGTCCGTGCCCTGCTCGAAGTCGCTTCGCACGCCCTGCGCCACCCCGTCGCCTCTCAGGTCATCCCCGACCTCCTGGTCGAGGCGGCCCGCCACCCGGAGATCTCCGATGCGATCAAGGCTGCCCTGCTCGACAGCCAGCAGGGGGTCGCCGCGGTGGTGGTGCGGGACGCGGTCGCCCGTGGCGAACTGCCCGAGGGTGCTGACCCCGACCGTGCGCTCGACCTGATCATCGGCCCGCTCTACTGGCGGCTCGTAGTGGTGCGTGGCGACCTGCCCGAGGGGTACCTCGACGACCTCGCCGTATCAGCGGTCGCCGCGCTCTCCCGCACGTGACCGGCACCGTCGGCCGGGTCCGGTCGGTAGGACCCGGGACACGGATGTGCCCTCACGCCTCCCGGGTCGGTGTGCCCTCCGGGGCTCAGCGATGGACGTGGGACGGGAAGGGGGCCGTCACCGGGGCGGCCACCGGCGCCGGATGGCGTTCGTCGAACGGAACGGACGCGGGGCCGCCGGGACGAGGGGAACGCCCCGACGCGCGCCCGTCGTCGTACGGGCAGAACCGGGCGCGGAACGACGCCCGCAGCTGTGCCGAGTGCGAGCCCCGCCACCGGCCGCTCGCGAAGACGCCGATCAACTCGTCCTCCGTGCGCACGATCGGGCCCGGCGGACAGGAACGCAGGTCGACGTAGGTGCCGCGGGCTGCCTCGTACGCCTCCCAATCGCCGGCGTACACGACGATCGGCCGGTCGAGGCTCGCGTAGTCGAACATCAGTGAGGAGAAGCCCGTGACGAGCGCGTCCGCGGCCAGGCACAGGGCCTCGATCGAATGCCGGCCCGTTCCCTCGTGGGTCAGCACGACGAAACGCGGCCCCAGGACGCGACGGACCCGGTCCAGGTCGGGACCCGGCAGCCGCGGGCGCCGGCGGTCGCGGTGCGCGGGGGCGTACAGCAGGGCGGTACACCCCTTGGGGATGCCGAGCTCCTCGCGCAGCGCGGCGACATCGCCCTCGGTGGCCCTCCGCAGCACTTCGCTGCGCGGGGAGCCCTGGGCGAGCGTCGTGTACCCGCTCGGGAATGCCCGTTCCCGCACGGAAGAGCGCCGTTGGGCGGACAGGCCGTAGCCCCCGTCGACGGAGTCCGACACGGTGTGACCCCCGCCGCGCGCCGCCGTGCGGCGCCCGCGCGGCGCGGGACCCGAAGCGGCGGGCGGACCGAACAGGGAAGTGTCGTACCGGACGGGACCGGCGCTGAGCAGTGCACCGTCGCCCGGCGCCCCGAGGTCCCCGCCCCGGCCGGTGTGGGTCGTGCGGGCCGAGGCGGACCAGCGTCCTGCCGCGTCCTGCCGCAACAGCCTCCGGACCCGGGGCGGCAGCCCACGGCGCCGCTGCACTCCGGCCGCGCACGCGGCGCGCAGGTGGGACGCGAGCTCCCGGGCGGTGGCACCGATCGCACCCGGTCCGGCACCGGGGAACGCGCCCCCATCCGCGGTGAAGACCGCGAGGCGGGGCCCGACGGGCAACCGGAGCTGGAATCCCTCCTGGGCGCGCAGCACAGCCCGCACCAGCGTCCGGTATGCCGTGGCCGCGCCGCGTCCCAGGGCCGCCCGCAGCGTCCTCGCGGCGTGCCGTGTCCGGTGGGCGCGGTGGCCGGAGGTGCGCGCCCGGGCATCCCACGGCCAAACCGGGGTGACCGCGGCCCGACCGTGCCGCCGCCGGTACCGGTCGAGGGTGTGCTGCAGGGACGTCGCACCGCCGCGCCGCAGCCTGCGGCTGGTGGCGGCGGCCCGGCCCGTGACCCGTCCGGACAGCCGGCGCAGGAGCACGGCGGGCCGTCCCGTCCGCGCGCCCGGACGCGACGCGGCGACGGCGCGCCGGTCCCGGGCCGGGACGCCGGCGTGCACGCCGCCGAGGGCGACGCCCCGCCGCCGTGCACGGGACCGCACGCACACCCGGTCGAGCGTGGCGATCGTGCGCGCGCAGACCAGGACCGGGCAGCCCCAGGCGGCGTCCGGGCCGGGACCCGGCGGGAAGGCGAAACCGTTGTGCTCGACGAACCCCCTGCGGTAGGCCCTGCTCCGTGCCGCTGCCGGGTGGTGCAGTAGTCCGGGCCGTCCGCAGGGCGGGAAGGGCGCCGAGCCCTCCTCGGACAGCAGCCCGGCGTCGTCGCGCTGCACGGCGCGGCCTCTACGGTCCGTGTACGCGAAGCCGTAGACGAGGACGTCGGGCTCGCCGGTCTCTGTGATGCGGTCCGCGACGGCCCGGAGTGCCCCGGGGACGAGGACGTCGTCGCCGTCGAGGAAGATCAGGTAGTCGCCGGACGCACGGGCGAGTCCGGCGTTGCGGGCCCCGCCGACGCCACCGCCCCCCGGCAGCCGCAGAGGGATGACGCGCCGGTCGCGTGCGGCACACGCGTCGAGGACGGAGCCGCAGCCCGAAGGCGATCCGTCGTCCACCGCGATGACTTCGAGGTCGTCGTAGGACTGCGTGAGCACGGATTCCAGACACCTCCGCAGGGACGCCTGGACCTTGTGCACGGGGACGATCACGGTGAACCGGGGCATGGCCCGGGAACGGACGCCGGAGCGACGGGGTTACGGAATGTCGGCATTCGGGCGACGCGCACCCTGAGGTCGCGTGCATCCCCGCCCATCTCCCGTGTGACGTCGTCTACTTGACGGCACCCGCCATCACCCCGGAGACGAACTGCCGCTGGAAGGCGAAGAACACGGCGAGGGGAATCACCATCGACACGAACGCACCAGGCGCCAGGACGTCGATGTTGTTTCCGAACTGCCGCACCTGCTGCTGGAGGGCGACCGTGATCGGCGGGGACTCGGAGTCCGCGAAGATCAGTGCCACCAGCATGTCGTTCCAGACCCAGAGGAACTGGAAGATGCCCAGCGAGGCGATCGCGGGCCCGCCGAGCGGCAGCACCACCCGGGTGAACAGCCCCACCTCACCCGCGCCGTCGAGCCGCGCCGCCTCCAGAAGTTCCCTCGGGATCTCCGCGAAGAAGTTGCGCAGCAGGAAGATCGCGAACGGCAGGCCGAAGGCGACGTGGAAGACCACGACCCCGGCCGTGGTCTCGAAGAGTCCGATCCCACCGAACAGCTTCGACACCGGGACCAGCGCGACTTGCACCGGCACGACGAGCAAAGCGACGACGGCGAGGAACCACCAGTCCCGTCCGGGGAAGTCCATCCAGGCGAAGGCGTATCCGGCGAGCGAGCCGATCACGACGACCAGCACCGTCGCGGGGACGGTGATCTCCACCGTGGAGAGCAGCGAGCCGGTGATCGTGTCGTTCTCCAGCAGCCGGGCGTAGTTCTCGGTGGTGAGCTGTGCCGGCGCGGTCAGGACCTGCCACCATCCGCTCGCGCTGATATCGGTGGGCGAGCGGAGCGAGGACAGCAGCAGGCCGACGGTCGGCACCAGCCAGAACAGCCCCGCCAGGACGAGGAGGACGCGCAGGGCGCCGCCTCCTGCGCAGGCGGCGATGCGGGAGGGGAGCGGCCGCCTCGCCCTCGGCGTGCCGGTGGTCGCCGTCATCGACGCGTCTCCCTTCGGATCCGCCGGATGTTGAAGAGCATCACCGGGATCACCAGGAGCAGGAGCAGCACGGCGATCGCACTGCCGACGCCGAGGTCCGCGTCCGTACCGAACGACGATCGGTACAGCTGGAGCGCCAGCACGTTCGCGTCGTCCTGCGCCGAACCGGGCGCGATGACGAAGACCAGGTCGAAGACCTTCAACACGTTGATCGTCAAGGTGACGAGGACGACGGCGAGGACCGGAGCGAGCAGCGGGACGGTCACCTTGCGGAAGACCTGCCACTCACTGGCGCCGTCCATCCGTGCTGCTTCCAGCAGTTCCCGCGGCACGGCGGCGAGTCCCGCGGCGATCAGCACCATGGCGAAGCCCGCCCACATCCACACGTAGGCGCCGATGATGGCCGGGGTCACCAACGAGGGACCCAGCCAGTCCACGCCGTCGTACGGCTCGCGGAAGTCGCTCTCCGGGAGCCGGAGGTACGAGCCGTCCGCCGCCGGGGGGAGGGAGAAGGTCCCGTCTGCGGCCGCGGTGGTGGTGGCCACGACCTCACCGTCCCTGACCGCCTCGACGGTGATGCCCTTCAGTCCGAGCTCCCCCGCGTCGACGGCGTTCGTCCGCCCGCCGCCGCCCTTCGTGAAGTCCAGCCACGCGGTTCCCGTCACCCTGCCGCCGTGGGGGGGCGCCTCCCTCGCGGGGCGCGCGTCGGCGGGCATCTTCTCGGCGGGCACCCCGATGAGCGGGAGTCGGACCGGACGGCCCGCCGTGACGGGTTGCTTGGTGACGTACGCACGGCCCTCGGCCCTGAGGGGGTGGGCGGGCAGCGGATGGGCCCGGGGGAAGCCGGACGACTCGGCGAAGGTGTCGTGGACGCCCACCCAGACCGCGTTGGCGACGCCGCGCTCCGGGTCCTGCTCGTACACCAGCCGGAAGATGATGCCCGCGGCGAGCATCGAGATCGCCATCGGCATGAAGACGACCAGCTTGAAGGCAGTGCCCCAGCGCACGCGTTCGGTGAGGACGGCGAACACCAGCCCGAGCGCGGTCGCGACCGTCGGCGCGACGACCACCCAGATCGCGTTGTTCCGCACCGCCGTCAGGAGGGTGTCGTCGGAGAAGATCTCCGCGTAGTTGTCGAACCCGGCGAACGAGCTTCCGGACTTGTCGAAGAAGGACCGGTGGAGCGAGTACCCGATCGGGTAGACGACGAGCGCGCCGAGCAGCACGAGCGCGGGCAACAGGAAGCCTGCGGCCACGAGGCCGCGCGTGCCGGTCACGCTCGCGCGGACGCGACTGCGGGGGGCCGTGACGGAGGGCGCCGGTCGGGTGGCTCGCTCGGCGGCCCCCGAACCGGCGCCCTCCCCTCCGTGGGGGGAGGCCATGGTGGATCAGCTCCCGTAGGCCTTGGCCGCGTCGGCCTCCAACCGCGCTTGGGCGCCGACGATGTCCGAGGGGTTCTTCAGGAAGTCCTGCAGTGCCTTCCATTCGCCTCTGCCGGGCGTACCACCGAAGGACTGCGGCATCTGGTCCGACATGTCGAAGCGGAAGTCGTCGCCCGCGGCGATGAGCGCCTCGGCGATGTCGCGCTGGACGTCGTTCGGGTACGCGGCCGGGTCCAGGGACTTGTTCGGTGAGATGAACCCGCCCGCCCGGGCCCAGATCCCCGCGGCGTCCTTCGAGGCCAGGAAGGTCAGCAGCGCCTGGGCGCCTTCGGAGTCCGTCAGCGCGACCGCCGCGTCGCCGCCGGTGACCACGGGAGGTTCGGCCCCGACCGCAGGGAACGGGAACACCCGGGCGTCCGACCCGATCTCGGCCTCCGTCTGTGCGATGTTGACGCTGACGAAGTCGCCCTCGAAGACCATGGCGGCCTTCGGATGGTCGCCCCCGGTGAAGGTCTGGCTCACCGACTGGGGGAACTCCGTCTGCAGGGCACCGTCCGCACCACCCGCGATCAGGTCGGCCTTGCCGAACAGCTGGGCGAGTGTGGCCAGGGCCCGGTGCACGGACGGGTCCGTCCATGTGATCCGGTGCTTGGCGAGCTGGTCGTACTTCTGCGGACCGGCCTGGGAGAGGTAGACGTTCTCGAACCAGTCGGTCAGCGTCCAGCCGTCCGCACCTCCGACCGACACCGGCGGGACGCCGGACGCGGAGACGGTCTCGGCGGTCGCGAGGAACTCCTTCCAGGTCTTGGGCTCCCGGGCGCCCGCGTTCTCGAAGACCGCGTGGTTGTACCAGACGAGGGACTTGTTGGCGGCCTTGAAGTACACCCCGTACGGGGTGCCGTCGACGGATCCGAGGTCCTGCCAGCCCCGGGCGTAGTTCGCGGCGAGCTGGGCGCGCGCCTCGGGCCCGACCGGCTTGGCCCACTTCTTCGCCACGGCCTGCTGGACCGCGCCGACCTGGGGCAGCATGGCGACATCGGGAGGGCTGCCGCCGGCGATCTTCGTACCGAGGAAGTTGACGATCGGGTCCTGGGCCGGGACGAACGTCACCGTCGCGCCGGTGCGCTTCTCGAACTCCTTGAGGACCTTGGTGAAGTTCTGCTGCTCGGGGCCGGTCCACACGGCGGCGACCTGGAGCTTCTGTCCGTCCAGCCGTGGCAGTCGGACGGTCGCCGCGGGATCCTTGCCCGCGCCCTTCTTGCCCTTGGTGTCCCCGTCGTCCCCGCCCCCGCCGCAGCCTGCGACGGCCAGGGCGCCCACGGCCGCCAGCAGAACGGCGTTGCGTGCGCGGCGACCCGGCCAGGGGAGCTTGCGAGGTGCCCGCCGGTTGCGAGTCGTCCGCGTCGTGCGAGTTGTGCGCATCACTGCCCCGTCTCTCCCGCGCGTGCGGAGGGGCCGCCGTGACGTCGGCGACTCCGCTCCCGTCCCGTGCGATCAGGTCTACGCCCGGGCGGGGGGCGGGGCAATACCACGTTCGCCGTCAACTGCCCGATTGTGATGGGCTCGTGACGTAACGACAGGAGGTGTGCAGGCTGCGGGCTGGTGGCCGCGGGGTCGCCAGGGGCGGGCGCCGGCTACGGCGACAGCACGGTGCGGTCTCAGGGGCGTACCGGGGTGAGGGGCGGCAGGGGAGCCGCGTCGACCGAACGTGCGGCCCGGTCCAGGGCGCTGGCCAACAACGCGAGGTCCGTGGGCCCGTTGCCCAGTTCACGGACCGGCCGACGGGCCGGGGGGTCCCCCATGCGCTCCCACTCGAGCTCCACCACGGTGGGGCGCAGCGTCGCTGTCCGGGGGATGCGTCCGGTTACCCGGCCCCCCTGGAACGGGATCACCAGGCCGTCCGGAAGCCCGAGCCTGCCGCGGCCCGGTGCCGGATCCTCCGGGCCGGGGGAGACGGTCGGCGGGTCGAGGACGACGCGCAGCCGGGCCCCGTGGGTCAGCTCCGTGTCCGCCGTACGCTCCGGACGTGCCGAAGTCGCTATGAGGTGCACGCCGAGCCGCTCGCCGTCCCTGGCCACTGCCTCCAAGGCCCGCACGACGGAACCCGCCGCGGGCCGTCCGGGGCTGCCGAGCGCGGGAGCGACCAGCGCGTCGTAGTCGTCGGCGAGCACGACCAGCCGCGGCAGCGGCGGTGGCGGCGCCTCCCCTTGCGGGCGCGCCCCTGCGGGGCGGAGCCGGAGCGTGCCGCTGGGCGCCGCGTCCAGATCACCGCGTGACTCCGCGGCGCTCGCCGGGCGCTGCCCGCCGAGCCGATCGGAGACCTCGCGCCGGGAATGCCACTCGGCGAAGCTCTCCCCGCCGAGCAGCTCGGCCCTGCGCTTCAGCTCCGCCCCGAGGGCCTGCGCGAACTCACGCATCCGCACCGGGTCGGAGGCGACCAGGTGTCCGGCGACGTGGGGCAGTTCGGTGAGTGCGGCCAGGCCCTCGCCGCGCTCACCGCCCGTCCCCTCGACCAGCAGGAGGCCGAGGCGGTCCGGTCGGCCGCCCGCGGCCAGTGACGCGGCGATCGCACGGAGCAGCTCCGTACGGCCGCTGCCCGGAGGGCCCTCGACCAGGAGGTGCGGACCCTCCGCGGTGAGGTCCACGGCGACCGGGCCGCGCGGACCCGCGCCGAGCACGGCCGTACCTTCCGTGGCGGAAGCCCACCGGGCCATCAAGGACGCGGGGGTGGCCCGGGCCAGCCCCAACTCGTCCAGCAGTCGCGCCGACTGCGGCAGGGGGGCCGAAACCGTGCTGCCGTGTGCCGACGCGTCCCCGTCGGCGCGGAGCGGGGCGACGGCCCTGGCGAAACGCTCCGCCCAGGCCGCGGACACCGCGTCCACCGCCGCGACCGTGCCGTGTCCGGCCGGCTGGCCCGAGGCCGTGCGCAGCAACCGCAGCGCCGTCGCGACGTCACCGCTGAGCAGTGCGACCGCTCCGCACTCCCGGAACGCGAGCGACGCGGCGCAGGCCTCCTCGTACGTGGCCGCCACCGGGGAGCGGGGCGAGGCGGCCGGGGTTTCCGCGAGGCAGACGACGTGGATGCCCGCGGCGGTGCCGGCCGCGGCGAGGCGAGCGGTGCTCTCGCGCAGTGCAGCGGATCCGGGGTCGCCGTCCAGGAGCACGAGCGTCCGCGTGCCGTCGTAGCGGGCGGCGGCCTCTTCGACCGCTCGGGGCTCGGCGCTCGGCCAGCCCGGGCCGAGCGGGCCCTCGTCCAGCCGGCGCGTCAGCTCGGCGGTGCGCGCCGTGGCCTGGTCCCGCTCGTACGCCAGCAGGAGACGGCAGTCCTGGCCGTGGGAGGGGCGCAGGTGGGGCAGCCAGCCGAGCCAGTGCCATTCCTGCCGGCGCTCCTCCAACGACCGCGCCCGGTCCGTGCTGATGAGCACGATCTCCAGGTCGGCGGGCGAGTGCAGCGCGGCGAGTTGCGCGACGACGGACCGGGCCAGCCCCATGAGCCGCGCGCGGGGCCCGGCGAGGCCCAGCGAGCCGGCCTCGCGCAGTCCGACGGTGACGGGAACGGCGATGCTGCCCGCACGGTCCACCGTGCCGAGCCGGACCACCATCGACTCGGGGTGCCCGGGACCGCGCTCCCACAGCCGCGGCCCCGGGCCGAGTGCGGTGAGCAGGACGGCGGCGGGGTCGGGCCAGGTCTCGACCGCGGGCACGGTGGCGGACGGGAGCGGTGGTTCGTCCGCCGCCGGCTCGGGCCCGTCCTCCCTGGCCCCGGTCAGGCGCCGCGCCCAGGCACCTATGCCGCGTCTGCGCGACCCGCCTTCACCACGCGGCCGTGCGGACTTGCCGGGTGCCTGACCGTCGCCGGCCGCCGGTGCGGGCGGATCGAAGGCCGTGCCGACGTGTGTGACGTCGGAGCCGCGCCCCCCGCGCCCCCCGGTGGCGGGCTCGTACCGATCCGGGTCGTCGCTGCCGTCCGTCCGCTCCCCGGCCCCGGCTGCCGGGCCGTCGCCTCCCGTCCCGGTGCCGGGGTCGACGGTCCGCGCGGTGCCGGTACCGCCCGCCGCCTCCCCGGCACCGGTCGCGATCCAGAGAGCGTCCGCTGCGCCGTGGGGCTCGTCCCGCGTCCCGTCGACGGAGCGGCTCCGTGATGGCGCTCCGGGGATCGAAGGGCCGGCCGGGCGGCCGTCCTGGACGACCATCACCTCGGTGCCCATGCCCTGCGCCCACGACGGGCGGCGGGAGCCGGGCCGCCCGCCCTCGTGGCCGGACAGCCGGGTGTCCGAACCCTCCGCGGCGTGCGGGCGCGTGTGGTCCGCGTCGCCCCGTGCCGTCGCCCCGTCGTCGTCCGACGCGGTGCGGCGCACCCGGATGTGGCCCTCGCCGTCGGGTGCCGTGGCGGGGCCGGCGGACACCCGGGGGGAAGCCAGCCGGAGTGTCGACTCGCCGATGCGGAGCAGTGCGCCCGGAGTCAGCCGGACCGGGCGGGAACCGACCTCGGCACCGCCCAGGGACGTGCCGTTGGTCGAGCCCAGGTCCGCCACCGTGACCCGGCCGTCGGCCGCGACCGTCACTTCGCAGTGCAGGCGCGATACGTCCGGGTCGTCGAGCGGCACGTCCGCTTCCGCCGAGCGGCCGACTCTTATCCGGCCGCCGTGGAGCAGGTGGACCCCGCCTGCGTCGGGACCCGCGATCACGTGCAGCTGAGCCTGTCCACCGCTCTCGTCCGCGGCCTCGTCCTCACCGGGGGCGTTCAGCGACAGCACCGCGCCGTCCACGAGGGGCGGTTCGCCGAGTGCGCAACGCTGGGCGTCGAGCCGCTCGCGACCGGCGTACAGGACGACGGTTGCCGACGATGCCTCAGGCCCCGCCGCAGCCGCAGCCAGCCCGGAGGCCACCGCGGCCAGCGCGGTGCCGGCCGGGGCGGTCACCAGCACGTCGCTCGCGCGCGTGGGTGCCGGCCCTGCCGCGGGCACGGACGGGCCGCTGCGCGGCGCGAGGACGGTCAGCCGGATCTGCATCGCCGTCAGCGGTCCCTTCTGCGCGGGGTGCCCGGCGAAGGGGAGCCGCCCTGTGATTCCCCCCACCCGGCAGGTCGGCACGGCCGCGGCGCTCTCCCGGCCCCGCGTCACGTGCTGGGGGCATCCTCGCATCCGCCGACCACAACACGCCCGGAGGCCACCTGTAAGTGATCTTGATTGGTCGGCTCTGGGCGCAAAAGTGCCTGGTTGGGATCGCCTGTGCCGGCCTGAGCGCTGCGGCTCGGCAACCATCGGGGCGTCGGGGACGTCTTACCGGCCAATCCAGTGACCACATCGGTGACCCGATCGGCGGCATTACAGTGGGTCGGACACCCAGGAGGGGCCAAGGATGAACCCGGGGCCATCACCATCGTGACCCGGGAACAGCACCACCACGATCCAGCAGGGAGCGCATGACGTGCGGCCGGTAGGCAGCAAGTACCTGCTCGAGGAGCCGCTCGGCCGCGGCGCCACGGGCACCGTCTGGCGAGCCCGCCAGCGTGAGACCGCGGGGGCCGAGGCGGCCGTGCCCGGCCAGCCAGGTGAGACCGTCGCGATCAAGGTCCTCAAGGAGGAGCTCGCGAACGACGCGGACATCGTGATGCGCTTCCTGCGCGAGCGCTCCGTCCTGCTGCGCCTCACCCACCCGAACATCGTGCGCACCCGCGACCTGGTCGTCGAAGGTGATGTCCTGGCCCTGGTCATGGATCTCGTCGAGGGCCCCGACCTGCACCGCTACATCCGCGAGAACGGGCCCTTCAGCCCCGTCGCGACCTCCTTGCTCACGGCCCAGATCGCTGACGCGCTGGCCGCCAGTCACGCGGACGGCGTCGTCCACCGCGACCTCAAACCGGCCAACGTGCTGCTCGCCGAAGTCGGCGGCCAGATGCACCCGATGCTCACCGACTTCGGCATCGCCCGCCTGGCAGACTCCCCGGGGCTGACCCGCACCCACGAGTTCGTCGGCACGCCCGCGTACGTCGCGCCCGAGTCGGCCGAGGGGCGCCCGCAGACGTCGGCCGTCGACATCTACGGTGCCGGCATCCTGCTGTACGAGCTGGTCACCGGCCGTCCGCCGTTCTCCGGTGGTACGGCCCTGGAGGTGCTCCAGCGGCACCTCAGCGAGGAGCCGCGCCGCCCCTCGACCGTGCCCGGCCCGCTGTGGACGGTCATGGAGCGCTGTCTGCGCAAGGAGCCGGGGGAGCGGCCCAGTGCCGTGAACCTCGCCCGCGGGCTGCGTACGGTCGCCGCAGGGATCGGCGTGCACTCCACGCCCGCTCAGATCGAGGCCGCCGAAGGCGTCGGCGCACTGCTCGCGCCCGACCCGACGCCCGCCCCCGTCCCGGGCGATCCCGGCGCGGCCGATCCCACTCAGGTGCTGCCGAACAACGCCGGCTCGTACGACCCGAGCGGGGCCACCAGCGTGCTGCCGCACACCGGTGGCCCCACGGGCGCAGCGGACCCCACCAGCGTGCTGCCGCGCGGCGCCGCGGCCGACCCCACGTCGGTCATGCCGCCGGTGCCGCCGCGTCCCGACGGCCCGCCCCGGCCGGAGGAGCCGCACCCCTGGCAGTCCCAGCTGCGTGCGGCGCGCGACCGCAACGAGCAGACCCAGGTCCAGTACCTCGACCCGAGTGACGACCCGCTGCGCCGCCGTCCGCAGCGCCGTCCGGCCCCCCAGCAGCAGCCACACCAGCAGCAGCCACACCAGCAGCAGCCACACCAGCAGCAGGCGCAGCCCCCGCAGCGCCGTCCGCAGCAGCCGTACCCGCCCCAGCAGCAGCCGTACCCGCCCCACCAGCAGGCGCAGTCGCCACAGCGGTACGCCCCGCAGCCACCGCAGCGACAGCAGTACGCGCCGCCGCAGCCGCCGCCCCGACAGCAGCCGGCCCCCCGTGAGCCCAGGCCGCCTCGACAGCGCAGCGCGAACCCCATGCGCATCCCGGGCCTCGGCTGTCTCAAGGGCTGCCTGTTCACCCTGATCCTGCTCTTCGTCGCGGGCTGGCTCGTGTGGGAGCTCACGCCGCTCCAGGGCTGGATCGCCCAGGGCAAGAGCTACTGGCAGGTCATCGGCGACACCGCGTCGTCGGTGGGCGACTGGATCTCCGGGGTGGTCGACTCGGGCTCGGGCGGCAGCAACCTGAGTCGGTAACGCACGGTAACTCTGTCGTTATGTCGACTTCTGCGGGGGAAATAGCCCCGCAGAAGTGACGGCCGGCGCCATCCGGGGCACCCAACCCCCGACACCCGCGTACGTTGAGGGTCAACGCCAGCCGCTGAGGGAGCAGTCTTGGCACGGAATATCGGCAGCCGGTACACGGCCCACCAGATTCTTGGACGCGGCAGCGCGGGCACGGTGTGGCTCGGCGACGGTCCGGAAGGCCCGGTCGCCATCAAGATCCTGCGTGAGGACCTCGCCTCCGACGAGGAGCTGGTCGGACGCTTCGTCCGGGAACGCACGGCTCTGCTGGGGCTCGAACACCCCCGGGTCGTCGGAGTGCGTGATCTCGTGGTGGACGGCAACGACCTCGCCCTCGTGATGGACCTGGTGCGCGGCACGGACCTGCGCACCCGTCTGGACCGGGAACGCCGGCTCGCGCCCGAGGCCGCCGTCGCGATCATCGCGGACGTCGCCGAAGGCCTGGCCGCGGCGCACGCCGCCGGGGTCGTCCACCGCGACGTCAAGCCGGAGAACATCCTGCTGGACATGGAGGGGCCGCTCGGCCCCGGAGGTTCCCATCCCGCGTTGCTGACCGACTTCGGCGTCGCGAAACTGATCGACACCCCGCGACGCACCAAAGCCACCAAGATCATCGGTACGCCGGACTACCTGGCCCCCGAGATCGTCGAGGGACTGCCGCCCCGGGCCGCCGTCGACATCTACGCCCTCGCGACCGTCCTGTACGAGCTGCTCGCCGGGTTCACACCGTTCGGCGGCGGCCACCCGGGCGCGGTGCTGCGTCGCCACGTCACGGAGACGGTCGTCCCGCTCCCGGGCATCCCGGACGAGTTGTGGCGGCTCATCGTCCAGTGCCTGGCCAAGGCGCCCGCCTCACGGCTGCGCGCCTCCGAGCTCGCAGCGCGGCTGCACGACCTGCTCCCGCTGCTCGCCGGCATGCCGCCGCTCGACGTGGACGAACCCGACGCGGAGTCGCCGACCGATCCGTACGGCGAACCGGACTACCCGACGCCCCATGCCACCCCCCGCAGGGCCGCCGTCCCGCTGGTCCGGGGTTCGGCGACCGACTCCAACCGGGACACCCACACCTCCATGCGCGTCCCCGGCCCGGACGAGCTCGCGGGCGGCGCCCGGGGCACCGCCCGCGCCCCTCGCGCACCGGGGCAGCGACGTCCCGGCTCCGCCCGCCACAAGGCGGAGGCGCTGCGCAGGCGCCGGATCACGCTGGGCGTCGCGGGCGTGGTGCTGGCGGCGGCGGTGGGTGTCGGTGGCTGGCTGGCGACCAGCGGCGAGGAGGGCGGTGGCCCACCCCAGGACTCCAAGCAGTCGGCTCCGTCACAGCCCTGAAGGCGCCTTCCCGTGGACGGGCGGGACGGCGTGTCTTCCACAGCCGTTACGCTGGACCCGTGGCAGTCGTCGATGTATCCGAAGAGCTGAAGTCCCTCTCCTCGACCATGGGGTCGATCGAGGCCGTCCTGGACCTCGACGCGATGAGGGCAGACATCGCCGTGCTCGAGGAGCAGGCGGCGGCGCCGTCCCTGTGGGACGACCCCGAGGCGGCGCAGAAGATCACCAGCAAGCTCTCGCACCTGCAGGCCGAGGTCCGCAAGGCGGAGGCGCTCCGCGGGCGGATCGACGACCTCGAAGTGCTCTTCGAGCTCGCCGAGGCCGAGGACGACCCGGACACCCGCGCGGAGGCCGAGGCCGAGCTGGAGGCCGTCCGGAAGGCGCTGGACGAGATGGAGGTCCGAACGCTCCTCTCCGGCGAGTACGACGAGCGCGAAGCCCTCGTGAACATCCGCGCCGAGGCCGGCGGCGTCGACGCCGCCGACTTCGCCGAGCAGCTCCAGCGCATGTACCTGCGCTGGGCCGAGCGGCACGGCTACGGCACGGAGGTCTACGAAACCTCGTACGCGGAGGAGGCCGGCATCAAGTCGACCACCTTCGTGGTGAAGGCCCCGTACGCCTACGGCACGCTGTCGGTGGAGCAGGGCACGCACCGCCTGGTGCGCATCTCCCCGTTCGACAACCAGGGCCGCCGTCAGACGTCCTTCGCGGGCGTGGAGATCCTTCCGGTCGTCGAGCAGTCCGACCACGTCGACATCGACGAGTCCGAGCTGCGCGTGGACGTCTACCGCGCATCCGGCCCCGGCGGTCAGGGCGTCAACACGACGGACTCCGCGGTCCGCATCACGCACATCCCGACCGGCATCGTCGTCTCCTGCCAGAACGAGCGCTCCCAGATCCAGAACAAGGCGAGCGCGATGAACGTCCTGCAGGCGAAGCTCCTCGAGCGCCGCCGCCAGGAGGAGCAGGCCAAGATGGACGCCCTCAAGGGGGACGGTGGCAACTCCTGGGGCAACCAGATGCGTTCGTACGTCCTGCACCCCTACCAGATGGTCAAGGACCTCCGGACGGAGTTCGAGGTCGGCAACCCGCAGTCGGTGCTGGACGGCGAGATCGACGGCTTCCTGGAGGCCGGGATCCGCTGGCGCAAGCAGCAGGAGAAGTAACCCGCACGCTGAACGGCACGGCGCCGGGCCCACAGGGGTCCCGGCGCCGTTTCCGTGTGCGCACGGGTGCCCGCGTGGTTCGACGTCGTTCACGAGCAGGCAGCAGTCCGGCGGCGCGAGTTCACGGCCACGGCCACGGCAGCGGCACGGGCAGGGGTGACACCTACCGCTCCAGGGCACGGGGCGCGAAGTGCCTGACCGAGTGGGACGGGTGTGCACGCACCGTAGTCGTCGGGCTGCGTCCGCCACTCGTCGAAGGGCACCCGGTCGTATTCCCCGGATGTGGCCGTCCGGTAGAAGCGGAGGAGCGGGGTGAGTGCCCACTGGTCGGGCTCAACTCGGCTGCGCACGCCTAGGGTTTACAGGCGCAAGCGAAAAACGAGGTATCGACTCGCTTTGTCGACAAGATAACTCGCCTCGGTGAAGGATGAGTTGCGCGTTCCCGTCGCTGTTGCTGGTTTCATGCATCCTCAACTCCCCTTATTTCGGGCATCGCACGCGCAACGACCTTGACGTGTCCGTGAAAACTGGGAAGGCTGGCGCGCGGCATGCGTATCTCTGGGGCGCGTGCGAGCGGGGGAAGCGGAAGCGCGGCCCCCAGCGGCTGCAGCCCCGGACGCTGCTCCACACACGAGAACAGCTACTGGGGGTAGCAGCAGATGACCAAGAAGACGCGGGTCCGCGTCGCTCGGATCGCGGCCGGTGCGGTGATCGCCGCCGGTGCGTCCCTGACGGCAGCGGGCGCCGCTTCGGCCGTCGGCATAGGCGTGGGTCTCGACGCCAGGGCCGGGGTCAGTGAGCAGGGCGCCGAGATCGGTCTCCAGGACACCGACGGCGGTGCCATCGGCGGCGTCGACGAAGGCCAGGCCAACGGTGGTTCCACGACCGATGGTGGTGCGACCACGTCGGGTGGTTCCACGACTGACGGTGGTGCGACCACGTCGGGTGGTTCCACGACCGATGGTGGT
>NZ_JBHZCF010000008.1:279264-317907 GCF_042755225.1 Streptomyces sp. NPDC059169 | reverse complement strand
GGTGCGACCACGTCGGGTGGTTCCACGACCGATGGTGGTGCGACCACGTCGGGTGGTTCCACGACCGATGGTGGTGCGACCACGTCGGGTGGTTCCACCACTGGCGAAGCCAACAGCGGTGGCAACGCGAACTCGGGTGGCAACGCCAACAGCGGTGGCAATGCCAACTCGGGCGGCAACGCCAACAGCGGTGGCAACGCGAACTCGGGTGGCAACGCCACCTCGGGTGGTGGCGACCAGGGTGGTACCGACGGTGGCTCCTCGTCCGGCACGACGGGTGGTAGCGGGACCGGTGGCTGCACCGTCGACGTCGAGGGTGCCGAGTGCGCCGACAACACGGACACCGACAACGCCGGCTCGAAGCCCGTCGAGCAGGGCGAGGCCAAGGAGGAACTCGCGGAGACCGGTGCCGCCGAGACCACTTTCCTGCTGGTCGGTGCCGCGACGATGATCGCCGGTGGTATCGGCTTCCGCATGCTGCCGCGCCTCGTCGGTGGCGGCCGCACCGCTGCCTGAGCGGGGACGCCACGCCTCGGCGGGAGTGACCGCAGATGAAGGGGCCCGGGTCGTCCGCAAAGGCGGCCCGGGCCCTCGCGTGCCCAGAATTCCTGGAAGTCTATGTAGTCAACCGGAAAGCTATACGGCCTGATGGGCCAGTACGGCCACGGCGGCCACCAGGATCACGAGCAGTGCCAGCAGGGTCATGGGCGTCAGGGCCGCCAGCGGACCCTCCTGCTGCTGTAGGCGCTCCCGGCTTGCCCGGCAGACGGGGCAGCGGCCCTCGCTGACGGGTGCCGCGCAGTTGGCGCACACCAGTCGGTCGTAGGTCATGCGCTCTCCTCCTCCCGCGCGGCGGAGCCGCCCGCAGAGCCGTTCTCCCGGCGTTCCATCGATGATTCTCTGCGTTCCTCTCCGCGCAACGCTCCGGGGGGCGTTTCCGTTCCCGCTACCACTGTGCCAGCTCCCGGGCGTTTCGGCGCGCCTCGCCGGATGACAGCCACGGGGAAGACCTTGATCGACGACTTCCGGAACGGACAAAATGCGCAACTCCGGTCGGTGACTCCACTCCGGATCCCCATTCGCGTAAGGTCACGCACACCTACTCCCGGCCGACCGTGGTGCACCCGTGATCCGATTCGACAACGTCTCCAAGAGCTACCCGAAGCAGAACCGCCCCGCCCTGCGTGACGTCTCCCTGGAGATCGAGAAGGGGGAGTTCGTCTTCCTCGTGGGCTCGTCCGGTTCCGGAAAGTCGACCTTCCTGCGGCTGATACTGCGCGAGGAGCGCGCCAGTCACGGCATGGTGCACGTACTGGGCAAGGACCTCGCACGCCTGTCCAACTGGAAGGTGCCCCACATGCGCCGTCAGCTCGGGACGGTCTTCCAGGACTTCCGGCTGCTGCCCAACAAGACCGTCGCCGAGAACGTGGCCTTCGCGCAGGAGGTCATCGGCAAGCCGCGCGGTGAGATCCGCAAGGCCGTGCCCCAGGTCCTCGACCTCGTGGGGCTCGGCGGCAAGGAGGACCGGATGCCAGGCGAGCTCTCCGGTGGTGAGCAGCAGCGTGTCGCCATCGCCCGCGCCTTCGTCAACCGGCCCCTGCTGCTGATCGCGGACGAGCCGACCGGCAACCTCGACCCGCAGACCTCCGTGGGGATCATGAAGCTGCTCGACCGCATCAACAGGACTGGGACGACGGTGGTCATGGCAACCCACGACCAGAACATCGTCGACCAGATGCGCAAGCGCGTCATCGAACTCGAACAAGGCCGTCTGGTGCGCGACCAGGCGCGCGGCGTCTACGGCTACCAGCACTGAAAGGCTGAACGACTCCCCATGCGCGCCCAGTTCGTACTGTCGGAGATCGGCGTCGGTCTCCGCCGCAACCTGACGATGACCTTCGCGGTGATCGTTTCCGTGGCCCTGTCGCTCGCGCTCTTCGGCGGTGCACTGCTCATGCGTGAGCAGGTCAGCACGATGAAGGACTACTGGTACGACAAGGTCAACGTCTCCATCTTCCTCTGCAACAAGAACGATGCGTCGGCGTCGGGCTCGGCCAAGTGCTCCAAGGGTGCTGTCACCAGTGAGCAGAAGGAGCAGATCGAGGCCGACCTCGACAAGATGGACGTCGTCGAGACGGTCCACCACGAGTCGGCCGACGAGGCGTACAAGCACTACCGGGAGCAGTACAGCGACACCCCGATCGCCTCGATGATCACGCCGGACCAGATGCAGGAGTCCTACCGCGTCAAGCTCAAGGACCCGGAGAAGTACAAGGTGGTCGCCACCGCCTTCGCCGGTCGGGCCGGGGTGGAGTCCGTCCAGGACCAGCGCGGGATCCTGCAGAACCTGTTCGACCTGATGAACGGCATGAACGTCGCCGCGCTGTTCGTGATGGGGCTGATGCTGATCATTGCGCTGATGCTGATCGTCAACACGGTGCGCGTCTCGGCGTTCAGCCGCCGGCGTGAGACCGGCATCATGCGGCTCGTCGGCGCGTCCAGCTTCTACATCCAGATGCCGTTCATCATGGAGGCCGCGTTCGCCGGGCTGCTCGGCGGCGGTGTGGCCTGTGTGATGCTGCTGCTCGGCCGGTACTTCCTCATCGACAGCGGCCTGGCGCTCGCCGACAAGATGCAACTGGTCAACTTCATCGGCTGGGACGCCGTGATCACCAAGCTTCCGCTGGTGCTCGCCATCGGACTGTTGATGCCGGCCCTGGCCGCATTCATAGCTCTGCGCAAGTACCTGAAGGTGTGACAAGTGCCCTGGGCGCTGTACGGTCAACGGCCGTACGGCGCCCTTTGCTTGTCCTAGAGTGGTCGCCATGCCGGGCCCCGAATCACCCAGGATGCCCCGTGGATTCCGCCGCGGGGCGGCTCTGACCTTGGTCTTCGTGAGCGTCCTCGCGACCGCCGCGGCCACCGACCTGCTACCGCGGGGGGACGCCGAGTTGTCCCCGCTGCCCGCCGCCCGTGCGGCGGCGGCGACCGTCGACCGCGACGAGGTCGCGCGTGCGGCGGCAGAGGCGATGGCCGACGGGAAGTCCGGCACCAAGGCCGCCGAGGACGTCGTCAGTCGCAGCGGGGACCGCTGGGGCGCGGTGTACGACAAGGGCGAGTACGAAGAGTTCGAGCAGGCTCTCGACGGCGCCTACACGGGCGTCGGGCTGTGGGCCAGGCGCGCCGCGGACGGCCGGGCGGAGGTGGCTCGGGTCCAGCGCGGCGGACCGGCCGAAACGGCCGGCGTCCGAGCCGGTGACCTGTTGCGGACCATTGACGGAGCCCGGATAGACGGTCGCCCGGTCAGCGAGGTGGTCGCCCTGCTGCGGGGGGACGGCAAGGGTGCTCCGGCCGGCTCGTCCGTGCGCCTGGGACTGCAGCGGGGCGAGCGCTCCTGGAGCCAGACCTTGCGCCGGGCCAAGCTCGTCACCGAGGCCGTCACCGTGGAGCGGTTCGGCGACAAGACCGTGATGATCAAGGTTGCCGCGTTCACCCGGGGCAGTGGCGAGCGGGTGCGGCGGGCGGTCCGTGCGGCGCCCCGGGGCGCCGGCGTCCTCCTCGACCTGCGCGGCAACGCCGGCGGTCTGGTGTCGGAGGCCGTCACCGCCGCCTCCGCCTTCCTGGACGGCGGTCTCGTCGCCACGTACGACGTGCGGGGTGAGCAGAAGGCCCTGTACGCGCGCCCCGGAGGGGACACCGGGCATCCGCTCGTCGCTCTGGTCGACGGGGGCACGATGAGCGCTGCCGAACTGCTCACCGGCGCCCTGCAGGACCGCGGCCGTGCGATCACGGTGGGTTCGCGCACCTTCGGCAAGGGGTCGGTGCAGATGCCGGAGCGGCTGCCCGACGGCTCCGTGGCCGAGCTCACCGTGGGTCACTACCGCACGCCCTCGGGCCACGACGTCGACGGCCGGGGCATCACCCCGGACGTCCCGGCCGACAAGCGGGCCGAGTCGCGGGCCCGCACGGTATTGAGTGGCCTCGGTACCGGCTCGTAGTGCGAAAATGACCGCACTATGGCTAAGGAAAAAGGGCGCAAGCTGATCGCGCAGAACAAGAAGGCGCGGCACGACTACCACATCCTCGACACCTACGAGTGCGGCCTCGTGCTGATGGGCACCGAGGTGAAGTCGTTGCGCCAGGGGCGGGCCTCGCTGGTGGACGGCTTCGTCCAGATCGACGGCCACGAGGCCTGGCTGCACAACGTCCACGTCCCGGAGTACAGCCAGGGCACCTGGACCAACCACAGCGCCCGCCGCAAGCGGAAGCTGCTGATGCACCGGGCCGAGATCGACAAGCTCGAGGCCAAGTCCCAGGAGACGGGCCACACGATCGTGCCCCTGGCGCTCTACTTCAAGGACGGGCGGGCGAAGGTCGAGATCGCGCTCGCCAAGGGAAAGAAGGAGTACGACAAGCGGCAGACGCTCCGCGAGAAGCAGGACCGGCGCGAGGCCGACCGTGCCATGTCGGCGGTGCGCCGCCGCCAGCGGGCCTGATCTTGCCGACCGTCCGGGGTCCGTGGGCGGGACGGGCTTGCCGGCCCTCGGGTTCGTGATGCCGGCCCTCGGGTTCGCGGAGCGGGGATGCGTTCCAGCCCGTGCGCCGGGGACGCCGCGGAATGCGCTGGCACCTGCGTGCGTTGGTCACGTACGATGGCACCTGCCCCTCATAGCGGGGGTGTGCGTTGAAAAATCAACATGGGGATGATCGGTTTCGACAGCGGATGTCGAAGCAGGGGAAGCGTGTCGAGGAAGCGGCAATGATCTCGTAAACCATATGTCGCAACCAATAATCGCCAACACCAAGCGCGATTCCTTCGCCCTCGCTGCCTAAGTAGCGACGTGCGAAGTGTCAGCCCGGGGCCGTTCCCGACCCGGATCCTGGCATCAGCTAGGGAACTAAACCTCTAGACCCGGTCACGGGGTGTAGGGGGAAACCAAACAGTGACTGAGCCCGTCGGAGACTTGTCCGCGTGATCTCCGGGGCCGAGAAAATCGCAGCGGACTGCACACGGAGAAGCCCTGGTTCCGCACCGTTGGACGCGGGTTCGATTCCCGCCATCTCCACTGGACGGAGGGGGCCCCGCCCCCACCAGCCCCGTCATCCCATGTGGGCGAAGGCCCGGCTGTCACGGCAGCCGGGCCTTCGTCATGGTCGCCAACAGGAGGGCGCAGCCCGCCGCTGCGGCTGGTACGGCATAGCCGTACGCGGCGCCCGCGTGCTCCACCGTCCATCCGCCCAGCGCGGACCCGGCCGCGATGCCTCCGAGCAGCGCGGTGACGGCGAGCGTCATGCCCTCGTTCAACCGGCCCTCGGGCGTCAGTCGCTGCACCGTGGCCATTCCCGTCACCATCGTCGGTGCGGTCGCCATGCCCGCGATCAGGAGTGCCGTCGCGACGGCCGGCTGCGAGCCGGTGCCCGCAGCCACGAACAGCGGGAGCGCCATGAGGGCGGTCATGGCCGCCAGGCAGGTCCGCAGGCTCGCCGAGCGGCCGGCCCGGCCGTAGGCCAGTCCCGCCAGTCCGGACCCGGCTGCTTGGAGCGCCAGCACCAGACCCGCCGCAGGGCCGTCCACGAACGCGATCGTGGTGACCTCCATCGCGCCGAACACCGTGCCGGTCGCGAGGAACACGACGAGCAGCGCCCTCATCCCGGGGACGCGCAGCGGGGAGCGGGACCGGGCCGCCCGGGCGGCCACCGGCGGCTCGGTGGAGCGCTGGGCGGCGAACAGCAGCATGCCCGTCAGCAGCAGGACGGCTCCCGCCAGGGTGCCCGCCTCCGGGAACAGCGCCGAGCAGAGGAACGCCGCGAGCACCGGCCCGACCATGAAGCACAGCTCGTCGACGGCCTGCTCGAAGGAGTTCGCGGTGTGCAGGGCCGCCGGGTCACCCCGGTAGAGATGTGCCCAGCGCGCCCGGGACATCCCGCCCGTGTTGGGAGTGGTGGCGGTCGCGGCGTACGACGCGAACAGCGTCCAGTCGGGTGCCCCGACGTGCACGCACAGCAGCAGCGCGAGCGAGCCGAGCACCGCCAGCACGGTGGCCGGCACGGCGACCCTGGCCTGGCCGTGGCGGTCGACGAGCCGAGCGGTCCACGGGGCGACGAGGGCGGTGGCGGCCAGCCCCGTCGCCGTGACGGCCCCGGCGAGGGCGTACGAGCCCCGCTCCCCGGCGATCATGATCACGGCGCTGACGGTGAACATCCCCATGGGCAGCCGGGCGAGCAGATTGCCGAAGGTGAAGGCCCGCGCGCCCGGCACGCGGAACAGTCGGGTGTACGGTCCCGGCGTACGGGGCCGTCGCGTCGAGCGCGGCTCCTCGAAGGACGGAACGAGGACGAGGGTCCCGCCGGTCGTGGCCATGCGTGGTCCAGCCCTGCGCGCAGTCGTGTCCGTGGTCGTGTGGGGCATGCGTCAAGGCTCGCGCCGGGTACCCCCAGGGGTCCAACACCCGTTCGGAGCGCATTGACGCACCCCTGATGTAAATTCCCGGGGTGCCCCAGGACATGGACCCCCGGCTGCTGCGCGCCTTCGTCGCCGTCGCCGCCGAGCTCCACTTCACCCGCGCCGCCGCCCGGCTCTACGTCGCCCAGCAGGCGCTCAGCCGCGACATCCGGCGGCTGGAGCAGCGGATGGGCAGGGACCTGTTCGTGCGGACCACCCGTCAGGTGACGCTGACGCCGGAGGGGGAACGGCTGCTCCCGTACGCCCGGAGGGTCCTCGACGCCCACGACGAACTGATCGCGGCCTTCGCGGACGCCGACCGGCCGCTGCTCGTCGACCTCAACACCGAGGGCATCACCTCCGGCCGCGTTCTGGCGCGCGCCCGTGAACTCGCCCCCGAACGCGAACTGCTGGCCCGGTTCGAAAGCGGGCTGACCGGCGCCGCCGCAGAGATCCTCGCCGGGCGGCTCGACGCGTCGTTCGGTTGGTTCGGCGGGCTCGAACCGTCCCTGCGCGCCGGACTGGAACACCAGCCCGTACGGTTCGAGCGGATGGCCGTCCTGCTGCCCGCGGGCCATCCCCTGGCCGGTCGGCAGCAGGTGGAGCTCCGCGAGCTCGCCGGTGAGCGGCTCTACGCGGGCGCAGGCAATCCGAAGACCAGGGAGTGGACCGACCTCGCGCGGCAGCTGTTCGAAGGGCGCGGCATAGAGATCGCGCCTCCCTCCCCAGTGGTCCTGGGCAAGGAGGAGTTCGGCCGGGTCATGGCCAGGAACCCCACTGCGGTGCTCGCCGTCACGGAATTCCCGCCCATGCCGGGCGCGGTGCTGCTGCCGCTCGTCGCCCCCGTACCGATGTCCCCGCTCTCGCTCGTGTGGCGGCGTGGGCTGAAGCATCCCGCCCTCGACGCCCTCCGGGCGGCCGCTGCCGAACTCGCTGCAACCGGGCGGTGGCTGGAGGTAGCGCCCGACGGTTGGCTACCGGAACCCGACCTCTGATTTGTGCCGGACAACACCCGCGACAGCGGCACGCGTGTCAGCAGGGTGCGCTACATTCATGGTCCGGGTGCAACGTGGTAGGGGGCGCTCGGACCGGGTTGGGGTCCCGGTCCGACGACGAGTGTCCGGTTTAGTCGTGTGCGCACCCACTCTCGGTTCAGTGGGGGATGTGCGTAGAGCAGTGGAAGACTGGCAAAAAAGTACCCGGACGAGGCAGGCTCATGACCCCAACGAGGTCACGATGCAGATCGATGCCCTCGATCCCGGGCAGTGGGACGTCCCCGGCCCGGCGGTAGCGCCGCCCGACGAATCCGACGGACCGGTGTTCGTCGACGAGAGTGGACGTCGCAGCAAGAAGTTCCGTCGCCTCGGCTGGGTCCTGGCCATTGCCTGCGCCTGCTACGCCGCGACGCTCGTCGTCGCCCTCATCGGCGGCAATTCGAACGCTCCGTGGCTGTTGATACCCGGTCCCGCCGCGAACGAGAAGACCAACAGCACCGTGGAAGAGCCCAAGGTGCCCGCCGACACACCTTCCGGTTCGGCCGTTCCCGGAAGCACTCCCGGCGCCCTCGCACCGAGCGGCGCACCGAGCGCCGGAGCCAAGGGAGCGCCCAGCGGCTCGCCGACCGCGCCGGGCGGCAAGGCGTCCACCGCCACGTCGGCCACACCCGGCAAGGGCACGGGAAGCACCGGTAGCGGTTCGGCCGGCGCGAGCCCGAACCCCAAGCCGAGCGTCTCCGCGGGCACCGGCGGCTCGGGCGGTACCGGGGGCCAGGAGCCCCCGCCGGTCACCCCCGACCCCACGGACAGCGCGACAGCACCAACGGAAGAACCGTCCGGTCCGCCGGCGGAACAGGGCGGTCAGCAGTTGGCCGCGGAAGGCGACGCACCGTAAATGAGCACCTCCGGCCGCAGGGCGCGGCCCCGCGGCAGAAGGAACGTCGTGCGGCGCAGACTGCCCATGCGCTACCTGCTCCCGTCACTGTTCCTGGTCGCGCTGCTCGCCATGCTGATGCTGCGCGGATACGTGCACAGCGAGATCCTGGCGGACCACCGGGTACGGCCCCCCGTTGCCAGCGATCAGGTCCCCGAGAGCATCCTCGACGGCGGTCCCGTCATCGACGCCCGCACCCCGGGCGCACCGAAGGCACTGAGCGTCCCCGACAAGAACCTCGTCCTGACCTTCGACGACGGTCCCGACCCGACGTGGACCCCGAAAGTCCTGGACAAGCTGAAGAAGTACGACGCGCACGCCGTGTTCTTCGTCACCGGCACGATGGCCTCGCGCCACCCCGAGCTGGTGCAGCGCATGGTCGCGGAGGGGCACGAGGTCGGGCTCCACACGTTCAACCACCCCGATCTGTCGTTCCAGTCCAAGAGCCGCATCGACTGGGAGCTCTCGCAGAACCAGCTCGCGATCGCGGGTGCCGCGGGGATACGCACCTCGCTGTTCCGTCCGCCGTACTCGTCCTTCTCGGACGCCTTCGACGACAAGTCCTGGCCCGTCACCGAGTACATAGGCAGCCGCGGCTACATCACGGCGCTCAACAACACGGACAGCGAGGACTGGAAGCGCCCGGGCGTCGACGCGATCATCAAGCAGGCCAGCCCCGAGGGCACCGAGGGCTCCATCGTGCTGATGCACGACTCCGGTGGCGACCGCTCGCAGACCGTGGCCGCGCTCGACCGCTTCCTGCCCGAGATGAAGGCGCGCGGCTACCGCTTCGCCAACCTGACCGAGGCACTCGGCGCGCCCAGCGCCCACACCCCCGTCACCGGCCTCGAGCTGTGGAAGGGCAAGGCCTGGGTCACCGCCGTCGCCGTCTCGGAGGACACCACGTCGGTGCTGACGGTCGGTCTCGCCGCGATCGGCGTGCTGGTCTTCGTCCGCTTCGGCATGATGCTGCTGCTCTCCTTCGGGCACGCCCGGAAGGTGCGCCGCCGCCGGTTCCGCTGGGGCCCCACGGTCACCGAGCCCGTGACGGTGCTCGTGCCGGCGTACAACGAGAAGGAGTGCATCGAGAACACGGTGCGCTCGTTGATGGAGAGCGACCACCCGATCGAGATCATCGTCATCGACGACGGGTCGTCGGACGGCACCGCGGACATCGTCGACGACATGTGGCTGCCCAACGTGCGGGTGGTCCGCCAGGTCAACTCGGGCAAGCCCGAGGCCCTCAACAACGGCATACGCAACGCCCGGCACGACATCATCGTGATGATGGACGGCGACACCGTCTTCGAACCCTCCACCGTCCGTGAGCTCGTGCAGCCCTTCGGCGACCCGAGGGTCGGTGCGGTCGCCGGAAACGCCAAGGTCGGCAACCGCGACTCGCTCATCGGCGCCTGGCAGCACATCGAGTACGTGATGGGTTTCAACCTCGACCGGCGCATGTACGACGTGCTCGGCTGCATGCCCACCATTCCGGGTGCCGTCGGAGCCTTCCGCCGCGAGGCTCTGGACCGGGTCGGCGGGATGAGCGACGACACGCTCGCCGAGGACACCGACATCACCATGGCGCTGCACCGCGACGGCTGGCGCGTGGTCTACGCCGAGAAGGCCCGCGCCTGGACCGAGGCACCGGAGACCGTGCAGCAGCTGTGGTCCCAGCGTTACCGCTGGTCCTACGGCACGATGCAGGCGATATGGAAGCACCGGCGCGCCCTGATCGAGAAGGGGCCGTCCGGTCGTTTCGGCCGGGTCGGTCTGCCGCTGGTCTCGCTCTTCATGGTGCTGTTCCCCCTGCTGGCGCCGCTCATCGACGTCTTCCTGCTCTACGGGCTGGTCTTCGGGCCCACGGGGAAGACCATCGTCGCCTGGCTCGGGGTGCTGGCCATCCAGGTCGTCTGCGCCGCTTACGCGTTCCGGCTCGACAAGGAACGCATGGTGCACCTGATCACGCTGCCGCTCCAGCAGCTCCTCTACCGACAACTCATGTACGTGGTGCTGCTGCAGTCCTGGATCACCGCCCTCACCGGTGGCCGGCTCCGCTGGCAGAAGCTCCGCAGGACGGGCGTCGTGGAGGCGCCGGGGTCGATCCCGACCCAGCGGCGCAGCAGTGAGGACCGGAGGCCCGTCGGATGAGCACCCAGTCACTCGGCGCGGCCGGCGCGTCCGCCGCCCGGCACGCCGCGGTGGCTCCGGCCACCGTGGATGCGGCGCCGAAGCGACCGGGCCGGGACCGCTACCTCGACCTGCTGCGTTCCATCGCCTTGGTCCGTGTCGTCGTCTACCACATCTTCGGCTGGGCCTGGCTGACCGTCCTCTTCCCCTCCATGGGCGTGATGTTCGCGCTGGCGGGCTCGCTGATGGCACGGTCGCTCTCCCGGCCCGCGCTGAGCGTGATCCGCGGACGGGTCCGGCGGCTGCTGCCCCCGATGTGGGCGTTCTCCGCGGCCGTCCTGCCGGTCATCTTCTACTTCGGCTGGAAGCCGGCGAAGGACGAGGGCGTCTGGTGGTTCGTCAAGCTGGCCTGGTACGTCGTGCCGGTCGGCGCCCCGCCGTTCCCCTGGCACAGCGGTGACAACGCCGGGCTGCTGGAGAACACGTGGGCCGTGCAGGCCGTCGGCCCGCTCTGGTACATCCGCGCCTACCTCTGGTTCGTTATCGCGTCGCCGCTGCTGCTGTGGGCGTTCCGCAAGCTGCCGTGGGTGACCCTGCTGGCGCCGCTCGCGCTGACCGCGGTCGTCGGCTCCGGTCTGGTGAAGATCCCCGGCGAGACCGGCCTCGCGATCACCGACTTCGCCTGCTACGGCTCCTGCTGGGTGCTGGGCTTCGCCCACCAGGAGGGGTACTTCGAGAAGATCCCGCGCTACGTTTCGGTCTCCGCGTCCGTGCTGATCATGGCGTTCGGCCTGTGGTGGGCCTCCGGACACCTGGGGCCGGACGGCTGGGACCTCAACGACATCCCGCTCGCCCAGGCCACGTGGTCGTTCGGCTTCTGCGTGATCCTCCTCCAGTACTCCCCGTCGTGGCAGGCACTGCCCGGCAAGCTGGCTCGTTTCGACCCGCTGGTGACGCTGGCGAACAACCGCGCCGTGACGATCTACCTGTGGCACAACCTGCTGATCATGGCGACGATCCCGGTCATCGACCTGCTCTTCGGCATTCCGTACGTCGACGCGCACCTCGGTGGCTACGTCGAGGCGGTGTACGCGTTGCTGATGTTCCTGGTCGTCTGGCCGCTGATCGGCGTGATGATCGTGGCGGTGGGCTGGCTGGAGGACGTGGCGGCCAAGCGCAAGCCCCGGTTGTGGCCGAACGGTGCCCCGCGCAAGAAGAGGCGCTCACACAAGGCCTGAGCCGCGGGTGAGAGCAAGGTTGCGCACCGGTCACCTCGTGCCACGGCGCTGAAACCCGCCGTCCCTAGCGTCGGATCCACAACCGGAACAGCCCGGAGATCAGTGGAGGCACGCCATGGCCGGCAGGTGGATCGAGCGGTGGGACCCCGAGGACGAGACGTTCTGGAACGAGGGGGGTGAGCGGATCGCCCGACGCAATCTGCTCTTCTCCGTACTGTCGGAGCACATCGGTTTCTCCATCTGGAGCCTGTGGTCCGTCATGGTCCTGTTCATGGGCCCGCAGTACGGGGTGGACCCCGCAGGCAAGTTCTTCCTGATCGCCACCGGAACCTTGGTGGGGGCCGTGATCAGGGTCCCGTACACCTTCGCCGTGGCCCGGTTCGGCGGCCGCAACTGGACCGTCTTCAGCGCCCTCTTGCTGTTGCTGCCGACCGGGGCCGCCTACGTGGTGATGGAACCGGGCACGTCGTACGGGACCTTCCTCCTGGTCGCCGTGCTCACCGGGGTGGGCGGCGGCAACTTCGCCTCCTCCATGACCAACATCAACGCCTTCTTCCCCCTGCGGAAGAAGGGCTGGGCGCTGGGGCTCAACGCGGGTGGCGGCAACGTCGGCGTCTCCGTGGTGCAGCTCGTCGGGCTGCTCGTCATCGGTACGGCCGGTGCCACGCACCCGAGGATCGTCCTGGGCGTCTACATCCCGTTGATCGCGATCGCCGCGCTGTGCGCCGCGCTGTTCATGGACAACCTCGCGCCGGTGAAGAACGACACCGGGGCGGCCAAGGAGGCGATGAAGGACCCGCACACCTGGATCATGTCGTTCCTCTACATCGGCACGTTCGGCTCCTTCATCGGATACAGCTTCGCCTTCGGGCTGGTGTTGCAGACGCAGTTCGGGCGCACACCGCTGCAGGCCGCGTCCCTCACCTTCATCGGCCCGCTGCTGGGCTCGCTCATCAGGCCGCTCGGTGGCTCGCTCGCCGACCGCTTCGGCGGGGCCAGGATCACCCTGGTGACGTTCGCCGCGATGGCGGCGGCCACCGGGATCGTCATCTACGCCTCGGTGAACACGTCGCTGGGCGTGTTCCTGGTCGGCTTCGTCGCCCTGTTCGTCCTGTCGGGCCTCGGGAACGGCTCCACGTACAAGATGATCCCGGGCATCTTCCGGGCCAAGGCGCTGGCACAGGGCATGGTCGGGGAGGCGGCGGAGGCGTACGGTCGCAGGTTGTCCGGGGCGTCGATGGGTCTGATCGGTGCGGTGGGTGCGCTCGGCGGGCTGGCCATCAACCTCGCCTTCCGGCAGTCCTTCCTGACCGTCGGCACCGGAACGGGCGCGTTCGTCGCCTTCCTGATCGCCTACGTGGCGTGCTGCGCGGTGACCTGGACGGTATACCTTCGCAAGCCGGCGGCCCCGCCGGTGCCCGCCGCCGCCGCCGAGACCGCACCGCGGCTCAGCTACGCCGAGGTGTGAGCGGGCGTGCCTCGTAACGACGGGGAAATGCCACCGATCCGAGCCTGTCACGCGTCCTTGCCAGGCTCGGTCGGCATGAACGACGAACAGCACGCTGCTCCGGGGATCGCTCCGCTCTCGGGCTTCACGGTCGGCGTCACCGCGGCCCGCCGTGCCGACGAACTGGGTGTCCTGCTCCAGCGTCGCGGGGCGGCCGTGCTGCATGCCCCCGCCCTGCGGATCGTTCCCCTCGCGGACGACGGCGAGCTCCTGGCGGCGACGAAGGAACTCATCGGACGCGCGCCGGACGTGGTCGTGGCCACCACGGCGATCGGATTCCGCGGCTGGGTGGAGGCGGCGGACGGGTGGGGCTGCGGCGAGCAACTGCTGGAGTGCCTGCGTCGCGTCGAACTCCTCGCCCGCGGGCCGAAGGTGAAGGGGGCGATCAGGGCTGCGGGGCTCACCGAGGGGTGGTCCCCGACGTCCGAGTCGATGGCCGAGGTCCTCGACCGGCTCCTCGCCGAGGGCGTGGACGGCCGCCGGGTGGCGGTGCAGTTGCACGGTGAGCCGCTGCCGGGGTTCGTGGAGGCGCTGCGGGCCGGTGGCGCGGAGGTCGTCGTCGTCCCCGTGTACCGGTGGATGCCGCCGGAGGACACGGGCCCGCTGGACCGGTTGGTCGACGCCACGGTGGCGCGGTCGCTCGACGCCGTGACCTTCACCAGCGCGCCGGCCGCGGCCTCCCTGTTCTCCCGGGCCGAGGAACGCGGGGTGGTCGGAGAACTGCTGGACGCCCTCCGTCACGACGTCCTGCCCGCCTGCGTCGGTCCGGTCACCGCCCTGCCGTTGCAGTCGCGCGGGCTGGACACGGTGCAGCCGGAGCGCTTCCGCCTCGGTCCGCTCGTCCAGGTGCTCTGTGTCGAACTGCCGTCGCGGGCCAGGACCCTGCCGCTGGCCGGCAGGCGCGTCGAGATCCGGGGCCACGCCGTGCTCGTCGACGGTGAGGTGCGTCCGGTGCCGCCGGCGGGCATGTCCCTGCTGGGTGCCCTGGCCCGCCGTCCCGGCTGGGTCGTCTCCCGAGCCGACCTGCTGCGCGCACTACCGGGCTCGGGTCGTGACGAGCACGCGGTCGAGACGGCGATGGCTCGGCTGCGTACGGCGCTCGGGGTGCCGAACCTCATCCAGACGGTGGTGAAGCGCGGCTACCGGCTGGCGCTCGACCCGGCGGCCGACGCGAAGTACGCGGACGTCTGACCGGCGTCCCGGAGCATGCGGACCTGCCGCGGGGCGCGGAGGGGGCGCTGTGCACCCCGCGCGTCGGACGGTAGACCCGCGGTGGTGGAGACGTCTTCCCCGTGCTGTGGGGAAGACCGGACGGGGAGGCGGTGGCGCAGGCGAGCCGGTCGACGACCGGGAGGTCGGGGCGACGGGCGCGTCGAGCGAGCCGGATCGGCGCGGTCGCGAGGGCTGCCGAACACCCCGGAACGGGCGTGTCGGGGAGGGGCCGCGACAGCGTCAACGGGCCGTACGGATCCGGATTCCGCGCCGGTGGCCGGATCCCGGCGCGCTGCGGACGGCACGAGCCGAAACCCGCAGCGGCGGCGCAGAAACCGTCGCAGGTGTTGCGCCCCTCCTCGGTGAGGTCGGACGGTTCGACCACCGGTCGCGTCCCGCGCACCCCCGCACGACGCGCCAACTCCCGTCCGAGGGGTTCCGGCGGCGCGGGGACGCGGGCAGTCTGACGTCATGGGCAACGGCGGCTCGTACGCGTGGCGGTTCGATTCCGGGCGCGTCTGTCTGGACCTCGTGGCAACGGGGGAGCCGGCGGTGCCCGGCCCGGGGCCGCTGGACCGGCCCGAGCGGCTCGGCCCGTGGCTGGTCGCCGCTGGACTGTTGCCCGCCGGCACGCCGCTCGATCCGGTCGGGCACGACTGGGTGGTCCGGTTCGTCGAACTGCGCGATTGCGTACGCCTCCTGGTGAACGAGCAGATCGACACGGGGACGACCGGTGCGCACGGCACCGCACTCGATCTGCTCAACTCCCTCGCCGCGGACTCCGCCCCACCCGCCCCCAGGGCCGTGCGGGACGGCGACGGCGCCCTGGTGCGCGCCCCGCTCGCCCGTCCGGAGTGCGCCGCGCTGCTCGCCGCGGTGGCCCGGGACGCCGTGGAACTGCTCACCGACCCCGTCGCCCGCGGCCGGCTCCGCCGCTGCGAGGGCGACGCCTGCCGGCGGGTCTACCTCGACACCTCCCGCGGGCGACGCCGTCGTTGGTGTTCCAGCGAGGTGTGCGGCAATCGGGAGCGCGTCGCGCGGCACCGGCGCAGGGCCGCTCCTGCGCGAGCCTGAGCCACGGTCGCGACGAGGTCGCGCGGTCCGGGGGCCCGAGTCGTGGAAGGGCTCGGCATCTGCCCGAAGTCGGGTCGCGGAAGGGGCCGCTCCGGCCGTTGCCGTGTCCTCAAAAAAAGATCTTGAAAAAAATTCCGGCCGCGTTGAGTCGATCGGCGGGGGCCTTCGTAGTGATGGGGGACAGGGAAGCAGTTCAGACATCAGGCAGGGTCTCGACCAGGAGGTTCAGGTGCGCAAGGATGCCGCCGTGGCCGATGACCGTTCGGGCAGAGCCCGGCATCGAGCAGGTACGCCGCGCACCAGCGCTTCCGTCCCCGACGAGGAGCTGATGCGCGCGTTGTATCAGGAGCACGCCGGGCCACTCCTCGCCTATGTACTCCGTCTCGTCGCGGGCGATCGCCAGCGCGCCGAAGACGTGGTGCAGGAGACGCTCATCCGTGCCTGGAAAAACGCCGGACAGCTCAATCGAGCGACCGGTTCTGTCCGACCCTGGCTGGTGACGGTCGCCCGGCGCATCGTCATCGACGGTCACCGCAGCCGGCAGGCCCGGCCGCAGGAGGTCGATCCGTCGCCGCTGGAGGTCATGCCCGCGGAGGACGAGATCGACAAGGCGTTGTGGCTGATGACGCTATCCGATGCACTCGATGATTTGACCCCTGCGCACAGGGAAGTACTCGTCGAGACGTATTTCAAGGGGCGTACGGTCAATGAAGCGGCCGAAACCCTCGGCATACCCAGCGGGACAGTGCGGTCCCGCGTGTTCTACGCACTGCGTTCCATGAAGCTCGCTCTGGAGGAGAGGGGGGTCACGGCATGAACAGGCAGGATCAGTTCGGGCAGTACGGACAGCCCGAAGAGGGCTCGATCCACGAGACGGCCGGGGCGTACGTCCTCGGTCTCCTGGACGACGCGGAAGCCACCGCCTTCGAGGCGCATCTGGCGGGTTGCGACATCTGCGCCGGCCACCTCGAGGAGTTCTCCGGCATGGAACCGATGCTGGCGATGCTCGCGGACGCGACGGGGCAGCAGGGTCAGTCGCCGGAGCAGGATCTCCTGCCCTTCAGCAGCAAGCTGATGCAGCCGCCACCGCGGCCCGCGGCGTCGATCCCGACCCCGCCGACCCCCCAGATGCTGGACCGGCTCGTCGGCGAAGTCGCCGTCAAGCGGGCCCGGAAGCGTCGTCGCAGCATGTACATGATCGCGGCTTCGGCCGTCCTGATCATCGGCGGCCCGGCCGTCGCGGTGGTCGTCACCCAGGAGGACGCCCGGGCCGGCAATGTCGTCGCCGCTCCCGATCCGAGCAGCCCCGCCGAGGACGCCTTCTTCAACCAGATGACGGAGAAGGTCCAGGCCACCGATGCGATCAGCAAGGTGAGCGCTACCGTGGGTCTGGAGAAGAAGGCATGGGGCACCCACGCGGTGCTCGAGCTGAAGAACGTCAAGGGCCCGCTCAAGTGCAGTCTGGTCGCCGTCTCCAAGACCGGTCAGGAAGAGGTCGTCACCTCCTGGTCCGTGCCGAAGTGGGGGTACGGCATTCCGGACAGCACGAACGAGATGGGCAAGAAGCCGCTGTACGTGAACGGCGGAGCGGCGATGGACCGGAACGAAATCGACCACTTCGAGGTGCGCACCTTCGACGGGAAGCGCCTGGTGGAGGTCGACGCGTGACGCACACCGCCGGTCCTGCCGCCTGACATACCGGCCCCCTTCGCGTACGGTTGACGGTCGCCCAGTGCACGTCAGAAGGGGGCCTCGGTGGCCGCGCAGGAAGTCGCTGTTACCCGGGTCGACACGATCCGGGACCGCGAGATCGGTGTCGAACAGGAACACCTGGACCGGGTGTACCGCCGTCTCGAGGAGAAGATCCACGAGGCGGAGTTCCTGATGAACGACGCCGCCCAGCGCGGCCAGGTCGGCACGCCAGGAGCGCTCGCCGAGCGGGACGCCCAGGTCTACCAGGCCGGGATCCACCTCAACCGGCTGAACAGGGAGTTCGAGGACTTCCTGTTCGGCCGGATCGACCTGCTGCCCGGCAAGGACGGCCAGAAGGGCCCGGACGGCGCGTACACCTCGGTCGAGCCGGCCGACGACGCCGTGCGCACGGACGGGACCGGCCAGTACGCCGACATCGCCGAGACCCTGCACATCGGTCGCATCGGCGTCCTCGACGCCGACTACGCCCCGCTGGTCATCGACTGGCGCGCGCCGGCCGCCGCGCCCTTCTACCGCTCCACCCCGGTCGATCCCGGCCGGGTGGTGCGCCGCCGGGTCATCCGCTCCCGGGGTCGCCGGGTCCTCGGCGTCGAGGACGACCTGATGCGCCCCGAGCTCAAGGCCACCCTGGACGGCCTGGAGCTGCCCGTCATCGGCGACGGCGCCCTCATGGCCGCGCTCGGCCGGGCCCGCAGCCACACCATGCGGGACATCGTGTCCTCCATCCAGGCCGAGCAGGACCTGGTGATCAGGGCTCCGGCGGCGTCCGTCACCGAGGTGTCCGGGGGCCCGGGCACGGGGAAGACGGCCGTGGCGCTCCACCGTGCCGCCTACCTGCTCTACAAGGACCGCCGCCGGTACGCGGGCGGCATCCTGATCGTCTCCCCGACACCGCTCCTGGTGGCCTACACGGAGGGCGTACTGCCGTCCCTGGGCGAGGAGGGCCAGGTGGCGATCCGCGCGCTGGGATCCCTGGTGGACGGAGCCGAGGCGACGACGTACGACGAGCCCGCGGTCGCCCGCGTCAAGGGCTCCTCGCGGATGCTGAAGGTGCTGCGCAAGGCCGCGCGCGGCGCTCTGGAACGGGGAGGGTGCCCCGAGCGGCTGCGCGTCGTCGCCTTCGGGCGGCGCCTGGAGCTCGAGGCCGGCGAGCTGCGGCGCATCCGGCAGAACGTCCTCGGCGGCACGGCCCCGGTCAACCTGCTGCGTCCGCGGGCCCGCCGGCTGCTGCTCGACGCACTGTACGCCCAGTCCGGTGCCGTGGGTCGGCATGCCGACCCCGAGCTGGCTGCGGAGCTGCGTTCGTCCTTCGACGAGGACGTCACGTCCGAGGACGCGTTCATCGCGTTCCTGGACGCCTGGTGGCCGGAGCTGACGCCGCGGGGGGTGCTCGCGGCGATGGGCGACGAGCGGCGGCTCGGCCGGTGGTCGCGGCGCGTCCTCAACCCCGGTGAGGTGCGCAGACTCGCCCGCAGCCTGAGGAGCGAGGGCCTGTCCGTGCACGACGTGGCGTTGCTCGACGAACTGCACGCCCTGCTCGGAGCCCCGGCCCGCCCGAAGAAGAAGCGCGAGTACGACCCGCTGGACCAGCTCACCGGTCTGGAAGAGCTGATGCCGCAGCGCGAGGAGTCCCAGCGGGAAAGGGCCGAGCGCCTCGCCGCGGAGCGCACGGAGTACGCGCACGTCATCGTCGACGAGGCACAGGACCTCACGCCCATGCAGTGGCGCATGGTGGGGCGCCGCGGTCGGCACGCCACCTGGACGGTCGTGGGCGATCCCGCGCAGTCGTCCTGGTCGGACCCGGACGAGGCCGGAGAAGCTCGCGACGAGGCGCTCGGCACCCGGCCGCGCCGTCGCTTCGAGCTGACCGTCAATTACCGCAACCCCGCCGAGATCGCCGATCTCGCCGCCCGGGTGCTGACCCTCGCGATGCCGGGGATGCAGGCGCCCCGTGCGGTCCGCTCGACGGGACTGCGGCCCCGCTTCACCGTCGCGCGCGACGTCCTGGAGCGGACCGTGCGGCAGGAAACCGAGCGCCTCCTGGACGAGGTCGACGGCACCGTCGGCGTAGTGGTCGCGATGGGCCGCCGCGCGGAGGCGGCAGCCTGGTTGGCGGACCTCGGCGACCGCGCCGTGGCCTTGGGTTCGCTGGAGGCCAAGGGCCTGGAGTACGACGCGACGGTCGTGGTCTCGCCGGCTGAGATCGCGGACGAGTCCCCGGCCGGGCTGCGGGTGCTGTACGTGGCGCTGACCCGCGCGACCCAGCAGCTGACCGTCGTGTCGGGCCGGCGGGACGAGCCGGACGCCGACGGGATCCCCGACCTGCTCAGGGACTGAGTCCCGGTTCCGGCGCGGGAGGGCTGCCGGAGTGGGCGGTGCCCGGAACCGGGAGCCGGCTCGGGGATGCTCCGCGGCCCGTTCCGCGGACCGGGCAGAGCCGATCGGGGGGCTGCTGGTGGTAGGGGGAATCACCTTTCCTGGACCGTTTGTTAGCCTTGTGTCGGCACCGGCCCGATCCAAGCCCCCGGGCCCAACCTTCGTCCCTTAGAGGGACCACTTGCCGCGAGGCGAGCATGGCGGGTCGGTGCCGCTCAGTACGTGAAGCAGGGAAGCAGAGGTCCGCGTCACTCACGGGTGATGCGGACCTCTTCTGTTTGGACCAGAACTTCTCGTATTGTGGAAAATAGTTTTCAAAAACAAAAGGACCACTATTACCTGCTACTGGCAGGTAGGTGCGACCATCGGATGGCCTCGCCCGGCCGTGTCGGGCGACGCAGCAATGAAGCTAGGGAAAGCAGAGGAACTCGGCCATGGCAACGGCGCCCAGCGTCTCGTACTCGATGACGGTCCGACTGGAGGTGCCCGCGAGCGGAACCGCCGTCTCGCAGCTCACCACGGCAGTGGAGTCCTCCGGCGGTTCGGTCAGCGGCCTCGACGTCACTGCTTCCGGCCACGAGAAGCTCCGCATCGACGTCACCATCGCCGCGACCTCGACCACGCACGCGGACGAGATCGTCGAGAAGCTGCGGTCGATCGAGGGCGTCGTCCTCGGCAAGGTCTCGGACCGCACGTTCCTGATGCACCTCGGCGGCAAGATCGAGATGCAGTCCAAGCACCCCATCCGCAACCGTGACGACCTCTCCATGGTCTACACACCGGGCGTTGCGCGCGTCTGCATGGCGATCGCCGAGAACCCCGAGGACGCGCGGCGTCTGACCATCAAGCGGAACTCCGTCGCAGTCGTGACGGACGGCTCCGCCGTGCTCGGCCTGGGCAACATCGGCCCGAAGGCCGCCCTGCCCGTCATGGAGGGCAAGGCGGCCCTCTTCAAGCGGTTCGCCGGCATCGACGCCTGGCCGATCTGCCTGGACACCCAGGACACCGACGCGATCGTGGAGATCGTCAAGGCGATCGCCCCCGGCTTCGCCGGCATCAACCTCGAGGACATCTCCGCACCCCGCTGCTTCGAGATCGAGGCGCGACTGCGGGAAGCGCTCGACATCCCCGTCTTCCACGACGACCAGCACGGCACCGCCATCGTCGTGCTCGCCGCCCTGACCAACGCGCTGCGCGTCGTGGGCAAGGCGGTCGAGGACGTGCGGGTCGTGATGTCCGGCGCCGGCGCGGCCGGTACGGCCATCCTGAAGCTGCTCATCGCCGCGGGCGTCAAGCACGCGGTCGTCGCCGACATCCACGGCGTCGTGCACGCCGGCCGTGAGGACCTGGTGGACGCCGCGCCCGGATCCGCACTGCGTTGGATCGCCGACAACACCAACCCCGAGGGTGTCACCGGCACGCTGCGGCAGGCCGTTCGCGGCGCCGACGTCTTCATCGGCGTCTCCGCCCCCAACGTGCTCGGCGCGGACGACGTCGCGGCCATGGCGGACGGCGCCATTGTGTTCGCGCTTGCGAACCCGGACCCGGAGGTGGATCCCGCAATCGCCCGCCAGACGGCAGCAGTTGTGGCCACCGGCCGCTCGGACTTCCCCAACCAGATCAACAACGTGCTGGTCTTCCCCGGTGTCTTCCGAGGCCTGCTGGACGCACAGTCCCGCACGGTGAACACGGAGATGATGCTCGCGGCGGCGACCGCCCTCGCGGACGTGGTCACGGAGGACGAGCTCAACCCGAACTACATCATCCCGTCCGTCTTCAACGACAAGGTCGCGGGCGCCGTGGCCGGGGCTGTCCGGGACGCCGCGCGGGCTGCGGGTGCAGCTGTGACGGGCCCCCCGTCAGCCTGACCACGGCGCGTCGCGAGTCGCGGGCTCCGGAGCACCCCTCTAGGGTTGCGGAGCATGGGCCTGCGACCGTCCGCCCACCCGCGGACGGCGGCATCACGGCTCCGGGGAGTCCGCAAGGAGTCGACGGAACGTCACCACGATGAAGCACTGGCGCTTTTCGTGTGACTCCGGAGGGTGCCGGATTGGCTTTCCCGCCGCTGGTAGGGGCAGGATGCCCCTGAGGACCTGCGTCCCAGGGGGAACCCACGGGCGTGGAGGGGTCTCTGACAGCAGACCCGGTCCGGGGACTGTCCGAGGGCCCTGGCAGCATCGGCTTCGATCTCACGCCTCACAGGCAAGAAGAACACGGGAGTAAGAACATGAACCGCAGTGAGCTGGTGGCCGCGCTGGCCGACCGCGCCGAGGTGACCCGCAAGGACGCCGACGCCGTGCTGGCCGCTCTCGCCGAGACCGTCGGCGAGGTCGTCGCCAAGGGCGACGAGAAGGTCACCATCCCCGGCTTTCTGACCTTCGAGCGCACCCACCGTGCCGCTCGCACCGCACGTAACCCGCAGACCGGTGACCCGATCCAGATCCCGGCCGGTTACAGCGTGAAGGTCTCCGCGGGCTCGAAGCTCAAGGAAGCCGCGAAGGGCAAGTAAGTCCAGGCGCGGAAGGGCGGCCACCCCTGTCCTGGGGTGGCCGCCCTTTTGTCTGCGCGGCGCAGCGCCGAGCCGGCCCGTTGTGATCTCGCACCGCACCGCACCGCACCGCACCGCATCGCATCGCATCGCACCGCACCCGCCGGACGGCCGCACGCACGACGGCTGCGCCGGAGCGTCCGGATGGGCCGCGCTGAGAAGGTCCCGGGCGGGCCCGTCACGGGGCGGGGGAGCGTCAGACGACGGCGCTGCGGGGGAGCTCCACCTTCGCGCCCAGCTCCATGAGCTTCTCCATGAAGTTCTCGTAGCCGCGGTTGATCAGGTCGATGCCGTGGACCCTCGAGGTGCCCTGGGCCGCCAGAGCCGCGATCAGGTACGAGAAGCCGCCGCGGAGGTCCGGGATGACCAGGTCCGCGCCCTGGAGCTTGGTGGGCCCGGACACGACCGCCGAGTGCAGGAAGTTGCGCTGGCCGAAGCGGCAGTCCGAACCGCCGAGGCATTCCCGGTACAGCTGGATGTGGGCGCCCATCTGGTTGAGCGCGGAGGTGAAGCCCAGCCGGGACTCGTAGACCGTCTCGTGGACGATGGAGAGGCCCGCCGCCTGGGTGAGGGCCACCACCAGCGGCTGCTGCCAGTCGGTCTGGAAGCCGGGGTGCACGTCCGTCTCCAGGGCGATCGCGTTGAGCGAGCCGCCCGGGTGCCAGAAACGGATGCCCTCGTCGTCGATCTCGAAGGCGCCGCCGACCTTCCGGTACGTGTTGAGGAAGGTCATCATCGAGCGTTGCTGTGCGCCGCGCACGTAGATGTTGCCCTCGGTGGCGAGCGCCGCGGACGCCCACGAGGCGGCCTCGAGCCGGTCGGGCAGCGCCCGGTGCGTGTAGCCGCCGAGCCGGTCGACACCGGTGATCCGGATCGTGCGGTCGGTGTCCATGGAGATGATCGCCCCCATCTTCTGCAGCACGCAGATGAGGTCCTCGATCTCCGGTTCCACCGCGGCGTTCGAGAGCTCGGTGACGCCGTCCGCCAGGACGGCGGTGAGGAGTACCTGTTCGGTCGAGCCGACCGAGGGGTACGGCAGGCGGATCTTGCAACCGCGAAGACGCTGCGGCGCCTCCAGGTACTGCCCGTCCGCCCGCTTCTCGATCTTCGCGCCGAACTGACGGAGCACGTCGAAGTGGAAGTCGATCGGCCGGCCGCCGATGTCGCAGCCGCCCAGACCGGGGATGAAGGCGTGGCCGAGCCGGTGCAGCAGTGGGCCGCAGAACAGGATCGGGATCCGCGAGGAGCCCGCGTGGGCATCGATGTCGGCGACGTTGGCGCTTTCCACGTGCGTCGGGTCGAGCACCAGTTCGCCGGGCTCGTCACCGGGGCGGACCGTCACCCCGTGCAGTTGCAGCAGCCCGCGGACGACCCGTACGTCGCGGATGTCGGGCACGTTGCGCAGACGGCTCGGCTCGCTGCCGAGCAGCGCGGCGACCATAGCCTTCGGCACCAGGTTCTTGGCGCCGCGGACGCGGATCTCGCCCTCCAGCGGGGTTCCGCCGTGGACAAGCAGTACATCGTCTGTGCCGGTCATGAATCTCGCGTTCCGGAGGGCCCCCCGATGGAGCGCGGGGGGAGTCGGGCAGGGCCAGTGAGTAAGGGTAAGGGGCGATTACCCCTCTGCCGTAAGGCCAAGGGGGGACCTCATGCGTAATGAATTCGGCACAATACGCTCTGTTCGGGCGTACGTGCGGACGGTTACCATCCGTCTGTTCCCGGGCCTGTGCGCTCCTGCCGCCGCGGTGCGCCCTGAGCTGCGTCCGCTCACACTCCGCCGCCCGCTCCCCGCGGAGGGCGAAGATGGGGGATCATGTCTCGCATGACCGAGGTGTCCTCCCTCACAGGGCGGCTGCTCGTCGCCACTCCGGCCCTCGCGGATCCGAACTTCGACCGCGCGGTGGTCCTGCTGCTCGACCACGACGACGAGGGCTCTCTCGGCGTGATCCTCAACCGGCCCACCCCCGTCGGCGTCGTCGACATCCTGGAGCCCTGGGCCGGTCTGGCGGGCGAGCCCGGAGTGGTCTTCCAGGGCGGCCCCGTGTCCCTCGATTCCGCGCTCGGCGTCGCCGTCATCCCGGGTGACGAGGGGCCACTCGGCTGGCGCCGGGTGTACGGGGCGATCGGGCTCGTCGATCTGGAGGCCCCTCCTGAACTGCTCGCGGCGGCGCTGGGATCGCTGCGGATCTTCGCCGGGTACGCGGGCTGGGGCCCCGGCCAGCTGGAGGACGAGCTGACCGAGGGCGCCTGGTACGTCGTGGAGTCCGAGCCCGGCGACGTCTCCTCGCCCCGTCCCGAGGCGCTGTGGCGCGCGGTGCTGCGCCGGCAGCGCAGCGAACTCGCGATGGTGGCGACCTATCCCGACGACCCTTCGCTGAACTAGAACCCGTCGCCCTTCAGTACCCTGGCACTCATGAGCACTCTTGAGCCCGAGCGCGGGGCAGGTACGGGCACCCTCGTGGAGCCGACGCCGCAGGTGTCGCACGGCGACGGCGACCACGAGCGCTTCGCCCATTACGTCCAGAAGGACAAGATCATGGCGAGCGCCCTCGACGGCACTCCCGTGGTGGCACTGTGCGGCAAGGTCTGGGTTCCGGGGCGCGACCCCAAGAAGTACCCGGTCTGCCCGATGTGCAAGGAGATCTACGAGTCCATGGGCCCCGGCGGGGACAAGGACAAGGACAAGGGCGGCAAGGACAAGTAACCAACCGGTCCTCCTGCCGTGCAGGACGGCCCCCCGGACGTGCGGAGGCGCGCCCGGGGGGCCGTCCTGTTCACGAGCCCGTGCCGGCCGGGGGTCGGTGAGCCCTGCGGAACGGGCGCAGCGTGCCCCGCCACGGTCCCGGCGCACGTCCCGCGGGCTGCGGGAAGCGGCTCCGTGGTCAGGGAGCCCGCCGGGCTGCGTCGCCGACCGCCGCCCCGGCGGCCGTAGCACACCGGACGGCTGCCTGCTGCACCGCGAACCGTGCCGCCCCGAGCGGGCGGCGGCGTGAGGAGTCCCGTGCCCGGCGGGACGTGCGTGACCGCGCCGTGCGGTACGCGACGGCGATGGCCGGGCAGTTGCCGAGCGGAGGGGGCGAGCGTCGTGCGCCGAGCGGTCCGGGGTGGTCCCCTGGGTGGCGGATCTGTGCGGGGCGCGCCGGTGGCTCCCCGAGCCGGCGGCGAACTCCCCCTGGCAGGCGTCGGGATGGACAAGTCCGTTTCCTGTGCGCTCCCGTGACGCGTGGGCTCCCCGCCTGCCGCAGCAACGCCGTTGTGGCGAAAGGGTGTGCGGCCAGCGCGGCGCGGTCGCATCGGGTGCCGGGTCGTCAGGCCCGTTCCGACCACCGGGGAGCAGCCCGCTCCCCGGCCGGGTGCCCGCGCCGGCGCGGAACGGTCAACTGCCGTCCCCGCGCGTCCGGTGGCGCCGTCCGCGGATGCCGCGGCACCGTCCCGCGGGCCACTCGCCGTGCGCCGCCCGGTCGTTGTGCCCGCGGGCCCGGCTTCGGTGAAGGCCCCACTCGGCCGTCGAACGAGGCATCGGTGCCGCCGGATGGTCGTGCGGGCCCGGGCCCGCCGCGTGCGGGTCGGTGGCGGAGCCGGTGAGCGGGCGGTTCGGCGCGTGCAGCCACCCGCCGACCGTGCGCCGCTCGCGCCGCGGGTGCCGACCGGTGGCGCCCGGTCGTGGACGCGCGGGCGTCGCCGACCGAAGGGCCTCCCCCGTCCGTCGGCGTGCGTCGCGGAGCTGTCCCCCGCGGCCGGACGAAGGCCCGCCCCGGGCGGGCGCCTTGACGAGCCGGTGTCGCCGCCGGTCGCCCCGTGGCCCGGTGTCGCCGGCGGGAAGCACCCGTGGGTACTCGGACGCCCGATCGAGGGGGCGCCCCCAAACGTGTGAGCCCGAGCCCAAGGGGCTGTCTCGCGTACGGGTCCCTGGGACCGTGAAGGGCCATGCAGGAAAGCCGTACAAGGAAGGCCGAAGGGCGGCAATTGGTTCGTACCGGCTGTATTGCCGTGAATCGGGCCATTCGCCTCGGTGAGGAGGACTGGGGCGAACAAGTCCTTCGCGGACCCTCGCTCCGGACTGGTCGGAATATGTGCCAGAGTTGCCACGTCCGGGCTGAGAACACGTACGGTACGGCAACACAGGCGGACAGCCGGGACACCGGGAAGGGGCAGCTGGGTTGACCACGCACGCACCGCAGGCGGCGCAGTCCGTGACGCTGCCGGGCTCGCTCGACGAGGCCGTGGCGGCACTCACGGCCATGCCCGCCGCCGTGCCGGTCGCGGGCGGCACGGATCTGATGGCGGCCGTCAACAAGGGCCGGCTGCGGCCCGCCGGCCTCGTCGGTCTCGGCCGCATCAACGAGATCCGCGGCTGGCAGTACCAGGACGGCCATGCGCTCCTCGGTGCCGGCCTCACCCACTCCAGGATGGGGCGGCCCGACTTCGCCGCACTGATCCCCGCGCTCGCCGCGTCCGCGCGCGCCGCCGGTCCGCCGCAGATCCGCAACGCGGGCACGCTCGGCGGCAACATCGCGAGCGCGGCACCCGCGGGCGACACGCTTCCCGTGCTGGCCGCCCTGGAGGCGGACCTGGTCATCGCCGGCCCCGGCGGCGCCCGCCGCGAGATCCCGGTGTCCCATCTGCTCGCCGGCCGCGAAATGCTCGAACCCGCCGAGCTGATCGGCTTCGTACGCGTTCCCCTGCTGCACGCCCCGCAGGTCTACCTGAAGGCCACCGGGCGGACCGGCCCCGGGCGGGCCTCCGCGTCCGTCGCGGTGGTCCTCGATCCGGCGCGGCGCGGAGTGCGCTGCGCCGTCGGCGCCATCGCCCCCATGCCGCTGCGACCGTTGGAGGCGGAGCGCTGGATCGCGTCGCTGATCGACTGGGACGGCCAGCGGGGCCTGGCACCCGAGGCCCTCGCGGCGTTCGGGGAGTACGTCGCCGCTGCCTGCATCCCGGACCCCCAGGACGACGAGCAGCTGCCGCCGGCCGTCCTGCACCTGCGGCGCGTGGTCGCCGCCCTGGCTCGACGAGCACTGGGGAGGGCGCTGTCATGAGCTCCGAAGAGAATCCGCCGCAGAACCCCGCCCCGCAGCACGGCGGCTGGCAACCGGTCCCGCACGGGGGGGAGTACGACGCCGACGCCACGGCCTTCGTCCAGCTGCCGCCCGACGGAATGCCGGACGAACCCCCGTTGGCGGCCCCCGGGCACGGCTACGTACCGCCCCGGATCGCGTCCCCGCCGCCGGGTGCGGCGGCGGACCCCACGGCGACGGGCTCGTGGACCGTCCCCCCCCAGGCCGCGGGTAGCGGCGAAGCGCCCCGTTGGCCCGAGCCCGCCCACGAGCCGCACCACGCTTCCGGGAGCGGGGGCGACCCCGATCCGCACGCCACGCAGGAGTGGGCGTTCCCCGAGGCGGGGGAGTCCGCCGGGGGCCGTGACGCCGCCACCACCCAGGACGCGTCCGCGGACCTCACCGGCCAGTGGACGATCCCGGTCGCCCAGGGAGACCTGCCGGACGAGTCGGGCGAGTTCACGACGTCATCGCTGGCGTCCCAGTGGGGCGGCGGATCTCCGCCGGCCACGCTGCCGGGCGGGGCGCCGGCGCCGTGGGCGACCACGTCGCCCGAGGGCGGCACGCCCGTTCCGGACATGACCTCGTACCCGGCGACCCTGCCGGGCGGGGCGCCCGCCCCCTGGGCGACGGAGCCGTACGCCGAACACGTGGCGCCGGAAGAGCGGGCCGGGGCCGCCGAACACGTGGCGCCGGAAGAGCCGGCCGGTGCCGTCGAGCCCGCGGCGCCGGAAGAGCCGCCCGGTGCCGTCGAGCCCGCGGTACCGGAGGGGGCGGTCGAACCGGAGGCCTCCGCAGTCCCCGCCGCGGAACCAACGGTGGCACTCGAGCCGCGGCCCACCGAGGCCGTCCGGGACACGTCCGATGAGCCCGGCGAGGCCGTACCCTCCACCCCCTCCGCGGAGCGGCACGAGCCGTCGCCGACGGACGCGCAGCCCGCCACCGCGGCGCAGCAGCAGACGCCGGAGCCCGAACCGCCCGCGGAACCCGCCGCCCCACCGAACGACGAACACCCCCACATGTCGTACCTCCTGCGGGTGAACGGCGTGGACCGCCCCGTCACGGACGCCTGGATCGGTGAGTCGCTCCTGTACGTGCTGCGCGAGCGCCTCGGCCTCGCGGGCGCCAAGGACGGCTGCTCCCAGGGCGAGTGCGGCGCCTGCAACGTCCAGGTCGACGGACGGCTCGTGGCCTCCTGCCTGGTGCCCGCCGCCACCGCGGCCGGTGCGGAGGTCCGCACCGTCGAGGGGCTGGCGGCCGACGGGGAACCGTCCGACGTCCAGCGCGCCCTCGCCCGGTGCGGAGCCGTGCAGTGCGGCTTCTGCATCCCCGGCGTCGCGATGACCGTGCACGACCTGCTGGAGGGCAACCACGCCCCCACGGAGCTCGAAACGCGCCAGGCCCTCTGCGGCAACCTCTGCCGCTGCTCCGGCTACCGGGGCGTCCTGGAGGCGGTCCGCGAGGTGGTGGCCGAACGCGAGGCGAGTGCGGCCGCGGCCGACGAGGCCCACGACGGGGCCGAAGGGATCCACGAAGGGGCCCGCATCCCGCACCAGGCACCTCCGGGCGCCGGTAGTGTGCAGCCCCACCCGCACGACGGAGGCATGGTGTGAGCAACGACGCGGCCACCGCGAACCCGGCGGTCGACGGACCCCAGCAGGAGCTGCCCCCGCACGGTCTCGGTGCGTCGCTCCCACCGGCCGACGCGCGTGCCAAGACGGAGGGCACGTTCCCGTACGCCGCCGACCTGTGGGCCGAGGGACTCCTCTGGGCGGCGGTCCTGCGCTCGCCGCACCCCCACGCGCGCATCACCGGCATCGACACCTCCGCCGCGGCCGAGATGCCGGGCGTCCGGGCCGTCATCACCCACCAGGACGTCCCGGGCGACGCCGCGTACGGCCGTCGGATCGCCGACCGCCCCGTCTTCGCCTCCGACCTCGTACGCCACCACGGCGAGGCCATCGCCGCCGTCGCCGCGGACCACCCCGACACCGCCCGGCTGGCCGCCGCCGCCATCGCGGTCGACTACGAGGTGCTCGAGCCCGTCACCGATCCGGAGAAAGCCTTCGCGGCCGAACCCCTCCACCCCGACGGCAACCTCATCCGCCACATCCCGCTGAGCTACGGAGACCCGACGGTCACCGGAGAGGTCATCGTCGAGGGCCTCTACCGCATCGGCCGCCAGGATCCGGCCCCCATCGGCGCCGAGGCAGGGCTCGCCGTGCCGCGCCCCGACGGCGGCGTCGACCTCTACACGGCCTCCACCGACCCGCACACCGACCGCGACCTGGCCGCCGCCTGCTTCGGCCTCGCTCCGGACCGGGTGAAGGTCGTGGTGACCGGTGTCCCGGGGGCGACCGGCGACCGCGAGGACCCGGGCTTCCAGATCCCGCTCGGGCTGCTCGCCCTGCGCACCGGGTGCCCGGTCAAACTGGCCGCCACCCGCGAGGAGTCCTTCCTCGGCCACGCCCACCGCCACCCCACGTTGCTCCGTTACCGTCACCACGCGAACCCCGACGGCGGCCTGGTCAAGGTGGAGGCGCAGATCCTGCTGGACGCGGGCGCGTACGCCGACGCCTCCGCCGAGTCCCTGGCGGCCGCCGTCGCCTTCGCCTGCGGCCCGTACGTCGTGCCCCACGCGTTCGTCGAGGGCTGGGCGGTGCGCACCAACAACCCGCCGTCCGGCCACGTCCGGGGTGAGGGCGCGATGCAGGTGTGCGCCGCGTACGAGGCCCAGATGGACAAGCTGGCCGTGAAGCTGGGCCTGGACCCCACCGAGGTCCGGCTGCGCAACGTGCTGGCCACCGGTGACCTCTTGCCCACCGGCCAGACCGTTACCTGCCCGGCGCCGGTCGCCGAACTCCTCGAAGCCGTCCGCGACTTCCCACTGCCCGAGCTGCCCAAGGACAGTCCGGAGGACGGCTGGCTGCTGCCCGGCGGCCCCGAGGGAGCCGGAGAGCCCGGTGCGGTGCGCCGCGGTGTCGGCTATGCGCTCGGGATGGTCCACATGCTCGGGGCGGAGGGCACCGACGAGGTGTCCACGGCCACCGTGAAGGTCCAGGACGGTGTGGCCACGGTGATCTGCGCGGCCGTCGACACCGGCCAGGGGTTCTCCACCCTGGCGCGTCAGATCGTCCAGGAGACGCTCGGCATCGACGAGGTCCACATCGCCTCCGTCGACACCGACCAGCCCCCGGCGGGAGCCGCCACCCACGGCCGGCACACCTGGGTGTCGGGCGGTGCGGTCGAACGGGCCGCGAAGATGGTCCGCACCCAGTTGCTGCAGCCCCTGGCGCACAAATTCGGCATGTCCACCGAGCTGCTGCAGATCACCGACGGCAAGATCACGTCGTACGACGGCGTGCTGTCCACGACCGTCACCGAGGCGATGGACGGCAAGGAGCTGTGGGCCACGGCGCAGTGCCGCCCCCACCCCACCGAGCCCCTCGACGACCACGGTCAGGGCGACGCCTTCGTCGGGCTCGCCTTCTGCGCGATCCGTGCGGTCGTCGACGTCGACGTGGAACTCGGTTCCGTACGGGTCGTCGAGATGGCCGTCGCCCAGGACGTCGGCAGGGTCCTCAACCCCGCCCAGCTCGCCGCTCGTATCGAGGCGGGCGTGACCCAGGGGGTTGGTGCGGCCCTGACGGAGAACCTCCGTACGGCCCGCGGTCTGGTCCGCCACCCGGACCTGACGGGGTACGCGCTGCCGACCTCGCTGGACGCGCCGGAGGTCCGCATCGTCAAGCTCGTGGAAGAGCGCGACGTGGTGGCCCCGTTCGGCGCCAAGGCGGCGAGCGCGGTGCCGGTCGTGACCTCGCCCGCGGCGGTCGCCGCCGCGGTCCGGGCGGCCACGGGGCGTCCGGTCAACCGCCTGCCGATCCGTCCGCAGGCGGCGGTGGCCGCTCCCTGATCGGGCGGTCCACGTCAGCGGGAGGGCGGTCCTGCGGGGCCGCCCTCCACCGTTGGCGCACCTGCCCGCGGTGCGAGCCCGCGGCGAGTCGCCGGCGACAGCCCGGCGCCGCTGTCCCGGCGGTCCGGCCTTCGACGCGCGGCGCACCAGGCTGGCCGTCGGGGTCACGCTGGGCGCGGCGCTCCTGCAGTATGCGGGGCACGACCTGCGGTGGGCGTCGCTGGCCCCGGCTGTGGCGGGCGCGGCCCTGTTGGTGCCGGCCTTCGCAGGGGACCGGGGCCTGATGCCCCGTGGGACATACCGCGCGGCCCGCGGCCTGCCGTCGGTGGTGTTCCTCCGCGGACTGGCCGCCGGGTCGTTCGTGGCTGCCGAATCGTTCATCCCGCTGATGCTCGTCACCCAGCGGGGGCTGTCCCCGACGCTCGCGGGCCTGTCGCTGGCGCTCGGCGGGGCGACCTGGGCACTCGGGTCGTACGTCCAGTCGCGGCCGCGACTGGAGCCCCGTCGTGAACGGCTGACGGTCGTCGGGATGGTGCTCGTCGCCACCGCGATAGCGACGGCGTCGTCCGTGCTGCTCCCCTCCGTACCGGTGTGGCTGGTCGCCGTGGCGTGGGGGTGGGGATGCTTCGGCATGGGGCTGGTCTACTCCTCGACCAGCGTCCTGCTGTTGAAGCTGTCGGCCCCGAAGGAGGCCGGCACGAACTCGGCGGCCCTGCAGATCTCCGACAGCCTCTGCAACGCCCTGCTCCTGACGGCGGGCGGTGCGGCCTTCGTCGCGCTCGGCGGGGGAGCCGTCGGCGCCCATTCGGCCTCCGCCGCCGCGGGCTCCCACCCGGCGGCCTTCGCCGCGGTGTTCCTCCCCATGGCCGCGGTGGCGCTGGCCGGAGCCTGGGTGGCCACGCGCCTCCAGCCCCCGGGCACCCGGTGACTCACCGAGCGACGGCGCGGGGGCCCGCTTAGCATCGGGCCATGCACGAGCTCACGATCATCCTCGACGATGCCGAACGCGAGGCGCTGCTGGACCTCGCCGACGCACAGGACCGGAACGCGGAGGAGCTCGCGCACGACGCGGTGCACCACTACCTGCGGTTGCAGAGCGACCGGCTCGCGGCGCTCGCGGGTCGGCTGGCGCAGCAGCACGCCGGACTGCTGAGGAGGCTGGGCACATGACCCACCAGACCACCAGCCAGACGCGTCACCTGACCGTCGGCGAGGTGACCGGGATCGCCCGGATCGCGGTCGGCGGGCACCGGCCCGAGCTGCGGGCCGGTGGTCTGCTGGAGTCCGCGGTGCACTGTCCGAGGGCGCGGACGTACGGCGTCGCCGCGTACCCCGACCTCTACGAGCAGGCGGGCGCGCTCCTGCACGCCCTTGCCGCGAACCCCCCCTTCCTGGACGGCAACAAACGCACGGCCTGGCTGTCCACCGCGGTCTTCCTGGCCGTCAACGGCGCGGATCTCGCAGGCATCGACCAGGACCGGGCGTACGACCTGGTCGTCGCCGTCGCGGCCGGGGAACTCACCGATCCGGCGGCGATCGGGGCGGTGCTGCGCTCGCTGTGAGCCGCGGTCCCAGGTGTCGGACGGCGGATGTGAGGCGGGTCTCACCCCATCGCGCAGCGGCCTCGTGAGGCCCGCGAGACGACCGTCGCACCGGTAGGGTGGCCCGGTTGTCGTACGTAACGCCGTGGCCGAGCCCGCCCGCTGTCGGCCATCACCCCGCCTGGCGCCCCCGGGACCCCGCCCGGGAGGACCCCAGCGCGCGGTGGACCCGATTCGAACCGGAGACCGTGACTACTACCGCCTCCCACCATCTGTCACCCGCCTTCCCCGGCCGTGCCCCCTGGGGTACGGCCGGCAAACTGCGCGCCTGGCAGCAGGGCGCCATGGAGAAGTACATCCAGGAGCAGCCCCGCGACTTCCTCGCGGTGGCGACGCCCGGGGCAGGCAAGACGACCTTCGCGCTCACGCTCGCGTCCTGGCTGCTGCACCACCACGTGGTGCAGCAGGTCACGGTGGTCGCACCCACCGAGCACCTGAAGAAGCAGTGGGCGGCCGCTGCGGCCCGGATCGGCATCAAGCTGGACCCGGAGTACAGCGCGGGGCCGCTGAGCAAGGAGTACCACGGCGTCGCCGTCACCTACGCCGGCGTCGGCGTACGCCCGATGCTGCACCGCAACCGCAGCGAACAGCGCAAGACCCTCGTCATCCTGGACGAGATCCACCACGCAGGTGACTCCAAGTCGTGGGGCGAAGCATGCCTGGAGGCGTTCGAGCCGGCGACCCGTCGACTCGCCCTCACCGGAACGCCGTTCCGGTCCGACACCAACCCCATCCCCTTCGTCACCTACGAGGAGGGGAACGACGGCATCCGGCGCTCGGCCGCCGACTACACCTACGGCTACGGGAACGCCCTCGGCGACGGTGTCGTCCGGCCCGTCATCTTCCTGAGCTACAGCGGCAACATGCGTTGGCGCACCAAGGCGGGCGACGAAGTCGCCGCTCGGCTCGGCGAGCCGATGACCAAGGACGCCGTCTCGCAGGCATGGCGCACCGCCCTGGACCCGCGAGGCGAGTGGATGCCGAACGTCCTGCGCGCCGCCGACCAGCGGTTGACCGAGGTCCGCAAGTCCATTCCGGACGCGGGCGGCCTGGTCATCGCCTCCGACCAGGACTCGGCCCGCGCCTACGCCAAGCTCATCCGTGAGATCACCGGGACGAAGGCGACCGTCGTGCTGTCGGACGACGCGGGTGCCTCGAAGCGGATCGACGAGTTCAGCGAGGGCGAGGAGCGCTGGATGGTCGCCGTCCGGATGGTGTCGGAGGGCGTCGACGTCCCACGGCTCGCCGTCGGGGTCTACGCCACCACCATCTCGACGCCCCTCTTCTTCGCCCAGGCCGTCGGCCGCTTCGTCCGCTCCCGCCGGCGCGGCGAGACGGCGTCCGTCTTCCTGCCCACCATCCCCATGCTGCTGGGCTTCGCCAACGAGATGGAGGTCGAGCGCGACCACGTGCTCGACCGGCCGAAGAAGGACGGGGAGGAAGACCCCTACGCCGAGTCCGAGAAGGAGATGGACGAGGCGAACAAGCAGCAGGACGAAGACACGGGGGAGCAGGACATGCTTCCCTTCGAGGCCCTGGAGTCCGACGCGGTCTTCGACCGGGTGATGTACAACGGTGCCGAATTCGGCATGCAGGCCCATCCGGGGAGCGATGAGGAGCAGGACTACCTCGGCATCCCCGGACTGCTGGAGCCCGAGCAGGTCCAACTGCTGTTGCAGAAACGGCAGGCGCGGCAGATCGCGCACAGCCGCAAGAAGCCGGACGAGGAAGCCGACCTGCTGGAGCTGCCGGCCGAACGGCGGCCCGTCGTCTCGCACAAGGAGCTGCTGGAGCTGAGGAAGCAGTTGAACACGATGGTGGGAGCGTACGTCCACCAGAGCGGCAAGCCGCACGGGGTCGTCCACACCGAGCTGCGCCGGGTGTGCGGGGGGCCGCCGAGCGCGGAGGCGACGGCCGGTCAGATCCGGGAGAGGATCAAGAAGGTACAGGAGTGGGCCACGCGGATGCGGTGAGCCCGGCGGGTCGGTGAGGAGGGTCCGGACGCGGAGGCGCCCGGACCCTCCTCTTTTGCCGTTCCGCCCCCTTTCGCCCCGGTACACAGGACGCTGAAAAGCCATATACGTCGCGAAGTTCCAGGTCGTCGGCGAGTACCCCGCCGTGGACGGTGCACGGCGGGCTCCTGCGCCCGGATTCTGGACGAGGTCTTCCGCTGAGCGGACCGGGTCGCTACATTCCCCGCAAACGAAACGCCCCGTGGCAGCGCCGCCGCGGAGCGCAGCCGGTGTGCATGGCCTGCCGGCGGCCTCTCCGTGCGTCGCCGTGGGACCGGTGCCGCTGGACCCGTGAGAGCGTCGCCGTCACTCACCACGAAGGAGTGGGCGTCGTGACCGCGGAGACTTCCCAGACGCTCGACCGGGGACTGCGTGTCCTCAAACTGCTCGCCGACACCGACCACGGCTTGACCGTCACCGAGTTGTCCAACCGGCTCGGGGTCAACAGGACGGTCGTCTACCGCCTCCTCGCCACCTTGGAACAGCACGCCCTGGTCCGCCGTGACTTGGGAGGCCGGGCCAGGGTGGGGCTCGGGGTGCTGCGCCTCGGGCGCCAAGTGCACCCGTTGGTGCGGGAGGCGGCGCTGCCGGCGCTGCGCTCGCTCGCCGAGGACATCGGTGCCACGGCCCACCTCACCCTGGTCGACGGGGCGGAGGCGCTGGCCGTCGCCGTCGTCGAACCGACCTGGACCGACTATCACGTGGCGTACCGGGCGGGTTTCCGGCACTCGTTGGACCGGGGAGCGGCGGGCAAGGCCATCCTCGCGGCGCGGCAGGGCGGGCTGTCGGAGCCCGTGTGCACGCTGACCCACGGGGAGCTCGAGGCGGGCGCGAGCGGTGCCGCCGCACCGCTTATCGGGGTCACCGGCATCGAGGGCAGCGTGGGTGTGGTGATGCTTGCCGACTCGGTTCCGGAGCGGGTGGGGCCGCGCGTCGTGGACGCGGCCCGCGAGGTCGCGGACGCGCTGCGCTGACGGCCGTCCTCCGGTGTGCCCGCCCCGGTGGGCACGACGCTCTGCGGGAGTGCCGCCCGTGTCCCGGTACTTCCCGGCAGCCGGCCGGAATCCGCGCGGTGCGGCCGCACCGCCAGGAGTGCCTGCGGGCTGCCCGCGGAGGCGGGAGCAGCCCGTGGGCAGCCCCGTGACCCCGCTCGGCCCACGGTAGACGGACCGATACATTGACCCCGTGCTGCCTAGCCTCTCTCGTCTCTCGCGTCCCTGGGCCCTCGCCATCAGTGCCGTGCCCGTGGTCGGGCTGCTCGCGGTCGCCGCGTTCGCGCCGCTGCCGTTCGCCGTGGCCCAGCCAGGGCAGACCACCAACGTCCTGGGAGTGGACCAGGGCACCTCGGTGATCAGGGTCTCGGGCGCGCCCACGCGGACGACGACCGGCGCCCTGCGGATGACGACGATCCTGGCGACCGGTCCCTCGGTCGAGGTCGGCTTCGGAGACGTCCTGGACGCGTGGTTCCGCAAGGACCGGGCCGTACTGCCGCACGACGCGGTCTACCCGCCGGGTCAGTCCGACCGGGAAATCGAGAAGCACAACACCGCCGAGATGGCGAAGTCCCAGGCCAGTGCGGTGCAGGCCGCCCTCGGCTACCTCAAGAAGGACCCGCAGAAGGTGAAGGTCAACCTGCACCTCGCGGACGTCGGCGGGCCCAGCGCCGGACTGCTCTTCTCCCTCGGGATCGTGGACAAGCTCGACGGCAACGGCGCGGGGGGCGACCTCACGGGCGGACGGAACATCGCGGGCACGGGGACGATCGACCCGAAGGGCAAGGTCGGTGCCGTCGGAGGCGTCGCCCTGAAGACCCAGGCCGCGGCGCGCGACGGGGCCACCGTGTTCCTCGTGCCGAAGGCCGAGTGCCAGGAGGCCGAGGCCGAGCGCCCCGAGGACATGCGGCTGATCCCGGTCACGAGCCTGGAGGACGCGGTGTCCGCGCTGCGGGCCTTGCAGGAGGGCGGTCAGGTCCCGCAGTGCTGATCCGGGAGTCCCGGTCGGGCGCCCCGTGACGAGCGGCCTCAGCCCGCGTCCTGCGCGGCCTGCTCCACCAGCGGGATGATTCGCAGCGGTACCGGGTTCTCCATGACGATCGCCGTCGACGCCCGCACGATGCCCTCGAAGCGGACGACGCGGTCGATCACCCTCTGGAGGTCGGCGTTGGAGCGGGCGACCAGCCTGCACAGCATGTCGCCGTGGCCGGTCGTGGTGTGCAGCTCGAGCACCTCGGGGACGGTGGCGAGGTGGGCCCGCACGTCCGCGCCCTGGCCCTGCTTGATCTCCAGCGTCGCGAAGGCGGTGACCGGGTAGCCGAGCGCCGCGGGGTCGACGTCGGGTCCGAAGCCCCGGATCACTCCGTTCGACTGGAGCCTGTCCAGTCGCGCCTGGACAGTGCCGCGTGCGACTCCGAGGCGCCGGGACGCCTCCAGTACTCCGATCCGCGGCTCCCGCGCGAGCAGCACGATGAGTCTGCCGTCCAGATGATCGATCGCCACTCCAGCCTCCTGGGTAGTCATCCTGTACAGATCGCCTGGCCAAAACGGACATGGGTTGGGCAGATTGACCAGCCGATACACAAACTATTGCGCAGCTTGTGGATGGGAGAGAGTCTGCCGCCATGACCGAGACCCTGGATCACACCCCCGACACCGCCCGGCAGGCCGACCCCTTCCCGGTGAAGGGTATGGACGCGGTTGTCTTCGCCGTCGGCAACGCCAAGCAGGCCGCGCACTACTACTCCACCGCCTTCGGCATGAAGCTCGTGGCCTACGCGGGCCCGGAGACCGGCAGCCGTGAGACCGCCTCGTACGTGCTCACCAACGGCGCCGCCCGCTTCGTGTTCACCTCCGTCATCAAGCCCTCCACCGACTGGGGCCGGTTCCTCGCCGACCACGTCGCCGAGCACGGTGACGGCGTCGTCGACCTGGCCATCGAGGTACCGGACGCCCGGGCCGCCTACGCGTACGCGACCGAGCAGGGCGCCCGCGGCATCGAGGAGCCCCACGAGGTCAAGGACGAGCACGGCACGGTCGTCCTCGCCGCCATCGCCACGTACGGCAACACCCGTCACACCCTCGTCGACCGTTCCGCCTACAACGGCCCGTACCTTCCCGGCTTCAAGGCGGCGGAGCCGATCGTCGAGCCGCCGGCGAAGCGGACCTTCCAGGCCATCGACCACTGCGTGGGCAACGTCGAGCTCGGAAAGATGAACGAGTGGGTGGCCTTCTACAACAAGGTCATGGGCTTCACCAACATGAAGGAGTTCGTCGGCGACGACATCGCCACCGAGTACTCGGCACTGATGTCGAAGGTGGTCGCGGACGGCACCCTCAAGGTGAAGTTCCCGATCAACGAGCCCGCGATCGCGAAGAAGAAGTCGCAGATCGACGAGTACCTGGAGTTCTACGGCGGAGCCGGCGTCCAGCACATCGCGCTCGCCACGAACGACATCGTCGCGACCGTGCGCACCATGCGTGCGGCCGGCGTCCAGTTCCTGGACACGCCCGACTCGTACTACGACACCCTTGGCGAGTGGGTCGGCGACACCCGTGTCCCGATCGAGACGCTCCGCGAGCTGAAGATCCTCGCCGACCGGGACGAGGACGGCTACCTGCTGCAGATCTTCACCAAGCCGGTCCAGGACCGTCCGACCGTCTTCTTCGAGCTCATCGAGCGGCACGGGTCCATGGGGTTCGGCAAGGGCAACTTCAAGGCCCTGTTCGAGGCGATCGAGCGGGAGCAGGCCAAGCGCGGGAACCTGTAACCCGCCGGATCCGGCACAACGGCCCGGGGGGGGGGGAACGGGAGTAGGGGGGGGGGGGGGGTGTGGGGGGGGGGGTGGAAGAAGGCACAAAGCCAGGGAGGAGGGGGGGAGTGGGGGGGAGGGGAAAC
>NZ_JBHZCF010000008.1:261557-279254 GCF_042755225.1 Streptomyces sp. NPDC059169 | reverse complement strand
GCGGTTTCAGGTTTTTGTTGGGGGGGTTAGGGAGGGGGGGTGCCGAGCGTTGGATTTTGAACCTCTGCGGATCAGGAACACTGCCCCTAGACAAACGGACCTGACCCGTGGGCCGCGGGCCGTTATGGTCGGTACATGGCCAGGATCAACGACGTCGGCGGGATGCAGGGCTTCGGGCCGCTGGACACCGGTGACGACGGTGCGCCCTTCCACGCCGACTGGGAAGCGCGCGTGTTCGCGCTCAACTCGGCCCTGATCGCACGCAAGGTCTACAACCTCGACGAGTTCCGCGACGCCATCGAATCCATGGCGCCGGCCGACTACCTGGCGGCCTCGTACTACGAACGCTGGTTCCACGCGATCCGAACCCTCCTGGAACGCAAGGGCGTCATCGGGGCGGGCGAGCTCGATGACTGACCGCTTCGTCCCGGGCGCCCTGGTCCGCACCGTGCACCACGACCCGCCGCACCACACCCGGCTGCCCCGGTACGCCCGCGGCAAGCTGGGCACCGTGGTCGAGCCCGAAGGCCCCGCACCCCTCGCCGACCGCAACGCACAGGGTCGCGGAGACGCACCACGGGAACAGGTCTACGCCGTCAGTTTCGCCGCCCGCGAGCTGTGGGGCCAGGGGGACCACCACGTCGTGCTCGACCTGTTCGAGAGCTATCTGGAGGAGGGACGACCGTGACCGGACCCCATCACGACGCGGAGATCTCCCGTCGGGTGCGCCGTCTCGAAACCCTCCTGGAGGACCGGGGCATCGTCGCGGGTGCCGCGCTGGACGAAGCACTCGACGCCTTCCTCAGCGGTGCGTCCCCCGCGAACGGAGCCCGCGTCGTGGCCCGCGCCTGGACGGACCCGGCCTTCCGCGGCCGACTGCTCGCCGACGGCACCTCCGCCGTGGCCGAGCTCGGCATGTCCTCGGGCGGGGTCCAGCCGCAACGGCTGCGGGTCGTCGAGAACACCCCCGACACCCACAACGTCATCGTCTGCACGCTCTGCTCCTGCTACCCGGTCCGGTTGCTGGGGCCGTCGCCAGGCTGGTACAAGAGCGAGTCCTACCGTTCCCGCGTGGTCCGAGAACCCCGGGCCGTGCTGGAGGAGTTCGGCGTCCACCTCCCGGACGGCACCCGCATCACGGTCTGGGACTCCACCGCGGAAACCCGCTACATGGTCCTGCCGCTGCGCCCGGCGGGAACCGAGGGCCTGGACGAATCGGCACTCGCCGCGCTCGTCACGCGCAACGCCCTGATCGGCACGGCGGTGCTCTGAGCCCCGGCGACGCGGACGGGCCACGCGGCCCGCCGGTCAGCCGCCTTCCGACGGGTGGGGCGCGGCACCCACCCGCGTCGGCTCCGGGGACGTCCCGTCGGCATCGCGCCGCGCCCCCGAGGGCCGAACGTCACGCGGTTGGTCCGACTCCGCCGGGGACCGGGACTCGCGCGGTCCCGGCGACTGCGCGGGAGACTCCTCGTCCTCCGGGTAGTCCCCGTCGTCCTCCGGGTAGTCCCCGTCGTCGTCGGGGATCACGGAGTCGTCCCAAGGCTCGCCCTCGACGTCGCGCGGCCCTCCCGGCGGCGGATCTCCGAGTTCCTTGAGCGCGGCTTTCGCCCGCTTCACCAGCAGCGGTGAGAAGTACGGATTGATGCGCAGGGCCTGCGCGAGGTGCCGTCGGGCCGGGCCGTCGTCGCCGAGGGAGCGCTCGATCTCGCCCCGGTGGTACCAGTACAGGGCGTTCTGCTCACCCGTCGCGGTCGCCCGCTTGGCGTACTTCAGACCCTCCTTCGTCCGCCCCGCCCGGAACAGCGCCCAGCCGAGCGTGTCCGAGACCTCCGTGTTGCGGCGCAGCTGCCGCCACTGCCGCCCCAGCCGGGTCACCGCCGAGCGGGCGCTGGCGTGGTCCGCCTCGTACGCGGCGAGCACCAGCTCCTCGTTCGCTCCGCTCTTGCGCGCCCGGGCAGCCAGGGTGCGCACGGCGCCGTACTGCGCAAGCGCCTCGGTGCGCTGCCCCAGCGACTCGTACAGCTCGCCCGCCTGAAGTGCGTACCGGGGCAGCGGGAGCCGCTGGACGGCTGCCTGGTAATCGCGCAGCGCCTCGTTCGTGCGCCCGAGTGCCGCCCGCGCCCGCGCCCGTCCCGCGAGCGATGGATGGTGCCGCGGATCGAGCCGCAGCGCCGCGTCGTAGTACCCGGCCGCCTCCCCCGGCTCGCCGCGTTCCCAGGCGAGCTCGCCCAGCCGGTGCATCGCCACCGTCTTCTCCGCCGTCGTGGCGGATCGCGTCGACGCCTCGTCCGCCGTCGCGATCGCGTCCTCCCGTTGTCCCTGGACCTGTGCCACCTGGGACGAGCGCAGCAGGGTCTGCGGCAGGCCCGGCCGTAGGGCCGACAGCTTCGCCATGGCCTTCTCCGCCCCTGCGTACTGGCCGAGCCCGCTGTAGGCGTCGATCAGCACCGGGTACGTCGTCCACTGCTTCGGCGTCCTGGCCCGCACGCTCTCGGCCCACCGCTTCGCCGCCGCGTAGTCGCGGCGCACGTTCGCCAGCACCGCCATGCCCAGCTGTGCGTCGGCGTTGCCCTTCTCCCCGGGAAGGGCCTCCAGCGACCGTTTCAGCGCCGTTTCGGCCTTCGGGTAGGACGTCGGGTCGCCGAGCAGGACCCCCCGCTGCGTGTACGCCAGCCCGAGCACCGCCCAGGCGCCGCTGTCGTCCGGATGCGCCCCCACCCACTTCTCGTGGGACCGGATCAGCGCGGACACCTCACCGAGCGATCTGGACGCCCCCACACCCGCCGCGAGCATCGCCTGCCCGGCCGGGCCCGGCGCCGGTGCGGGGCCGTCCTCCCCACCCGGTCCGAAGACCATGATCCCGGTGCCGAGCGCCCCGACGACCAGCGAGGCGACCACCGCGTTCCTGACGTTTGGGGCGTATCGCGTCTTCATGGCGATCACTCTGCGCCATTCATCGGTCCATACGAAGAACGCACTCGGGGCGGCGACACGGAAGGCAGACGGGTTCACACCGATGGCCCCCGGTGCGAGTCTGGGATCATGGATGATCTCCTCTCCCGGCTCCGGGCGGGACTGCCCGCCGAAGCAGTGATCACCGACCCCGACGTCACCGCGTCGTACGCCAACGACATGGCGAGCTTCTGCGACGCGGGCAGCCCAGCCGTCGTCGTCCTGCCGCGCACCGTCGAGCAGGTCCAGCACGTCATGCGCACCGCGACCGCCCTCCGCGTCCCGGTCGTCCCCCAGGGAGCGCGCACCGGACTGTCCGGTGCGGCCAACGCCTCGGACGGCTGCATCGTCCTCTCGCTGGTCGGCATGGACCGGGTCATCGAGATCAACCCCGTCGAGCGGATCGCCGTGGTCGAACCGGGCGTCGTCAACGCCGCGCTGTCGCGCGCCGTGAACCAACACGGCCTGTACTACCCGCCGGACCCCTCCAGCTGGGAGACGTGCACCATCGGCGGAAACATCGGCACGGCCTCCGGCGGACTGTGCTGCGTCAAGTACGGCGTCACCGCCGAGTACGTGCTCGGCCTCGACGTCGTCCTCGCTGACGGCCGTCTCCTCAGTACCGGCCGCCGCACGGCGAAGGGGGTCGCCGGATACGACCTCACGCGGCTCTTCGTGGGCTCCGAAGGCAGCCTCGGCGTCATCGTGCAAGCCGTTCTGGCGCTGCGCCCGCAGCCTCCCCAACAGCTGGCCCTCGCCGCCGAGTTCGCCTCCGCGGCCGCTGCGTGCGAGGCGGTCTGCACCATCATGGAGCACGGCCACACCCCCTCGCTGCTGGAGCTCATGGACCGCACCACCATCCAGGCGGTCAACGCCATGGCGCACATGGGGCTCCCCAACAGCACGGAGGCGCTGCTCCTCGCCGCGTTCGACACCCCGGACCCCGCTGCCGATCTCGCAGCGGTCGGGAAGCTCTGCGTGGCCGCCGGGGCCACCGAGGTCGTGCCCGCGGACGACGCCGCCGAGTCCGACATGCTGCTCCAGGCCCGCCGGCTCTCCCTCACCGCCCTGGAGACCGTCAAGTCCGCGACGATGATCGACGATGTCTGCGTGCCCCGTTCCCAGCTCGCCGCGATGCTCGACGGCACCGCGGCGATCGCGCACGAGTACGACCTCACGATCGGGGTCTGCGCACATGCCGGGGACGGCAACACCCACCCCGTCGTGTGCTTCGACCACACCGATCCCGACGAAACGCGGCGAGCCCGGGAGTCGTTCGACGAGATCATGGCGCTCGGGCTGCGCCTCGGTGGGACGATCACGGGCGAACACGGCGTGGGCGTGCTCAAGAAGGAATGGCTCGCCCGCGAACTGGGTCCGGTCGGAGTCGAGTTGCAACGCGGCATCAAAGCGGTCTTCGATCCGCTCGGCATCCTCAACCCCGGCAAGGTGTTCTGATGCGGCCCCACCGGGTGCGCGAGCACCGAGGGGACGCGGGCCGGGGCGGGTCGTCCGGGCCCGCCACCCGCCACGAGGCAGCGCGCCCGACGCGGATCGACGGCACGCTGACGACGTGGACGTGGACGGGGCCGTGCGCGGAGCGCGGAGTCACAGTCCCGCATAGCGTGTGAGAAGAACGACGAAGGAGGAGCCGTGCCCGCACGTCTTGACCACACCATCGTCCACAGCACCGACCGTTTCGCCGCCGCCCGCTTCCTCACCGGGCTGATCGGCGCACCCGATCCCGAGCCCTTCGGTCCCTTCGCCAGTGTCCCGCTCGCCAACGGGGTCACGCTCGACTACCTCGACGGGACGGACGGGGCCGAGGTCGTCTCCCAGCACCTGGCCTTCCTCGTCAGCGACGAGGAGTTCGACCAGATCCTCGCGCGGATACAGGACCGCGAACTGCCTTACTGGGCCGACCCGGAACACGCGTCACCGCAATCGATCAACCACCTCTTCCGGGGCCGCGGCGTGTACGTCGACGACCCCGACGGGCACTCCATCGAGTTCATCACGCACACCTACGTCTGATCCGGGGCGGGCCGGGAGGAGTCCTGCGGCTCGCCCCCCGCTCTCGGCGTCTCCCCGCCGAGAGCGGGGGAGGCGTCGCGGCGGTGCGCGTCGTCTCCGATGGCGTCCCCGCCCGGGGCGAGCAGCTCGGCCAACCCGGCGTCGAGAGCCAGTCGCTCCGACTCCGTGCCGGGGGGCACCAACCGCAGCGTCCGCTCCAGCCACATCGAGACCTGCGCGGCGGAAGCCTCCAACAGGGCCTCGCCGTCCGGTGAGGACAACGCGATCAGGATGACGCTGTGCCCCTCGACCTTCGTCGGCCAGATGCGGATGTCTCCGTGGCCGCACGGCCGGAAGACCCCCTCGACCAGCAGCTCCCGCGCGAAGGCCCAGTCCACCGGGGACTCCGAGCCGATGTGGAAGCTGATGTGGACGGCGTACGGATCCTCCGCGCAGTAGGTCAGTCGCGCCGGGACGGGGACGCTGTGGTCCGACGACAGCACCAACTTGAGCTCCAGCTCGCGTTCCACGGTGTGCATGAGAGTGCGACTTCCTTTCCTGACACGAGGCCCCGGAGCGGGCCACACAGGGGGAGAGCGCCGTCCCCACCGACTATTACGTGACTTTCACCCACAACTTCTCAGTGTCGGGGCACCCGACCCGTGTAGTGGGGGCAGGCACTACCGGAAAGTGGGCCTTCGGGCGGGACGGGCCCGGAGCAGGCCGCCGGTCTGATAGATGTGGACCCTTGAATCGATGCCTCCAGGAGATACGGGACCACGGTGATGAGCGCCCCAACCCCGGCAACCGGCGACGGCAGCCCCACGCCTGGCTACTACCCCGACCCGTCCATCCCCGGATACGTCCGGTACTGGAACGGGACGTCATGGGTGCCCGGGACGAGCCGTCCGGCGCCGAAGGGCGGCGACGCGACGCCGTCGCCGCCGCCCTCGGCCGCGGCGGCGCACGCCCCGGCCGCCGCGTCCGTCGAGGAGACGGGTCCCGTCTTCCTTGACGAGGCCCCCGAGGCCCCGGCAGGTGTCCAGCCGCCGGCCAGCGCCTGGCACGCGGACGCCTCCCAGCAGACCGGCTTCGGCGGTGACCTCGACCGCCGTGTCTCCTGGGGCTCGCAGACCCACGGGGCGGACCTGCCGGGCGCCGGCTCCCAGGCAGCATCGGCCCCGGCTCCGGGCCAGGCGTGGGACCGGCCAGCGGCCGTCCAGGACGGTCCGGCGGCAGGCGTCGCCGACAGCGGGGCGTCGGGACCGTCGTCCGGCGTACGGGTCCGCCGTACGGCCGCCTCCGGGCACCAGGACCCGCGTGCGGAGACCGCGGCCGAGACCGCGTCCGGGACGCCCCCGGCGGACCCGACCGGCGGCGCACTGCCGGGAGTGCGCAGCGTCGCCGGCGCGGCGGCCGAGCAGGAGCCGCAGCCGACGGACGGCACGATGACCACCCCGGGCCTGCACCATCAGGGCGACGCGCCGTCCTCCGAAGGCACGATGACGATGCGCACGATGACGCCGCCGAAGCAACCGCCGCCGGCGCGTACCCCGCCTCCCCGGGGGTCCGGGGCGCAGGTCGGCGAGGAACAGGATCCGGCACATCCGGTGACGGCCCCGCCGCAGCGGGCGGCGCAAGTGCCGGTACAGCAGCAGGCGAAGGCCCCGGCGCAGCAGCGGGCGCCGATGTCGGCGGGCGTCGGCGGCGGTGCCGCGTCATGGGCCCAGCAGGCACGCCCGTTGGACCGGCAGGGCGAGGAACCGCCGGTCGTCCCGTGGAAGCCCCCGGTCAACGACCCGTTCCTGCAGGCAGCTCAGGCCCAGGCCGCAGCACGGCCTGCCGCACTCGGCAAGCGCTTCGCGGCCCGGCTGATCGACACGGTCGTCCTGGGGGCCGTCGTCGCCGTCGTTTCCGCACCGTTCGTCTCCGGTGCGCTCACGCACATCGACGAGAAGATCCAAGCGGCGAAGACGTCCGGTGAAACGGTCACGGTGTGGCTGATCGACGGCACGACAGGGGTGCAGTTCGGTGTCGTACTCGTCGCCCTGCTGGCGCTCGGCGCACTCTACGAGGCGTTGCCCACTGCCAAGTGGGGGCGCACGCTCGGCAAGAGGCTGATGGGCCTGGAAGTCCGCGACATCGAGTCGCACGGGCCCCCGTCGTTCGCCGCAGCGCTGCTCCGCTGGCTGGTGCACGGAATGCTGGGGGTGCTGCTCGTCGGGACCGTCAACGTGCTCTGGTGCCTGTTCGACCGCCCGTGGAGGCAGTGCTGGCACGACAAGGCGGCCCATACCTTCGTGGCGGGCTGACGCCCCGTCGCCCCGCGGGTCCCCCGAACGGCACATGAGCCGTTGCGGGCCCTGGCGGGGCGGGGTGCACTGCCCCCATGAGCAACGACCAGCCGCCTAGTCAGCCGCCCGAGGACGACCCGTTCCGCAAGAGGCCCCAGGAGCCCGAGGGTCCGCCTCCTGGGGGGCAGCCCCCGGGCGGCCCGCCGCCAGGAGGGCAGCCGCCGCCTCCTGGGGGGCAGCCCCCTCCCGGGGGAGCGGGACCGTACGGGGCTCCTCCGCCCCCCGGGACCGGTTCTCCGTACGGGGGTTCCGCCCCGCCGCCTCCGTACGATTCCGGTGCGTACGGAGGTGACCCCTACGGGCCGCCCGACCCGCTGCGGGGGATGCCGCCGCTCGCCGAACCCGCACGGCGCTATGTCGCCCGGTTCATCGACTGGCTGATCGTCCTCATCCCCCTGGCGATCATCGGGATCCCGTTCGGGATCTACCGCGGGGTCTCGGACTCGTCCGACGGCTTCAACGACCTGTTCACCCAGGTGAATACGGGCGTGCAATGGGTGTTCCAGATCATCACGATCGTGGCCTACGTCGGGTACGACACCCTGATGGTCCGCTCGTCCGGACAGACCCTCGGCATGAAGCTGTTCAAGATGCGCGTCGCGATGCTCAAGGACGGCAGTACCCCGGACACCGGCTCCTCGCTCACCAGGGCGGCCGTGCTCTGGCTGCCGCAGCTCATCTGCTGCCCCTGCATCTGGCCGCTGATCCTGGCCATCATGATCCTGGTGGACAAGCCCTACAAGCAGGGCCTGCACGACAAGGCAGCCAAGACGGTGGTGGTGTCAGTGCCGCAGTGAGTGCTCGCCGACGCGCGACCCGTTGCCCGCGTGGGCGACGGGTACGCGGGCTGTGTCCGCGGTCGGGGAGGGAGCCACGCCCGCCCGGCCGCGACCGTCCGCGCGGGCCGCCCTCGCCCGGGTGGGCAGCGGTACGGTCACGGCGACCAGGAGGCCGAGGGCGAGGGCCGCGACCCCGATGACCGCGACGCCGATCCCCGTCGTCGTACGGGAGAGCAGCAGCATGGCGACGGTCGAGATGACGACGGTGGCCGAACCATAGGCGAGCTGTGCGGCAGTCGGACGCGGCATGGTGGGGTTCCGTCCCTCGGAGCGGCAATTCTGTGGGGGTGTCACCAACGGGTCGCACTGTTCGACGACCCTACGACGGTGGATGCCCGAGAGGAACCGGTAGTAAGCGTGACCTAACCCACGGTACCGGTGCATGGGGGGCGCATGGAGTCACTCGTCTCACGAGTTGGCCCTGACGGTGCGCCTGTTCGACCGGATCGCGTGGCGCGGCCGGGAGTCCGGGGACGGGGTTACCGGGGAGTGGGCGATCCGCCGGTGGGCCAGGGGCCTCGGCTCTGGCGACGCAGGTCGGGGTGTGGCCCGGCGTCGGCGAGGCGCGGCTGAACCGCCGCGGAGTACGACGGGGCGGGGCCGGCGCCGGCACGGTGCGGCGCGTGGCCACCGCCACGTCCGTGGTGTCCGGCACGGCGGCTGTTCGATTCCCCGTCCCCTGCTTCCGGCCGGGCCCCGGCAGCCCCGGCGTTCACTGCGGCCGGCTCGGCGGGTCGGCGGCGACGACGCGGTGGAAGAGGGCTTGGACGGCAGCGGTGATGTCGGTGTCGGTCTTGGTGTGGTGGCAGGGGCCGGTGTAGGCGTGGGTGAGGAAGTCGGCGGTGAGTTCGGGTTCCGGCACGTCGAACTCGCCGGCCGCGTGGCCCTCCGTGAGGAGGGTGACGAGGAGGTCGCGGGCGGCGGTCATGGGTTCCTCACCGGCTGCGCCGCCGGGTTCGTGGAAGAGCCGGTGGTAGAGCTGGTGGTGGTCCCGTTCCACGGCGATCCAGGCGGCCACGAGACCGTCGAGGCGTTCGGTCCAGGTCAGGTCGGGCAGTCCCAGGAGGGCTGCGGGCTCCTGGAGCATGCGGTCCCACATCTCGGCCTGGAGGGCGGCCAGGAGCTCCTGCTTGGAGTCGAAGTAGAGGTAGACCGTGCCCTTGGCGACCCCGGCGCGGGCGGCGACCTTGCTGACGGTCAGCGCATCGTAACCGTCGCCCAGGAGCAGGGCGGCCGTCGCGTCCAGGATCTGCCGGCGGCGGACGTCCGGAGGCTGGAAGCGACCGGTGGGCTGGGCGGGGGCGGACTGGTCCGCGGGCACGATCGCTCCTTCGTCGGGGGGTGACTGTCCTGCGGTCGGTCAGTCGACGGTCTCCAGGGTGTCATGCGGCTTGTGGGTGCGAGGCCGCTCCGGGGCCGTGGCGGAGGCAGTCGTGGATGCCGGTGTGTCGCGGGTCACAGTTCCTCCAGTGGGAAGGGGATCGAGGGAATGACCGTCTGCATCGGCGAGGAGAACGCCGACCGCACCGGGGCCCTGGTCGCCGACGAACCCCTCTACCTCGGCATGGCCGCCACCGCGTTCCGCGCCTGGACCGGCGATGTCATCGCCATCGCCCCTCCTTCCCTGCCGGGCGCCGACGAACTGCGCCGGAGCCTGCGCGAGCAGGGCGGCGACCTCGTCGTGGGCGAGATCGTCCGCCTGCACCACACCGACGGCGACCTGCACGCCGTGGAGCTGGTCGACGGCACCCTCCTGGAGCGGCAGACCCTGCTGTGGCCGCAGCCGCAGCGGCAGGTCCCGCTCGTCGAGCGGCTGGTCGCGGAGCACGGCCTCGTTCTGAGCGACGGACACGTCTCCGTGGACGAAGGCCGCAAGACGAGCATCCCGGGCCTTTACGCCGCCGGCGATTTGACCGGAGGGACCTGGGAGCAGGGAGTCGTCCCCGCCGTCACCGCCGGAGCTGCGGCCGCCGACGCCATCCACTTCGCGCACCTGGCCTGACGGCCTTCCGACGCCCCGCCGGGGCACTTCGCGTCCGAGCGGTCCCCGCTGACGTCAAGGAGCAGCGTGTCGCACCCGTCGGGTCGTGCTTCGCGGGTTCGGCCGCCGGCGCTGAGCCGGCGGACAGGTGTGGTCGACGCGGCTGCGGCAACTCCTCGACGAACCCCGGGGGTCGGTCGTCGACCCCGGGCCGTGAGCGTTCTGCCGCAAACCGGTTCGGGCCGGACTCGTCGACCACCGGCTCCGTCGCCGTCCACCAGCGTCCGGTGGGCCGCGACGTCTTCCTGCGGCCCCCTGCCGCATCCCCCCTTGCCTTCGGACCGCCACCGGTGGGTCCGACGAGTTCTCCTTCCGGGCCTGTCCGGGAACGGCACTCGGAACCCGCCGGTGGGTCACCTGCCCCCGAAGTCCGAGTTGGAACGCGTGGGTCGACGCGGGAGGGGCGGCGGAGCACCGTCGTCCCTACCCCCGGGCTGCACGTCCGGTATCCGGAACTGAACCCCTGCATAGTGCAGTTGGCCTGCTCAAGTCAAGGTCTGTCTTTTCGCTGGCAACTCCGGTCGAATGTCGTCACTTGTGACGCGCTGCCGCGCGCGGATCCACCACCCCACAGTCTTTGGTCCGCGGTGACGCCGGCGGCGCAGGGGAGGACACCATCAAGTGACCAACAAACGACGCGCGATCAGAGCGTCCGCGGTGCTCGTGGCTCTTGCCACGACCGGTGCGACGGCCGCGGCCTTCACCACGGCCCAGGCCCAGGGCAACGTCTCCGGCTCCGTCGGAGTCGAGCGCCACGATCCGGCGCCGGGGAAGGGCGACAGCAAGGGGCATGTCGTCCACGACCTCGACGGTCCGTTCAGCAAGCGCCAGGAGCAGCAGCGCCAGGCGGCGCTGGAGCGGGTCATATCCGGGGACGCGACCGTGCAGCAGCGCGGCGCGTCCAAGGTCGTGAAGCTCGATGCCAAGAAGTACGTCGAACTCGGCCGGGAGAAGACCGACAAGATCTTCACCATTCTGGTGGAGTTCGGCGACAAGGTCGACGACACCACGATGATCGACCCGGACGGCGACGGCCCGAAGCCGCCCGTCAAGAAGTACGGTGGCACGCCCGGCCCGCTGCACAACAAGATCGCGCAGCCGGACCGCACGGTGGACAACTCCACCGCCTGGCAGAAGGACTACAACCAGCAGCACTTCCAGGACCTCTACTTCGGCAAGGGCAAGGACAAGAAGGGCAAGCCCAAGCAGTCGCTGAAGACCTACTACGAGCGGACCTCCTCGGGCCGCTACTCCGTCGACGGCGCGGTCTCGGACTGGGTCAAGGTCGACTACAACGAGGCCCGCTACGGGTCCAACTACTGCGGCCAGTCCAACTGCAACAACGTGTGGGACGCGGTCAAGGACGGCGTTACCGCCTGGACCGCCGACCAGAAGGCCAAGGGCAAGACCGACGCCGAGATCAAGGCCCAGCTGGCGCAGTACGACCAGTGGGACCGCTACGACTTCGACGGCGACGGCAACTTCAACGAGCCCGACGGCTACATCGACCACTTCCAGATCGTCCACGCGGGCGAGGACGAGTCGGCCGGCGGCGGCGCCGAGGGCCCCAACGCCCTGTGGGCGCACCGCTGGTACGCCTACGGCACCGACGCGGGCAAGACCGGTCCGGCGAACAACAAGGCCGGCGGCACCCAGGTCGGCAACACCGGCATCTGGGTCGGCGACTACACCATGCAGCCGGAGAACGGCGGCCTGGGGGTCTTCGCCCATGAGTACGGTCACGACCTCGGCCTGCCGGACCTGTACGACACCTCCGGTGGCGGCGAGAACTCGACCGGCTTCTGGACCTTGATGTCGTCCGGTTCGTGGCTCGGCAGCGGCCGGGACTCCATCGGCGACATGCCCGGCGACATGACCGCCTGGGACAAGCTGCAGCTGGGCTGGCTCAACTACACCAAGGGCAAGGCGGCGACGAAGTCCACCCACAAGCTGGGTGTGTCCGCGTACAACACCAAGAACCCGCAGGCCCTCGTCGTCGAGTTGCCGAAGAAGACGGTCACCACCACCGTCGTGAAGCCTGCTGAAGGCTCCAAGCAGTGGTGGAGCGACATGGGTGACGACCTCAAGAACACCCTGACCCGCTCCGTCGACCTCACCGGCAAGTCCGAGGCGTCCCTGGAGCTCTCGGGCTGGTGGGACATCGAGGCCGACTACGACTTCCTCTACGCCGAGGCGTCGACGGACGGCGGAGCCCACTGGACGGCCCTGGACGGCACCGCCGACGGCACGCCGATCCCCCGTGACGCGAGCGACGCCCCGGCGCTGACCGGTCAGTCCGGCGCGTACAAGAAGCTCGTGTACGGCCTGGACGCCTACGCGGGCAAGAAGGTCGACGTCCGCTTCCGCTACCAGACGGACGGCGGCGCGGGCGGCAAGGGCTTCGCGGCCGACGAGATCAGCATCAACGCCGACGGCGCCCCGCTGTTCACGGACAACGCCGAGGGCGACGACAACGGTTGGACCGCCAAGGGCTTCTCCCGGGTCGGTGAGAGCTTCACCAAGGAGTACGAGCAGTACTACCTGGCGGAGAACCGGCAGTACGTCTCGTACGACGGGACCCTCAAGGTCGGCCCGTACAACTTCGGCTTCAAGGCGCCGAAGGACGGCTGGGTCGAGCACTACCCGTACCAGAACGGTCTGCTGGTCTGGCTCTGGGACACCTCCCAGAAGGACAACAACACCAGCCAGCACCACGGCGCGGGCCTGGTCCTGCCGGTGGACGCCAACGCCAAGCCGATGAAGTGGGCGGACGGCACGCTGATGCGCAACCGCATCCAGTCGTACGACTCGACCTTCAGCACCTACCGCTCGGACGCCTTCAGGCTGCACAAGGCGGACGCGGGTGTGAAGATCGCTTCGCACAAGGGCAACCCGGTCTTCGACGACCGCAAGGGCGTCTACTGGTACGAGGAGAACCCGACCGCCGGTGTCAAGGTGAGTGACACCAACACGCGGATCCGGATCGTCAGGGAGCCGAAGAACGGCCAGACGATCACCGTGCAGGTCGGCCCGTCGACCAAGTAGGTCAGGGCACCCGCAAGCACGGTTGGCCGTCGCTCCCACGGGGAGCGGCGGCCAACCGCATTTCCCGGCCCCGGGCGCGAGGAAGAGAGGCGCCCGCGCGTCCGACGACACGCCGAGAATCCACCTCCAGCACGAAGGGGGCCCCGCCGTGCCCGCCGGTGACTACGCCGGCGCATCGAGCGACGCTCCCGCTCGCCCGGACGCGTCCGTCGCCGCGTCCGTCGCCGCGGCCGGAGCCGGGTCCTGCGTACCGGGAGGCGTTCTCGCCGTCGCGGGTTTCCTGACCGGTGCTGCGCTTGCCGACCCGGACCCGGACGTACCGCACCGGGTGGGGTGCGGGACGGCTGCGGCTGTTGACGTCCGGCATCGGGACTGGGATGCGCGTGGTGTTCGGGAGAGTCGCCGGGCTGCCGGACGGAGGCCGGTATGACCAATGAAGTAGCAGGTCAGAGCATGATCGACCATTGCCCTCTAGCGGGCGGCGGCCGATCGTGTTTAGGTGCGTCTGACCGAAGTTCTTATTGACAGTGAGTACGGGGGAGCGTGAGGCATGCCCGGCGGAGGGTTCTGCAAACTGCCAGGAGGCAGTGTGGTGGTCGCGATAGGCCTGCCCAGCCCGGTGGGCGACGGCAGCACGGTCCGGGTGCTGGTGCACGCGGCGAACCGGGCCCGCGCCCTGACCCGGCTGCGGAACCTGGGGCTGCGCGCCGTCTACCTGCGGGGGAACGCGGAGCCACCGACGCCGGACGAGGTCACGGCCGTGCTGCACCACCCGGACGGCCTGCTGTGGCGGACCCACGAGGAGCAGACCCAGGAGCTCTGGCACCCGATCCGGGCGCTCCTGAAGCCCGCCGGCGGGGCGTAGCCCCGTCGCGGTGCGGAACGCTCCCCGGCCGACGCTGTTCCGTGCGCGGGGCAGCACGGGGGGCGCATCACGCGGTGCGCTTCGACCGCCCCCGGCGCGTGAGGACGGACACCCGGTCCTCCCGGCGCCACGGGGCGCGCTCCCCCCCAACGCGTCCGGGCAGGTACTGGACGACACGGACCGGCCGGTGGGAGCGGCGCCGTGCGCCGCGGGCCCGTGCGCACTCCGGGGCGCGTCTCACACCACGGGCTTGCCGGACAGCTCCACGCCCGCCTCCCGCATCTGCTCCAGCGCCCGCTGGGTCGTCGCCTCGGCGACCCCGGCCGTCAGGTCCAGCAGGACGTGGGTGCGGAAGCCTTCCCTGGCCCCGTCCAGGGCTGTCGCCCGCACGCAGTGGTCGGTGGCGATACCGACGATGTCGATCTCCGTGACCGTGCGGTCGTGCAGCCACTGTGCCAGCGTGGTCCCGTTCTCGTCGGTCCCCTCGAACCCGCTGTACGCCGCGGCGTACTCGCCCTTGTCGAAGACCGCGTCGATCGCCCCGCTGGCGACCACCGGCGCGAAGTTCGGGTGGAAGCCGACCCCCTCCGTCCCGGCGACGCAGTGGGCCGGCCAGGAGTCCACGTAGTCGGGCCGCTCCGAGAAGTGGTCGCCGGGGCTTATGTGGTGGTCACGGGTCGCCACGACGTGGCGGTAGCCGGGCTGGGCCTGGCCGATCAGGTCGGTGATGGCGGCGGCGACGTCGGCACCCCCCGCCACCGCGAGGCTGCCGCCCTCGCAGAAGTCGTTCTGAACGTCCACGACGATCAATGCGCGGTGCATGGCGGGTGTCCTTCGGTGGAGGGGGGTGGTGGTCAGGCGGCAATGTTCTGAGGGTAGAGACTTCAACGGGCCTGGGGGAGGGGGCGTTTGCCTGCCGTGGGAGCCGCCGTCGCTTCCTGCGTCATCTCGTGTTCATGGTGGATCACGCGTACTCCGTGGGGAGCACCGGCTCACCGCGCGACAACTGCACCGCGGAGACGGGCAGTGCCGCTCGCGCCGCGATGTGTCGCTCGCGCGCCGTGTCCAGCGGCTCGCGCCCGACGACCTCGCCGGCCTTGACCAGCTCGACCAGCAGCTGCCGGTCCGCGAACTCCTCCGGTACCGGGCCGGTACCGAGTACCTCGGCCTCGGCCACACCGGTAGCGTCGGTTCGACGGGCCGCCCATTTGCGGCCCCCGACGGACGCCTTTCCTGCGGTGGACTTCTTGGCCACGGGCACGAGTGGCGCGGTCGGGTCGGCCGAGGCGGCGCGCGCCACCAGCTTGTAGACCATGGAACAGGTGGGGTGTCCGCTGCCGGTGACCAGTTGCGTTCCCACCCCGTAGGCGTCCACCGGTGCGGCGGCCAACGAGGCGATCGCGTATTCGTCGAGGTCGGAGGTCACGACGATCTTCGTACGGTGCGCGCCGAGGTCGTCCAACTGCTGCCGAACCCGGTGGGCGACCAGCAGCAGGTCCCCGGAGTCGATGCGCACGGCGCCGAGCCCCGTCCCGGCGACCTCCACGGCGGTGCGGACGGCTTCGGCGACGTCGTACGTGTCGACGAGCAGGGTCGTGCCGCGTCCGAGCGAGTCCACTTGGGCTCGGAACGCGTCGCGCTCGGTGTCGTGCAGCAGGGTGAAGGCGTGCGCGCTGGTGCCGACCGTCGGGATGCCGTACCGGAAGCCGGCGGCGAGGTCAGAGGTGGAGTCGAAGCCCCCGACGTACGCGGCGCGCGAGGAGGCGACGGCGGCGAGCTCGTGCGTGCGCCGGGCGCCCATCTCGATGAGCCGGCGCCCGCCCGCGGCGGTCGACATCCGTGATGCCGCCGCCGCGATGGCCGAGTCGTGGTTGAGGATCGACAGGATCACCGTCTCCAACAGCACGCACTCGGCGAAGGAGCCCTCCACCCGCAGGACCGGCGAACCCGGGAAGTAGACCTCGCCCTCCGGGTAGCCCCAGACGTCGCCGCCGAAGCGGTAGCCGGACAACCACTCGAGGGTCGGTTCGTCGACGATCCCCTGGTTCCCGAGGAAGTCGAGCACGCCGTCGTCGAAGTGGAAGTTCTCCACGGCGTCGAGCACGCGTCCGGTGCCCGCCACGACCCCGTAGCGACGCCCCTCGGGCAGCCGGCGGGTGAAGACCTCGAAGACGGAGCGGCGGTCGGCGGTGCCGCCCTTCAGCGCCGCCTGGAGCATCGTGAACTCGTACTGGTCGGTGAAGAGTGCGGTCGACGGCACGCCGACCCGTCGCCCCGACCGTGGAAGCACGTCACGCACGCCTTCTGCCGCCGGCTTCGGATCCGCAGTGTTCATGGTGAGGATGCTACCCCTAATTTCGTCAGACTGACGAGATGTCGGTGAATCGGCCGGGGTCGTTTGTGCGACGGGGCCTCCGGGGTGGCAGCATGGGTGGAGTGACTGTGCCCCTAGAGATCGAGCAGACCCAGTCGGCCGAGGAGGTCTTCGCCGTACCCGAGCCCGATGTTCCCTGGGTGACGATCGTGCACAACGATCCAGTCAATCTGATGAGCTACGTCACCTACGTCTTCCAGGCCTATTTCGGCTACTCCAAGGACAAGGCCCACAAGCTGATGCTGGACGTCCACCACAAGGGTCGCGCAGTCGTTTCCAGTGGCACCCGTGAGGAGATGGAGCGCGACGTGCAGGCGATGCACGGCTACGGGCTGTGGGCGACCCTCTCCCAGGACCGCAAGTGATGCCCGGGCACTTCGAGGCGCTGCCCGGCGGTGGCGCCGCCGTCGCGCTCGACGAAGTCGAGATCTCCATCCTGCGCTCCCTGGCCGTCCAACTGCTCGAGCTGATCGGTCCCGGAGACGAGCCGGCCGAGGGGGAGGACCCGCTGGCAGCACTGTTCGCGGAGGGGCCGAGCGAGCCGCCCTCGGACCCCGCGCTGGCCCGGCTCTTCCCCGACGCGTACGGCGGCCCCGGTGCCGACGCGGCCGAGAACGCCGAGCAACTGCAGGAATTCGCGGCCGAGTTCCGCCGCTACACGGAGAACGACCTGCGCGCCCGCAAGCGGGACGACGCCCTCGCGGTCGTGCGCAACCTCGACGCACTCACCGTCGAGGGTGAGGGCGGGGCGGTGCTGAAGCTGACGGCAGACGACTCGCGGCACTGGCTGGGTGCGCTGAACGACCTGCGGTTGACGATCGGCACCCGGCTGGAGGTCACCGACGAGGACGAGGGCGACGAGCTGTACCGGCTGCCCGACTCCGATCCGCGCAAGCCGATGGTCATGGCGTACCTCTGGTTGGGTGCGCTCCAGGAAACGCTCGTCGAAACGCTCATGTCTTGACGTGCTCCATGGCATGAAGTCCAGGGGTTCCGGCCTGGGTCGTCTGACCCTTCCGGGGGCTTCCTGCTTCACCGCGCTGTGCGGGCACGGGTGCCCGTCTTGCAGGCGCTCCACGGGCGTTTAGCGTCTCCCACCGCGGACGCCGTCGACACCGGATGCGGCGGGCGGGAGGGGGGGGTGGTTCCGTCCGGGCCGCGGATCCCCGGTGGGGGGGGGGAACCCCCCCCGAGGGGCGCGACATCCCACC
>NZ_JBHZCF010000008.1:0-261547 GCF_042755225.1 Streptomyces sp. NPDC059169 | reverse complement strand
TGGGGGGGAGGGGTTGCCTTTGGGGAGGTTCCGGCGGGGTGGTTGAGCCTCCCCCCTGGGGGTTGTTGTGAAAACGGACGGGGGGGGGGGGGGTGCTCCCCCCCCCCCCCCCCCCCCCCGCATCCGTGGTGGTGGAGCGGCACCCCGCTAGGTGAGCCGGACGTCCGACCCGCGGGCGTGCAGTACCACGCCCGCTCCGGTCACCGAGACGTCCGTGGGTTCGAGGCCCGCGGGCAGCTCCGGCAGCGTGCGGTCCTGCCCGGCGAACGCGCCGGAGATCCGCGGGCCCGACGGATCGACCGGACGCCCGGCGAACGACGCCGCCACCGGCACCACCTTGACGGTGCGGCCGGACAGGCGGAGCTCCGCGGTGACGGTCAGCGGCAGGCCGAAAACCTGCCGGTCGATGCGCAGCCTGCCGTGGCCGTCGTCCGACAGCGACGTGTCGGGGCCGAGCCCGTCACCGAACGAGCCGAAGGGAGCGGTGAACCGGGCGTCCGCCGACGCTGCGCGGTACGAGCCGGCGTGCTCCGACACGTCCGTGAAGTCCATCGACGCCTGTACGGACCGGCCTTCCCGGGTGACGGCGTCCGCCCGCACCGCCACCCGGGAGAAGCTCCCCTCTGCCGCGCTCAGCAGGAAGGGGAAGCCGTCGATGGTCACCTGCGGCTCGCCGACCACCTCGCTCTGCCGCGCCGCGATGCGGTCGGCGAGCCGGTGCTCGGCAAGGGCGGCGGCGACCCGGTCGGCCGCCGGGAGCAGGGTGATCAGCACGGCGGCCGCTGCCGCCCACAGCAGCCGTTTGCGGGCCCGGACGGGGCGGCGGCTCATGACGCCCCCCTGGTGAGGGTGAGGTCGGCGCTGTCGGCCCGGTCCTCGTCGGGAGCCTCGGCAGCGGGCTGTTCCGGTCCGTGCCCGTCGTCCTCGACGTCCATGTGCGGGAGCAGCCGGTCCAGCCACCCGGGCAGCCACCAGTTGGCGCGCCCGAGCAGGACCATCGTCGACGGCACGAGGACACCGCGGACGACGGTGGCGTCCAGGGCGACGGCGGTGGCGAGGCCCAGCCCGAACATCTTCACCACCGGGTCGTCGGACAGCAGGTAGCTCAGGAAGACGCTGACCATGATCAGCGCTGCCGAGGTGATGATCCGCCCGGTGCCGGCGAGACCGCTGATCACCGCCTCCCGGTTGTCCCCGCGCCGCAGGTAGGCCGCCCTGACGGCACTGAGCAGGAACACCTCGTAGTCCATCGACAGCCCGAAGAGCACGGCGAACATCAGCAGGGGCACGTAGCCGGGGATCGGCACCGGGCCCTCCAGCCCGATCAGGGACGTACCCCAGCCCCACTGGAACACGGCTGTCAGCACCCCGTAGGAGGCGGCGACCGAGATCAGGTTCATCAGCGCGGCCTTCACCGCGATGACCGGGGAGCGGAAGGCGAGCAGCAACAGCAGTGCGGCGACGGCCAGGACGAATCCGACGACCACCGGCATCCGTCGGGCGAGGCGTTCGTTGAGGTCGTCCTGGACCGCTGACATGCCGCCGACATGGGTGATCTGGCCGGATCCGGCGGTGGCCTGCGGCAGCGTTTGCTCCCGTAGGGTGCGCACGAGCCCGGCGGTGGCCGGATCGCCCGGTGCGGTCGTGGGGGTGACCTGCCATCGAACGTGTCGTTTGTCCGTGCTGAGTTGGGCCGGTGCCACGGTGGCCACGCCGTGCGTCCCACGGAGCGCTTCGGTGACGGAGGAGACCTGGCCGTCACCGGGTCCGGAAGCCGGGCTGGTCAGCTCGGCGGTGACCTGGAGGGGCCCGTTGGCCCCGGGACCGAAGGCGTCCGCCAGCCGGTCGTAGGCGGTTCTGCTCGACGTGCCCGCGGCCTTGTCGCCCGCGTCGAGCTGGCCGAACGTCAACTGGGAGGCGGGCAGGGCCAGTGCTCCGGTGAGAGCGAGCCCCGCCAGCAGCAGGCGCCAGGGTCGGGCGGCGACGAACTCGGCCGCGCGGCCCCAGCCCCGGGCACGTCCGGCCGTTTCCCCGGACCGGGCAGGGTCCGGCGAGGGTTCCCCGGCGTGGGCCTTCGGGGTGAGCCAGCGCCCCAGGAGCGCGAGCACGGCGGGCAGCAGGGTGAGCGTGAGGGCCATGGCGACCAGGACGGCGATGCCGGGGGCGAGCGCCAGCGCGTGCAGCAGGGGCAGGCCGCCCAGGGCCAGACCTGCGAGCGCGGTGATGACCGCGCACCCGGCGAAGGCCACGGCCTTTCCGGAACCGGCCGTGGTGCGCGCCGCGGCGTCCTGGACGTCCACGCCGGCCGCCCGCAGTTCACGGAAGCGGGTCAGGCAGAACAGGGTGTAGTCGATGCCCACCCCCAGGCCGATCATGGCGGCGATGGTGGTTCCCGATGACGGCATGTCCATGAGATGTCCGACCAGGCCGATCACGGACAGCGAGATGGCGAGGCCGATTGCGCCGATGAGCAGCGGGACTCCGGCGGCCACCAGGCTGCCGAAGCCCACGGCCAGGATGGCGAAGGCGGCCGTCAGGCCGATGATCTCGCTGTGGCCGGTCGAGCCCTTGTCCTCGGCGGCGGCCAAGTCCCCACCGGCCGTGACCTGGAGTCCGGCGCCGGTGGCCGGGGCGGTCGCGTCCACGATGCTCCGGGTGGTGTCGGCGGCGATCTCCCGTCCGCTGAGGTCGAGTTCGACCGACAGGTAGCCGGTGCGTCCGTCCGCGCTCAGCGCGCCCCGGCCGGACGGGTCGTAGGGGGTCGTGACGGCCACGACGTGGGGCACGTCCTCGACGGCCCGCGCCGCCGCCTCGACCGCCCGTTTCGTCTCCGGTGAGGTCAGGGGCGCGGCGCCCGGCGGCGCGTAGAGCACGACGGGCTGGCGTCCGGACGCCGAGTCGTGGAACGCCGCGCCGGCGTCCCGCGCGGCCTGGCTGTCGCTGCCGGGAATGGTGACGGCCTCGGTGGTGACCTTGCCGAAGACTGCGACGGCGCCGGTCGACAGGGCGATCAGCAGGAGCCAGGTGGCCAGGATCCTCTTGGGCCTGCGGGCGCACCAGCGCCCGACGGACAGGAACATCAGGAAGTCGTCCTCCCGTACGGACAGGGGGTCATGACCGAGACGGGACGTCGAGCGGCCGCCCCCCGGTGGAACTCATTGCACTGAGCGTGCAATGGAACGGTTGCATTTGAAGTGCAAGAATGTCAACGAGACATGGGGAGGACCGAGGTGAAGCAGCCCACCCGACAGGTGCCCGACCGGGCGCCCGACCGCGCCCCGGACGGCCGTACCGAGCGCGGGCGGCAGACCCGCGAGAAGATCGCCGACGCGATGCTCTCCCTGCTCGACGAGGGGGAGACGCGCTTCCCCGCGGACCGGGTCGCCGAACGCGCGGGCGTCTCCCGACGCCTGGTCTTCCACCACTTCGTCGACATGTCCCAGCTCGCGGACACCGCCATCGCCCGGCGGCTGGACCAGTTGGCCGCGCAGATCAGGCCGCTCGAGGCGGACGGCCCGCGGCCGGAACGGGTGGCGGCGCTCGTCGAACAGCGCTCCCGGATCCTGGAGTGGATCACGCCGGCGCGGCTGACGATGATGCGTATCGACCAGCCGTCCGAGCGCGTCGAAGAGGCCACCCGGCACGTGCTCGCCTTCGCCCGGCGCAGACTGGAGGAGGTCTTCGCCCAGGAACTCGCCCGGCTGCCCGACACGTGCAGGACGGACGTGCTCAACGCCCTGGACGCAGCGACCACCTGGGGCGCCTGGTACCACTGGCGCAGCAGCGGCCTGGACGTCGAGGCCGCGGGACGCGCCATGGCGGCCGGCGTGCACGCCCTGCTCGCGGCGACCGACCGGCCGGAGGTCCTGCCCGGCGCGTGACGGGTCGGGCGTCGACTGCGGTCCGTGCGTCCGCGAGCGCCGGCCGAAGGACGGACAGTGCGGCTGGGCCCCCGCACACGCGCCGGCGGCCCGCTCCGCGGTGGGACCGCTTCCGTCTCGCCGAACGATCCCCGGATCTCGGATCGGGGGACAGCCCGCCTATTCTCGTCCCCATGCTGACCATCACCCAGGCCCTGCACGACCAGATCGTGGCGCACGCCCGCGCCGACCACCCCGACGAGGCGTGCGGAGTGGTGGCGGGACCGGCAGGCTCGGGGCGTCCCGAGCGGTTCATCCCCATGCTCAACGCCGCCCGTTCACCCACGTTCTACGAGTTCGACTCGGCGGATCTGCTCGCGCTCTACCGCGAGATGGACGACCGCGACGAGGAGCCGGTGATCATCTACCACTCCCACACGGCCACCGAGGCGTACCCCTCCCGCACCGACATCTCGTACGCCAACGAGCCCGGCGCCCACTACGTCCTGGTCTCGACCGCGGACACGGACGACGCGGGCCCCTTCCAGTTCCGGTCGTTCCGGATCGAGGAGGGTGTGGTCACCGAGGAAGACGTCAAGGTCGTCGAGGCGTACTGACGCCCCGCCCGCGCATGCGTCCCGGGCACGGGTCGACCGGGGCGCCGCCCCGATCGAGCGGACGGTCCCCGGCCCCCCGGACCCCGGTTCGTCACCGGCGCACGACACCTCACCGGTGACGAAGCCGGGGCCGCGCCCGCCCGGTCCGCTGTCCGCCCGCCCTGCTGACCACCTGGTGACCGGATCGAGTCCGCAATGCGAGATCACATGCCGGTGGGGGGTCCGGGAATCGTTACGATGACCGCATGGTTTCGAACGACGTGAGCGAAAAGACGCCGGGCACGCTGCTCGTTGCGCGGCTGCACGTCGACCTGTGCCGCCTTGCCAGCGCCATCTGTACGCGCTGCGCCGAGAGCCGGACGGCCTGAGCCGCGGCCCGAGCGCACCACCCTGCACCACACCCCCGCGCGGGGGTCAGCCGCGCGCCGCACGTACCGCCCACGCCCCTTCCGACAGGAGCCCATGCCATGGCCATCGAGGTCCGCATCCCGACCATCCTCCGCACCTACACCGACGGCGCCAAGGCCGTCGAGGGCAACGGAGAGACCCTCGCCGAGCTCTTCGTCGACCTCGAAGCCCGCCACGCAGGCATCCGGGAGCGACTCGTCGACCAGGCGAACGACGGGCAGCTGCGCCGCTTCGTGAACGTCTACCTGAACGACGAGGACGTGCGCTTCCTCGACGGCGTCTCCACCAAGCTGAGTGACGGCGACAACGTCACGATCCTGCCGGCCGTCGCCGGCGGCATGGTCTGATCACTGATGCGCTACGACTCTCCGCTCGCCGCGGTCGGCAACACGCCGCTGGTCCGGCTGCCCCGGCTCTCCCCGTCGGAGGACGTCCGCATCTGGGCCAAGCTGGAGGACCGCAACCCGACCGGCTCCGTCAAGGACCGCCCTGCGCTCCACATGATCGAGCAGGCGGAGAAGGACGGCCGGCTCACCCCCGGCTGCACCATCCTGGAGCCGACCAGCGGCAACACCGGGATCTCGCTGGCGATGGCGGCCAAGCTCAAGGGGTACCGCATCGTCTGCGTCATGCCGGAGAACACCTCACAGGAACGTCGGGACCTGCTCGCCATGTGGGGCGCGGACATCGTCCCGTCGCCGGCCGCCGGCGGCTCCAACACGGCGGTCCGGGTCGCGAAGGAGCTTGCGGCCGAACATCCCGACTGGGTGATGCTCTACCAGTACGGCAACCCGGACAACGCGGGCGCGCACTACGCCACCACCGGTCCCGAGATCCTCGCCGACCTGCCCTCCGTCACGCACTTCGTGGCGGGCCTCGGTACCACGGGCACGCTCATGGGCGTCGGCCGCTACCTGCGCGAGCACAAGCCGGACGTCAAGATCGTGGCAGCGGAGCCGCGCTACGACGACCTCGTCTACGGCCTCCGGAACCTCGACGAGGGCTTCGTGCCCGAGTTGTACGACGCCGCCGTGCTCACCACCCGCTACTCGGTCGGCTCGGCGGACGCGGTCCAGCGCACCCGTGAGCTCCTCCAGCAGGAGGGGATCTTCTCGGGGGTCTCCACGGGCGCGGCACTGCACGCCGCGATCGGCGTGGGCAACAAGGCCCTCAAGGCGGGCGAGTCCGCGGACATCGTCTTCGTCGTCGCCGACGGCGGCTGGAAGTACCTTTCGACCGGGGTCTACACGGCGCCGACGACCGAAGCTGCGATCGAGGCCCTCCAAGGGCAGCTCTGGGCCTGACGCGGTCCGACCCCGTCCGCTTCCTGTTCCGCCGTCCGGCCGCCGACCGTGCTCGGCCGGGGCGACGCGGATCGCCCGGCGATCCCGTCAGGCCGCCCCCGAACCGGGGGGTGCGGGTTCGTCGTCGCAGCCGGTCAGGTCCGCGCCGGCGGAGGACGGGGGGCGCCTGCCACCGTTCGGCCGGCGAGCCCGCACCTCCGGCGCGGGCGACGGTGCCCAACCGGATCTCCGGGGACGGCGCCCGTGGGACAACGACGCCCCCTCGTGGGTCCACCGCGCCGTCACCCCGAGCGGCCAGCGCCCTCACAGGTGCCGCAGTTGGTCCCAGAGCACGGGGTCCACCACCCCCACCCGGCGCCGGAAATCGCCCATCCGTACCTCACGCAGCTCGTCCGTCTCCAGGAAGCTCGGGCGCCCCTGGGTGTCACCCACCGCGCCCGGGGGAAGCGGGATCACGCCCGGGCGTTCGTCGTGGTAGCGGCTGGTGATCTTCGCGACGCGGGCCGCCCGGCCGTGTACGGCGAGGACGAGGCAAGGGCGGTCCTTCGATCCGGGCCCGTCCTCGTACGGCACGTCGGCCCACCAGATCTCGCCCGGCTGGGGTCGAAGCCCCGGACCACCCCGCCCCCGGCGGCCACCACCTGCCGGACGTCCGCCCGCCGTGCGCCCGGAGGGCCTCCCTGGCGGACGCACCCGGCCACCCGGCCGGGGCCGGCCGCCGCGACCCACCCGCCCACGTGCGTCGGCCACCGCCGCGACCAGTGCGATCACCACTACCGCGCCGAGCGCGAGCCACCAGGACGTGTCCATACCTCGACGGTACCGGCGCGCGCACCGCACGCGCGCGCTCGCCCTCGCGCCCGTGCACCTCGCCCTATCCGGTGACAGGGCAGGTGAGTTCCCCCACAACGGGCCCCTGCGAAGGAGCGCGCGGCACTTTCGCGCCTTACGCTCGACGAACCGCACGACCTCCTCAGCGCTGCCCCCGGCACGCCCGTTCCCCCCCACGCTCACTGTCCACGAACGACCGTCCACGGAGGTTCAAGCTCCATGAAGCTCACCGTCGTCGGCTGCTCGGGGTCGTTCCCGTCCGCGGAATCGGCCTGCTCGAGCTACCTCGTCGAGGCCGACGGCTTCCGGCTGCTCCTCGACATGGGCAACGGAGCCCTCGGCGAGCTGCAGCGCCATATCGGTCTCTACGACCTCGACGCCATCTTCCTCAGCCATCTGCACGCGGACCACTGCATCGACATGTGCGGGTACTTCGTCGCCCGCTACTACCGGCACGACGGCGGCCGCTGCGACCCCATCCCGGTCTACGCACCCGAGGGCGCCGAGCAGCGCCTGACCACCGCATACGCCGACACCCCCTCCGAGACGTCGATGAGCGAGGTCTTCGACTTCCACGTCCTGAAGACCGGGTCCTTCGAGATCGGCCCCTTCTCGATCCGCACGGAGAAGGTCGCGCACCCGGTGGAGACCTTCGGCATCAGGGTCGAGCACGGCGGCCGGTCGCTCACCTACTCGGGTGACACGGGTGTCTGCGACGCCCTCGTCGACCTCGCCGCCGGAAGCGACCTCTTCCTCTGCGAAGCAGCCTTCACCCACGGCAAGGAAGACATCCCGGACCTCCACCTCAACGGCCGCGAGGCGGGAGAGCACGCCGCGCGCGCCGGAGTTCGCCGCCTCCTCCTGACACATGTCCCGCCGTGGACGGACGCTGCGCAGAACCTCGCGGACGCCCGGGCGGCGTACGACGGGCCCTCGGAGCTGGCGGTCCCGGGCGCGGTCTACGAGGTCTAGCCGCTTACCCTCCCGGAGCCACCGGGCCGACCCGGCCGGGCCCCGCCGAACCCAGGGGCCCACGGGGTCGACACCGCGCCACCGGGTCACCCGAAGATCCCGCACCGCAGGCCACCTTCGACGTATCCCCTTAAAATCGCAGAAAGTCGACACATCGCCTGATCTGCGAGGAAACGTGGCCGACGACCTCACGGACACCAGTCCGCCGACCACCCAGGTCGAACTGAAGCACAACGCGATCGGTTTCCTCGACGCGTTGGTCATCGGCATCAACTCCACCTCGCCGGCCTATTCGCTGGCCGCCGTCATCGGCCCCATCGTGGCGCTCGTGGGCATCTACGCCCCGGGTGTGGTGCTCGCTTCGTTCGTGCCGATGCTGCTGATCGCCTCGGCCTTCTTCTACCTCAACCACGTGGACCAGGACTGCGGGACCACCTTCTCGTGGGTCACCCGGGCCATGGGGCCATGGGCCGGCTGGGTCGGCGGTTGGGCGATCATGATGACCGGGGTGCTGGTCGTCGGCTCGCTGGCCGACGTCGCCGTCGGCTTCGGACTGCTCACCGTCGGCCTGGACAGTTGGGCCTCCAACGAATGGCTGCGTCAGGTACTCACGGTGCTCGTCATCCTGGTGATGACGGCCATCTGCGTCATCGGCACCGAGGCGTCCGCCCACGTGCAGAACGTGCTCATCCTCGCGCAGGTCGTCTCGCTGCTCGCCTTCGCGGGCACCGCGATCTACCGCGTCTACGCCGGGACGAGCCCGCTCGGCCCCGTCGAACCGCAGATCGACTGGCTGAACCCCTTCGGTGCCGGCGGCGCCGCGCTGACCGGCGGCCTGCTCCTGGGCGTCTTCATGTACTGGGGCTGGGAGTCGGCGGTCAACCTCACCGAAGAGGTCAAGAATTCCGCCAGCGCCCCCGGGCGCGCCGGTATCTGGTCCACGATCATCCTGCTCGGGACCTACCTGTCGGTCACCATCGCGGTCGTCGCCTTCGCCGGACCGCTGTTCCTCACCAAGAACGCGACGGAGGAGGAGTTCATCTTCGCCCTGCTCGCCGGGAAGGCGATGGGCGGCTGGGACTGGCTCGTGCTGTTCGCGGTCTCCACCTCCGCGCTCGCGTCCACCCAGACCACGATCATCCCCGCCTCCCGCACCGGACTGTCCATGGCCAGGCGGGGCGCGCTGCCCGCCGTGTTCGCCCGCATCCACCCCCGCTTCCGCACCCCGCACGTGAGCACCTGGGCCGTCGCGCTCATCGCCATCGCCTGGTACCTCCTGCTCCGGCAGATCAGCGAGAACGCCCTCCTCGATTCGCTCACCGCACTGTCGCTGCTCATCGCCTTCTACTACGCACTCACCGGCATCGCCTGCGCCGTCTACTACCGCCGTCACCTGACCGAGAGCGTCCGCAACTTCCTCCTGATCGGCGTCGGACCGGTGGTCGGCGCCGTACTGCTCGCGTGGTTGCTCGTGGAGTCGGTCATCGACATGGCCGACCCCGCCAACTCCTACAGTGGGATCTCCTGGTTCGGCGTCGGCCCACCGCTCGTCATCGGCATCGCCATCGTGGTCGTCGGACTGGCCGTCATGATCGCCCGGCGGCTGACGGCGCCGCAGTTCTGGAGCGAGCGCCGCGGTGTTGCCGACCCCGACGTCGTCCGTGCCATGGAGCACCGCAACAAGGAGCTCAAGGGGTCCTGACATGCCGGTCGTCCTGGGATACGACGAGTCGCCCGGCGCGGTGCACGCCCTGCGCGCCGCGATCGAGGTGGCGTCCGCGTGGGACGAGACACTCGTGCTCGTCTTCGGCGCCGCGGCGCCGGGGACGCCGGGCGAGGAGTACCAGAGCCACGCAGAGGCCATCCGCCAGACCGGGCGTACGGCGCTCGCGCACGCGGTGCAGGCCGCCGAGGCCGCGGGCGTGGCCGCGTCCGTCGAGGTCATCGACGACAAACCAGCCCAGGCACTGCTGGAGGCCGCCGCTCGCCACGACGCGCGCGTCATCGTCGTCGGCACGTACGGCGAGAGCCCGATGAAGGGTGCCCTGCTCGGCTCGACCCCGCACAGACTGCTGCACCTGTCGACGGTCCCGGTGCTCTGCGTCCCGGCTCCGGCAGGACCATGAACAGTCTGGCGGGACGGTCCACAACACCGGACGGCGCGTGCGCTCCCGTACCGGGTTGAGAGCCCGAGGTGGCCGGCACACCGATCCGTCGACCCTGTTCGCAGCACGACCGTCGGCCGTGGACCCATGTGGGGAACGCCCCGTCGTACGGTCGTTCGCCGTCGAGGTGCTCGGCCGGCGCGGACGGTCCGCGCCACCTCGTGCACGTCGCGGCCCTCAAGCGCAGGACCCCCGCCTCCGGACGGGAGACGGGGGACCTGCGACGGCGCGAGGGGCGGCTACTTGGCCTCCGCCTTCTGCAGTTCGGCGAGCTCCTCGTCGGATTCGCGGCCCGGCGTCGGCAGGTTGAACCTGATGATCGCGAAGCGGAAGACCACGTAGTACACCGCGGCGAAGCACAGGCCCACCAGGGCCAGCCCCCACGGGTTGGACGCGATGCCGAGGTTCAGCAGGAAGTCGATGGCACCCGCGGAGAAGCCGAACCCGTCCCTCATGCCCAGCGCCCAGGTCAGGGCCATCGAAACACCGGTGAGCACCGCGTGGATCGCATACAGCACCGGCGCGATGAACATGAACGTGAACTCGATCGGCTCGGTCACACCGGTGACGAAGGAGGTCAGCGCGAGCGAGAACATCATGCCGCCGACCACCTTGCGGCGCTCGGGCCTGGCGCAGTGGACGATCGCGAGGCACGCTGCCGGCAGCGCGAACATCATGATCGGGAAGAATCCGGTCATGAACTGCCCCGCGGTCGGATCGCCCGCGAGGAAACGGGCGATGTCTCCGTGCTTGCCCTCGTACTCGCCGGCCTGGAGCCACGGGAAGGAGTTCAGCAGGTGGTGCATGCCCACCGGGATCAGCGCGCGGTTGGCGACGCCGAAGATGCCCGCGCCGGCCGCGCCGGACCCGACCAGCCACTCGCCGAGGCCGTGCAGGCCCTTGCCGAGGACCGGCCACACGTACCCGAAGACGATGCCTATCGCGAGGCCAGCGAAGGCGGAGAGGATCGGGACGAGCCGGCGGCCGCCGAAGAAGCCCGCCCAGTCCGGCAGCTTGGTGCGGTAGAAGCGCTGGTAGAGCAGGGCGACGACGATGCCCATCACCACACCGCCGAGGACTCCGGCGTCGACGGCCTTCTCCACCATGACGATCTTGCCGTCGACGGCCTTGGCCTCCTTGGGGAGGCTCGGGTCGGTGAAGGTGGCGAGCACCTTCTGGAACACCAGATATCCCGTCACGGCGGCCAGGGCGGTCGAGCCGTCGGACTTCTTGGCGAAGCCGATGGCGATGCCGACGGCGAACAGGAGCGCCATGTTGGAGAGGATGGCCTCGCCACCCGCGTGCATAAAACCGGCGATCTTGGTGATGAATCCGGGGAGCGTCGACTTGCCGAGCATGTCGTCGTTCCCGAGCCGGATCAGGAGCGCGGCTGCGGGCAGTACCGCGACCGGCAGCATGAGGCTGCGGCCGATGCGCTGGGCGACAGCCATCGCGCCAGGGCCCTTCTTCTTCTCGTCGGCCGCGGGAGCGGCGCTGGCCGTGGTCACAACTTCCTCCAGTGGGCAAGGCGCCGCCCGGGCAGGGGAAAGCGGGGGACGGCGGCGTCTCAGGGGAAACGCGGTGGGCTGGACCGCGTGGTCTACACCATTGAGAGGTGTAGACCTGTTGTAGCACGTGAGGGATAGATAAGGAACCTGCCAATTTCACGGTCGTCGCCGTACCGCCGCAATGCCGACATAAAGCCCCGCGCGGGCAGTGGCGGGGTCACTGCGTGAATGTCGCTCGATACGCGGCGTGGACGCCTACGGCTTGGTCGTGTCCCGCTCGGTTTCCCGCTCCAGTTCTTCGGGCTCGCGCCCGGGCGTCGGAATGTTGAACACCGTGATGAGGACGCGGAACAGCACGTAATAGACCACCGCGAAACAAACCCCGATCGGGATGATCAACCACGGCTTCGTGTCCAGGTGCCAATACACGACGTAATCGATCACCCCCGCCGAGAAGCTGAATCCCGCATGCACACCGACTGCCCACGTGATCGCCATCGACGCGCCCGTGAGCAGCGCGTGCAGCCCGTAGAGCAGCGGAGCCGCGAACATGAAGGAGAATTCGATCGGTTCGGTCACGCCCGTCACGAACGACGTCAGCGCCACCGAGAGCATCAGCCCCGCGACCTGTTTGCGGTGCTCGGGTCGGGCGCAGTGGGTGATCGCGAGTGCGGCCGCCGGGAGGCCGAACATCATGATCGGGAAGAACCCCGACATGAACTGGCCGGCTTGCGGGTCGCCGGCGAGGAAACGCGTCAGGTCGCCCTGGACCACCGTGCCGTCCGGCGTGGTGTACTCGCCCGCCTGGAACCAGAAGAAGACGTTCAGGAACTGGTGCATCCCGATGGGGATCAGCAGCCGGTTGGCGACACCGAAGATGCCCGCGCCCCAGGCGCCCATGCCGATGAGCTGCCTCCCAAACCATTCGAGGGCCGCACCCACCGGCTCCCAGAGCAGCCCGAAGGCCACGCCGAGGACGCAGCACACGAACGCCATGATGATCGGGACGAGCCTGCGGCCGTTGAAGAAGCCCAGCCAGTCGATGAGTTTGGTGCGGTGGTAGCGCTGCCAGATGGTGGCCGTGAGCAGGCCGATCAGGATGCCGCCCAACACCCCGGGGTTCTGCGGGATCCCCTCGGGTGTCGCCTCCGTCACCGAACCCGCGACCGGAAAGGCCTTGAGGACGTTGAAGTACACGAGGAATCCGGCGACGGCGGCGAGCGCGGTCGAGCCGTCGGACTTCTTGGCGAAGCCGATGGCCACGCCGATGCAGAAGAGCAGTGGCAGGCCGAGCTTCGGGTCGAGGATCCCTCCGCCGCCCGAGAGGAGGACCGCCGCCGTCTTCTCCCAGAACGGCGACTCCGCGTACGCGCCGAGGAGGTTGCCGAGGCTGAGCAGCAGGCCGGCCGCCGGGAGGACGGCCACGGGGAGCTGGAGGCTGCGACCGACCTTCTGTAGGCCCTGGAAGAGGCCGTTCCACCACCGCCGCTGCGGCGGGGTGGGTGCGGCGGCGCTCGCGGCACTCATCGACGTCCTCCCGGGACAAGCCAGTCGGGCTCTTGCTGCAGACTGGTGTAGACCAGTTGCGATAGGCTCCCCGGGCCCGCCGCGGGCAGGGCACCGGTGAGCGTCATCCTTCGGTACGGGAAGGCAACTCGCTCGCGAAGTTGGGCCAACCGTGCGTTACCGTGACCGAGCGGACCAACGGATCAACGGTGGGCCGGGACTGCGCTCTTGGACAGCAGGGAGAAGGACATGGCCAGCAAGGCTGAGAAGATCGTCGCCGGGCTCGGCGGAATCGAGAACATCGAAGAGGTCGAGGGCTGCATCACCCGCCTCCGCACCGAGGTCGTGGACCCGAGCAAGGTCGACGAAGCCGCGCTGAAGGCCGCAGGTGCCCACGGCGTCGTCAAGATGGGCACCGCGATCCAGGTCGTCATCGGCACCGACGCCGACCCCATCGCCGCCGACATCGAAGACATGATGTGAGCCACCTCCCCGCTCACCCCCGGGGGGCCTGTTCCCCAAGCACCCGAACGGGCCCCTCGGTCGTGGACGGATAGGCTCACCCCATGTCACGCATCGACGGCCGAACCCCCGAACAGCTCCGCCCGGTCAGCATCGACCGCGGATGGAGCAAGCACGCAGAGGGCTCCGTCCTCATCTCCTTCGGCGACACCAGGGTCTTCTGCACCGCCTCCGTGACCGAAGGCGTCCCGCGCTGGCGGAAGGGCAGCGGCGAAGGCTGGGTCACCGCCGAGTACTCCATGCTGCCGCGCTCCACGAACACCCGCGGCGACCGCGAATCCGTACGCGGCAAGATCGGTGGCCGGACGCACGAGATCTCCCGCCTCATCGGGCGCTCGCTGCGCGCCGTCATGGACTGCAAGGCCCTCGGCGAGAACACCATCGTCCTCGACTGCGACGTCCTCCAGGCCGACGGCGGCACCCGCACCGCCGCCATCACCGGCGCCTACGTCGCCCTCGCCGACGCGGTCGCCTGGGCCCAGGGGAAGAAGCTGGTCAAGGCCGGTCGCAGGCCGCTGACCGGTACCGTCTCCGCCGTCTCCGTCGGCATCGTCGACGGCACTCCCCTCCTCGACCTCTGCTACGAGGAGGACGTACGGGCCGAGACCGACATGAACGTCGTCTGCACCGGTGACGGCCGCTTCGTGGAGGTCCAGGGCACCGCCGAAGCCGAGCCGTTCGACCGCAAGGAGCTCAACGCCCTCCTCGACCTCGCCACGGGCGGGTGCGCCGACCTCGCGGCGCTGCAGACCGAAGCCCTCGCCCGGACGCAGGACGTCTAGCCCCCACCCAGCCCGGCGGCCGCGGGCCAGCCCCGCGCAACCCGTCCGCGGGTGACCCGTGGGCGTCCGCACGGGCGTTTCGCGGGGCGAGCCCCCGGTGGTGTGACGCCGGGGGGAGAAGCAACCAGGGACGCCGCAAGGGGCGTCTCCACCGGCACGGGCGCACGGGCCGAACCGCGCGCCCGTCCGCCATCTCAGGGGAGGGACCCTTCATGCGCAGCCGTCGCATCGCACTCACCGTCGTCACCGCCGTCGTACTCGCCGGTGCCGTCGGCTGCGGCGCCGTCGACAAGGCCCTCGACTGCGTCAAGACCGCGGACGCCATCGCGACCAGCGTCGACAAGCTCTCGCAAGCCGTCTCCAACGCGTCCGACGACCCCACCCAGCTCACCGAAGCCCTCAACGACATCGACACGGAACTCGGCAACCTCAAGAGCACCACCGACAACGCGGACCTCTCCAAGGCCGTCGACCACCTCTCCAAGGGGGTCGAGAACGTACGCACCGCCGTAGAGAAAGGCGACCACACCCCGGACATCACGCCGGTCACCGACGCCGCGGGCGAGGTCGGCAAGGTCTGCACCCCCTGACGCCCGCGGCGGCGGAATACCCCCGGAGATACTGGGGGACATGACCCGCCTGATCCTCGCCACCCGCAACGCCGGGAAGATCACCGAACTCCACGCGATCCTCGCCGCCGCAGGGCTCACCCACGACCTCGTCGGCGCCCATGCCTACCCCGACATCCCCGACGTCAAGGAGACCGGCGTCACCTTCGCCGAGAACGCCCTCCTCAAGGCCCACGCCCTCGCCAAGGCAACCGGCCTGCCCGCCGTCGCGGACGACTCGGGCCTCTGCGTCGACGTCCTCGGCGGCGCCCCTGGCATCTTCTCGGCCCGCTGGTCCGGCCGCCACGGCGACGACAAGGCCAACCTCACGCTGCTGCTCGCCCAGCTGTCCGACATCGCCGACGAACACCGCGGCGCCCACTTCGCCTGCGCCGCCGCGCTCGCCCTCCCGGACGGCACGGAGCGCCTGGTGGAGGGCCGGATGCGGGGCGTCCTGCGCCACGCCCCCGTCGGCACGAACGGCTTCGGCTACGACCCCATCCTCCAGCCGGAGGGCCACGACGTGACGTGCGCGCAGCTCTCCGCGGAGGAGAAGAACGCGATCAGCCACCGGGGGAAGGCGTTCCGGGCGCTGGTCCCGGCCGTCCGCGAGCTACTGGGCTGAAGCCGGCAGCGAACCTGAAGGGCGCAGCATCCTCATAGGTGCTGCGCCCGTTTCGTGGGCCCGGTGGGACTCGAACCCACGACACACCGGACCTAAACCGGCGCCCTCTTGGCCAGCTGGGGTACGGACCCGCAGCGCCCACTCTACTGTGCCGTGCTCCGACGGTTCGCATAGGTGCCCGTCTGGCTGTGGCAGGAAGGGCACAGGTATCGCAGATTCTCGATGCGGTTATCGAGCCGGTCGCCGTTGATGTGGTCGATCTCGAGGATGAGTCGCCGGCCCTGCCAGGTGTCGCCGATGCCACATTCCAGGCATCGGAGGGGCACTTCGAGTTCGTCCAGGGCCCGACGCAGCAACACTGTCCTCGCGCGGGCGGATCCGGGGGGCCGAGGCCGCAGGATTTCTGAGGATGTCTTCCGGTTCGAGGGTACGGTGCCACGGCGATGACCCTGGCCGGTGAAGTGTGCCGTGGAGATGGCGTGGGTCTCAAGGCTACGCTTCACCAGGGCACGAGCACCGCCGCCGTTGCGCATGTCCAGCGCCCGCAGTACTTCTGCCAGGCTCTTCGACCGCTCGACCACAGAGGCAAGCGGTTCGCGTGAAAGGGTCCGGGGGCCCTTCCGGCGACTGATCGTGAAGTGCGACGTGTCGATGTCAAACTTCTCGAGCTGTCTTCTGACGTGCCCGTATGAGCTGTCTCCTGGTTCCCGACCCATGTGCTCCAACACCTCGCGGATGCTGCGCGATTGAGCGGCTGCTTCTTCGAGTAGTTCGCGCGGATAGCTTCGGCGGGGGCGCGCAGGCAATTTCTCCTCGGAGAAGTGTGAGGTGTCCACTCCGTAGTGTTTGAGTCGGCGGCGAAGATAGCTCCGAGTTCCGGTGTCGAGGGGCGCACCGAGGCGGCGCATCATATCCACCATGCCCGTCGAGACCGCTGCCGTTCTCACCACCAGATCACGGGAGTACGTGGGGCGGTTCACGTCGCGACCTTTCGCCCGCGACCGCGGTAGGTGTCGGTGACGGCATGGCAGTTGGGGCACAGGAGTCGCAGGTTCTGGAGTCGGTTGTCCCACCAGCCGCCGTTGATGTGGTCGACCTCGAGCCGCAGCGGCTTGCTGTTCCACACCGGTCCGGTCCCGCACATCGTGCAGCGTTCCTGAACCCCGCTACGCAGCATCGCCCGCCGGAGGCGTTCCCCCGGAACCCTGCCGTTCTCGGGCGAGCGGAGCGAAAGCACGTCTCCACCGGCACCACTGCGCCGCCGGGGCTGCGACGAGAAGTGGGATGTGTCAATGCCGAGCTTCGCGATCCGGCGGCTGATGTGGGCGTGGTTGCCGCCGACCGGACTGAGGCCCAATGCGCGGACGACAGCTCGAATGCTCGACGAGGAAGCCACGACCGCACGGATGCGTGCCTCGGTGTGCCGCCCGCGAGCAGTGGTGAAGTGGGAGGTGTCTATTCCTGCCTCGGCCATCTTCTGACGGAGGTAGTGTCTGCTCCCCGGCGTGGGCTTACCGCCGCACCACTCAACCGCGTCGTCCCAGTCGGATGTCTTCTGTGCTGCCTCCACGAGTAGTTCCCGTGTGTATCGGACCGACATCGAAAGCCCCCTCCGCTTCGATCGCACGTGCGTGTTCCCGTACGGAGTAACGAACCGGATGCCGGCGGGTCACCCCGAGCGGCGGAACGGCCCGCAGCGGTCGCGGAACGAAGCGGTGCGGGCCGTCCCGGGGGCCGGGGGTGCCGGGCTCAGATGCCCAGATCCTTGATGATCTTGGCAACGTGGCCGGTGGCCTTCACGTTGTAGAGGGCGCGTTCGACCTTGCCCTCCTCGTCGACGACCACCGTCGAGCGGATCACGCCCGTCACCGTCTTGCCGTAGAGCTTCTTCTCGCCGAAGGCTCCGTACGCCTCGAGGACCTCCTTCGAGGGGTCGCCGACCAGCGTGACCCTCAGGTTCTCCTTGTCGCGGAACTTCGCGAGCTTCTCGGGCTTGTCGGGCGACACGCCGATCACGTCGTAGCCCGCCCCGGCCAGCAGCTCGAGGTTGTCGGTGAAGTCGCAGGCCTGCTTGGTGCAGCCGGGGGTCAGGGCCGCCGGGTAGAAGTAGACGATGACCTTGCGGCCCTTGCGGTCGGCGAGCGAGACCTCGTTGCCGTCCGCGTCGGGCAGGGTGAAGTCGGGGGCGGTGTCGCCGGGCTGGAGTCGCTCGCTCATTCTCGGTTCTCCTCAGGGATGGGGCGTGCCGAACCGAGCGTAATAGGGGTGCCGTGGAGTGCGGTGCGCGCGGAGCTGACAGACTGTCCAGGGAGAACCCACCGGATACGACGACGGAGGCGGCGCGGTGTCGGACGCCAGGACCCCTGCGCAGATCGAGGCGGACATCATCCGCCGGCGTGAGCGGCTCGCCGAGACGCTCGATGAGATCGGGGTGCGCGTGCACCCGAAGACGATCATCGGGGACGCGAAGGCCAGGGTGGCCGCGACCGTGGACGAGACCGCCGGGCGGGCGTTCGTCGCGGCGAACCGTCTGGTGACGGACGTGCGCGCCCGCTTCGTGCACCCGGACGGTGCTCCCCGGGTGGAGCGGCTGGTGCCCGCGGCACTGGTCGTGGCCGGCCTCGTGGGGTTGCTCGCGCTGTCCGCCAGGAAGCGGAAAGCATGACCGGTGTGACCCCTGCGGCCGACGGACCGGCTCCCTGCAGGTAGGTTCGGTCCCGTGAGCGAGAACACCCACGACAAGCTGCCGATCAAGATGCTGCACGACCGGGTACTGGTCCGGTCGGACGCGCCCGAGGGCGAGCGGCGGTCGGGCGGCGGCATCCTGATTCCGGCGACCGCGGCGGTCGGCAGGCGACTGGCCTGGGCCGACGTGGTCGCCGTGGGCCAGAACGTCCGTACGGTCGAGCCGGGTGACCGGGTGCTGTACGACCCGGAGGACCGGGCCGAGGTGGAGGTGCGGGGGGTCGCGTACGTCCTGATGCGGGAGCGGGACCTCCACGCCGTCGCCGCCGACCGGTTCGAAGGCGCCGAGGACTCGACCGGGCTGTACCTCTGATCGGGCCGCACCTCCGCGGTCCCGGCGGCGTGGGAAGGGCCTGGTGATCCTCAGGCCCTTCCCGCGCCGTTTGCTACGTTGGTGGCACCCCGACGAGACGCGCCGTACCGGGCATCGCAAAGACGACGCACCCCGAACGAAGTCCGCGTTTCGAAAGGTGCCGTCATGGCCTGGTTCCTGCTCGTCGTCGCCGGTCTGTTGGAGGTCGGCTGGTCGATCGGCATGAAGTTCACCGACGGGTTCACCCGGTTGTGGCCGAGCCTCCTCACCGGGGCCGGGATCGCCACGAGCATGGTGCTGCTGTCGTACGCCGCGAGGACGCTGCCGATCGGGACGGCGTACGGCGTGTGGGTCGGCATCGGGGCGGCGGGCGCCGCACTGGTCGGGATGCTGGTGCTGGGTGAGCCCGTGAGCGCCGCCCGCATCTTCTTCGTGGTGCTGTTGCTGGTCGCGGTGGTGGGACTGAAGGCGACCTCGGGCCACGGGTAGCCCGGCCACCGGCCCCGGGCGGGGCGGCCCTGCCCCCGTCTCCCGCCCTGCCCCCGTCCGCCGCGGTCCGGCGCCCGGGGCCCGACGCCGGGACCGTGGCCGTCGGTGGCGGCCGGCCGGGAGGGGCCGCTCGGCTCAGCCGTCCGTCGGCAGGTGCCAGTCGTACGGCGCCGGGTGACCCGCCCCGCCCGTGCCGACGGAAGCCTGCTGTCGGGCGCCTTCCGTTCCCTGGCCCCCGGTGTCCGTACCACCGTTCGTCGTGTCGCCACCCTGGGGCGTGCCGGTGGTCGTCCCTCCGCCCCCGGGGCCCGCTCCGCCTGTGCCGCCGGTCTGCGGGTCCCCTGCGGTCCGTCCGCCGTCCGCCGTACCGCTGCCGGCGGTCACGGCCCAGTTCGGGGGGATCCGGGTTCCGCCGTCGGCCCGGCCGGGGTCGGGCCGCCCGGGTAGGGCGGGGGCGGTCTGCCTGCCGTCGACGTGCTCGCCCGGACCGGCTGGAGGGAGGAGGTCCCAGTCCGCGCCGTCCACCGGTCGGAGGTCGAAGGACTTGATCCGGGTGCCCTCCAGGGCGGTGGCCGTGTACTCGCCCCAGATCGCAGCGGGTGCTCCTCCGCCGTTGACCCGCGGCAGTCCGAGCGCTCCGTAGAGGGATTCGTGCTCGCCGGTGTCGGGATCCTGCCCCATGACGGCGACGACGGTCGCCAGGTCGGGGGTGTAGCCCGCGAACCACGCGGCCTTGTCCTCCTCGGCGGTGCCGGTCTTGCCCGCGGCCGGCCGCCCGGCGGACAGCGCCCGCCTGCCCGTACCGCGTTCGACCACGCTCATCAGGACGGACGTGGTGGTGTCCGCCGCTTCCCGGCTGACGGCCTGCCGCGTCGTGGGGACGGGCAGTTCGAGTTCCTCGCCGTCCTTGCTGATCGATTCGACGAGCGTGTAGCTGCCGCGCTTGCCGTGATTGGCGAGCGTCGCGTACGCCTGGGCCATGTCGAGGACGCTCGCGGTCGCCGTGCCGAGGGCGATGGAGGGGGTGGCGGACAGGTCGGGCGTGGTCTCGGGGACGCCGAGGGCGACGGCGGTCTCCTTCACCCGGGTGGGCCCGACGTCCTCGGCCATCTGCGCGTAGGCCGCGTTGACGGACTGGTCGGTGGCCCTGCGGACGGTGACGGGGCCGTACGAGTACCCGTCCTCGTTCTCGGGGGCGTAGCCGCTCGGTCCGTAACGGCCCAGGACCTCACGCCGGTTGGTGCCGTCGTACACCGTGTAGGGAGTGATGGGACGGCCGTCCTGGGTGAGGGAGTCGTTCTCCACGGCCGAGGTGAGGACGAAGGGTTTGAACGTGGAGCCGACCTGGTAGTCGCGGCGGGTGGCGTTGTTGACGTACTGCTTGGTGTAGTCGATGCCCCCGTAGAGGGCGACGACCTTGCCGTTGGACGGGTCCACGGATGCGCCGCCGACGCGGAGGTTGCGATCGGCGGGCCGTTTGTCATCGCGCCGGGACGTCACGTGCTTGTCGACGGCGGCGATGAAGGCGTCCTGCTTCTTCTTCTCCAGGGTGGTGGTGATCCGGTAGCCGCCGCGGGCCAGGGTGTTCTCGTCGATGACGTCGTTGCCGGTGAGCCAGTCCTCGACGGCCTGGACGATGTAGCCACGCTGGCCGGACAGGCCCGTCGAGGGCCGCGCTGTCTGGGGCGTGGGGAACGTCATGACGGCGCGCTCCGCGGAGGGCAGCCAGGTCTCGTCGACCATGCCGTCGAGGGTGTAGTTCCAACGGGCGAGAGCCTTGGGGCGGTTCTCGGGGTGGCTGGCGACGTCGTACATGCTCGGTGCGTTGAGCAGGGAGGCCAGGTAGGCGCCTTCGGCGGTGTCGACCGCGCTGACGTCCTTGCCGTAGTACGCGTGCGCGGCCGCCTGGATGCCGTAGGCGTTGCGCCCGAAGTAGCTGGTGTTGAGGTAACCCTCCAGGATGTCGGCCTTGCTCTCCTCCCGGTCGAGCTTGATGGCGATGAAGAACTCCTTCACCTTGCGGGTGATGGTCTGTTCCTGCCCGAGGTAGTAGTTCTTGACGTACTGCTGGGTGATCGTGGAGCCGGACTGTCTCCCCTTGCCGGTGACGGTGTTCCAGGCGGCGCGGATCATGGCCTTGGGGTCGACGGCGCTCTCGGAGTAGAAGTCGCGGTCCTCGGCGGCGAGCACCGCGTGCTGGACGGTCCGGGGAATCTGGGAGAGCGGCACGTTCTCCCGGTTGACCTCGCCGTCGCGGACGATCTGCGTGCCGTCCTTGTAGAGGTAGACGTTGGACTGGGCGGTGGCCGCGGAGTTGGCGGGAGGGATGGTGACCAGCGTGTATCCGGTGACGAAGCCGCCGATCAGGAGCAACGCGCCCAGCAGGAACGTCCAGAGCAGCATCCGCCAGGTGGGGACGGCGCGGCGTAGGCCGCGGCGTCGGGCGCGGACCTTGGGCGCGCCGTCCCCCCATCCGTCGGTGCCGTCCCACCCGCCCGTGCCGCCCGGCGGGCCGGGTGTGGGTCCGACCACCGTCGGGTCCCGCAGTTCCCAGCGCTGCTGCTGTGGGTGGTCGCTCATGTCCGCGTCAGACTCCTCGGCCCCGGCCGGAGGTCGACACCCTCCGGTTCAACGGTGTCATTTCGGGCGATTGGTTTGGTGTGCCCATACTGCACTTCTCGCCCTGTTAACCCCCGGACCCCGGCTGGGAATACGGTCGCGGCGGGCCGAGTCCTCGGGCTGGGTCGGGCGCTTCGGCGCGTGCGGCGTCTGCGCGGCGAGGGGGAGCGGTGCGGCTCTGCGTGGCCGTCGCCGGGGCGAGCCTGCGGCGGTGGCTGCGTTCCCCGCATCGGTTTCGGCCGCACCCGTCGTGGCTGCGATCGCGGCAGAGTATCCGCTGGTGGAGCTGTCGGTACGGGAGTCGGGCATCGAGTCGTGGTCGCCCGGACGTACGCGGGCGAACGGGGTGGTGAGCGGCACGCGGGGTGGGTTGTCGGGTGCGCCGGGGGAGAGTCGGGGGCTCGGATTGACTAGGCTGAACGCATGACGAGTGATCTTCCTGAGATGCGGGCCTCGGACGCCGAGCGGGAGCGCATCGCCGAACGGCTGCGCGACGCCGTCGCCGAGGGACGGCTCGACATGGAGGAGTTCGAAGAGCGGCTGGACGCGGCGTACAAGGCGCGCACCCACGGCGAGTTGGAACCGCTCGTGCGGGACCTGCCCGCGCCGGGGGACGGTTCGGCGGTGGACGGTTCCGTTGCCTCCGCGTCGACGGGCGCGGTGGACTGGTCCCGGCGGGTGGGCCACCCGGCCACGTCCAAGGGGGCGTTCGCGTTCTGGAGCGGGTTCGTCCGCAGGGGGAACTGGACGGTGGGCCGCACCTTCACCGCCGGGGTCCTGCAGGCCGGGGGCGAGATCGATCTGCGGGAGGCGAACTTCGAGGGCCGCGAGATCGTGATCCGCTGCTTCGCCGTCATGGGCGGCATCCAGGTCGTCGTCCCACCGGAGCTGCACGTCGACGTCACGGGGTTCGGATTCATGGGCGGGTTCGCCGAGTCCGGGTCCGACTCCGACGTCACACCCGGTTCGCCGCGCGTGCGGATCACCGGGTTGGCGCTGATGGGCGGCGTCGACGTGACGCGCAAGCTCCGCAAGGCCGACAAGCAGCGGCTGAGGGAGGCCCGCCGCCGGGACCGCCTGGAGAAGAGGGAAGGCCGCACCGAGCTCGAGTAGGCCGGTGCTCGAGTGGGCCGGTGGGTGTGCGGCCGTGACCCGGGCGCTCCGTGGTCGCGCGTTCGCGTACGCCGCCGGCCCGCGATCGGCGCGGTTGGCCCCGCCGCGGCGCGCGCCGGGGTCCGGCACGGAGGGGACGAACCGCCCGACCGGGTGAACGGCCGGAGCGTCCGAGCGGCTGAGTCGAACGAATGTGCGTCGCCTTGTGGGGTGGTGCGTGTCCTGACTCCGCGGCCGCACGTGTGCGTCCGCGGCCCCGTCCGCCCGGGCTCCGCTCCGCGGGCACGTCACCCGGTATGTCTGGGTACATACCTACGGGAACTCGACGTGCGCCCCAGGAGTACCTCGGGTAGGGAAAAGGCGTACGGCCGTGGGTACGGGACGCTGCGTACGCGGACGGGTGGAGCGGATGAAACGGACTGAGCACGCGAATCCAGGTACCGCGGGGGCCCCCGGCCTGCCGCCGGGCACATCCGGCACGCACGGGAGCGGACCGGGGCGAGCCGGTGCCGCCCGCCCGGACGGCAACGGTACGGCCCCTTCGGGCGGGTCCGGTGGACCGGCGGCACCGCCTCCACCGCCACGGCCCACCTCCCTCGCCTCGTTCGCGTACACGGCCGCCGACGAGGAGAAGCGTCGTGGCGTACGCCGGATGAAGGCCACCGCCACCGGTCTGCTGCTGCTCGTCGCGCTGATCTTCACCCTGGCCACCTGGGCGAAGAACTCCGGCATCGACGGCTGGCCCGGGTATGTCGCTGCGGCCGCCGAGGCCGGCATGGTCGGTGCCCTCGCCGACTGGTTCGCGGTCACGGCGCTGTTCCGGCACCCCTTGGGCATTCCCATCCCGCACACCGCGATCATCCCCACCAAGAAGGACCAGCTCGGTGCGTCGCTCGGCTCCTTCGTCGGTGAGAACTTCCTCTCGGGCGACGTGGTGCGGGCGCGGCTCCAGGGTCTCGCCCTCGGCGGCCGGGTCGGTGCGTGGCTCGCCGAGCCCGCGCACGCCGACCGCGTCACCGCGGAGCTGTCCACCGCCCTGCGCGGCGCGCTCACCATCCTGCGGGACTCCGACGTCCAAGCGGTCGTCGGCGAGGCCATCACGCGCCGGGCCGAGGCGGCCGAGATCGCCCCGGGGCTCGGCAAGACCCTGGACAAGATCGTCGCGGACGGCGCGCACCACCGTGCCGTGGACCTGATCTGCGCCCGCGCCCACGACTGGCTCGTGTTGCACGGCGACTCCGTCATGGTCGCGGTCCAGGGCGGTGCGCCGGGTTGGACCCCGCGTTTCGTCGACCGGAAGGTCGGCGAGCGGGTCTACAAGGAGCTGCTCCGCTTCGTCACCGAGACGCGGGACGCCCCCGGGCACCCCGCGCGGGCCGCGATCGACCGCTTCCTGGCCGACTTCGCGTCCGACCTCCAGGCCGACACGGACACCCGGGCGCGGGTGGAGCGGATGAAGTCGGACGTCCTGTCCCGCCCCGAGGTGCAGGACATCATCGCCTCCGCATGGTCCTCCGTGCGCGCCATGATCCTCTCCGCTGCCGAGGACGAGCGGAGCGAGCTGCGGCTACGCGCCCGTGCGTCCCTGATGGCCTTCGGCGCCCGCCTGGCGACGGACGGCAGGCTGCAGCGGAAGCTGGAGGGCTGGGTCGAGGACGCCGCGGTGTACGTCGTCACCAACTACCGCGCGGAAATCACGTCGCTGATCAGCGACACGGTCGCCGGCTGGGACGCCGAACACACGTCCCGCAAGATCGAGGCCCACATCGGCCGTGACCTCCAGTTCATCCGCATAAACGGCACGGTCGTGGGTGCCCTGGCCGGCCTGTTGATCTACACCGTGGCGCACGCGCTCGGCGGGTGAGCCCGCAGGGCGCAGAGCTCGTGCCGCCGTCCACGCGGGGACGGTACGTCCGCACAGCCCGCCGTCCGCGCTGTCCCGTCGTGCCGCGTCCGCGTCCGGCGGAGGGGTGTGGTCGGGGCCGCGGAGGACGCGGCCCGGCCGGCCCGTGCCCGGAGAGGGGTGCTGGGCGCGTAGCCCGGACCCTGTCGTCCGGCTACGCGCCCAGCCACCATGGGGGAGTTGCCCTCATGTACGTACGGTGCCCCGCCCCCGTTCACGGCGCGTCAGTTCTTTCTCCGGGTGGCCGCCCACGACGCGAGCGCGACGCCGCCCGCCACGGTGAACACGGCGGGCCACGCCCCCACCTTCTTGGCCAGCGGGTGCGACCCGGCGAACGCCGCCACGTAGGCGGCGCCCAGCCCGGCCGCCACCCGGCCACCCGCCTCCCGCCGCCACTGCCGTGCCGCTGCGGCGCCCGCCGCAGCCAGTGCCACGCCGCCGAGCGGCCGCCTCCCCGTCCACCGGGCGATCCCGTATCCCCCGATGAGGCCGCCCGCCGCGACCGCCGCTGCCGGAATCCTGGCCATGGTGCCGCCCTCCTGGTGCGTGTCTTCCGTCGTATGGGTCTTCGACCGCGTCGAGCCTAACCAGCCGCGGTGGCCGCGCCGGTTCCCGGGCCTTCGGGACGCCTTCTGGCGCCTGTGCGAGGCGTGCTCCGGGCCGCCGGCAGCGCAACCGCGCCCGCGCGCACCTGCTGCGCCGGGACGCCGTGCGTCCCGGCCTCAGCCGAACAGTTGGCCGCGCACCGCCCCGTCGGGGAACTCCGCGGTGTGGATGTTGGAGTAGTACTGGGTCGGGTGGTTGCGCAGCTGCCGGACGGCTTCCGCGTCGAGACCCTCCAGACGGCCGCTGACGGCGAGGATCCCGTCCGGTACCGGACGGTTGAAGAGGTCGATGACCACCTCGCCGTTCGTACCGAACGCGCCCTTGTGGACATGACCCTTCGACGGGCTCTGGATGTTGGTCCAGGCCAGCGAGTAGTCCACTGCGGTGTCCTCGGGGCGCAGCAACGTGACAGCCCGCCCGTCCGGGTCGCCGACCTTCGAACGGTCGTTCTTCGGGACCTCCTGGACGCCGTTGGAGATCGCCCGGAGCGCAGGCGCCTGGACGGTCGAGAGCGGTGCGGTGCGGTGCGCGTCGAGGGGCGTGACGGGCTCCAGCCGGCCGTGCACCGCTCCTCCGGGGAATTCCGCGCTGTGCAGGTCGACGGAGAAGTCCGTCGGACGGGTGCGGAGGCGTTCGGCGAGTTCCGCGTCCGTGACCGCGGCCCGTCCCCCGGCCGTGTGGACGCCGTCCGGCATCGCGCTGTCGAACAGCGGTACCTGCACGGCGCCGTTCCTGCCGGGGGAGCCCTCATGGATGTGGCCGGAGGTCGGTACGAAGCCCTTCCACCGGAGCGCGAACGTGATCCGGCCACCCTGCACGGTGACCACCGCGACGGCCGTGGCGTCCGGGTCGCCCACGGCGGGCCCGCCCCGGACCGCCACCTCGTGGGCGACGGAGAGCTCGGCAGTCAGGGCCACCGCGTCGCCGGTCGCGGGGCCGGTGACGGGGCTGGCACCGGCACCGGTCGGTGTGGTGGCTCCGCGCCCTGGAGCGTGGTCCTCGTGGGCGACGTGTGTGCGGGGTGCGTCGTGTGCGCCGTGCGCGAGCGCCGGAGCGGGAGCACCCCCCGTGGCTCCGGCCGCGACCATCATGGCCATCACACGGAGAGCCTGGATCGGCATCGTCGTCGTCCTCCCGGTGGTTTCCGACCCGGAGGGAGCCCGTTGCGTGCAGTGCGCACCCAGGTCCCGAAACGGTCGTGGAAGTCTCTTCAAGTCGATCGAACTGTCGGGCAGTTGTCCCATATGCGCGACGCGGCGCCGTCCCCGCACGTCGAAACGTCCGTCGCGGCACCCGTACCACTACCACGCCGCCGGCCGGCCCTGCGGGAGTACTCGCCGGCGCGTGCCGCACGGCGCGACGGCCCGCAACGTCGGGACGGCCGGGCGCGGCGTCCTCCGAGCGGATCACGCGCGACGGACGGAACGGACCGGGAACCGGGCGGGATCCATTGCGGTCCACCGTCCCGGAACGCACCCTGGAGTGAGAGACAGGGAGACCGTCATGCCCACTCTCGAGGAACAGATCGACATCACAGCACCCGGTGACCTGGTCTGGGACCACCTGCACCAGGTCGAGGACTACCCGCGGTTCGTCGCAGGCGTACGGCAGGCACGCCGCGAAGGCGCCTCCGGCGTGCACGTGGACCTGGAGCCCGGCGGCGGCACGGTCAGGGTGATCGACGCCGACACCGAGGACCTCCGTCCCCACGAGACCATGACCTGGAGGACCAGGGCGGCGCCGCACCTGAGCGGCTCCGTGTCGCTCCTCCCCATCGACGCGCAGCACACGAGGATGCAGCTGCGCATGGAGTACGACCCCGGCGAGGCGCACGATGCCTTCGGAGGTCCCAAGGGATTCGCCCAGTCCTCCGCGATCGAGCGGACCGTCCGTGCGGACCTCCACCAGTTCAAGAACATGGTGGAACTGGCACATCCCGGCGCATAATCCCACCACCCGGCCCCGCACACCGGGGCTGACGGAACCGTACGGCGAAGGTGACCCGTCATGACGCAGCACTGGAACATCGACTTGTCGTTCGAGGAAGACGGAACCCGGACCAGCTGCAAGGCTTCCCTCAGCGGCCCGGACGCCCCCGGTGTCGAGGGCAGGGGAATAGCCAGGCGCAGCCCGGGCGACACCCCGGACGCGAAGATAGGCGAGGAGCTCGCGGCGGCCCGGGCCTGCTCGGAGCTGGCCCACGAGCTCGTGGGCCGCGCCGCGGCCGATGTCGAAGGCCATACCCACAAGCCGGCGGACATCGCGATGTGATGCACGCCGGGTGCGGAGGACCCGGGGCAATGGCCCCGGTCCTCCGCCGTGCTGTGCGGGCTCCGGTCCTCCGCCCTGCGCGCCGACGGACGAGGAGGGTGCGGGGTGGCCAAGGGGGCGCGCAGCGGGCCGACTTCATCGGCTGGTCCGTCCGGAGACCCGGCGCGGCGGGCGGTCGACGTGGCCGGGAGGACCACCGCCGAGGCAATGGCGGCCCCGCACGGCCACGACGGGTGCCGGCGGCGGCTGCGTACCCTGGGAGGAGGACGTCCCGCACCGGCCAGGAGGCTCGTGATGACTCCGGGTACCCGCTTCCACCTCGACCAGGACGGTCATTCGGTCACGGTCCAGCTGGAGGGCGGGCAGGGCGCGGTCGAGCTCCTGGTGGACGGCAAGGCCGTCGCACACCGCGCGGTCCGCGGCGAAGGCCTGACGGTCATGACGGGCGAGCTTCCGGGGGATCCGCCGCGGGCGTTCGGCGTGACGGTGGGGGACATGGGCGGCGAGCTCTTCTGCGCCCTGGAGATCGACGGCGCGAGCACCCTGATGCCGCAGGTGCCGCTGTCCAGCCGCAGCCCCGAGCCCAGCGGACCTGCGCGTCCGTTGCGGAACCTGCGCCGGTCGCTGCGCCGGGTCCTGCGCCGACTCTGAGCCGCGGCGACACGCGAGCGCTCCCGGACCGGGGTCGATCCCCGGTAGACGGGCGCGGGCCCTGGCGACGGGGAGGACGGGCCCGTGCGCGCCGGCTGCCACGGCGTGGATGGTTCGGTTAGCCGGAGCCGGAGCCGGAGCCGGAGCCGGAGCCGGAGCCGGAGCCGGAGCCGGAGCCCGCCCGTTGCCTGGTGGCGCCTGCCGGGTGCGGCGGGCCGTGGCGCCCCGGCCGTCGGGCGGCTCCTCGGGTGGCTGCCGGAGTGTGTGCCGGGGGCGGCACGGGCAGTCGTGCGTGGCCGAGCCCCCGCCGCGGGGTCCGACGCTCCCGGAGCTCTCAGCCCCAGGGCCTCGGCGTGCCCCGGACCACGAACCCGCTCAGCCCCTCGGGCTCCTCGCTACGCACTTCCACCTGTTCCACCACGGCCGCGGGCGGCCCCTGCCGGGCCCACTCCACCGTCCGCTCGACGTCCTCCGGTTCACCCTCGAACACGGCCTCGACGGACCCGTTGGGCAGATTCCGCACCCACCCGGACACGCCGCGCTCCTCGGCCGTGCGCCGACACGTGTCTCTGAAGAACACGCCCTGGACGACTCCGGAGACGATCACACGCTTCCGCACCATGGCTCCCGATCGTATGGGCGCACCGGCCCGGACCCCGGCCGACGCGACGCGGGCGGGAGCAGGTGTCGGGCCCGGTCCGGCCACCACGGTCCGCTGCGTGGCGCTCCGGTCCGGCCCGTCGCGTCACCCCCGGTCCGCGCCGTGGCAGTCCCGGTACGCCTCCCCCGAACCGCACCAGCAGGGTGCCCCCTTGGCCGGGGGCCACACCGCGGCCTTGCCGCGGGCCGCCAGGGTCGTGGCGTACTGGGGGAGGAGGTTCGGGTCGGACGGGGACGCCGCCTCGGACGCGGCGAACGCCTCGTACGACGGGACCGTGCCGTTGACGACGCCCAGGTTGCCCGTTCCCGTCGCGGAGAGGTCGCGCAGGGCGGCTTCGATGGCCGCGAGGTGGTGTGCGTGCGACGGATATTCGGCGGCCAGGGACGGGTAGGCGGCCAGGAGTTCGGTGAGCTCCGGCGCCGGCCAGTGCAGCACCGCCACCGGGAACGGCCGGGAGAGGGCGGCCCGGTAGGCCCCCAGCTCGCTGCGCAGGCGCGCGATCTCGGCCTGGAGCTCCGCGGGGTCGGAGGAGCCGAGGACCCACAGTCGTTTGGGGTCGTGGAGCTCGTCCAGGGGCACGGCCGCCGAGTGCAGCCGATCGGCCAGCACGTCCCAGTCGTCGTGGGGCAGCGCCAGGAGCCGGCGCACGCGGTGTCGGCCGGTCAGCAGGGACCGGACGGCATAGGGGACGTCGTCGTCGGGACCGTCCGGGCCCCCGAGGAGGGTGACCGCCGTGGTGAACGTGGCGTGGGCGGCGTCGAGCTCGTCGTGCGCTTCCAGGGTCTCCGCGACGACTTCCCAGGGAGCTGCGTCATCGGGCGCAGCCGCACGGATCCCCTCGATGATCACGCGGGCTTCCGCCTCGTGCCCGTACTCCCACAGGTTGGCGGCCTGGAGTGCCTTGACCAGGTGCGGGTTGTCGGGAGCGTGGGTGAGGAGCCGGTCGTACAGGTTGGTCGCCGCGGTGCGGTCACCTGCCAGCTCCAGATGGGCGGCGGCCTGCAGGAGCAGCGGTTCACGGTCCTCCGGGTACTGCTCCGCGGTGCGCAGCAGACGCTCGGCTTCAGTGGTGTGGTCGGCAGGCGTGTCGGGGCGCATGCCCCACACCGTACTGCCGTACGGGTTCCGCAGGGGCCTGGTGAGTTGGAGGGGCTGCCCCTATGGTGCGGCCGTGCGGGAGCGGATACCGGGACGCAAGCCGGGGCGGGTACCCGTGGTGGTCCGGGGACGGCGGCCCCGGGGTGGCCGGGCGGCGCTCGCCCGTGGGCTGTGGGTCGCGGCCGAAGTCGCCGTGACGTGCGGTCTCGTCCTGTTGCTCCTCGTGGTGCACCAGATGTGGTGGACCAACCAGCAGGCCCGACGTGGCGCCGAGGGCAGGGTGGCGGCCCTGGAACGGCAGTGGCGGCAGTCGCCCGCCGTCCGACAGCCGGGGACCGTGGACGGGGACGCGGGGGCGACCGCCGGTGTGGTGCCCGACGACCCCGGCCCTGCGCAGGAGGGCGCGCGGCAGCCGGACCGGCGCACCGGGCGGACCGTGGACCAGGCGTACGCCGTGCTGCGCATCCCGCGGCTCGGGGTCGCCGCCCCCGTCGCCCAGGGAGTGGGAAGACGCGGCGTCCTCGACCAGGGGTACGTCGGCCACTACCCGGGCACCGCCCAGCCCGGGCAGGCCGGGAACTTCGCCGTCGCCGGGCACCGCAACACGCACGGCGAGCCGTTCCGGTACGTCAACCGGCTGCGGAGCGGCGACGTCGTCGAGGTCGAGACCCGCTCCGGTGTCTTCACCTACCGGGTGGACCAGCGGCTGCCGCGGACGTCGGCGCGGGACACCGGGGTGATCGCTGCCGTGCCGCGCAGTGACGTACAGCCGGGACACGGCTACGCCGCGCCCGGCCACTACCTCACGCTGACGACCTGCACCCCCGAATTCACCTCCCGCTACCGCCTCGTCGTCTGGGGGGTGCTGGTGTCGGTGCGGCCCCGCGCCACGGCTTAGGATCCGACGTCCTTTTGGTTCTCGCGATGGAGCATTGACATGGTGAGCAGACGTGGTCTGCTGGGTGGGGCCCTCGTTGTCGGCGCGGGTGCGCTGGCCGGTGTCGCACGGACTTCGCCGGCGGCCGCAGCACAGCCGCTCGACACCCCGTTCACGCCGGTGACGGTTCCGCACCTGGCGGAGGCCGAGCAGATGGTCCAGTACCAGCGGATGTTGGCGGCCGGCTACCTGCCAGACGGGCTGGTGGGCCACTGGCCGCTGGACGGCAGGGGGGCCGACCGGTCCGGGAACGACCGGTCCGTCACGCTGGGGTCCGGGGCCGCGTGGACGACGCTGCGGGCCGGCGGTGAGCTGAGTTTCGACGGTACGTCCGGGGCGTACGCGGCCACCGGGTCCGTGCTCGACACCACGGTTCCCTTCACGGTCTCCGCGTGGGTCCGGCTCTCCGACGCCGCGACCGGCGGGGCGGACCCGGCCAACATGTACACGGCCGTCAGCCAGGACGGCGCCCAGTGCAGCCGCTTCCTGCTGCAGTACGAACCCGCCGTCCGGACCTGGGCGTTCAAGGTCCGTGACGAGGCGCAGACCGCGAAGGTGTCCGCAGTCGCCACGGCCCCGGCGGACAGAGGCGTGTGGACGCACCTGGCCGGCGTGTGGGACGGCACGCAGGTGCTCCTGTACGTCGACGGGCAGTTGGCGGGCAGCGCCGACACGACGATCTCCTGGGCCGCGACCCAGGGGTTCAACATCGGCCGGGCGAAGTTCGGCGGCGCCCCGGTGAACCGCTTCAGGGGCGCCGTCGACGACGTACGCGCGTACTCCCGTGTGCTGACGGCCGACGAGATAGCCGTCGTGAGCGGGCGCACGGCGCGTGACAACAACGTCTACCTGGTCGGGGCGGCGCCCTCGGTCGCCTGGGGCACGCCGTCGGACCTGACGAGCTGGGTGGCGCGGGCCCGGTGCTCCTCCTTCATGACCCGGGTGCTGAAGCACACGTATCCCTGGGCCACGGACGCCTACTTCTCGACGCACTTCCACGACAGCGGCCCCGAGGCGGCCGACTACCACGACGGCTTCACGGCCGGGGCGGGTCCGCGTTTCACCAGGATTCGGAAGGTCGCCGATCTACAGCCCGGTGATCTCATCGCGGTCCACTACAACGGGACGAACCCCGGCAACACCGGTCACATCGTGATGGTCCGCGAGGTCAAGGGGGTCTTCACCGGTTCGATGACCTTCCCCGGGGAGACGCAGTACGCCGTCGAGGTCATCGACAGCACCGCCGACCCGCACGGCGTCTACGGGCTGTCCAACTACGCGCTGTACCCGGACACGCGGATGGTCAGTGACGTGTCCGGTGAGAACTTCACCGGAGTGGGCATCGGGCACATGATGTTCTACGCCTCCGACGCCACCGGGGAGTTCTCCCGGTACCGGTTCAGCGTCAACGCGGGTTCGACGAAGACGTACACCGTCGCGCAGCGTCCCGTCGCCGCCGCGCGGATCGTCTGAGGGACCGCCCGGACCGGCCGGTGGATGCGGCGTCCCGCCGTACCCACCGGCCCGCTCCGCCCGGGCCCCGTCGTTCCGCAGCGCCCGGCGGGCACCGGGTCCAGCTCGCCGGGCGAACTCGGCGTGCGGGGGAACCCGTGAACGTTTCCGCTCGTGTATACGTAAGAAAGGTCGTACAGCTCGCAGCAGAAGCAGGGAGGCGCGCATGAACAGACACGGTTGGCGTGTGATGCAGCCGCTCGCCCTCCTGCTGTTCGTGCTCGTCGAGCTGTTCGTGGCCGAGGGCATCGGCCTCTCCACGGCCGTCGCCCTCGCCGCCACCGCCGCGGTGGGGGCCGCCCTCGTCACCTGTGCGCTGGTCCTCTCGCGCTCGGGCCCGAGCGTGCCGCCGACGCGCATCCGCACCACCATGCGCGACCGCGAGCAGCGCACGGCGTTCCTGCCGCAGCGCGACCCCGACGCCTCCGGCCGTACCAGGCCGCGAGCCCCGGGCCGTCCCTCCACGACGGCCGCGTAGGGGCGGATCGACCACCCCGTCGACGGGAGGGCCCGGGTCACGGGCTCCGGGGACCTGAGGCGTTCGCCCAGGGAACGGTCCGGCGACGGGTGCACCCACGCACGGGTGCCCATCCCATGCTCAGGGGGTCTTCCCCCCGCCGCACGCCCCTTTCGCGGGTCGTCATGCCGACGCATCTGTTCGTTCACGGCACGACGAGACCCGGAGAACTCCTTGTCCGCTGTCATTTCCCTGTTCGCTTCGCTGGTCGGTCAGCTCGCCGAGCTGGTCCAGCCGCTCTTCCACGCCTCCGCCACGGCGGCGGCGATCGTCCTGTTCACCGCGCTCGTACGGCTCGCCCTGCACCCGCTGTCTCGGGCGGCGGCGCGCGGGCAGAGGGCCCGTACACGGCTCGCGCCCCAGATCGGCGCACTGCGCCGGAAGTACGCCAAGGACCCGCAGCGGCTGCAGCAGGAGGTCCTCGAACTCCACGCCCGGGAGAAGGTCTCACCGCTGTCGGGCGTCCTGCCGGGCCTGCTGCAGCTGCCTGCCTTCCTCCTCATGTACCACCTGTTCTCCAGCGGGGGCACCAGTGGCGAGGCGACCGGACTCCTCGGCCACAGCCTGCTCGCCGCCCCGCTCGGCGACCGTTGGGCGGACGCCCTCGCGGGCGGCGGGGTGCTGGGCCCGGCCGGGCTCGTGTACCTCGCGCTGTTCGGGATCGTGGCCGCCGTCGCCACGTTCACGTACGGGCGGACCAAGCGTCAGCTGACCGCCGCTGACCCCGGCGCGCTGCAGCAGCTGCCGGGCATGGCCACGGTGACCAAGGTGATGCCGCTGCTCTCGTTCGCCACGCTCGTCACCGTGGCCGTCGTCCCGCTGGCCGCCGCCCTCTACGTGGTCACCAGCACCGTCTGGACCGCGGTGGAGCGGACCTTCCTCTACCGGGATGCTCCGGCCGTCGCGGCCACGGCGACGACCGGCTGACGTCCACTGGGCGAACAGGGCCTTGCGGGTCGCCCCGACGTCGTGGAAGATCGGCCAGACCTCCGATGCTGCACCTCCGACGAAGCCGCACCTTCGCCCTGCCCACGGTGGGACCCCTCAGCCGGGAACCGCCTCGACCTCAGGGAGAAGACGATGAAGCTGCTGCGTGTCGGTACGGCGGGGGCGGAGCGCCCCGCGCTGCTCGACGGCGACGGTGTCACCGTGCGGGACCTGTCCGCCCTGGTGACGGACATCGACGGCGACCTGCTCGCCGACGCCGCCGCCCTCGCACGGATCGGACGGGCCGCCCGCACCGGCGAGCTCCCGGTGCTCGACACCGCGGGGCTGCGCATCGGGCCGCCGCTGGCCCGGATCGGCAAGGTCGTGTGCATCGGGCTGAACTACCACGACCACGCCGCGGAGACCAGCGCGGCGACCCCCGCCGAGCCGGTCGTCTTCCTCAAGGCGCCGGACACGGTCACCGGGCCGTACGACACCGTGCTGGTGCCCCGCGGCAGCACGAGGACGGACTGGGAGGTCGAGCTCGCGGTGGTCGTCGGGCGCACCGCCCGCTACCTGGAAACACGGGAGGAGGCCCTGGCGCACGTCGCCGGCTACGCGGTCGCGCATGACGTCTCCGAGCGGGAGTTCCAGATCGAGCGCGGCGGCACCTGGGACAAGGGCAAGAACTGCGAGACCTTCAACCCTCTGGGGCCCTGGCTCGTGACGGCGGACGAGGTGCCCGACCCGCAGGCGCTGTCGCTGCGGCTGTGGGTCAACGGGGAGCTGAAGCAGCACGGTTCCACCGCGGACCAGATCTTCCCGGTGGCCGAAGTGGTGCGGTACGTGAGCTGGTTCATGACCCTCTACCCGGGCGACGTCATCAACACCGGAACGCCGGCGGGCGTCGCGATGGGGCAGCCCGACCCCAAGCCGTACCTACGGGCCGGGGACGTCGTCGAGCTGGAGGTCGAGGGGCTCGGACGGCAGCGGCAGCGGCTGGCGGACGCTTGAGCCGCCCGGTGCCGTCGCCGCCCGGGTAACCGCGGGAGGCGCGGGCGGGCGCACCGGTCCCGGCGCTGTGCGCGGCGGTGGCGGGGACTCGTTGCGGAGAGGAGCCGCGGAGGAGGTGCGGGGGATTCACCCCCTCCGCGGCTCAGGTGGCGACGAGGCGCTCGAGCGCCTCGACCACCAGCCCGTGGTCCTCGGCCTGGGAGAGGCCGGAGACGGTGACCGTGCCGATGACGCCCGCGTCGGCGATCCGGATCGGGAACGAGCCGCCGTGCGCCGCGTACCGGTCGGGATCGAGGCGGGAGGACTCCTCGAAGGTCGTGCCCTTGGCACGGAACCTGCTGCCGACGAGCAGCGAGCTCTCGCCGTAGCGCTCGACCACCCGCCGCTTGCGGTCGATCCACGCGTCGTTGTCCGCCGACGTGCCCGCCAGCGCGCAGTGGAAGAGCTGGTGGGCACCCCGCCGGATGTCGATGGTGACCGGGGCCCGCCGCTCACGGGCGAGCTCGACGAGGATCGAGCCGAGCATCCAGGCGTCGTCGTGGGTGAAGCGCCGCAGCGCCAGGCGCTGCTCCTGGATCTCCAGGGCGGCGATGTCGGGGGTTCCGGCGGGCGCGGAGTGGGGAACGGCCGGACGCCTCGGGGAACGCGTGCCGCCGCTCACCGGTCGAGCTCCACCGTGGCGCCCAGCCGTGCGGAGCGGCGTGCGGCTTCCAGGACGTCGAGCGCGTCGGCCGCTTCGTGGGCGGTGACCGGGGGCGGGGTGCCGTCGCGCAGTGCTCGGGCGACCGCTGCGTAGTACGCCGGGTAGTCGCCCGGAAGGGTCGGCACGGGCCGTCCGCCGCCGGTCAGCGGCGACTCCCCCGAGCCGATGCGGCCCCACGACGCCTCCGGCTCCGCGCCCCACGGCTGACCGAAGGCGGGGCGGCGGCCGTCGCGCAGCGCGGCTTCCTGCGGGTCGAGGCCGTACTTCACGTAGCCGGCGGTGGAGCCCAGCACCCGGAAGCGGGGACCGAGCTGGGCGGTCGTCGCGCTGACGTACAGGTGCGAACGGACGCCGCAGGCGTGGGTGAGGGCGATGAACGTGTCGTCGTCGGCCTCGGCTCCGGGCCGGCGGACGTCGGACTCCGCGTACACCCGGACCACCGGACCGAAGAGGACCAGCGCCTGGTCGACGACGTGGCTGCCGAGGTCGTAGAGGAGACCGCCGATCTCCTCAGGGGCGCCGGACTCGCGCCAGCCGCCCTTGGGCTGGGGCCGCCAGCGCTCGAAGCGCGATTCGAAGCGCTGGACCTCGCCGAGTTCGCCGTCCGCGAGGAGCGCGCGAAGCGTGAGGAAGTCGTTGTCCCAGCGGCGGTTCTGGAAGACGGAGAGGAGCAGGCCGCGGTCGCCGGCGAGGGCGGCGAGTCGGCGTGCTTCGGCGGGGGTTCCGGCGATCGGCTTGTCCACGACGACCGGGAGACCGGCTTCGAGGGCGGAGGTCGCGACGGGGACGTGCGTCTTGTTCGGGGATGCGATCACGATCAGGTCGAGCTCGTCGGCGCGCTCCCACAGCTCCGTGGGCGAGGCCGCGAAGCGGATTCCCGGGGTCTCGGTGCGTGCCTGCTCCCGGCGTTCTTCGTTCGAGGTGACGACCGTGTCGAGCACGAGGCCCTCGGTGGCGGCGATGAGAGGGGCGTGGAAGACGGAGCCCGCGAGGCCGTAGCCGACGAGTCCGACGCGGAGGCGGGACCCGGTGGGGATGGCGGTGCCTGTCATGCGCCCCACTTAAGCAACACTGTTGCCAAAGTGCAAGCGGTGGACCCGCTCCGCGGACGTCGGACGGGACCGTGCGGCGATCGGAGGTCGGGGCGGTGCCGCACCCGATCACTCCGCGCACCTCGGGCACCCGGGCGGACGGGTCGGCCGCCGGACCGGACGACCCGCTCGGCGGGCGGTACCCGCGCGGGCCCCGGCGGCGCGGTGTGGTGGAGGGCGCCCCGCCGACTGTGCTCCACTGCCTCCGGCGCGCCCCACCGCTGCGCCAAGAGTGCGTATTTGTGTGATTGTTCGGCCGTCTGGGGGCGTGCCGGGAGGGGTGGAGGTCCGTGTCGTGGCAGCGTCGGGAACGACGACGCCCACGCCCGTGATCTCAGAGGTTCTTCCATGCGCCTGCGCCCCGTCCTCGCCGCCGGAGCCGTCTCGGCCGCCCTCGCACCGGTCATCCTCGCGGGCCAGCCCCCCGCGCGCGTCGCAGAACCGCCACCGTTCGCGCGCGCGGCCCCGGGGGCCTCAGCCCTCCCCGTCGCCGCCACCCAGCAGCCGAGCTGCGGCGACGCGCGCTCCACCGGTTTCCCCATCTCCACCAAGGTGTTGACGGGGCCGGTCGAGTACCGGGCCGGCGCCGGTGCCCAGGAGTTCACCGTCGGGCTGACCAACACCACCGCAGGGGCCTGCCGCAATGTCCACCCCGTGGTGGTGCTCACCGGACGGGACCAGGCGCTGGCGCCCGACCACATCCGCATGGAGTTCTACGACGGGGCTGCCGGAACCTGGCGGCCCGTCGTCCTCGTGCCGACCGATCAGGGTGAGGCCGTCGGAGCCTTCGGTGCGGAGCCGGGAACGGGTTTCGCGGGCTTCGCCCTGGCCGGCCACGAGGTCGTGACCGTGCGGGTGCGCCTCGCCTTCCTCGCGGACGCCCATCCCGGCTCGGTGGTCGCCAACGCCGCTGTCGTCCAACGGCGCGGCGCGGACGGCGACTGGGTGGGGGAGTCCGACGACTACCGCTTCAGCGTCATCGCGGCCGGTGCCGCCCCCCGGCCCAGCACGTCCTCCCGCGAGCCCAGCGGGGACCCCGACGGACGGCGCACGCCTCCGCCGGCGCCCCACGAACTCGCCGCGACCGGTATCGCCTCCCGATATGCGATCGGGCTCCCGGTCGCCGCCTGTGCGCTCCTCATCGGGGCGGTGGCTCTCCGCTCCGCGGCCCGCCGCTTCCGCTCCGGCGGCTCTCACTGACCGCTGCCCCGACGGCCGGAGGATTCCGCCGGCGTGCCGGGGCCGTGCCCGCCCACGTGCCCACCGTCCGCATCCGGCTTCGCGGCGGCGAGTCGGGAGAACCACTCGCAGGCCGCCACCGGGGATCCGCCGCGGATCACCGAGAGTTCACCGTACGCCCCTGGCGCCCCACGGGAACGTCGCGGTAGATACGGGTGTGGAGCGCACCCAACGCCTTTTCCTGCACAAGGTGTTGGGCTGTCCCACGGCACGCCAGGCACCAGGCACGTACCCCCGACACCCTCCCGGAGGACCCGATGCCGACCCACGGCGTACACCGCCGCGCCCTGCTCGCCGCAGGCGCGGCGACGGCCGCAGCCGCCGCCACCGGAACACTCGCCACCGCCGCACACGCGGCCGCCCCGACCCTGCCCGACGGCACCAGCAAGGACAAGGTGCTGGTCATCGGCATGGACGGGCTCCGCCACGACCGCATCGACGCCGCCGACGCCCCGAACCTCAGGGCGATGATGGCGAACGGCACCTACGGAACGTCCCTGCTCTACGCGCACCCCATGGCCCGGACCTCCTCCGGGCCGGGTTGGTCGACCATCTCCACCGGTGTCTGGCCCGACAAGCACGGTGTCCGGGACAACACCTTCATCGGCCGCAACTACAGCCGCTACCCCGGTTTCCTGGCCCGCCTCGCCCAGGTGCGGCCCGAACTGTCCACCTACGCCGCCGTCGACTGGAAGCCCCTGGACACCCAGGGCACCGTCACCGCCGGCGCCGACGCCAAGCTGGTCCTCGACGGTGATGCCGGCGGCTACGCCGGGCACGACGCCACGATCGCCGCCGAGACGGAGTCGGTGCTGCGGAACCAGAACCCGGACGTGCTCTTCGTCTACTTCGGCAACACCGACGAGGTCGCCCACAGCGTCGGCACGGGCCAGAAGTACCTCGATGCCATCGCCGTCCAGGACGGCTACGTGGGGCGCCTCCTCACGGCGATCAGGGCCAGGCCTTCGTACGCCACCGAGCGCTGGACCGTCATCGTCGCCACCGATCACGGCCACAAGGACGCGGGTGGCCACGGCGGCAGCTCCATCGAGGAGCGCAGGACGTTCGTACTCGCCCAGGGGCCCGGCATCGCTGCGGGCGCCCGCCCACTCGACACCCGCCTCGTGGACGTCGCCGCCACGGTGTTCAAGCAACTCGGCGTGGTTCCGGACCCGGACTGGGGCCTGGACGGCAAGCCGGTCCAGGAACGCTCCGCGGACCCCTTCGACGCCCTGGAGCCGTCGTTGACCGGCAGGGTCGACGAGGCCGGCATCCCCGCGTCCGTCCTCGGCTTCACGCACACCGCCCCCCGCGGCTGGTCCGTCATCAACAACGCGATGGGGACCGGCGGGGTGACGGAATGGCGAGGCTGGTCCTTCGCCACCGACGAATTCTGGTCCCGCACCCAGCGCGACCAGTGGCGCGAGCTGAACGTCCGCGCCCGTGGTGTCTTCGCCGTCGCCGACTCCGACGAGTGGGACGACAGGGCGAACTCGGGCGGCTACGACTCCACGCTGGTCAGCCCGGCCTACGACGTGACCGGCCGGGACGGCGTCACCCTCGCGTTCACCACGTTCTACCGCCAGGAGGGCAGGCAGACCGCACAGGTCCTGGCCTCCTTCAACGGTGGCACGCCGACCGTGGTCAAGAGCTACACCCGGGACGTGGTGTCACAGCCGCAGGAGGTCACGGTGCCCGTTCCGGCCGGTGCTTCCAGCGTCGGCTTCCGCTTCCGCTACACCGGGGCCAACAACTGGTACTGGGTCCTCGACGGGGTCAACGTGACGACCACCTGACTACGCTGGGGGGCGCCGGTACACCGTTGTGGCGGCGCCCCCAGCACATCGCACGATCGCGTACGGCAGGAGTCCCGCTTCATGGCAGAGCGCAAGCCGATCGAATCCTGGCTCACGGACATGGACGGCGTCCTCATCCACGAGGGCGTTCCCATTCCCGGTGCGGACGCCTTCATCACGAGGTTGCGGGAGTCCGGCACACCGTTCCTCGTCCTCACCAACAACTCCATCTACACCGCGCGTGACCTGCACGTGCGGCTTTCCCGCATGGGCCTGGACGTGCCGGTGGAGAACATCTGGACGTCGGCGCTGGCGACCGCCCAGTTCCTGGACGACCAGCGGCCCGGTGGCACGGCCTACGTCATCGGCGAGGCCGGGCTGACCACCGCCCTGCACGACATCGGGTACGTCCTCACCGACCAGGAGCCCGACTACGTGGTCCTCGGGGAGACCCGCACCTACAGCTTCGAGGCACTCACCAGGGCCATCCGGCTGATCAACGACGGGGCGCGATTCATCGCCACCAATCCCGACGAGACCGGCCCGTCCGCCGAGGGGCCCCTGCCCGCCACCGGTTCGGTGGCCGCACTGATCACCAAGGCCACGGGCAAGGCACCGTACTTCGTGGGCAAGCCGAACCCGCTGATGATGAGAGCCGGCCTCAACGCCATAGGGGCCCACTCGGAGACGAGCGCGATGATCGGCGACCGGATGGACACCGACGTGCTGGCCGGGCTGGAGGCGGGAATGGAGACGTTCCTCGTGCTCACGGGCGTGACCACCCCTGCGGACATCGAACGCTACCCGTTCCGCGCGTCCAGCGTGGTCGACTCCATCGCGGACCTGGTGGACCGCGTGGTCTGACCCGTCCGGGGCATCCGGAGATGCGAGATCGGGCGGAACGAGTGAATCTGCTGGTACAGGAGGTTCACAATGCGTTCAGTTCTGATTGCTCTCCGTATGGCGGGGGCGGGCGCCGGCGCGCTGGTGCTGGCCACCGCCGGGGTCGTGCACGCCATCGAACAGGACGGGCAGGCCCGGATCCGGGTCCCGGCCGCCCCCGCCGCCTCCGCGGGCGGCCTCGGGGGCCCGGAGCAGCAGCCCGAACCGTCGCAGCGGCCGGACCGCGAGCAGCAGGGTCAGAACCAGGACCGGCAGAGCGGTCAGAAGCAGGAGCAGGACCGGCAGAAGCGGGAACAGGACCGGCAGAAGCAGAAGCAGGAAGAGGACCGCCAGAGCGGCAAGCAGCAGGACAGGGAGCACCAGACCGGTCAGCAGGACCAGGGCCGGGACCGTCAGAGCGGCAAGCGGGACCACGAGGACCAGGGCGGGGACCAGGGCCGCGAAGACCCGGATGACGAGCAGGACGACACGGATGCCTCCGACCCGGAGGCGACCCCGCACGCCCCGGTGCGGGCCGGCGGCGGCGGTGCCGCAGCCGAGCTGGCGGCGGCGCAGAAGGCCAAGTCCGAGGAAAGCCGAGGCCCCGGGACCCCGCACACCGTGATCGGCCTCGTCCTGGCGGCGGTGGCGGCGGTGACCGTGGCCTTCCGCAGCGCCGCCCGCCGCCGCGTCGGTTCGGGCGACGAGGACTGAACGCCGTGTCCTCCTCCGGTGGACGCAAGCCCGGCGGCGGACGCCGGCTGACGGGTGTGGCCTGGGCGGTCCTGCTGCTCGGCCTGTGGTTGTGGGGGCGCGGTGCCGGTGAGGGGCCGCGTGGCGCCTCCGCCCCGACGACCGGTGACGTGGCCGCGGTGGGCCGTCCCCTCGGCGTGCCCCTGCCCCCTGCGCACGCCCCCCTGCGGCCCGCCCTGCCCAGCAAGGTGGAGATTCCGTCGATCGGGGTCACCGCCCCGGTCGTGGCGCGCGGCCTGGACACGACCGGCGCGGTGGATCCGCCGCCGTACGCGACCCCGCAGACGGTCGGTTGGTTCGGCCCCGGCACCCGGCCCGGCGCAGCGGGCACGGCACTCTTCGTCGGACACGTCGACACCACGTCCGAGCCGGCCGTTTTCTACACCCTCAGTGCGGCCCAACCCGGGGCGAAGATCAAGGTGACCCGGGCGGACGGCTCGGTGGCCGTCTTCACCGTCGACGACGTCCAGGTCGTCAGCCGCGAGCGCTTCGATGCGCGGAGGGTCTACGGGGCGCGGCAGCCGGGTCGAGCGGAGCTCCGGCTGATCACGTGCGGTGGCACCTACGACAAGGCAAGCCATGCGTACACGGCGAACGTGGTGGTGTCCGCCTACCTGACGGACGCCAAAGGGGTCTGACGCCGCGGCCCCTGTTACCGCGCCCTTCCGGACGCGTATGCCAGGATGGAATCGGCCGGCCTCGTCCGGTCGGGCGGGGCAGCCATGGGGGGTGGCTCCGCCACAGCACAACATGCACCAAGGGGGAGTGGATGTACGGCAGTTACGTCGGGCGTACTCGCTGGGCGGCGGTCGTGGCGGGAGCCGCACTGCTGGTGGCGGGGTGCTCCTCCTCCGGTAGCGACGGGGAGAAGCCGACCGTCAAGCAGCAGCCGAAGGCGAAGGACCCCTTCTGGGTCAACCCCGAGGGGAACGCGGCGAAGCAGGTGTCCGCGTACCTCGAGGACGGGAACAGCAAGAACGCCGACCTCATCAAGAAGATCGCCGAGCAGCCGGTAGGCGAGTGGATCGGTCCGGACGATGCGGAGGAAGAGGCGAGGGGCTTCACGGAGGCGGCGAAGAAGGCCGACCGCGACGCCCTGCTGGTCCTCTACAACATTCCGCACCGCGACTGCGGACAGTTCTCCAAGGGCGGTGCCGCAGACGGCGACGCGTACCGGGAGTGGGTCGACAAGGTCGCCAAGGGCATCGGGGACCGTCGCGCGACGGTCGTCCTGGAGCCGGACGCGGTGCTGCACCTCGTGGACGGCTGCACGCCCGACGAGTTCCACGAGGAGCGCTACGACCTGCTGAAGGGTGCCATCGAGCGACTCAAGAAGCAGCCCGCGACGAAGGTCTACCTGGATGCGGGCAACGCCGGTTGGTCCCAACCGGACTCCCTCTTCGAGCCGCTCAAGTGGGCGGGCATCGAGAAGGCCGACGGGTTCGCGGTCAATGTCTCCAACTTCCAGACGACGCAGGCCAGCAAGGACTTCGGCCGGATGCTCTCGCCCAAGGTCGGCGGGAAGCACTTCGTGATCGACACCAGCCGCAACGGCAACGGGCCCTACACCCAGGGCGATCCGAAGGAGAACTGGTGCAACCCGCCGGGCCGCGCGCTCGGCGAGACCCCCACCACGAAGACCGGCGATCCGCTGGTCGACGCCTTTCTGTGGGTGAAGCGACCCGGCGAGTCGGACGGCGACTGCAAGGGCGGCCCGAAGGCCGGCGCCTGGTACCCGGAGTACGCACTCGAACTGGCCCGCAACACCAAGTAGGTCCGGACGTACGACGAAGGGGGTGCCCCCACCGTGGTGGGGGCACCCCCCTCTCGTGTTCCGTGCGTCGCGTCCCGGCCGGGACTCAGGGGATCTCGACCCAGACGGCCTCGGAGGGCGTGCCCTTGTCGTCGGTCACGAACATCATGTACCAGCCGGAGGGGACGAGCGCGCGGTTCTTCGGCACGGTGACCTGGAAGCCGTCCGCCGTCTTCTTCACGTCCAGCGCGATCGAGCGCTGCTCGACGTCCGTGACGTGTGTGACGGCACTCGGGCGCATCAGCTTCGCCGTCTTGATCTCCGCCGGCCGCGGGCTGGAGAACGTGCCCGTTCCGCCGCGCGCGATCTTCTTCGGTCCGCCGGTGATCTGCGGGCGCGAACTGCGGTACAGGTAGGGCGGCGTGTAGATCTCGATCCGCTGCTCGAAGACGCCGGGCTTGGTGTTGGCCTCGTCGGCGAAGAGCGAGTCGGAGCCGAAGATCATCACACGGCCGTCGGGCAGCAGTACCGAACCCGAGTGGTAGTTGCGACCCACTCGGGGGTCGGCGACCCGCTTGTACGTCCCGGACTTCGGGTCGTACGTCCGCGCCTGCAGGATGTTGGAGGCGCTCCGCCCGCGGTAGTCCTCGGATCCACCGGTGACCAGGATGTGGTCGTCCGGCAGCAGCGAGGCGCTCGGGTAGCGGGTGCCCTTCTCCAGGGTCGGGCCGTCCTGGAAACGGGGGTTCGCGTCCTTGAGGTCGACGAGCCGGGACTTCTCGCTGGATTCCTCGGACTCACCGACCCCGCCGCCGCCGATGACCATGAACTTCTGGTCCTGGGCGGGGGGCAGCATGACGGTCGCGGAGGTCTCCATCTTGTCCGGGTCGCTCAGCCCCGGGATCTTCTGGAACTTGTTCGTGTCCAGGTCCCAGATGCCGGGGTCGCGGCCCACATCGGCCGGCCCGTACCCGGCGTTCGAACCGGAATAGAACAGCTTTCCGTTGTCCATCAGGAAGATCGCCGGGTACGTCGGGAAGCGCCGCTCGATCCCCGTGTACTCCCACTTCTTCGTCTTCGGGTCGTAGATCTCGTCCTTGCCGGGGACGATCTGCCCGATCTCGTCCAGGCCCGAGAGCGCGAGGACCTTGCCGTCCTTCAGGTGGGTGAGCGTCGGGTACCAGCGGGCCTCGTTCATCGGGTCGACGGTGATGTACTTCTCCGCGACCGGATCGAACTCGAAGGCCTCCCTGATGCCCTGGAAGTCCTTCTTGTCCAGGGCCAGCTTCTGGGCGATGCCGTAGACGTTGCGGTTGTCCGAGCCCTTGAGACCGTGGATGCGGTAGTTGTCCTCGGTGCCCGTCTCGTACGTCTTCCCGGACTTCGCGGCCTCGACGTAGATGCGGCCGAGGCCCGCCTCGGTGCGCAGGAACTTGCCGGTCTTCTTGTCGAAGACCTTCTTCGCCTTCTCGACGAGCAGCGAGTCCTTGGTGATGAAGGTCTTGCCGTTCTTCTTGCCGGTGAACTTGGTGCCCGCAGGCAGCGTGATCGGCTTGTCCGGGTCCTCGTTGTGGACGATCATCAGGCCACCGGCCTTGGTGACGTCACCCTTCAGTTTCTCGTACTGCTTGGTGCCGCCGGCCACCAGCAGCTTGCCGTCTGGCAACTGGGTGTGCCCGGAGCAGAACATGTCCTTGGGCGTGGGTATCAGCTTGAAGTCGTTGGTCTTCGGATCCCACAGCACCGACTCGAACTTCTTCGCGTCGAAGTTCTTCTGGTTGTTTCCGGAGCCGGCGATGAGCAGCACCTTGCCGGTGTGGAGCAGTGCCGCGTGGATCGAGTTGACCCTGTACTCGGCCGGGATGTCGAGGAAGTCCCAGTGGCCGTTCTCTGCCTTGTACTCCGGCTTGTTGATCGTGTACTCGTGGTACTGGTCGGAGCCGTACCTGTAGAGGGCGGGCCCGTTGAAACCGGTGATCACTGCCACGACCGCCACGCCGATCAGGACTCGCCGGGCCCGGTTCTTGCGGTAGTTCGGCCGGACGGGAAGGGTGCTCATTTCTTACGTCCCCCAAGGGCGATCTGCATGGTCTGGTCGGCGGGAGCCCAGTCGGGCTGAGCCTGTGGGTCGTGGGCGGTCTGCTCCGCGCCGCCGGAGGTCTTGGCGCGGCGGCGCCCCTTGCGCTTCTTCTTCTCCTCACGGATGGTCCAGCGCCAGGCGAAGATCGGCGCTGCGGTGATGAGCAGGGCCAGGCTGGCCCAGGTGATCATCGCGGGGTGGTCGTGCCCGAAGAAGAACGCGGAGACCAGAGACCCGCCGAAGACCAGGATGAAGAAGAGGTGGATGCGGAAGGTGCCGAAAAGGGTGTCCGGACTGGACGAGTCGCCCTTGGGGGTCACCACGAAGCCGCTCTTGCGCCGCAGTGCGGCGTCCATCAGGGAGCGGGCGTAGATCGGCGCGGACAGCGCGGACATCACCATGCCGGCGAGGCCGCCGGAGCCCTCGGGCTCGTGGGGAGAGACGTTGTGGCGGCGGTTCCAGATGTAGAGGCCGATCTGCAGTGCGGAGGCGTTGCCGTACAGCATCATCCAGATGACCGGGTCGATCTGCACGCCCGAGGCGCCCATCCCGAGGAACAGGGCGCAGCTCAGTGCGGCCAGGATCCAGTTGAGGGCGGACATCGGATAGAAGATGATCATCATCGTGTAGTTGAAGAGCTTGCCGGGCGGCAGCGTCCCGAAGCCCTTCCAGTACTGCTTGAGGATCGTCTCGTAGGTACCGCGGGACCAGCGCAGCTGCTGGGTGAAGAAGTCGGTCCAGGCGGTGGGGCCCTCACCGACGGCCAGCACGTCCGGGGTGTAGACCGAGCGCCACTTGTTGCCGCTCTCCGGGTTGCGGGCGCGGTGCATCTCGAAGCCCGTCGCCATGTCCTCGGTGATCGAGTCGTACAGACCGCCGATCTGCTTGATGGCCTTGATACGGACGGCGTTGGACGTGCCGACGAACATCGGGGCGCCGTACCGGTTGCCCGCGCGCTGGATCAGGGCGTGGAAGAGGAACTGCTGGGACTCGGCGGCCTTGGTGACGAAGGTGTCGTAGTTGCCGTACACCTGGGGGCCGATGACGAAGCCGACGTCCGGGTCGCGGAAGTACCCGAGCATCCGCTCCAGGTAGTTCGGCAACGGCACGTGGTCGGTGTCGACCGAGGCGAAGAAGTCGTACTTGTCGCCGTGGGCGTCGAGCCAGGCGTTGTAGTTTCCGTGCTTGGTCTTGGCGCGGTGGGCACCCGTGGGCTGGTTCCACTTGGCTATGCCCTTGCGGGAGAAATGGTGCACGCCGAGGCGCTCGCAGACCGCCTTCACCTCGGGGTCGTTGCCCTCGTCGAGCAACCAGACGTGCATCAGTCCGCGGTGGCGGATCTTGACGGCGGCCTCCAGGGTCTTCGTCACCATCTCCAGGGGCTCCTTGCCCGGCACGAAGGAGGTGAGGAAGGCGACCCGGGTACCGGACTCAGGCACGACGGGCACGGGGTCGCGGGCGACCAGGGTCGCGTGCGCGTTCGACAGGACGTTCATCGTGCGGAAGAGCTCGATCAGGCCGATCGAGACGAGCATGACGGCGTCGAGGACGAGCAGCAGGTCGTCCTTGAGGTTCGGGTCGCGCTCCGTCCAGTGCTGCGGCTGCATCAGCCAGACGAAGAGGCCGAGCGAGACCAGCGGCGCGGCGCCGAGGAGCAGGGCGGCCCGCACCCGGTGCGGCTCCTGCGAGATGAGCGACCGGTACTGGACCTTGTACGGTCTCGACGCATCGGGCTGGGTGAGCGGACCGGCGAGCCGGCTGTAGTGCTCGTAGTCGTATCTCGGTAGGGCCTTCTTCTGGCGAAGCCTGTGGCCGCCCGTCCGGAGCTGCGGGGGAACCCGAAGCTGCGTGGTCCGGGAAGGGTCGTCGTCCTGCTGCCGGGCGCCGTTCGGCGTCGACGTCATGGTTCATCCCCCCGCACGCCTGCTGGCTGCGTGATCGTTCGGTCGTGTCGGTCCGTACCGGGGCTCCCCTTGGCCAGCCGGGCCGGACACCAGTGGCAGGCCACCGTCCGCGTAGACATAAAACGATGGTCTTCCGGTTGCATCATGCCGGTCGCGGTCTCGGTTGGTGAAACGGGGACCCCCGCCCCACGGCCGGAGCAACCGGTGCATCCCCTCCGCTGCCCCCAATTGCAGGAGGCGGATGCCCCATTGGAACCACTGGCTCCAGGATAGGTTCCATGAACCGGCTCGTTGATCGCAAGGGATTCCCCTGTGTACGGAAAGCGACCGAAGCCCCCCCACCGGTGGTGAGAGGGCTTCGTTGCTGCGTGCGCCGCCAGGGACTCGAACCCCGGACCCGCTGATTAAGAGTCAGCTGCTCTAACCAACTGAGCTAGCGGCGCTTGCTGACCCGGGGAACTCTACCCGACTCCGGAAGGGCTCCCGACCATTTCCTTCGCCGCACCGGCCTGTCGGATGGTCGTTTTTTAACGTTGCTCCGTCAAAATGCGTTTTGTCATGACGGATGAGTCCGGTGAGTCGGAAGGGAAACGGATGAGCGTTCCGGTGTTCGAGGAGTACGAGCCCGGCGACTGCGCCTGCTCCGGCTGCGTCCGCCAACGGCGCGCCCGCGCCCGGGGACTTCCGCTGCGGGAAGGGAGCCGCCCCGCAGCGCGCGGAGCCCACCGCGCGCTCGTTCTGATCACCGCGGCAGGGATGCTGGGCAGTGGGTGCGCGGGCGTGCTCGCCCCCTCCGCAGCGGCCGACTCCGCGACGGCCGGCCCCGAGGCCCGCGCCTCCGTAGGCGCCCGGGTGGCCGCGGACCGACCGGGTGATCCCGAGGACCCCGAAACGGACACCCCGCAGGGCGGCCAGGGCCCGCTGCACGGACTTCCCGCGCCCGGTCAGACCGGAGGACAGGCCGTACTGCCCAAGACGACCCGGACCGCCATCATCAACCGGGCGAAGAGCTGGGTGGCGGCCAAAGTGCCGTATTCCATGACCGAGTACTGGTCGGACGGTTACCGCCAGGACTGTTCGGGCTATGTCTCGATGGCGTGGGGCCTCGCGAGCAACGAATGGACCGGGAGCCTGGCCAACTTCGGGGTGCGGATAGACCGGAAGGACCTGCAGCCCGGCGACATCCTGCTGTTCCACAACCTGACCGATCCGGCGAAGGGATCGCACGTCACGATCTTCGGCGGATGGACCGACTACACCCACACGTACTACGTCGCCTACGAACAGACGAAGCCGTCCACCCGGAAGAGGGCCACGCCGATGGCGTACTGGACCAACTCCAGCAGCTACGTGGCCTACCGCTACAAGGGTCTCGTGGGCGGTACCACCACGGGCCTCCCCGCCGCCACGACAACGACAGCGACAGTGGCCGCGACGGCGACGGCGACGGCGGCCGGGGCCTTCTACCCGGGCCGGAGTGCCTTCCTGCCCGGCGCCGTCAACCGGTACGTTGCCCAGCTCGGCCGGTTGCTCGTGGAGCGCGGTGCGAAGAGTTTCTATGGCCAGGGACCCGACCCGCGCTGGGGCGAGGCCGACCGGCGGGCCACCGCGGAGTTCCAGCGAGCCCAAGGCTGGACCGGTGCGGAGGCGGACGGTACCCCCGGACCGGACACCTGGCGCCGCCTGGTGAACGGCACGGGCAAGGACATCCCACGCGCCGGGGCGGTCCGGGCGGCCCGCACACCACCCGCATACCCCGGCGGGGGGAGCTTCGGGCCCGGCCGGTCGAACCCCCACATCGAGACGCTCGGCCGGCAGTTGGCCGCACGCGGCTTCGGCAGGCACTCCGCCGCCGGTCCCCGGCCGCTCTGGAGCGAAGCGGTCCGCCGCAACGTCGAGGAGTTCCAGCGCGCCCAGGGCTGGCGGGGCGGCGCGGCCGACGGAATCCCGGGTCCCGAGACCTGGCGACGACTTTTCCCATGATCTACGACCTTGATGTGCACCGACCTCGCGAGGAGGCGACTGACGGTGACCCCCACGACCCCCTACTCCGAGGACCCGCCGGGTCCGCCCATGCCCCTCACCCGGCTGACGGCCGCGTCGGTCTCGGTCCGGCAGGCGGGGCTCCCCGCGCTGGGTTCGCCCGGCGACCTCGGCGACCTCGGCGATCCCGCCGGCCAGGACGGCGCGTTCGATCCGTTCGGAGGCGGGCAGCCCCACGCCGGGGGCCCCTACGAGGCCGGAGGCGTGTACGGCGCGCTGGCGGTGCCGCCGGAGCCGGGCGTCGAGGCCGGGCCGCGGACCCGCGCAGGTGACGACGGGACGGCCACCGGCCCGGCGGCTGCCGACCCGCCGGCCGGTACCTCCACGACGACAGCGACCGGAGCGGGTGGCGGAGCGTCCGGTCAGCCCGCTTACGAACGCCAGCCGAACGGCCGCAGGACCGTGGTGATCGGCAGCGAGAACACCGGTTCGATCCCCGTGCACCTGCTCTTCCGTGACGCTTCGGGGGCCGCGGTCGAGCCCGGCGGCCGTCCTGCCGGGAACGCGGGCACGGACGACGAGGACGACGGCGGGCCGGACACCGTATTCATGGCGCGGGTGACCGTGCCCGCCGGGAGGCAGGCCCCGGCCGCCGTCATCACCGCGCGCACTCGCCCGGTGCCGGCAGCGGATCCCCGGCTGAATGAGCGTCCGGGGCCGGTCCTGCCCGGCTGGACGGCCCTGGTCGCCGGTCTCGTGGCCCTCCTCGGGTGCGCGGCCGTGCTGCACTGGGCGGGGGCCCTGCCATCGGTGCTGACCGATCTGGTCGGCCTTCCGGAACGGTCGTACCACGGCGTCGGCTTCGGCCGGTGGGGCCTGCTCGCCGTCGGAGTGGTGCTCGTGCTGTTCGCCCTGGGCGGGCTCTGTCACGGCAGGGCGGGCAGCGCATGGGTGCTGACCCTGTTCGGCGAGTACCGCGGGAGCGTGCGCCGCACCGGTCTCATGTGGGTGAGCCCGTTGCTGCTGCGCAGAAGGGTCGACGTGCGGCTGCGGCACTGGCGCAGCGAGCCGATGCCGGCGGTCGACGCGCAGGGCACTTCGCTCCAGGTCGTCGTCCTCGTCGTGTGGCGGGTCCGTGACACCGCCCGGGCGCTCCTCGCCGTCGCGGACCACGAGGCGTACCTGCGGGAGCAGGTGGAATCGGCGTTGAGCAGGGTGCTCTCCCAACTGCCCGCCGACGCCTCTCCCACGGGCTCGGACGCCTTCGTCCACGAGCTGCAACCAACGTTGCGCAACGCCGAGGCTGTCGGGGACGCACTGACGAAGATCCTCGTCGCCGAGTGCGCCCCGGTGGGCATCGAGGTGTTCTCCGTCCAGCCGACGAGCATCGAATACACCGCGGAGGTGGCCGCGGCGGTGCGTCGTCACCGGATCGCGGCGATCGAAGCCGGACGGCGGGAGATCGTGCTGACGTCGGTGGTGGACGCGGTGGAAGAGACCATGCAACGGCTCACCGCGCGCGGTCTCGCGGAGTTCGACGACTACGAACGGAAGGCCCTCGTACGGGATCTGACCGTGGCGTTCTGTTCCAGGACGGGTGGCGTCGAGGTGTAGTGATTGGTCTGGACATGTTCAACGTTCGCCCATAATCTGGGACTTGGTCTAGACCTGAATGCGTACGACCGCACGGGCGCGCAGCACGGCTCACAGAACTCCCCCACGTTCTCCAGGAGCGACAGCATGCGACAGCGAATAGGCGCGGCCGTGGCCGGCCTCGCGGTGGCAGGGGCGTCCCTGCTCGCCACCGGCAGTGCCAGCGGCCACGGTTACACCGAATCCCCGATCAGCAGGCAGAAGCTGTGTGCCACCGGAACCGTGACGAACTGTGGCGAGATCCAGTGGGAACCGCAGAGCGTCGAGGGGCCCAAGGGCTTCCCGCTCGCCGGACCCTCCGACGGGACGATCTGCGCGGGCGGCAACAGCCGCTTCGCGCAACTCGACGACCCGCGCGGCGGAGCCTGGCCGGCGACCCACCTCACCGCGGGTGCCAGCCACACCTTCCGGTGGCAGTTCACGGCTCCCCACGCGACGACCGACTTCAGGTACTACATCACCAGGAACGGCTGGCACCCCGACCAGCCGCTCACCCGGGCCGCCCTCGACCCCCAGCCGTTCCTGACGGTCCCGTACCACGGCCGGCGGCCGCCCTACGCCCTCGCCCACACCGGGACCCTCCCGGTGAAGTCCGGCCGCCACCTGATCCTGGCGGTGTGGACCGTGCACGACACCGGGAACGCCTTCTATGCCTGCTCGGACGTTCTCTTCTGACGAACCATCAGCTATGGTGCGGCGCCATGGGGAGCACCACGACCGTCGCGGAGCTCGTCCGGCGCCAGTGGGACGACCACGGGACGGGGCTGAGGTACGAGGGACTCGTCCTCAGCCACCACCAGGTCGCCGCAGGTGCCGCCGCACGGGCGGCACTGCTCACGGACCTGCTGCCCCGGGGAGCGGAGCCGCACCTCGGGGTCCTGCTCGACAACACGCCCGAGTTCCCGCTCTGGCTCGGCGCGGCGGCCCTCGCCGGGGCCGCCGTCGCCGGCCTCAACCCGACGCGTCGCGGTGCCGACCTGGCCCGGGACGTCGTCCACACCGACTGCCGGGTCCTCGTCACCGAGCGCGCCCACCTGCCGCTGCTCGACGGCCTCGACCTGCCCGGCGTGCGGGTGCTGGTGACCGACGGTGACGACTACGCGGAGCTCCTCGCGCCCTACGCCGGTGCGGAGCCGGGCGACGCCGCGCTGTCCACCGTGGGTCCCGGCACCCGGATGTTGCTCTACTTCACCTCGGGTTCGACCGGCGCGCCCAAGGCGGCGATCTGCAGCCAGGGTCGGCTGGCCGCGGCGGGTGCGTCACTCGCCTCGCACTTCGCCGTGCGATCCGACGACGTCCACTACGTATGCATGCCGATGTTCCACGGGAACGCGGTCATCGCCGACTGGGCGCCCGCGCTCGTCGCCGGAGCGCAGGTGGCGCTCCGCCGCCGCTTCTCCGCCACCCGGTTCCTCGACGACGTACGCACCCACGGGGCCACCTACTTCACCTACGTCGGGCGGGCGGTGCAGTACCTGCTCGCCACTCCCGAACGCCCCGACGACCGGGACCACCGGCTGCGGCTCGGATTCGGCACCGAAGCCGGGGCCGTGGACGCGGCGCGCTTCGAGAAGCGCTTCGGCGTACGTCTGGTCGAGGGCTACGGCTCGTCCGAGGGTGGCGCTGCGATCCAGCGCAGCGCCGGCACACCGCGCGGCGCGATCGGCAGGGCCGCGCCCGGTGACGACCTCGCGGTCGTGGACCCGGAGACCGGACGGGAACGTGCGGCGGCCCGCTTCGACCCCGCGGGCAGACTGCTCAACGGGGACGAAGCGATAGGGGAGCTGGTCAACCGAGGCAGCAGTCCCTTCGAGGGCTACTGGCGCAACCCCGAGGCCGACGCGGCGCGCCGCCGTGGCGGTTGGTACTGGACCGGTGACCTCTTCTTCCGCGACGCCGACGGCTTCCTGTACTTCGCCGGACGCAGTGACGACCGGCTGAGGGTCGACAGCGAGAACCTCGGGGCCGCAGTGATCGAGAACATCCTGGCGCGCTGGGAAGCGGCGGCGGGCGTGGCGGTGTACGCCGTCCCGGACCCGGCCGCGGGGGACCAGGTGATGTGCGCGATGGCGCTGCACGGGGGCGTCGCCTTCGACCCCGTGGCCTTCGGGGCCTTCCTGGACGCCCAGTCCGATCTGGGGACGAAGATGCCGCCCCGGTTCGTCCGTGTCGTCGCGCACCTTCCGGTGACGGCCACCGGCAAGATCCATCGTGTGGGGCTGCGCCGGGAGGGCTTCCGCTGCGACGACCCCGTCTGGTGGCGTCCGTGGGGTGCGGGCACCTACCGCCTCCTGACGGGCGAGGACCGGGCAGGACTGGACGAGGACTACCGGCGCCACGGCAGGGAGGACCTGCCGGGCCGGTGAACCCCGTGCGTTGCGGCCGGTCACTCGGCGGCGCGTCCCCGCTCCGCACGGAGCTACGGAAGTTCACCCGCGGCTCGCGGTCCGTGCAGCCGGATCCCGGCGTCCGCGGACGGGACGCTTGGCGAGGCGTCCGGCACGGGTGTGACGTGCCCGGCCTCGTCCGATCCGATTCCCGCTCCGTCCGGAGGTCCCGCAGATGCGTCGCCGCCCCGCCCTCGCGCTCGCAGCCGCCGTTCTCGCACTACCGGTCGTCCTCTTCCCCGCCGGGACCGCCGCGGCAGTCCCGGCCGACAAGCCCCTGGTCCTCGGCTCCTGGACCGGCACGAGCAGCGGAAGTTACCGATCCTGGTGGTCCGCCCGTCAACACCGTGCCGCCTGGCACGCCTACGGTTTCGACTGGTCCACGGACTACTGCTCCCACGCACCGGACCGCCCCTTGGGATTCCCCTTCCGCAAATCCTGCGCCCGTCACGACTTCGGCTACCGCAACTACAAGGCCGCGGGAACCTTCGCCGCGAACAAGACGAGGCTCGACTCGGCGTTCCACGCGGACATGAAGCGGGTCTGCGCCGGCTACGTCCGTGCCCGGCGGTCGTCCTGCCGGGCGACGGCGCGGTTGTACTACGAGGCTGTGCGCGCGTTCGGCCACACCCCGCTGATCGACGGCGGCGCACGGAGCACCCCCTGACCTGGACGCCGCGAGGCCGCTCCGCGTGTGCCGTGGGTGGCTGCGCGCCTGCGTGAGGGCCGGTGGCTCGCCGGGAGGCACGGCGGGTGCCGCCGGACGGGAGGGTGACGCACATCACGGCTGCCGGTTGCCCGGGGGAGTCCGGAGTGGGGCCCCGGAGCCGTACTGTGCTTCCCGGCACCGGTGGGGCGTGTCACCGCGCGCGTCTCTTGTCCGCTCGCGTCCGGCCGCGATGCCCGGGGCGGATGAGGGCGGAAACGCCGGAAGGCCGCCCGCTCAATGCGGGTGGCCTTCCGTGGAGTTGTGCGCCGCCAGGGACTCGAACCCCGGACCCGCTGATTAAGAGTCAGCTGCTCTAACCAACTGAGCTAGCGGCGCGGGTTGCCGTTCTCGCCGCTCTCGGCGGCTGACGACGGAAGTAATACTACCCGGTTCCGCAGGGTGCTCCCGACCACCGGCCGGCGGCCTGACCGCTCCTCGTGCCGTGAGGGGCGAACGTCGTCTGGTGGGGGATTACAGGGCCAGCGACAGCACGACGGGGGCAGCCCGGCGGTTCAGCGTGTCCGCCGCGGCGCGCAGCCGGTGCGCGTGCTCGATCGGCAGCGAGAGCGCCAGGCAGCCCACGGAGGCGCCGGCCGTCAGCGGCACGGCGGCGCAGACCGTGCCCACCGCGTACTCCTGAAGGTCGAGCACCGGAACCGTGGGCGGCTGACTGTCCAGCTTGGAGAACAGCACCAGCTCGTTCGTGATCGTCCGGGAGGTCAGTCGGGCGATCTTGTGGCGAGACAGGTGGTCGCGTCGGCCGTTCTGGTCGAGCTGGGTCAACAGGCACTTGCCGACCGCGCTCGCATGCGCCGCCGAGCGGAAGTCGACCCACTCGTTCACCTTGGGCGTGCGCGGGCCGTCGGCGAACTGGGTGATCTTGACCTCGCCGTCGATGTACCGGCTGATGTAGACCGCGGCACCCACCGAATCGCGCAGCTCGGTCAGGGTCTCCTGGAGCTTCCGCTCCAGTGCCTCGCGCCGGGTGGCACCGGAGCCCAGCAGGACGAGGGAGTCGCCGATCACATAGGCGCCGTCGCCCACCTGCTCGACGTAGCCCTCGCGGCGCAGCATCAGCAGCATGGACGCCAGGTGGCCGGTGGGCAGCCCGGTCTCGCGGGCGATCTGGACGTCGGTCACCCCGCTGCCGTGCCTGGAGATCGTTTCCAGCACGCGCAGCGCGTATTGCACCGAATGGAACGGCGCGGTCGGCTCGGGCTTCAGCGCCACGGTTTCCCCCTACCAGGTTGTGACCGCAAGCTTCTCTATCACGATAGCCGCCAAGAACCGCCCACGGGGCGGCTGTTGGCGAGAAATATCGCGTACTGCGGATCGTTGGTCTGGGGTCATTCTCCAGGCATATGCCAGTGTCAGCATCATAGTTCGCTGGAACGTTCCGGTTCCGCAAAGGCCCTGGCCCGGGGCCGGACCGGACGGAACGGACTGTGCGGCTCGTCGCCCGCGGCAGGCTGCCGCCACGGTGGCACCTTCCGGCCACCCGCGCGCCTCCGGCCACCCGCGCGCCTCCGGCCACCCGCGCGCCTCCGGCCGCCAGCCGGCCGGCCGGGCCGCGGGACGCACGCGTGCACTCCGCCCTGCCCGGTCGTGCCCGGCCGCCGATCCGCCCGGCGGTGGCAGCGCTCCGCCCCGGCGCCGCACGCGCGCGAGGTGTACGGCCGTGCACGACCGGGCGCTCCTAGAGGACGGCGCTCAGGAAGTCCCGGGTCCGCTCGTGCTCCGGCGAACTGAAGATGTCCGCGGGTGCTCCCGATTCGATGATCCGGCCCTCGTCGAACATCAGGACCTCGTCGGATATGTCCCGTGCGAAGTTCATCTCGTGGGTCACGCACACCATCGTGATGTCGGTGCTCTGGGCGATGTCGCGCAGTACGTCGAGCACCCCCGAGACCAACTCGGGGTCGAGTGCCGAGGTGACCTCGTCCAGCAGCAGCACCTGAGGGCGCATCGCGAGGGCCCGGGCGATGGCGACCCGCTGCTGCTGCCCGCCCGAGAGCTGGCTGGGGTACGCGTCACAACGGTCCCCGAGCCCCACCAGGCCGAGCAGTTCGCGGGCCCGCTCCTCGGCCTCGTCCTGGGAGAGGCCGAGGACGTGCACCGGGGCTTCGGTGACGTTGCGCAGGACCTTCATGTGCGGGAAGAGGTTGAACTGCTGGAACACCATGCCGATGTTCTTGCGCACCTCCCGGACGTGTTTGTCGCCGGCTGGGACGAGCTTTCCGTTTCTCTCCTCGTGACAGAGGTGCTCGCCCCCCACGGTGATGGTGCCCTCGTCCGGCTTGATCAGGGTCATCAGGAGCCGGAGGATCGTCGTCTTGCCGGAGCCGGAGGGGCCGATCAGCGTCACGTGCTTGCCCGGCCGCACCGAGAAGCACAGGTTGTCGAGCACGGTGTTCCCGCCGAAGCGCTTGGTCACGTTCTCGAAGCGGATCAGCTCGTCGCGGGCGTCTTCGGGGCGGGCGGGACGGAGGGTGTCAGCGGACAAGGCGGCGCTCCAGGGTTCGCATGAGAAGGGATGCCGGGTACGAGATGGCGATGAAGGCGACGCCGACGACGGTGAGCGGTTCGACCGTCAGGAACGTCTCGGAGGCGAACTGGCGCGCCTGGCCGAGCATTTCCATGACGCCGATCACGAAGATCATCGGCGTGTCCTTGAGCATCGCGATGACGTAGTTGCCCAGTGCGGGCACCACGCGGCGGATCGCCTGGGGCAGGATCACCGCGCCCCACGTGCGGGTGCGCGGCAGGCTGAGCGCGGTGGCGGCCTCCCACTGACCCTGCGGGACACCGTCGATCCCCGCCCGGTACACCTCGGCCGTGTACGTCGAGTAGTGCAGGCCGAGGCCGACGACACCGGTGGCCATCGCGCTCAGGGTGACGCCCCATTCCGGCAGCACGTAGTAGAGGAAGAACAGCTGCACCAGCAGCGGCGTGTTGCGCACGAACTCGGTGACGGCGGTCACCGGCCCCCGCACCAGGGCCGAGGGCGAGCGCTGGGCAAGGGCCCACACCAGGCCGAGGGTGAAGGCGACCAGGGCCCCCAGTACCAGTGCCTGCAGGGTGACGAACAGCCCGTCCCAGAACCGTGGCATGAAGTCGCCGACAGCGGACCAGTCCCACGTCATCAGCTCTCACCTCCCGTACGCGCGGTGAGGCCACTCGGCCGGCGCCCGCCCAGGCGGCCGGTGAGGCCGGGGCGGCGCACGGGCTGCTGACCGAGACCCGCCTTCGCCCGTCGTTCCAGCACGCGCATCCCGCGCGTCACGGCGAAGGCCAGGACGAAGTACATGACGAGGACGATCGTGTAGACGGGGGCGCTCTCCCCGGTGGCGTTGCGCACCAGCGCGCCGCCGAAGGCGATGTCGGCGACCCCCATGACCGAGACCAGGGCGGTGCCCTTCAGCAGCTCTATCAGCAGGTTGGTGAAAGGCGGGACCATCTCCGGCCACGCCTGCGGCAGGACGATCTTCCGCATCTGCTGGGCGGGGGTGAAGCTGAGCGCGACGCCTGCTTCGCGCTGTGCGGGGGCGACCGCCCTGACGGCGCCGCGGACGATCTCGGAACCGTACGCGCCGTAGGTGAGCCCCAGGGAGAGGACGGCGGCCCACATCGGAACGAGCTGCCAGCCGAAGCCCAACGGCAGCACGAAGAAGATCCAGAACATCAGGATCAGCGCCGACGTGCCGCGGAATATCTCGAAGTACGCCCCGGCGACGAAGCGCACGGCCCGTAGCCGGTGTATTCGGGCGAGGCCGACGGTGAAGGCGACCACCGCGGCGAGTGCGGCACTGAGTACGGTCAACTGGACCGTTATCCACACCCCTTTGAAGAGGAGTTCCCACAAACCCCAACTGATTTCACTCATGGCGCGCACTTCTCCCTGGCGGTGATGGTCGTCATCTGGTCCTTCGCGAATCCGAAGGGCTGCATGATGGCGAGGAGCTCACCGCTCTTCTTGAGCTTGTGCAGCTCGCGGTTGAAGGCGTCCCGGAGGGCGGTCTCGGGGCTGCGGAACGCGAACCCGCCGACGTCGACGACGGGCTCGCCGTCCACGTACGGAGTGACCTCGCCGGTCGCCTCGGCCTTGGTGGTGCCGGTCTCCTCGACGACGTTCCGCACGGTCACGGCCGTCCCGACGAACACGTCGACCCGTCCCTGCTCGACGGCCAGCAGCCCGGCGAGCTGGTCGGGCAGGGTCGTGATGTCCTCGACGCCGGCCTCCTTGGCGTAGTCGATCTCCGCGTAGCCGACGCCGGTCGCCATGCGCGCCCCGGTCCTCGCGACGTCCTTGTAGGTGTGCAGGTTCTTCGGGTTGCCCTTGCGGACCAGGAACGCGTCGAGCATCTGGTACTCGGGGTCGGCGAAGATGACCTGCTCGCAGCGCTTGGGGTTGATGTACATTCCGGCCGCGACGACGTCGAACTGCAGGGAGTTCAACCCCGTGATCAGCGAGCCGAACTCGGTGGCGAACGGCTGGACGTTCTCGACGCCGAGTTCCTTGAAGATCCGCTTCGCGATGGCCGGGGCGGACCCCGTCATCTCGCCGTCCTTGCCGATGTAACCGTAGGGCTGTTCGCCCGCCAGACCGAGCCGCACGGTCTTCTTCGCGCGCAACTGTTCCAGTAGGTGTCCGCCGTCCCCCGCGTCGGCGGTGGCCACGCGGCTGCAGGCGCTGGTCGTTCCGACCGCTCCCACGGTTCCGAGCGCGGCGGCTCCGGCGAGCAGCGTGCGCCTGCGGAGTCCGGATCTGCCGGGGGTTCCTGACGTGATCTCGTGTGCCTGTGGTGGAGCCATGGGCGCGCGGCTACCCGAACCCGACGCGGATATGCCGTTCGTTTCCAGCCCCGTACGCATCTCCGCAGCGAGCGGGAAGAACCCGTCCGGCCCGCCGCCCGCGGAGTGCCGCCCCGTTAGAGAGGCGCCCCGATGGGCAGGGGCAGGTAAGCGCGCCGCGCAGGCGGTGCCGCTTCCGGCCGAGAGCGCAGGGAGAACGGGTGAACGACCGATACGTGGAAGTCTCGCTCGACGAGCGCGGTGTGCGCTGCACGGCGAAGCTCCTTGCCGACCGGGCGCCGCAGACGTGCCGGGCGGTCTGGGACGCGCTGCCGCTGGGCTCGGACGTCTACCACGCCAAGTACGCGCGCAACGAGGTCTACGCCCTGTTCCCGGGCTTCGCGGAGCAGGAGCCGCCGCTGGAGAACCCCACGGTGACCCCGATCCCCGGCGACCTCTGCTACTTCACCTTCAGCGGCGCCGAGTTGGCCACCGCGGCGTACGGCTACGACCGGGACGTCTCGCGGCCGGTCACCGTCGACCTCGCCCTGTTCTACGAGCGCAACAACCTGCTGATCAACGGTGACACGGGCTGGGTCCCCGGCACGGTCTGGGGCACGGTCGTCGACGGTCTCGACCGGATGGCCGAAGCCTGCCAGGACCTGTGGCGCGCGGGCGCGCGGGGGGAGACGCTCAGCTTCCGGCGCCTGTGACCGACCGGCGTGAGCCACCGGAGACCCGCTCCGGGACGGCGAGGAACGGTCCGCGGCACGCACGGCCGGGGCCCGTCGCCCGCGGCGTCCGCCGGCCCGGGCACGACGGCCCGGACCCGAGCCGAAGCCGCGCCCGGTACCGCCCGCCGGGGTGCTAGGGGAGCCGCGGCGGAGGGATCGTCGCCGCGCCCGACTCGTACAGCGCGTGTGCCGTGCGCAGTACCAGCGCGTCCCGGTGCCGCGCCGAGATCAGCTGCACTCCGATCGGCAGCCCGTCCTCGTCCACCCCGCAGGGCACCGTCGCGGCGGGCTGTTGGGTCAGGTTGAACGGGTACGTGAACGGCGTCCACCCCGTCCAGCGGCGGTGGCCGGAACCGTGCGGCACCTCCACGCCCGCCTCGAACGCGGTGATCGGCAGGGTCGGCGTGACCAGTAGGTCGTAGTCGGTGTGGAACCGGCCCATGCGCCGGCCCAGCGCCATCCGTACGTCCACCGCGGTCAGGTAGTCCAGCGCCGACGCCCGTGCACCCTGCGCACAGACCTGCCGCAGCCCCGGGTCGAGCAGCTGACGCTGCTCCCGGCCGAAGTGCTGCACCAGCCGGGCCGCCCCGCTGAACCACAGGGTGTGGAAGGCCTCCACCGGGTCCGCGATGTCAGGGTCTGCCTCCTCCACGTACGCGCCGAGCTCCGCGAGCCGCTCCACGGCGCCCCGCACGGCCGAGGCGACCGCGGGAGCCACCGCCACCTGACCCCCGAGCGACGGCGAGTACGCGACGCGCAGCCCTTTCACCCCGTCGGCCAGCGTGGCGCTGGTGTCGGGCGCGGGGGCGAGCTGCGACCAGTCCCGCCAGTCCGGCCCGCCGAGCACGTCGAGCAGCAGCGCGGCGTCGGCGGCATCCCGCGCCATCGGCCCGGCGTGGGACAGCGTCCCGAAAGGGCTCGCCGGGTACAGCGGGATCCGGCCGTACGTCGGCTTCATGCCGAAGACACCGCAGAACGCCGCGGGGATGCGGACGGAGCCGCCGCCGTCCGTCCCGACGGACAGCGGCGCCGCTCCGAGGGCGATCGCCGCGGCGCTGCCACCGCTGGAGCCACCTGCCGTGCGCGACGCGTCGTACGGGTTCCGGGTGATCCCGCTCAGGGGCGAATCGGTCACTCCCTTCCAACCGAACTCGGGCGTGGTGGTCTTGCCGACGAGCACCGCGCCCTGCTCCCGCAGCCGTGCCACGGCGGGAGCGTCTTCGTCCCAGGCGGACGCCTCAGGACGGACGGTCCTGGACCCGCGCAGCGTGGGCGCACCGGCCTGCAGCAGGACGTCCTTGACCGTCACCGGGACCCCGTCGAGCGGACCCAGCGGCTCCTTCCTGCGGCGGCGTTCGGTGGCCGCCTCCGCCTGGGCCAGCGCCCCTTCGCCGTCGATGCGGACGAACGCGTTGGTCAGCTGCTGTGCCGCCGCGGCACGGTCGAGGACGGCATCGACCACCTCCCGCGGAGAGAATTCCCCCCGCTCGTAGCCGTCGACGAGGCGACGTGCGGTCATGGCGGTCGGGTCGGCGGGTCCGGTGCTGGTGTTCGGCTCAGGTGTCATGGGTGGGGACGTACCCACGTTTCTTGTCGACCACGTTCGGTAGGGGTTCCCCCGCAACCCACCGTTCGAACATGTCGACGAACTGCTCACTCAGCCGGTCCCGCCAGCCGACCGTGTCACCGCTCATGTGCGGGGAGACGATCAGGCCGGGCGCGTCCCACAGCACGCTGCCGGGACCGAGCGGCTCCTCCTCGAACACGTCCAGGGCCGCTCCCGCGATCCGCCGACCGGCCAGGGCGGCGAGCAGGTCGGCTTCCACCACCAGCGCCCCCCGTCCCACGTTGATGAACCGTGCCGAGGACCGCATCAGCGCGAAGCGGCGAGCGTCGAACATCCGACGCGTCCCGTCCGTCAGCGGCGCTGCGCAGACGACCCAGTCGGCGCGGGCCAGCAGCAGGTCGAGGTCCTCCTGGCCGTGCACCCCGGCGCGCGCGGTGCGTCCGGTGACGGCCACGTCCACCCCCAGGGCCCGCAGGGTGCGCGCGATCGCCTTGCCGATCGGGCCCGCGCCGACGACGACCGCACGGCTGCCCGCGACCGGCAGGCCCTCGCGGTGCCGCCAACGCCGCTGGCGCTGTAGTTCCAGTGTGCCCGGGAGGTCCTTCGCCATCGCCAGCACCAGGGCGGCCACGTACTCCGCAATGGGCTCGTCGAAGATCCCCCGGGCATTGGTGAGGACCGTGTCCGAGGCGGCGAATTCGGGGGAGAGAAGCAGGTCCACCCCGGCGCTCGGGGTGTGCACCCAGCGGGGCCGCCGACCGGAGCCGGCCCAGGCCCGGCGCACCGCGTCGGAGGTGAAGTCCCACACCAGCAGGGCGTCGGCGCGCGGCAGCTCGGCGGCGAGCGAGCGCTCGTCGACGTACCGGATGTGGGCCCGGTCGGCGAGCCGGTCGAGGCGCGGCGGAGGCTCCGCCCTGAGCACCAGAAGAATCGGGACGGACATCGCACGGAAACCGTTTCTGAACGTCTGACATGTACGGATTGACCCACGCTGGCAGCCGAACCTACCGTCGTCAACAGGACGTAAGGGGGCTTGTGGTGAGTATGTCCCTCGATGTTTCCCTCCTGGGCGGACCGGCTCCGCAGCGGGGGGTCGGCGTGGTCGCCCCGTTCGACTTCGCACTGGACCGGGAGCTGTGGCGATGGGTTCCCGACGACGTGTCGCTGCACCTGACCCGAACGCCGTACGTGCCCGTCGAGGTCTCCCTCGATCTGGCCCGGATCGTCAGCGAGCACGAGACCCTCGGTGAGGCGGTGCGTGCGCTGGCCGCGTCCGAGCCCGAGGCGATCGCCTACGCCTGCACGTCGGGCAGCTTCGTGGGCGGCCTCGCCGGGGAGCGCGCCATGTGCGAGGCGATGGCGCAGGCGGGGGACGTCCCCTCGCTCACCACGTCGGGTGCCCTGCTCGAAGCCCTCGACGAACTGGGCGTCCGTCGCATAGCACTGGTCACCCCCTATACGGAGTCGGTCACCCGGGCGCTGGAGGAGTATCTGGGTGAAGCTGGGGTAACGGTCACGGACCGCGCCTTCCTTGGGCTGACCCGGCACATCTGGAAGGTGCCGTACCGGTCCGTGGTGGACATGGCGCGGCGGGCCGTGGTGGGCGCGGCCGACGCGCTCTTCATCAGCTGCACCAACCTGCCGACGTATGACGCGATACCCCAGCTGGAGGCGGAACTGCGCATGCCGGTGCTCTCCGCGAACCAGGTGACGATCTGGGCGGCGCTGCGCAGGATCGGCGTGTACGCCGTCGGCCCGTACCAGGCTCTGATCATGGACTCGACGCCGCACGCTGCGGCGTCGGGCGAGACCCCGCAGCCCGAGGAACAGGAAGGCTGGACATGACGACCGTCGGACTCCTCTACCCGGGACACTCCGCCGAGGACGACTACCCCAGGATCGCGGTCCTGCTGGACAGTGACATCCGGCTGCCGCTCTTCCACACGGACATCGGCGAGGACGCGCACCGGGAGGACGCGCTGGTCGCCATGGGATCGGCGGAACGGCTCGCGGCCGGTGTGGAGGAGCTACGGCTGGCCGGAGCGGAGTCGTTGGTGTGGGCCTGCACGAGCGGGAGTTTCATCCGCGGCTGGGACGGCGCCCAGGAGCAGATCCGGCAGCTCGCCAAGACGGCGGGGCTGCCGGCGTCGAGCACGTCGTTCGCCTTCGTCCACGCCGCCCAGGAGTTGGGGGTCACCCGGGTCGCGGTGGCGGCGACGTACCCCGAGGATGTGACGGCGGCGTTCACCGACTTCCTCGGGGCGGCCGGCGTGGAAGTCACCTCGGCCACGGCGAGCGGCATCGTCACCGCGGCCGAGGTCGGTGGGTGGGAGCGCGAGGAGGTGCTGGAGCTGGCCCGTGCCGGGAACGACCCGCGCGCCGAAGCGGTGCTCATGCCGGACACCGCACTCCACACGGCTGCCTACCTCGCCGAGCTGGAGGGGGTGCTGGGCAAACCGGTCCTCACGGCGAACCAGGTCACCGTGTGGGAGGGGTTGCGGCTGGCCGACCGCAAGGCGTGGGCGGAGGCGTTGGGCACCCTGTTCGTCCGGCCCGACCGGGAGCGGTCGGAGTGGCAGCCCGAGCGGGCCTGAGGACTTGCGCAGGGGACCGGGAATAAGCGGAGATGCCCTCCTGTTAGCTTTCCGAGAGATCAGGACCTGACAGGAGGGCACCACTCGTGGAGACAGCGGACGCAGGCGACGGGATCAGGGGCGCGGCGCGTGGAGGCGCCCCCGTCGCGTTGTCGGTACTGGACCTGGTGACCGTCGGCAGCGGCCGCACCGCCACCCAGGCCCTGCGGACCAGCGTGGACATCGCCCGGCTCGCCGAACGGCGCGGCTACCACCGCCACTGGGTGGCGGAGCACCACTCGATGCCCGGCGTCGCCTCGTCCTCCCCCGCGGTGATCCTCGCTCATCTCGCCGCCCACACCGAACGGATCCGGCTCGGTTCCGGCGGAGTGATGCTTCCCAACCACGCGCCCCTGGTGATCGCCGAGCAGTTCGGCACCCTGGAGGCACTCGCGCCTGGCCGGATCGACCTGGGGCTGGGCCGCGCACCGGGAACGGACGGTGCCACGGCCGCGGCCCTGCGCCGCAGCGAAGCCCCTGACCGGGGTGGCGACGACTTCCCCCGGCAGCTCGCCGAGTTGACCGGCTTCCTGGACGACGACTTCCCGGACGGCCATCCCTACGCGCGCATCCACGCCGTCCCCGGCCCGGTGCAGGCCACCGCACCCGGCGGAGTCCAGTCCACGGCCCGGCCGCCGATCTGGCTGCTCGGCTCGTCGGGCTTCAGCGCCCGTCTGGCGGGCGTACTCGGGCTGCCCTTCGCCTTCGCGCACCACTTCTCGGCACAGCACACCGTCCCCGCACTCGATCTCTACCGGGAAAGCTTCCGCCCCTCTGCCGTACTGGACGCCCCCTACGCCCTGATCGGGGTCTCCGCCCTGGCCAGCGACGACGCCCGCGAAGCCCGCCGCCAGGTCATGACCGGTGCGCTGTCGATGCTGAGGCTGCGCACCGGTCGCCCCGGGCTGATCCCCACGCCGGAGGAGGCCGAGGCGTACGCCTTCGACCCGTGGGAACGGGAGTTCGTGGACGGCTGGCTCGCCAACGTCGTCCACGGCACCCCCGACGAGGTGCGCGTGGGCCTTGACGAGCTGCAGAAGCGCACCGGCGCCGACGAGCTGATGATCACGAGCAACGCACACGACGGTGGGGCGCGCGTGCGGTCCTACGGGCTGATCGCGGACGCGTACGGACTGCCGGAATGACGCGTACGGACTGCCGGAACGACGTCCGGGAAGGCCGGGTGGGGCCGGGTGGCGATCGACCGAGGCCCCGGGACTTGCGGCCTGCGGTCGGGACGGGACGGGGCCGGCGCGGTCGCGGCGGGTGGCGCGGACCGGAGCCCCGGTCCCGGCCGGCTCACACCGCCAGCGGGCTGACCCCGATCATCCCGTCGATGCGCTCCGGTGCCACGGCGCGGGAGTACAGCCAACCCTGGCCCGTGTCGCACCCGATGCGGCGCAGCCGTTCGGCCTGGCCCGCCGTCTCCACGCACTCCGCCGTGACGGTCAGACCGAGGCGGTGGGCGAGCTGGACCATGGCTTCCACGATCGTCTCGTCGGCCGGATTCGGATGGGTCCCGTCGTCGTAGCGGAAGCCGCGGACAAACGATCCGTCGAGTTTCAGCACGGACACCGGGAGCCGGCTCAGGTAGGCGAGATTGGAGTAACCGGTCCCGAAGTCGTCGATCGCGATCCGGACCCCCATGTCGCTCAGCGCCTGGAGCGCCTGGAGCGGGCGCCCCGCCGAGCCCATCACCGCGGACTCGGTGAGTTCGAGCTGCAACAGGTGCGGGGCCAGATCCACCTCCGCGAGGATTCCGGCGACGTCGGCGACCAGGTCGGAGTCCCACACCTGGCGTACGGCGACGTTGACGCTGACGAAGATCGGTGCTTCGCCGGGGTGGTCCGTCTGCCACTGCTTGGCCTGCCGGCACGCGGTCCGCAGGATCCAGCGGCCCAGCTGCACGATCGACCCGTCCTCCTCGGCCAGTCCGATGAACCGATTCGGCGCCAGCGTGCCGAACTGCGGATGGTTCCAACGGACCAACGCCTCGACGCCGCGCACCGCCCCGTCCGCCATGCACACCAGCGGCTGGTACTCCAGCGCGAACTCCCCGCGCTCGACGGCGGGCCGGAGCATCGACGAGAGCGCCTGCCGGGTCATCCGGTGGGCGTTGCGTTCCGGGTCGAAGAGGGTCCAGCGTGCCTTGCCGTCCGCCTTCGCCCAGTACAACGTCGTGTCGGCGTCCTGCATCAGCCCGGTCGCGGTCGTCCCCTCGGCGGCCCGCTCGACGACCCCGATCGAAGCCGAGACCGACAGCCGCTGGCCGGCCAGGTCGAACGGGACCTGGAGCGCGGCCAGCACGGACCGTGCCAGGTCGGCGAGCTGCTCCGTACCGGTGGAGTCCTCGACCAGGACGGCGAACTCGTCGCCGCCGAGCCGGGCCACGAGGTGGCCGCCGCTGCGGGCGTGGCCGGCGGTGTTCGCGCAGTCGGTGAGCCGGGCGGCCACGGCGGTGAGCAGCCGGTCGCCGACGCGGTGGCCCAAGGTGTCGTTGACGGCTTTGAACCCGTCGAGGTCGAGGTAGCACAGCCCGATCCGGCCCGTGCCGGCGTGCTGGTAGGACGACGTCTCCAACGCGGACGAGAGCCGCTCGAAGAACAGCGTGCGGTTGGGTAGCCGGGTCACCGGGTCGTGCATCTGGAGGTGACGCAGGCGCCCCTGGAGCTCCCGCCGGTCGCTGACGTCGGCGATCGAGAGCAGGACGCGCGGACTGTCCGGCACGGATGTGACGGACACCTCGGCCCAGATGGAGCGGCCGTCGGCGTGCTTGAGCCGCCGCGTGCAACGGAACCGTGAGCTGCATCCGTGCAGCACCTGGCGGTAGGCGTGCCGGGTGCTGCCGTCGGACGTGAGGTCGACCAGATCGGCGGCTGACCGCCGGTGCAGAGCGGCGGGCTCGGTGCCCAGGAGCGCGGCGAAGGCGTCGTTCACGCTGACGACGACGCCCTCCTCGTCGACGACCGCCATGGCGAGCTCGGCGGCGTTGAACGCCGCTCGGTAGTCGCGCAGTTCGGCACTGTTCGGCCGGTGCCCCGTGGCGCGCGCGCCGGTCCCGCGGGTCTCGTGGGCCGGGTGATCCGCGGTCCGCGCCAGGTCGGACTGCGGGCGGTCCTGGGCAGCGGTCGGTGGGGCGGCTGGATCACGCTCCGTGATGGACGGCCGGGCGGTCCCGGAGGTGGCGACGGCCGCCTGACCCGGTCCTTTCGTGTTTCCGCTCACCGCTCGCTCCCGCAGGGCAGTCGTGTCGTTCAGGTCTGGTCGGGGCCGGAAAGCCGGGAAAGTGTGCCGATCATAGAGGCTGGCCGGGTGGCCGTTCCAGCGTCCTGACGGTGACGAGGAGCACGGGAAGGTCCAGACCGATCGTTTCTGCGCACCTATGGCCCTGGCCAGAGCCCTCGTGATCGGTTGTGACTTTCTGTGAGCCATCGGGGTGTCGTCCCATCTCACCCGGCCGGGGCAGCGGAACAGTGCGAATTGTCCTAAAAGCGCACAAGCTGGGTGAGGCGCCCAGCATTCCGCAGCCGGAGGTCGACGTGGAGGGTCAGCAGACGCAGCCGGGATCACCCGACGGGGTGGAACGGCCTCGCCTGCGCGCCGCGGCGGCCGCCTTGACGTCCCTCGCGGCCGTCGCCGCCACCTCGCTCGTGGCCGGGCCGGCCGTGGCCGACACCTCGGCGGTACCCTGCGCACTGCCCCGCACGGCGGCCCACCACTCCCTGGGCCTGGACAGCTGGAACACCGCCTACCCGCGGCCTGACCGCAACCTCGACGCGGTCATGATCTTCCTGTCCTTCCCGGACTCCAGCCCCCTGACCACCCCGGCGGAGCTGGCCGCCGACCACTTCCCGGCCACGTCCGACTTCTTTCGTCGGGCGTCGTACGGGAAGTTCCTCCTGCGGGCCCATCCCCTGCGGCAGTGGGTGCGGATGCCGCAGAAGTCGACGGCGTACCGGATAAAGCGCGACTGGGACGCCGATCGGCGCTCCGCTTACCTACGGGACGCGATCGCCGCGGCCGATCCACTGGTCGACTTCTCGCGCTACGACGTCGTCTACCTGGTCGCCGACCCCGACGCTCCCGGCGTCGACTCCGATGCGACGAAGGTCGTCAACTTCGACCAGCCGGTCCGTGCCGACGGTGCCGACCTCAAGCGGGCGGTCACCGTCTTCGAACGGCACCCCCCCGACCGCAACGTGCTCGCACACGAGACCGGCCACGTCTTCGACCTGCCGGACCTCTACCACCGCCCGGCGGACGGCAAGGGTGACTGGGACACCCACGTGGGCGACTGGGACGTGATGGGCAGCCAGTTCGGCCTCGCCCCCGAGCCCTTCGGCTGGCACAAGTGGAAGCTGGGCTGGCTGAACCGATGGCAGGTGCGGTGCGTGGCGGGGCCCGCCGATCGGATGCTCACCCTGGAGCCGCTCGCAGCGGCGCCGGCCCGCGGCGCGTCGGTCGGCACCCGACTCGCGGTCGTCAGGACCGGTGCGAACACCGCCCTGGCGATCGAGGCGCGCAGCGCGACCGGCAACGACCGGGACATCTGTACGGAGGGTGTACTCATCTACCGCGTGGGCAACGAGGCGGCGTCCGGGGGCGGTCCCGTCCAGGTGATCGACACCCATCCGAAGACCGAGGCGTGCTGGGACGAGTCGGTCTACCCGCCCTTGGCGGACGCGCCGCTGGGGGTCGGGGAGACGTTCACCGTGAAGGAGGACGGGGTCCGGGTGGAGGTGGCGGACCGCACGCCCACCGGGGCGTGGAACGTGAAGATCACGACGGCCGTGCCCCGTCGGTGAGGCGCTCGGGGCGGGTGGCGGGGGCGCCCTCGCCGTTCCGCCGTGGTGGCCGCGTCCGGTCGCGGACCCCGGTGGGCGGAGGGCGGCCACTGGGCCCCGGTTCCGGGTGCGGGCCTGGGCACGGGGCCCGTGTCCCCGGGCGCACGAAGAAGCCCCCCGCTTCCGCGGAGGGCTTCTTCCGTCTGTGCGCCGCCAGGGACTCGAACCCCGGACCCGCTGATTAAGAGTCAGCTGCTCTAACCAACTGAGCTAGCGGCGCCTGCTGACGTCGTAGACATTAGCACCCTGATCCGCGGGAGGAAAAATCGATATACGGACCGCCGCGGCAGCGGTCGACCTGGCGGCGCGCACGCAGGCCCACAGCAGCACTTCCGGCCCGGGCAGCCAGGGCTGCCGCGTGTCGGGCGCGACCATCCAGCGCGGGACCGGCGCGCCCTCGCGGGGGGCGGTGGCCGGGGCGACCGGGGGAACGGTGATCGCGTCCCCGGCGCCGTGACAGATCAGCGGGGGCACGGCACTGCCCCACTGCTCCCACGCGAGCAGGGACGGCAGGCGCTGGGCGGTGCCCGGTGCGGCGAAGAGCAGTGTCCGGCCGCGGTGACAGGCGACTGGTCCCGAGCCGGGCCCCTGTGACCACAGGCGGTCCAGCATCCGCCGCCCGAAGATCGCGGGCACGTTCACGACGTCGAAGACCCCTCCGCACGGCACGACGGCGGGCACGGTCGGTCGGGCCTCCCAGAGGGCGAGCGTGGAGCGCGGGGAGGCGCTGGCGGAGGCGAGCCAGTCGACGCCTGCTGCGGTGATCCGGTCGGCGTGGTGCCGGCCGTCCTCCCGGAGGGGACCGAGGAGGTCCTGGCGGTGCTCGTCCTCGTCACCCGCGGGGCTCAGGGGGATCTCGTCTCGCAGCCATACGGTCATGCCCTACGTCTACCGAGAGTCAGTGTCCGGTGCCTGCGAGTTGCGGGAAATCCGGACGCGGCGGGGTAGGAGGGAGTATCTTGCGCACCGCATATGCCATCCGTGCACTCGCCGGTGCACCCGTGCGGGGACGAACCCGTGGCACCGGGCCGGCCCACCGGGGCACGGGCACGGCGGAAGCCGCAGGTCGGGTTGCGGTCGCTGCCGATCCCGCCCCGGCTCGCTCGGGACCCGAGGCGCCGTTCGTACGACGGCCGCCCCCGGCTCCGACCGAACTACTTCGCGGAGGTGGGATCAGGGCCGCGAAGGAGGTCCCGGCCGAAGTCGATCATGCGCTTCGCGTAGTCCTCGCTCCACTCGGCCCGCAGGGCGATGTCCGTCGCGGTCAACCGGTCGAACCGGCGAGGATCGGCGAGCTGGGCTGCCGCAATGGCCTGGAACTCCAGTGCGCGGTCCGTCGCCGCCTGGAAGGCCAGGGTCAGTTCCGTGGCACGGGAGAGCAGTTCCCGGGGATCCTCTATCGATTCCAGGTCGAAGAAGTGCTCCGGGTCGGAGGCGGCCTCCGAGGGCTCGAAGAGCAGCGGCGCAGGCCGCATCCGCCGCTCGCTCCGATCCGACGACTCCGCCATGCGCGTCTCCTCCTCGTCGTTCCGACCACCCCCATTGTCGCGCCCCGCACAAGTGCGCCCGGGAGGGAACGGGCCGCTCCACCCTACGGCCGCCACGACACCCTGTGACGGGACAGGTGGTCCATTGTGGTCATCATCGCTTCCCAGCCGTCCGGGAACTTCACCGTGACGCCCAGTTGCACCGGCTCCGTCGACGGATGCTCGTCGAGGAGTTCCGCCACCCCCGCGCGGCAGACCACGATGCACGCGTGACGATGGCGCGAGGTCAGCACGCAGAGCCTCCCCGTCTCCAAGTGGAAGGCCGTCGCGTCCGGGCGTCCCGACAGCGGATGCAGCACGACCGTCACGTCGAACTCCCGTCCCTGCAGCCGGTTCGCCGTGTCGACCGCCACCCCGCACACTCCCAGCTCCGCGAGCGCGGCCCGGACCGCCGCCGCCTGGTCGCGGTGCGCGGTGCCGACGGCGACCCGATCGGGAGTGACGGCCAACGGCTCCGTCGAGCGCTCGGACACCGAGGCACCGCCGCGTTCCAGCAGCCGTCGGACCACCCGGGCCACGGCCCGCACCGCTTCCGGGTCGGTGCGCGGCGTGTGCCGGGCGGGCAGCTCCAGCAGCCCCCAGCCCGAATCCGCGGCCACGTCCAGCACCCGGTCGCAGGCCGTGCCATCGGAGGGGACACCGAAGGCCAGCCGCCGGTCACCGGCTCCCGTACCGCTGCGGAAGGGCGTGTACGGGTAGAAGGCGCCCGACACGAGCGGGGCCGCGGACGCCGGCAGCCGCCAGGAGACCGGCAGTCGGTGCTGCGGCAGGTCCGGGTTGTGCGCCAGCAGGGTGGACACCGCGCTCGCCGACGGGTCGTACGACAGCCCCGCCCACTGCTCGGCGCCGACCACCGAGAACGGGTCGAGCTGGCCCGGATCCCCGACGAACAGCGCCCGCTCGAACAGTCCGGCGACGGCGAGCAGCGCATCCGAGCGCATCTGGTACGCCTCGTCCACGATCGCGTGCCGCCACGGATCGACGCCCTTCACGTGCGCCCACTTGGCCGCGGTCGAGATCACCACGTCCAGTCCCGCGAGATCGCCCGCCTTCGCCGACGTGCGCACGTTCGCCAGCCCGTCCAGCGCGGGGTCGTACGGGGCCGGGTCGTTGCTGTGCAGCCGTCCGACGGGCAGCTCGGGCTCCTTCTCCGCGAGCCGCAGCACCAGGTCGTCCACCTGGGCGTTGGTCTGGGCGACGACCATCAGGGGCCGACCGGCGGCCGCCAACTCGCGAGCCGCGCGTACCACGAGGGTCGACTTGCCCGCGCCGGGCGGCGAATCCACGACGACGCCGCGCGACGTGCCGCTCAGGGTGTCGTCGAGGATCGCACGGGTGGCCCGGGCCGCCTCCCGGCCCGGGTCGAACAACGTGGTCACGGTGCTGTTCACAGCAGGTCCTCCGGGGTGACGGGATCGGGTCCCTCGGGCGCGTCGGACCGCGGCGGCCCGCCGTGCGTCCACGGCGTCTCCGCCGGGTCCGGCAGCTTCGGCCCGCTCCTCTGGTCGTGCTCGAACAGCGTCCAGGCGATCCGGTCGCCCTTCTCCGGAACGGACCCCTCGGCCGGGTGCTTCGAGCGGCCCATCCGGTCCAGCAACCGCACCACCAGCGAGCCGTCCTCCGCGTAGCGGACGAACTCCGCCGACTGTGGTCTGCCCTCCAACGAGCGGTACACCTTCACGCCCGCGCCCAGGTGCGGCCGGTCGTCCGTGCGCACGCTCACCAGCGGACGGGGCGAGGGCCGCTTGGATTCCGACCAGGCCGGCACCACCTCGGTGACCTCGCCGACGAAGGCTTCGCCCGCGAGTCGCCGTCCCGCCAGGACCAACGGATCGTCCAGCGCCTCCTGTGCGTCCACCTGTGCCTGCGCCGTCTCGCGCGCCGCCAGCTTCTGCGCGGCGGTCACCGCGTCGTCCCGGCGTGGCTGCGGGGGCTCGCCCGCCCGCACCCGGTCCCGGTGACCGGTGAACGACCAGCGATCGCGGGTCCACCGGTCGGCGCTCCGCTGCCCCTCCGGCAGGGTCCGCAGCAGGTCGAGCCCCTGCCACACGGCGTCCCAGGTGGGCTTGAGCACCCCCGCGAGCAGGCCCCGGATCTCCCGCTCGGCCGTCGTCAGCCGGGTCAGCTGCTCGTCCGCCGCCGCGCCGTCCTCCGCCGCGGCGAGGGCCTGGCGCGCCCGGTCGTACCGTTCGATCGCAGGCGCCAGCAGCTCGTTGTCGAACGCGGGGTCCGTGGCAGGACCGGCCGGTGGGCACACCAGCTGCCCCTCCGGGTCACGTTCCAGCTCCGCCCGCAGCGCGGCCTGCACCCCCGACACCCCTGCGGGCGGATCCACCCAGGCGAGCAGTGCTCCCAGGTGCTGGTCCTCCAGGTGGGACTGGCCGGTCGCCCAGTGCCTGGCCAGCAGGTCCGTCATCGACAACAGGAGCGAGGAGCCGGGCACCCGCGCCCGCTCGCCGTAGTGGGTCAGCCATCGGCCGAGCAGCGGTACCCGCGGTGGTGCCGGATGGGGCGCGTCGGGGTCCTGCTCCGCCGTGCGCCTGAAGCGCATCGACCGCCCCAGGAGCCGCACGAAATCGATTCCGGGCCGACTCGGCACGATCAGTTGAGGGGCGTCGGTGCACAGCTCGACCTCGACCTTGGTCCGCTTTCCCGTTGCCGGGTCCGTCTCACTGCGTTCTGCGGGTTCGACGGATTCCGCGTACCCGTCCAGATAGGGCAGGATCGCCTCCGCCAGCTCGGCGAGGAATCCGAAGCGCAGGTCCCGGTCCCGGGGCTGTGCCACGGTCAGCAGCCGCGGCGCGTCCCGGTCGGTCCCCACGAGTGCTCCGAGCGGTGCACCCGCCTCACCGGCGGTCGTGAGCGGTACGAACACGAGCGGCCGGTCCGTGAGATGACGGTGCCGCACGGTGGCGAGCGGCTGGGCCCGGCCGGTCTCGACGGCCTCCAGCCGCGCGAGGGTACTGATCAGCGACACGTGTCCCTCCTCGCGCGCCCGCAGGCGTGAGGAGCCCGGTGCGCCGTGCGGGCGGTACGACCGGCCCCGGTCGCCGTCCCGAGCACCCCGGCCATCAGACGCTCCCCCGTCCCGCGCGGGCCGCGTTGAGCGCCTCGGCCCGGAGCTCGGCCGCCCTGCGCAGTGCGGCGACCGCCGGGTCCGCCGGGTCGCCCGACGCACCGCGGGCGGCCGCCAGTACCCCGGCGACGTCCGTCAGCCCGCCCAGTTCGCCGCGCACGCCCCGCCCCAAGGCCTCGACGGCCCCCGTGGCGCGCGCCCGTTCGCGGCAGTGGAAGGCGAGCTCGCAGGTGGACAGGCATTCGGGGGCGTACGCAGCGGGGACCGAGGCGACCGCGGACGAGAGCTCCGCCGCGGAGCACGTCGCCACGTCGAAGGTCACCCCCTCGGGCAGGACGGCCGCGATGTCCTCGACACGCGTCAGCCGGGCCAGCTGGCGCCGGGTGACCGACAGCTGCTTGCGGACGTCGACCACCGACGCGGAGGGCAGGTTCGAGAAGTCCTTCGGGCAGACCAGCAGCACGGAGTGGGCCACGGAGGCCCCTTCCGCCAACGCCGCGACGCGCTCCAGCGCGAGGACGTACACCGCGGCCTGCCGCGCCGCCGCACCGACCTTCGACGCGTCCGCAGAACCGTCGACCACCGGGAAGGACTTGATCTCCACGACCGTCCACCGGCCGTCCGGATGCACCACGACCGCGTCCGGCTCCAGGTACGCCGGTGAGCCGGCCACCTCCAGCGCCACCATCGGGTGGTCGAGCAGGGTCCACCCGCCCGCGGCGGTGGCCTCCCGCAGGGCCAGTGCGGTACGCGCCGCGCGCCCATGCGGCCCGGCCGCGGTGAGATCGGGGACCAGGGCCGCCCGCGGTTCTTCGACGCCGAGCAGCTTCAGCAGCTCCGTACCGCCGTCGGCCTTGACCCGGGCCTCGAACGCGTTGCCGCGCATGAAGGCGAACTGGGACTGGCCGAAGGCGGCGGGCGAGCCCAGAGCGCGGGCGAGCGCCGCCTTGTCCACACCGGCGCCGTCCAGCAACGCCCGTCGCTGGCAACCGGGATTGGCGGCGAGCGCCGCCAGGGCGCGCGCATCGAGCGGATGCGGCGCGGCGGACGTGCCGCGCAGCTCAGCGAGTCGCTGCCGGAGAGCCGTCGCCGGCGCCTGTGGAGGAGGTCCGCTGTCCAGGGATGTGCTCACCCGCGGAAGTCTTGCATCCGCCACTGACAGCCGGGACACCGTCCTCGGTTCCCGTCGTCCCCTCGACCGTGGCCCGCTGCTGTCGGCGGGCCGTTGCGGACCGCAACGCGATCCGGTCCGTGCACCGCACCGCCGGCCGGGAGAGCAGCATTCCCGCCCCCATCACGGCGGCCCCTGCCACCGCGTCCAGGAAGTAGTGGTTCGCCGTCCCCATCACCACGAGCGCGGTGACCAGGGGATACGCCACGCCCATCGCCTTCGTCGGGAGCCCGCGGCCGTACCGCCAGAGCATCACCCCGCACCACAGCGCCCAGCCGACGTGCAGGCTCGGCATCGCGGCGAACTGGTTCGTCATCCCGCCCAGCCCCCGGGGCGCGCTCGCCTCCTCGCCCCACCAGCCGTACGCGCTGTAGTGCGCCATCGTGTCGGTGAAACCGAACCCGGCGCCGAGCAGCCGTGGGGGACACGTCGGCAGCAGAGTGAAACCGACGAGTCCGAGGAGGGTGGAGACCAGCAGCCAGGCCCTGGCCGCCCGGTAGTGCGCAGGGCGCCTGCGGAACAGCCAGACCAGGATCGCCGGGGTGACGAGGTAGTGCAGCGAGGCGTACGCGAGGTCGGCCGGTACGCCGAGCGCGCCGTTCGCGGTGAACAGCCGGTTGAGCGGGTGTTCGGGGTCGAGCCCGACGGCGTCCTCGATCCGTAGGATCGCCAGACCGTTGCCGACCGCCGTCGACTCGTCGCCCCGGGCGAGCAGCCGGCCCGCCGTGTACGCGGCGTAGACCACGACGACGAGCCACAGTTCACTCCACCAGCGGAGCCGGGGGACCCCGCCCAGGGGCGCGCTCGTCATCCGGACGTTCTCCCTCTGGCTCTTCCCGCGGATCGTGGCCACCGGCCGCTTTTCACCGTACGGCGTACAGAAAAGGCCCGGCCCACCGCCCCCGACCCACCCGGGCGCGCCGGAGCCGTCCGGGAAGCCGCCCGGCGGTCGCCGCCCGTTCATCTGGGTGATGATGGTCGTATGGCACCGCACATACTTCTCGTCCGGCACGGTCAGACCGAGTGGTCCCTGCAGGGCAAGCACACGGGACGGACCGACATCCCCCTTCTGGACGAAGGCCGCCGCGGCGCGAAGCTGGTGGGGGAGAGGCTGCACAGGTCTCCCTTTGACGGACTGCCCGACGCGGAGGTCCGCACCAGCCCGCTCGCCCGCGCCCGTGAGACCTGCGAGCTCGCCGGTTTCGGCGACCGTGCCCAGGACTGGGACGCCCTGATGGAGTGGGACTACGGCACATACGAGGGCATGACCCAGGCCGAGATCCACGCGGTCGATCCCGATTGGTTCATCTGGCGCGACGGCGTCCCCGACGGGGAGACCATGGCCCAGCTCGCCGCCCGCGCGGACGGGATCATCGAATGGGTGCGCTCGGCCGACCGCGACGTGCTGGTCTTCGCGCACGGCCACATCCTGCGCGTCCTCGGCGCCCGCTGGCTGGGCGAGGACGTCTCCTTCGCCGCCCGCATCTCCCTCGACCCGACCAGCTTCTCCGTGCTCGGCTGGGCCTACGGCGCCCCGGCGCTGTCACGCTGGAACGACACGGGCCACCTGGGCACCTGATCGTGCCTCAGACCGCGGCCGTGGCGGTCCGAGCCGCGTAGCGGTCCAGGAAGCCGGCGACGCCCTCCGCCTTGCGGCGGGGCACCATCACCCGCGCCGTACCCGCGAGCATCGCGCGGATGCGCGAGGACTGCACGTCGCGGTCGAGGAGGTCGAGGACCTGCCCGGCGACCGCCGCCGCCTCGGCGAGCGAACCCGCGCGGGCCAGGTCGGAGGCCAGCTGGGCCCGGTACAGGGCGAGGTTGCGGGCGAAGTGCGGGTCCTGGAGGGTGACCGCGCGATGTGCGTGGCGGGCGGCGCGGGTCCAGTCGCCCAGGGCCGACCAGCACTGCGCCTCCAGGGCCTGGAGCTCCGGCTCGCCGAAGAACGACATCCACTCCGGGTCGGCGTCCGAGGGCCCCCGCCCGAAGAGCACGTGGGCTCGGGACAGGGCTCGCTCGCATCCGCTGCGATCGCCGAGCCCGGCCCGGGCGCCCGCCTCGCGGAGGCTGAGCAGCGCCAGCAACCGGGACGATCCGAGCCGACCGCCGGCCAGTTGCCCCGCCTGGGCGGCGCGCACCGCCTCCCGGTGCCGGCCGGCGTCCCTGGCGAGGAAGGACGAATTGCAGAACGCATGGGCCTCGAGCGCCGGGTCGCCGGCGACGCGCGCCGTCGCCAGGGCCTCGGCGTAGTGCGAACGCGCGTCGTCGAAGCGTCCCGAGTCGTGGGCCAGCCAGCCGACCGAGATGGCCAGCTCGCCCGCACCCGCCGCGAGCCGCCCGGCGAGGGAACTCCGGGTGGTGGCCCCGGCGTCGAGCAGGGCGTACGCGGTGCGCAGCGGTTGGGCGGCGCGCTGGTACAGGCCGTCCGCGCCGTGTCGGTCGTCCAGGAGCCGGATCTGGCGCACCGCCGTTTCGACGGCGGTGACCTCCGGCTCGCCGATCCGTTGCCGTGGCACGTCCGTGCGGAGTGCTTCGGTGCCGGACGGGGAGCCGAGGCCCAGGGATGCGGTCGCCACCGTGGCGGTGCCGCCGGTCATGAATGCGCGACGCAGCACGTCGCTCTCCTCGTTGCTGTCGTAGGTGCTGTTGGTGCCGTCGGTACCGAGGTACGGACCAGGGCGCGGTGGCGTTCGGCGCCGCGCCGCCCCGCCCCGTACTTCCGCACGTGCCGCGAAACCCAGGTCCGCCAGGGTCCTGCCGGGGAACATGTGCAGGAAGACGCGTTCGTAGGCGTAGTTGGGGCAGCGGATCTCCCCCGCCTCCACCCGCCCGACGTACCGGGCGTCGCAGGCGACCTGCTCGCCGATCTCCCGTGCGGCCCTGCGGACGAGCGCGGCGAACTCCCCGGGCGACCGCTGTCCGCGCAGCCGCCGGAAGGCGAGGTTGGGAACTGCCCGTGACGACGCCATGGCCGAGCCCTCTCCTGGTACCGCTGGTACTGCCGCAGCTTTCCGGGTGTTTCCCCGGACCTGATGCTCCGTGCTCCGGCGGGGCACGAAAGTACCTGCTGTGACGGGTTGGACACACGGCGTTTGGCTACAAACGGGATATCTCACCCGCGATCCGCCATGAACTGCCATCCTTTGCGGCGGCGCGCCGCCGTAGCCGTTGACGCGGCCGGGCGTTGAACCGTGCGGGCACACGGTGGGTGTTCCCGCTCGGCGAGGAGGGGTTCCCTTGTTGGAGGTCGGCATGGAGACCGGCAGTGGCTCGCGGACGAGTGCTCAGCACCTGCCCACCGAGGAGCGCAGCGCGGTGCCGGACGCGGGCGGGAGGGTCCGCGGGGAGCCGTGCGACCTGGTGACCGTACCGGCCCGGCAGGGACTGGAAGCCGTGGACATCCTCCGCCGCGGCGGCGTCCCCGCGGTCGGTCCGGTGCTCCTCGACGGCAGCTGCGACACCCTCGGTTTCCTCGTGCCGCCCGGCACCGCGGCCGGCTGGGACGTGCCGGGCAGCGCCTGCACACAGACGTCGGGCCGTGGGCTGCGGCTCTCGGACGGGCCCGACGCCGGGGGGGACCCGGTCTCGGGGGCGGGCTGGCTGCTCCCGCCAGGTGACGCCGGTCCGGTCACCGACCCGGTTGTGCTCCGCGAGGCGCTGGGCGAGGCGGCCCGACTGATCGAGGCCGCGGACAGCATCCAGTTCCCGTAGCTCCGGTCCCGGCCGTCGGCTCCCGCCCCGGCCGTCGGCCGCGACCGGTGGTCCAGGCCCGCCCGGCGCCCGTTCCCCCTCCGAGGCTCCCGGCGGCATGCCTCCGGGGCGGCCCCGCGATAATGGCGGTGTGGCACGGAACAAGCAGCGTGGACGGCGGTCGACGGCCGAAGCCGTCGTCGAGCCCGTGGACGGCGGGCTCGCCGAGCTGGTGCCCGACCGGGACCGGCCCCGGGCCTGGACGCTGTTGATCGACGGGGCGCCCCAGTCCCATGTCGACCTCGACGATCCCGCACTGCTCACCTTCGAGTACCAGCGCCGACTCGGCCACGTCATCGATCTCGCCGCCCCCTCGGGACGGCCCGTGCACGCCGTCCACCTCGGTGGCGGCGCTTTCACCCTCGCGCGGTACACCGCCGCCACCCGTCCGCGCTCCACGCAGCAGATCGTCGAGGTGGACGCCCCGCTGGTCCAGCTGGTCCGCTCCCGGTTGCCGCTCGACCCCGGGGCCCGGATACGGGTCCGCTCCACCGACGCCCGCGCCGGTCTCGGCAAACTCCCCGACGGCTGGGCGGACCTGGTCGTCGCGGACGTCTTCAGCGGCGCCCGCACCCCCGCCCACCTGACCACCGCGGAGTTCCTCACCGAGGTGCGCCGGGTGCTGAAACCCGGCGGGACGTACGCGGCGAACCTCGCGGACGGTCCGCCGCTCACGCATGTGCGCGGCCAGGTCGCCACCGCCGCCACCGTGTTCCCCGAACTCGCCCTCGCCGCCGACCCGGCCGTACTGCGCGGCCGTCGCTTCGGCAACGCCGTACTCCTCGGGTCCGACCGAACGCTGCCGGTTTCCGAGCTCACCCGCCGGATCGCGAGCGACCCCCATGCCGGACGCGTCGAACACGGGCGTGCCCTGGCGGACTTCACCGGAGGCGCCGCGGTGGTCACCGACGCTGCGGCCGAGCCCTCCCCCGTACCGCCGCCCGGGGTGTTCCGCGCGTAGCGGGCGGGAGCGTCCGCGCGCAAGGGGCGTCCGGGCGGACGCCCCCACGGGACCGGGACCGCTCAGCGCTCCTCGATCTGGACGAGCGGCGGATGGTCGTTCCAGGTGCAGAAGACGTCGTTCTCGTGGCCGTCCCGGGAGAACGTCACCCGGATCCACGTGGGTTGCTTCCACACCTGCATCGTCCAGCCCGGCGACGGGGTGGCCGAAACCAGCTCCGCGTCGCTGGATCCGATGTCGAACGCGACCCGGCCACCCTCCACCGCGTAGCTCTTCACGCTCCCCGAAGGCGGCGGTGCGGAGGGGCTCGTGCGGCGGCCCGGGCTGCTGCGCTCGGGGGACGGCGAGGGCGAGGTGGTGCGGCTGGGCTCCGGCACGGGGGAGGCGGACGCCGACGGCGACGGCACCCTTGGCGTCGACGAAGCCCGGGACGGGGAGCCCTGCGTGGTGCGGTTGTCCGTGGTGATGGGCAGCGCGCGCGGAGGGTCGTACGCCGTGCCCGCCATCACCGTGTGCACACCCCACCAGGAGAACGTGACCGCCGCGCCCGTGGCGAGCGACCACGCCATGGCGTGAACGAGACCTCTCCGCATCCCGGCCATACTGCACCACGCTCCCCGGGCTTGTCCCAGAGGGGACCGCGTTACTCCGGATGGCGTACGGTGCCGCCCATGGCAAGTGTGCTCGTGGTCGAGGACGACCAGTTCGTGCGCTCCGCCCTCATCAGGCACTTGACCGAGGCCTCCCACACCGTACGGAGCGTCGGGACGGCCCTGGAGGCGCTGCGTGAAGTGGCCCATTTCCGGTTCGACGTGGTCGTTCTCGACCTCGGTCTGCCCGACCTCGACGGCGCCGAGGCGCTGAAGATGCTGCGCGGCATCACCGACGTTCCGGTGATCATCGCCACGGCTCGGGACGACGAGACCGAGATCGTGCGGCTCCTCAACGACGGCGCTGACGACTACCTCACCAAACCGTTCTCGGTGGAGCACCTGTCGGCCCGGATGTCCGCCGTGCTGCGCCGGGCCCGCGCCGTCACGGGTGATGCCCCGCCCAGCAGGCTGATCCAGGTGGGTGGGCTGTCGATCGATCCGCTGCGACGCCAGGCCGAGCTGGACGGCAGCCAACTGGACCTGACCCGGAGGGAGTTCGACCTGCTCGCCTTCCTCGCAGGGCGGCCGGGCGTCGTCGTGTCGCGCCGCGAGCTACTCGCGGAGGTCTGGCAGCAGGCGTACGGAGACGACCAGACCATCGACGTGCACCTGTCGTGGCTGCGGAGGAAGTTGGGCGAGACCGCCGCTCGCCCCCGGTACCTGCACACCCTCCGGGGGGTCGGGGTGAAGCTGGAGCCGCCGCAGTGAGATGGGCGCTGGTCAAGGTGTGCGTGGCGGTCACGACCATGGTCGTGATCGCCTTCGCGGTGCCGCTCGGGCTGGTCATCCAGGAGATGGCGAGGGACCGGGCGTTCTCAAACGCCGAACGACAAGCAGCCGCCATCGGCCCGACGCTCTCCATCACCACCGACCGGGACCAGCTGGAGCGGGCCGTGGCCTCCACCCAGGCAGGGGCGGCGAACCGGATGGCGGTGCACGTGCCCGCCTCAGACGAGACGGGCGGCCAAGAGCTGGAGATCGGCAGTCGGCGGGCCGTGATGAAGGACCTGAGGACCACGCAGCAGCTCGGCCGCGCATCCACCGCCGAGGTCCCGGGCGGCTCCGCGCTGCTGCAACCCACCGCGCTCAGCTCGGGGAAGATCGCCGTCATCGAGGTGTTCGTCCCGGAGGGCGAGGTCAGCAACGGCGTGACCACGGCCTGGCTGATGCTGGCGGGCGTCGGGGCGGCACTGATCGTCGGCTCGGTCGCGGTCGCCGACCGGCTCGGCGTGCGCATGGTCCAGCCGGCACAGCGGCTGGCCGGCGCCGCGCACGACCTCGGTGAAGGCAAGCTGGGCGCACGGGTCCCCGAGGAAGGGCCCACCGAACTCCGTTCTGCCGCAGTCGCGTTCAACTCCATGGCGGACCAGGTCGTCCAACTGCTGGCGAACGAGCGGGAGCTGGCCGCCGACCTGTCGCACCGGCTGCGCACACCACTGACGGTGCTCCGGTTGAATGCCGCATCGCTGGGCACGGGGCCCGCCTCCGACCAGACCAGGGCCGCGGTCGAGCAGCTGGAACGTGAGGTCGACACGATCATCCGCACGGCGCGGGAGGCGAAGCCGCAGACCCAGGCAGCCGGCCCGGGAGCGGGCTGCGACGTGTCCGCCGTCGTCCGCGAGCGCATGGAGTTCTGGTCGGCGCTCGCCGAGGACGAGGGGCGCAAGGTCCGGCTCGCCGGGGTGGACCGGCCCGTGCGGATCCCCGTGGCCAGGCCCGAACTGACCGCGGCGCTCGACGCGTTGCTCGGCAACGTCTTCCGGCACACCCCGGAGGGCACGGCCTTCTCGGTCGACGTGCACAACGGCGACGACGCCGTGATCGTGCTGGTGTCGGACGCGGGTCCGGGCATCGCCGATCCGGAGGCGGCACTGGCCCGTGGCAACAGCGGTGCCAGCCACGGTTCGACGGGCCTCGGGCTGGACATCGTCCGACGGGTCGCCGAATCGACCGGCGGTGACCTGCGCATCGGCCAGTCGGTGCTCGGGGGCACGGAGGTCCGCATCTGGATCGGGCTCGGTGGCGAGTCCCGCCCGCAGGGACGGCTGGGGAGGCGCACGGAGCGCCGCAGGAAGGGCGGCGTGGGCAGCCGTCGGGGCGCAGCGGACTGATCTCCCCGCAGGGGCGAACCATAATCGCCGCCGATGCGTTCCTTAAGTGCGCCCTAAGAACAGCAACCGCCACCCGGTTCGCGGTGTTTGCCCGATCCCGTGGGGCTAGCGTGCTGCTTCATCCACCCCCACTCCGTCATACAGAGGCAGGCACGATGGGCACCAGCACGCACCGGCGCCGGGCGAGCGGCAGGACCAGGGCGGTGGGCGCCGTCGTCGCCGCCGCGGTCATCGGCGGTGCCGCCTTCGCGCTCACCGGTACGGCGCAGGCGGCCGCGGTGGGCGCCGCGTACACGCGGACCAGCTCCTGGGAGGGCGGCTACACCGGGCAGTACGTCATCACCAATGACACCGGCGCGGTGCAGTCGGGCTGGAACCTCGAATTCGACCTTCCCGAAGGGACGAGACTCAGCTCGCTGTGGAACGGTGAGCACACGGTCAGCGGGCGGCACGTCACCGTGAGGCCCGCGCACTGGAACGAGGACCTGGCGCCCGGTGCGTCCGTCACCGTCGGCTTCGTGACCGCGGCGAGCGGCCAGCCGGGCGATCCTTCGGGGTGCTTGATCAACAATGCCGTGTGCACGGCCGGTGGGGGATCAACTCCGCAGCCGACCGGGCGGCCGACCGGCCGGCCCACGCCCGGCTCCACCCCGGCCCCGACGAAGACTGCGAACCCGACCGCCACGACCGCGCCCACGCGGACGACCACCCCCGCGCCGACCGCCACCGCCACACGGCCGACGGCAGCCGGGGCGAGCTTCGCCCCCTATGTCGACACCTCGCTGTTCCCGGCCTACGACCTCCTCGACACCGCGGCCAAAACGGGGGTGAAGGACTTCACCCTGGCCTTCGTCACCTCCGGCGGCGGTTGCGCTCCGCTCTGGGGAGGCGTCACCGGCCTCGGCGACGACACGGTCGCGTCGCAGATCAACGCCTTGCGCGCCAAGGGCGGCGACGTCCGGGTGTCCTTCGGCGGCGCTGCCGGCCACGAGCTCGCCCTGAACTGCTCCTCGCCGGAAGACCTCGCCGCGGCCTACGGCAAGGTCGTCGACCACTACGAGCTCACCAAGGTCGATTTCGACATCGAGGGCGCCGCTCTGCCGGATACCGCGGCCAACTCCCGTCGCGCGCAGGCGATCGCCGAGCTCCAGAGGGAGCACCCCGGCCTTGACGTGTCGTTCACGTTGCCCGTGATGCCCGAGGGCCTCACCCAGCCCGGGGTCGACCTGCTCGCCGACGCGAAGAAGAACGGCGTGAGGACCTCTGCGGTGAACATCATGGCGATGGACTACGGTCCTGCCTACAGCGGCGACATGGGCGACTATGCCGTCCAGGCGGCCACTGCCACGCAGGCGCAGGTCAAGGGTGTGTTCGGACTCTCGGACGCGGCAGCCTGGAAGTTGGTCGCCGTGACGCCGATGATCGGTGTCAACGATGTCGCGGTGGAGGTCTTCACCCCTGACGACGCCACCCAGCTGGTCGACTTCGCACGGTCGAAGGGCATCGGCCGGCTGGCGATGTGGTCCTCGGCACGCGACAGGCAGTGCCCGGGCGGTGCGAAGAACGCCGCCGATCCGACCTGCAGCTCCATCCTCCAGGAGCCGCTGGCCTTCACCAAGGCCTTCGCCGCCCGTTCGTGACGGCAGCGACCACCCAGCTCCCCCACCCGCGCGCCCCGACCGGTTCTTCCCCCCATCCGGTCGGGGCGTGTCCTTTGCGGCCCCCCGCCTACCGGCCGGGCGCGACCGTCCCGCCCAGCACGGCGGTCCGGAACCCCCCGGGGTCCTCGACCCACGGCATGTGGCCCGCACCACCGAGCACGATCCGCTCGACGTGCGGCAGCGCCGATTCCAGGGAGTCGACGGCCGAACGGGGGCGGATGTCCAGCGCCCCGTCCACGATCGTCACGGGGACCCGCAGGGCAGCGCACTCGGCGGTCCACCGCTGGGTGCCGAGGGTCCCGGACAGCTCCGCGGCGATGGTGCGGTTGCAGTCGACGTTCACGCCGTACCAGGGCGTGGCCATCCGCGCGGCTTCCTGCAGGGCGCGGTCGACGTCGGGGAACTCCACCGACCATCGCAGGACGCAGGACTCCCGCTCCTCCGTCTCCGTCAGGGGCCGGCCCTGCAGGGCCTCCCACCGCTCACGATGGGGGCCGAGGCCGCGCGCGAAGGCGCGGCGGTACGCGGGGTGCCAGCCAGCATCGGGGCCGATCCCCGTCCCGGACACGTACACCAGCCGTGCCACGCGATCAGGGTGCTCCAGTGCGTACCTCAACGCCAGCGTCGCCCCCCACGAGTGGCCGAGCAGCGCCATCCGCTCCAGGCCGAAGTGCCTCCGCACGGATTCCAGGTCAGCCACCGAGCGGGCGAGCGAGTAGGGTCCGCGGCGCTCGGAGCGGCCGCAGCCGCGCTGGTCCCACCGGTACACGGCGGCCCGGTCGGCGAGCTGTCCGGCCACCTCGCGGAACATGTCCCACAGGCCGGGGCCGCCGTGGCACAGCACGAGCGGCTCGCCCCTCCCCGTGCGCTCGGCCCACAGCCGTACCCCGTCGTCGGTCGTCAGCAATCTCCCAACACCCCTGTCCTGGCCAGCTCCCCGTACCAGCGGGCGCTGGACTTCGGGATACGGGCCTGCGTGTCGTAGTCGACGTACACGGCGCCGAAGCGCTTGCCGTAACCGTAGGCCCATTCGAAGTTGTCCATCAGGGACCAGAGGAAATAGCCGCGGACGTCCGCGCCGTCGGCGATGGCGCGGTGCACGGTGGACAGGTGACCGTGCAAGTAACGGATCCGGTCCGGGTCGTGGACGGTGCCGTCGGCGGCCGGCACGTCCGGGTAGGCCGCCCCGTTCTCCGTGACGACGAGCGGCAGCCCCGGTACGTCGCTGGTGTGGCGCATGAGCAGCTCGTACAGCCCGCTGGGGTCCACCGTCCAGCCCATGTCGGTGACTTCGCCGGGCGGCTGGTGGAAGGCGACGCGGTCGGCGCCGGGCCACGGGGAGTGCGCAACGGTGCCGGGACCGTCCGTCACCGCCCGGTCGCCAGCGGGGACGGAGGACACGACGGACGGTGAGTAGTAGTTGATGCCGAGCGAGTCCAGCGGGTGGTGGATGACGGCCGGATCGTCGTCGCGGACGAAGGACCAGTCCGTGAGGTGTGCCGTGTCCGCGAGCAGGTCCTCGGGGTACGCGCCGTGCAGCATCGGACCGCTGAAGATCCTGTTGGCCAGGGCGTCGATCCTGCGCCTGGCGTCCAGGTCCGCCGACGACCGCGTTCGGGCCCTGACCGCGCTGGGGTTGAGGCTCACCGACAGGTGCGCGCGCGCCGGCAGGACACTGCGCAGCGCCTGCGCGGCCAGCCCGTGGCCGAGGTTGAGGTGGTGCGCGGCGCGCAGTGCGGCCACCGGGTCCGTGCGCCCCGGGGCGTGCACGCCCGAGCCGTAGCCGAGGAAGGCGCTGCACCAGGGCTCGTTCAGTGTCGTCCAGCGCTCCACCCGGTCGCCCAGCGCTTCGGCGACGATGCGCGCGTAGTCGGCGAACCGCCGGGCCGTCTCCCGCTGCGGCCAGCCGCCCGCCGTCTCCAGTTCCTGTGGCAGGTCCCAGTGGTAGAGGGTGAGCACCGGCGTGATGCCGTGCTGTAGCAGGTCGTCGACGAGCGCCCGGTAGAAGTCGAGGCCGCGCTGGACCGCCGGGCCACGCCCGGTGGGCTGGACCCGGGGCCAGGACACCGAGAAACGGTACGCGTTGACCCCGAGGTCCGCCATCAGCCGGACGTCCTCGGCGCGGCGGTGGAAGTGGTCCACGGCGACGTCGCCCGTGTCCCCGTTCCGCACCTTGCCGGGACTGTGGCTGAACGTGTCCCAGATCGACGGCGTGCGGCCGGCCTCCCGCACCGCGCCCTCGATCTGGTAGGCGGCGGTTGCAGTGCCCCACAGGAAGCCGGGCGGAAAGCTGACGGGCATGGAGGACTCCCAACGTGTGCGGGGATGCGGAGGTGACGCCGTGAGGAGGAGAGGGCGACGGGGGTCAGCCCTTGACGGCGCCCTGCATGATGCCGCCGACGATCTGCCGGCCGAAGAGCACGAAGACGAGGAGCAGCGGAAGGGTGCCCAGCAGCGCACCGGCCATGATCACCGACTGGTCCGGGATGTAGCCGCGGCCGAGTCCGGTCAATGCCACCTGCACGGTGGGGCTGCCGTTCTGGGTCAGGGCGATGATCGGCCAGAAGAAGTCGTTCCAGGCCATGACGAAGGTCAGCATGCCCAAGACCGCCATCGCGGGCCGCGCCGCCGGGAGGACGACGTGCCAGATCACGCGCCAACTGTTCGCGCCGTCCGCCCTGGCGGCCTCGACAAGTTCGGTGGGGAGCGCTTGGACCAGGTACTGCCGCATGAAGAAGACACCGAAGGCGCTGACGAGCGTGGGCAGGACGACCGACTGCAGCCGGTCGGTCCAGGACAGTTCGGCGACCAGCATGTACAGGGGCACGACGCCGAGTTGTGGCGGCACCATCATCGTGCCGATCACGAGCAGCATGAGGAGGTTCTTGAACCGGAAGCGGAGTTTGGCGAAGGCGAAACCGGCGAGGGTGGAGAATGCCACGGTCCCCGCTGCCACCGAGCCCGCGACGATCGTCGAGTTGAGCAGTGCCACCCCCATGTTGGCATCCGCCCAGGCGATCTCCAGGTTCTGGAGGAGGTTCCCGCCGAACCAGAAGGGCGGGGGAGTCTGCGCCAGCCTCGTGGTGGTGCGGGACGCGGCGACCGCCGTCCACACGAGCGGGAAGAGGGACCCCATCGTGAACACGATCAGCACGGCGTAGGTGATCCGCCCGGCGTGCAGCTGGCGTCCGGCCGAGGAGCGTCGCTTCGTCGTCACGTCGGCCGTCCTTCCGTACCGGCCTGGAGCCGGCGGGCGAACAACCGGTTCACGACGCCGATCACCAGCAGGAGGAGGAACATCGTCCAGGCGATCGCCGAGGCCCGGCCGAGGTGGAGGTTCACCCAGCCCTGCTCGTACATGTAGAGCCCGAGCGTCTGGAACTGGTGGTCGGCGCCGCCGTTCGGCACCGCGCTGCCGTTGAAGAGCAGCGGCTCGCCGAAGAGTTGGGTCGCCCCGATCGTCGAGACCACACAGGTGAAGAGGATCGTCGGGCGCAGCGAGGGAACGGTCACGTGACGGAACTGCTGCCAGCGTGAAGCGCCGTCCAGCGCTGCCGACTCGTACAGGTCGTGCGGAACCGCCTGCATCGCCGCCAGGTAGATCAGCGCGTTGTAGCCCGTCCAGCGCCAGATCACGATCGTCGACACGGCGAACTGCGACGTCCAGGAGCCGTTCTGCCAGTCGACCGGACCGATTCCGATCGCCCCCAGGGCCCAGTTGACCATCCCGTAGTCGCGGCCGAAGAGCAGGACGAACACCAGGGTCGCGGCAGCCACCGACGTGGCGTACGGAGTGAGCACGGCGACCCGGAAGAACGCCGAGCCCCGCAGCCGGTAGTTGAGCAGGTGCGCGACGCCCAGGGCGATGAGCAGTTGCGGCACCGTGGACATCAGCCCGATGGTGAAGGTGTTCCCCAGCGCGTTCCAGAAGAACGTGTCCTCCAGTAGCCGGGAGAAGTTCCGTACTCCCACCCACTGCATGTCCGTCGGCGCGGTCAGCTCCACCCGGTGCAACGAGGCCCAGCCGGTGTAGAGCAACGGGAAGAGCCCGAACGCCGCGAAGAACACGAAGAACGGTGCCACGAAGGCATAGGGGCTCCACCGTACGTCCTGCCGGTACCGGCGACTGCGTCGGGCGCGACGCCGCGCCCCGCCGTAAGGGGCCTGGAGCCGGGGGCCCGCCGTGCCCCCCGTCCCCTGGGACCCTAGGGCGGAGGGCACGGCTCCTGCCGTACCGGTCGCGGGCCCGCTCACTGGTCGAGCGCGTTGTCGATGGCCTTCACCGCGGCGTCCCAGCCCTCCTGCGGGGACCGGCCCTTCTGGTCGACCTGCAACATGCCGACGTCCGCGAGGTTCTGGGCGATGACCAGGTCCTTCGGCCCGACGATCGTCACCGGGACACCCTCGGCCGCCCGCGAGAAGATGCGGCCGATCGGGGCGTTGCCGAAGTACGCGTGCCGGGCGTCGGAGACGGTGGGCAGCGCGTAGGCGGCGCTGGCGCTCGGGAAGCTCCCGCGCTCCTCGAAGAGCTTCGCCTGCTGTTCCGGTGCCGTCAGCCAGGCGGCGAGCTTCGCCGCCTCGGCCTTGTGCGTGCCGGCTTCCGGGACGACCAGGAACGATCCGCCCCAGTTGCTGGGGCGGGGTGCCGCGGCGACGTCCCACGTGCCCTTGCCGGCAGCGCCCGCCTTGTCCTGGATGTACCCGAGCATCCACGCGGGACAGGACACGGTGGCGAACGTGCCGTTGGCGTAGCCCTGGTCCCAGGCGGGCGTGAACTGCTGGAGCCTGGCGGTCAGTCGCCGTGTCGCGAAGGCGGCGGCGATGTCCCAGGCATCCTTCACCGCCGGGTTCGACTTGTAGACGAGACGGCCGTCCTCGTCGTAGAACCGCTTGGCACTCCCGCCGGTGATCGCGGCCAGCACACCGGAGGCCGAGTCCACGAACGCCGTGTCTCGAGGGGCTTTCGCCCGGTACCGCTCGCCCACCGCGAGGTACGCGTGCCAGTCGCCCGCCCAGAGACTGCCGACGGACTCCCGGTCGGTGGGCAGCCCGGCCGCGGCGAACAGGTCCTTGCGGTAGCAGATGCCCTGCGGCCCGATGTCGGTGCCCAGTCCGACCGTCTTCCCCTTCCCGTCGGTGGCCTGGGCCCACTTCCAGGGCAGGAAGTCGTCCTTGCGCACGCCGTCCGTCCTGCCAAGGTCGAGCAGCTTGTCGGCCTGGGTCGCCGTGATCTCGGCGATGTTGTTCACTTCGACGGCCTGGATGTCGGCGAGGCCGCTCCCGCTGCCCAGGTGGGTGAGCAATTGCGGGTAGTAGTTCTCGTTGCGCTCGATGGAGGTCTGCTTGATCTCGACCTCCGGGTGGAGCTTCATGTACGCGTCGTAGAGCCCGGCCTCTTTGAGTCCGAACGCACCGAAGACTCCCACCGTGATCGTCGTTCTGCCGTCCTTGCCGCTCCTTGCGCCCGAGGCGCCGCCCGGGGGCTCCCCTGCGTCGTCGGCGCAACCGGCGAGCAGCGCGGCACCGAGTGCTGCGGCGGTCACGAGGATTGCGGTCCTGCGCATGGCGTCCTCCTTGTCCCCTGACGTGCCGACCCCGGGCAACTGGCTTGGCGCGCGCGTTCGTTGAACCATGCGGCTCGGGCGGGGAACGTGCGGGTCGTGTAAGGGCGAGGTACTGTGGGAGCGCTCCCATACGTGATGTGTTGAAGGGTCGCGGCTCCCCGGAGGGGTGTCAAGGCGCCCGGCGCGTATTGTTCTCGGCCACGGGAGACCGGGGAGGCGGACATGGCGGATCGCCGTGGAGCACCTCGTGCGGGCGGCGCCGCCCGCACCGGGAGCAGGAGTTCGGGGCGCGGTGCGGGCAGACCCACCCTCGAGGAGGTCGCGGCGCGCGCCGGCGTGGGGCGCGGCACGGTGTCCAGGGTCATCAACGGCTCCCCGCGGGTGAGCGACGAGACCAGGGCCGCCGTGGAAGCCGCCGTGGCCGAGCTCGGGTACGTACCCAACCGAGCGGCTCGCGCGTTGGCCGCCAACCGCACGGACGCCGTCGCGCTGGTCGTGCCCGAGCCGGAGGCCCGCTTCTTCGCCGAACCGTACTTCTCCGACATCGTGCGCGGTGTCGGCGCGGTCCTCTCCGACACCGACATGCAGCTGCTGCTGACCTTCGCGGGGTCGGACCGCGGGCGGCGCAGGCTCGCCGACTACCTGGCGGCCGGGCGCGTCGACGGCGTGCTGCTGGTGTCCGTACACGCCGACGACCCGTTGCCGGAGCTGCTGGAGCAGCTCGGCATCCCGACGGTGATCAGCGGCCGCCGCTCGGCTGACGAACCGCTCGCCGCAGTCGACTCCGACAACACCGAAGGGGCCCGCGCCGCCGTGCGCCACCTCCTGGCCGGGGGGAGGCGTGCCATCGCGACGATCACCGGGCGCCTCGACGTGTACGGCGCGCAATGCCGCCTCGAGGGCTATCGGGAGGCGCTCGCCGCGGCGGGCGTCGGTCCCGACGAGCGGCTGATCGCGCCCGCGGACTTCACCGAAGAGGGCGGCCGTCGCGCCATGCGGGACCTCCTGGAACGCCGCCCCGCCCTGGACGCGGTCTTCGCCGCCTCCGACGTCATGGCAGCGGGCGCACGGCAGGTGCTGCGCGAAGCGGGAAGGCGCATCCCCGACGACGTCGCACTGGTGGGCTTCGACGACTCGGCAGTGGCCCGTCACATGGATCCCGCGCTCACCAGCGTGCGTCAGCCGATCGAGGAAATGGGCCGCACGATGGCCGGTCTCCTGCTCCAGGAGATCACCGGAGCGGACGCACCGGACCGCCCGAAGATCGTCCTGCCGACGCAGCTGGTCGTGCGCGACTCGTCGTGAGCGTTCCTATTCCCGGCCGGTCGGGATTCCCGGAGGGCGCGTGGGCGCCCGGGAGCACGCGCCCATGCGCACCGCTCGCCCACGTGTACCGCAGGCCCACGCGCACCGCTCGCGGGTGCGCCCAGCGATTCGGCACGCGCCCTGCTGTCCGGCGCGTACCGGAGCTGGCTCGTGCCCGCCCGCCGGTGCGCACCGGTCGTAGCCGGGCCGCTGGGCGGCCCGATGAAGGGCGGGCGGACGCCTGACCCGCGTCGTGGTGAGGGCGCGTCATCACCGCGCCCGGCGGCGTACGGGCGCGGGCGGGGCGCCACGGGCGACCGGTGACCGGGCCTCGGGGGTTCGCCGTGGCAGGGGGCCGCGCACGAGGCCGCGCGGGCGCTCCCGGGCCGGGGTGCGGTCTGTCGGCCCCGTGCGTCACCGGGCGGCCGGAGCCGATCCGGTCGGTGTCCCGTAGGTGAACCTCAACTTGTGCCGCGGGCTTGGTTCCCAGTCGCCGTGGCACCCGGCGCAGTACCAGCGCCACCTGTCGGGACAGCCGGGGGCGGTACGCGAGGTCTCCTTCCACAGCGTCGGCTTGTCCGGACAGTGTGGGCAGAGCGGCGGCTGGTGCAGCATGCGGTCTCCTCCAGTCGGTCCCAGCCTGCTGGGCGGACCGGTGGGCCGCGGTGCGGACCTGCGCCGGCCACCCGGATGAGGGAACGGGTCGGAGCCGCCTCGTGCCCGCCGGATCCCTGCCGGCGGCGGCCGGAGCCCGGCGGACGGGTCACCTACCGCGTGCCGTCCGGATGCGCAGGGATGCGTCCGGACGGACGCTGGGGGCATGGCAGAGCAGCCCCCAGTGATCGTCCATCCGGTGTCGCAGAGCGGCGGCCGACCGGTGACGATCCGTGGCGAGCGCGTCGGCGTGGCGTACCACCTTCTCGATCTGCTGGAGTTCGTGCGCCGCGCGGAGTTGCCGGAGGCCGATACCGCGATCGACGACCCGGAGCTGATCGAGTGGCGCGGCGGCGGCCCGGACGCCTGGGCGGATTCGTCCGGGTGACGGCGGTCGCGGGCGCCGGACCGGCCGGAGGCGATCACCGGTGCCCTGGGTCGGAGCCTTCCCCGCCGGCGCCGGGGAGGGAACGCGACAGAGGGCCGACCTGCTTCAGCAGGTCGGCCCTCTGTCTATCAGGGTGAGTGACGGGACTCGAACCCGCGGCATCCTGGACCACAACCAGGTGCTCTACCAGCTGAGCTACACCCACCACGACCGGTCCTTTTCCCGACCGGCCGAGAAAAAGTGTACAGGGTCCGAAGGGGTGCTCGCGCCAGCGTTTCTGTTCCCTCGCCGCGGACCCGCGACTCGGACCGTCCGGCCCTACTGCGCGGGCAGGACGTGGCGGGCCGCGATCGACTTGGCCGTGTCCGAATCGGGGCCGGGCTGCGGCACGAAGATCGCCTCGCGGTAGTAGCGCAGCTCGGCGATGGACTCGCGGATGTCCGCGAGTGCCCGGTGGTTCCCGTTCTTCTCGGGACTGTTGAAGTACGCCCTCGGGTACCAGCGGCGGGCCAGTTCCTTGACGGAGGAGACGTCGACGATCCGGTAGTGGAGGTACTCCTCCACCTTCGGCATGTCGCGCAGCAGGAAGCCGCGGTCGGTGCCGACCGAGTTGCCGCACAGCGGGGCTTTGCCGGGCTCCTTGACGTGTTCGCGCACGTACGCGAGGACCTGCTCCTCGGCGTCGGCGAGCGTCGTGCCGGCCGCGAGCTCGTCGAGGAGGCCCGAGGCGGTGTGCATCTGCCGCACCACCTCGGGCATCGTCTCGAGCGCCGCGTCCGGCGGGCGGATCACGATGTCCACCCCGTCACCGAGCACGTTCAGTTCCGAATCGGTGACCAGCGCGGCCACCTCGATGAGTGCGTCGTCGGTCAGCGAGAGCCCGGTCATCTCGCAGTCGATCCACACCATGCGATCGTTCATGCGTCCTACCTTAGGGCGCACTCCGCTGACCCGGGAGCGCCGGACGCCCGGAGGCGTACGCATCGGAGCCGGGCCTGCCCGGATCCAGTGGGTTGGCCTGGGCCAGCCCCGGTGCTCCTGGTCGACGCACGGCGTGTGCCGAGGCCTGGGCGGGCACTGCCGGTTCCGGCACCGGGGCGGGACCGGAGTCGCTCTGCGGGCGCCGGGCCCGGTAGGCGGCCCGGTACGCCGCGGGCGACGACCCCAGCTGACGCCGGAAGTGACCGCGCAGTGCCACCGGCGAGCGGAAGCCGCAGCGACCGGCGACCTCGTCGACCGAGTAGTCGGACGTCTCCAGCAGCCGCTGTGCCTGCAACACCCGCTGGGTGATCAGCCACTGCAGGGGAGCGCTCCCGGTGAGCGAGCGGAACCTGCGGTCGAAGGTCCGCCGGCTCATGTACGCACGCGCGGCCAGCGTCTCCACGTCGAACTGCTCGTGGAGGTGTTCCAGGGCCCAAGCCACGACCTCGGCGAGCGGGTCGGAGCCGATTTCCTCTGGTAAAGACCTGTCGAGGTAGCGCTCCTGACCGCCACTGCGCCGCGGTGGGACGACCAGCCTGCGGGCCAGGGCCCCGGCGGCCTCCGCGCCGTGGTCCGTCCGCACGATGTGCAGACAGAGGTCGATTCCCGCTGCGGTCCCGGCAGAGGTCAGCACGTCCCCGTCGTCGACGAAGAGCTCCCGCGGGTCCACGTGGACCGACGGATAGCGCTTCGCGAGGGTCGGCGCGTACATCCAGTGCGTGGTCGCCGGACGGCCGTCCAGTAGCCCGGCGGCCGCCAGGACGAACGCCCCGGTGCACAGTCCGACGATGCGGGCGCCCTCCTCGTGCGCCCGGCGCAGCGCGTCGACCGCTTCCTGTGGCGGCGGAGAGGTGATGGACCGCCAGGCGGGCACCACCACCGTTCCGGCCCTGCCGATCGCCTCCAGCCCGTACGGTGCGCTGAGTTCGAGGCCGCCGGTGGTCCGCAGCGGTCCGTCCTCCCCGGCGCACACGAGCAGCCTGTAGCGGGGAACTCCGGCGTCCTGACGGTCAATTCCGAACACCGAGAGCGGGATGGAACTCTCGAAGATAGGGCCGCCGCTGAACAGCAGCACCGCGACGACTTCGCGGCGGCGGCGCCCGGAAAGTTTCCGCGCAACCTCCGGTGCGGCGGAGTCCTGACTCATGACGCTAAGCCCCCCTCGGTGTTCGCGTCTCCCCGTTCCTGTCGGGCCTGTCGCTCCTGCACGTTTCCCCTCGGTTTGCACGAGTCCCCAGACTTCGATACTCATGATCGAATCTACTGCGTCCCGTGGCGCCGGCGTGACAAGTTCCCGATCCGGCACATTGTCGACAAGGCAACTTGGCGCGAAGCATTCGATCACGAAGCGTTCCACCTGCGGGCCCCGGTGGGAAGTGGGCGACGCATGCATGGCCCGTCCCCGTAGGGTGAGCGGCGCGTCCGTGGTCCTTTCCTCCCAGGTGGCAAGGGGGTTGACGGGCCATTTCGCCAAGGACACGCCGGGAACGTGAAGTTGGCTTGAAACATTCGGTTGCACGTATGTCGACCCCGGTTCCTCCCGGCGTATTTCGTGTGCGCCGTGCGCCAGCATCGTGCGCCCTGGCTTCAGATGTGCTGTACGCCACATGGGTAGATGGTCCGGACCGAGGTTCCAGCGGCCCGTTCGGGGTGTCGTGCGCCCGTGGTGTCCTCGGGGCCGGATCCGGTGCGCCGCTGTCGCGGACGTCGGGGGGCTCCGGTGGTGTTCCTGAGGGGGGAGGGGGATTCGGACGCGATGGTTTAGTCCTGTACGGGATGGTTGACGTCTGTACGGGGCGTGCCGTGGTTCGCGGAAATCGATCGCCGGAGGCGGGCGGCGGCCGGTCCGGATGTGGACCCATCGCCTCCGGGCCGTCCTTCTTTCGGTCCGTGTTCCACGAGGGTGTGACGGGTGCCGGAGGCGGGGGTGCCCGGGTGGGTCGCCCGGGGCGCAGGGTGAAGCCTGTACGGTGCAGGCGCCATTGCCATACGGAGCGTGCTCGTGCATGCTCCGTGGAACGCCGTGAGTAGGGCTCTGTGCCCTGGGCAGAGGAGGAGTGTCGCCGTACCCTTGGGGGTATGGGGTTGGGAAGATGATTCCCGGACACAGCTCCGCCGCTCACCGTTGCCCTCCCATGAGGATCTAACCCCCGAGACACCGATGGCCGGTCACGAATACTCCGAACCCGCGGACCGCAAGCAGGTCGCCGACCCCCTGTCGGACCTGCAGGCGGCGGAAGAGGCGCGCCCTTCCTGCGACCCCGCCTTCCGGCACGGAGTCGTCGTCGGTTTCGACGGCTCGATGTCCAGCGAGCGGGCCCTCGCGTACGCCGTCGGCTTGGCCCGTCGCTCCGGCTCCGGACTGATCATCGTGCACGTGGCCAACCGCCTCCCCACCACCGTGTGGGCAGGCTGCGAGCCGCCGGTCTTCGTCGACGTGCCGGACCACCGTACCGAGGTGCTCGGGCTGGAGCTGGCCTGCGCCGACTACCTCGCCGAAGTGCCGTGGATCCTCGTGGAGCGCGGTGGCGACATCTGTCACGAACTCGAGGAGGTCGGCCGGGAGTATTCGGCCGACGCCATCGTCGTGGGCTCCACTCACGGGATCGTGGGGCGCATTTTCGGCTCCGTCGCCGGACGTCTGGCGCGCCGTGCACAGCGCCCCGTCATCGTCATCCCCTGACGCCCCGAGCCCTCGCGGCACCCCGCGACCGCCCAGGTCGGACGCTGATGCGTAACTTTTTGACGACCGTCAAAACTACTCATGCGTACGAGTGGATTGTGCGTTTGTGAAGGGTAGGTACGAGTGGCTGGGATACAGCACCTAAGCGCGCACGAAGGGAGCCCGCCGTGGACAACGAAGTCTCCGCGGGAAGCGCCACGTCAACCACTCTCGGCCATCTCGCACTGGGACTCACGCTGCTGGCCTTCGGCCTCGGCAACACCGGTGTGATCGACAATGTCGCGGCATCGGATGCCGCAGCGCTCGCGACCTGGGTGGGCGGAGTCGCCCTGTTCGTCGTCGGGTTGCTCGAGTTCCGTACGGGCAACGCCGGTACGGGTACGGCCTTCGCCGGCCTCGGCGCCTTCTGGTTCACCTGGGGGACGGGTGTCGGCACGGACGTCTCGGCCGAAGCCGCCGGGCTCTTCCTGCTGTTGTTCGCCCTGTTGGCGCTCACCCTCACCGTCGCCGCCTCGGGCGGCGGGATCTTCGGCCAGGGCGTTTACGGGCTGTTGTGCGTCGCCATGCTGCTCCTCGCGATCGCGTCGTTCGCGGACAACGGCGGCCTCGCCAAGGCCGGCGGCTGGGTCGGTGCCGTCGCGGGTCTCGCGGCCTGGTACGGCGCCACGGCGACCCTGGCGCACTGGCCCACCTTCACCGGACGTGCTGCCGGCCGGGGGGTGACGGCCACCGGCTGAGCGGCCGCGGGCCGGCGCGAGGGCGACGCCGGCGGCGAAAGGGTGATCCCCCCTGCGCACGGGTGGCGTGCTCAGGGGGGATCGCCGTGGCGGTCCTGCGTCTTCCGCCGCCGGGCGGAACTACTCCACCGTGACGGACTTGGCCAGGTTGCGCGGCTTGTCGATGTCCCGGCCGAGGGCCAGGGCCGTGTGGTAGGCGAGGAGCTGGAGCGGGATGCCCATGAGGATCGGGTCCAGCTCGTCCTCGTTCTTCGGCACGACCACCGTGTGATCGGCCTTCTCCTGCTCCTGGTGGGCGACCGCGAGGATCTTGCCGCTGCGGGCCTTGATCTCCTCGAGCGCGGCGCGGTTCTTCTCCAGCAGCTCGTCGTCGGGGACGATCGCGACCGTCGGCAGCGCAGGCTCGATGAGCGCCAGCGGACCGTGCTTCAGCTCGGAGGCCGGGTAGGCCTCGGCGTGGATGTAGGAGATCTCCTTGAGCTTCAGGGAGGCCTCCAGCGCCACCGGGTAGCCGCGGACCCGGCCGATGAACATCATCGACTTGGCGTCGGCGTACTCGGCCGCCAGCTTCTTGATCTCGTCCTCCGATTCGAGGATCTCGGAGATCTGGGCGGGGAGCTTGCGCAGACCCTCGATGATCCGCTTGCCGTCGGCCACCGACAGGTCGCGGATGCGGCCGAGGTGCAGTGCGAGCAGGGCGAAGGCGACGACCGTGTTGGTGAAGCACTTGGTGGAGACGACACAGACCTCCGGGCCGGCGTGCACGTACACGCCGCCGTCCGTCTCGCGGGCGATCGCGGAGCCGACCACGTTCACCACGCCGAGGACGCGGGCGCCCTTGCGCTTGAGCTCCTGGACGGCGGCGAGCACGTCGTAGGTCTCACCGGACTGCGAGACGGCGATGTAGAGGGTGTCGGGGTCCACGACCGGGTTGCGGTAGCGGAACTCGGAGGCGGGCTCGGAGTCGGCGGGGATGCGGGCCAGGGACTCGATGAGGCCGGCGCCGATCAGGCCCGCGTGGTAGGAGGTGCCGCAACCGAGGATCTTCACGCGGCGGATGCCGCGGGCCTCGCGGGCGTCCAGGTTCAGACCGCCGAGGTGCACCGTGGAGAACCGGTCGTCGATGCGGCCGCGCAGCACGCGGTCCACGGCGTCGGGCTGCTCGCAGATCTCCTTGTGCATGTACGTGTCGTGACCGCCCATGTCATAGGAGGCGGCCTCCCACTCGACGGTCTCCGGGGTGGCGGTGGTCCGCGTGCCCGACGTCGTGTACGTGCGGAAGTCGTCGGCCTTCAGGGTGGCCATCTCACCGTCGTTCAGGGTGACGACCTGGCGGGTGTGGGTGACCAGGGCGGCGACGTCGGAGGCGACGAACATCTCCTTCTCGCCGATGCCGAGGACCACGGGGGAGCCGTTGCGGGCGACCACGATGCGGTCGTTGAAGTCGGCGTGCATGACGGCGATGCCGTAGGTGCCCTCGACGACCTTGAGCGCCTCGCGGACCTTCTCCTCGAGGCTGTCGGCCTGCGCGCGGGCGATCAGGTGGGTGAGCACCTCGGTGTCGGTCTCGGACGCGAAGACGACGCCGTCGGCCTCCAGCTTGACGCGCAGCTCGGCGGCGTTGTCGACGATGCCGTTGTGGACCACGGCGACCTTGTTCTCAGGGTCCATGTGCGGGTGCGCGTTGTGGTCGCTCGGGGCGCCGTGCGTGGCCCATCGGGTGTGGGCTATGCCGGTGGTGCCGGCGAAGCGCTTGGGGACGCGGGCCTCCAGGTCGCGGACGCGACCCTTGGCCTTGACCATCTTCAGTCCGCCGGACTTGGGGCTGGTGATCACCATGCCCGCGGAGTCGTAACCCCGGTACTCCAGCCGCGCCAGGCCCTCCAGCAGCAGCGGCGCGACGTCGCGCTTCCCGATGTAACCGACGATTCCGCACATATGGTTCTTGCCCCTCCAGGTTCGACGGGTGTTGTGCTCGGCCGCCCGGTGGAGCGGCCCGGCCGACTGTCAGCCGTAGACGATGCGGCGCAGCTGCCGGAGCGAGAGCTCCGGCGGTGCCACGGCGCGGTGCGGCAGCTCGGCCGCGATCCGCTCGAAGATCTCCGTGTTCGCGGCGCCGCCGGACTGCAGCTCTCGGTGGCGGCGACGGACGTACTCCTCGGTCGTTTCGTCGAAGAACGCCAGCACGTCGAGCACCACCCGGGCCGCCTCGCCGCGCCGGAGCGCGGTGCTGCGCACCAGGTGGTCGATGAGGTCGTCGTGCGACGAGCGGCGTTCGAGCACCCGTAGATATTGAGGGCTTCCCCCGTCGCTACGCAAGAATCCTGCCCGGTTTCGGGCAGAAAACTGCGTGATCGTGATTACATGCGGCGCCGGGTGACGTTTCACAGGCGCTTGAGGACCGCCTGCTTGGCGGTGGAGAACTCCTCGTCCGTCAGGGCCCCGGCCTGGTGCAGCTCCGCCAGCTCGCGCAGCTGTCGCAGCAGTACATCACGGTCCTCGGCCGCATGGGGGCCAGGAGGAGGAGCGCCGTCCGAGGGCGCGTGCGGATGCGGCATTCTGGCCGTCACCGCCGCCCCGACCAGCGCCATCAGGGGATCCTTCCGGAAGCCCCACAGCTCCACCGCGTAAGGGTCGTACTTCGGAGCGGGCGGGGTCCCCGTCCTGGCCACCCGGAACCGTAGGTAGCCGTTCTCCAGCCCGGATGCCGGGAGCCATTCGACCGCCGCCACGTCATCGAGCTCCACGATCCGGCTGCCGCCGGAGGCCTTGGACTCCTCCGTCTTCCAGTTCCACTCCAGCCGGATTCGCTCCCCGTCGAAGGCGACGGAGGCGTCGCCCGCGCCGACGGTGATCGGCAGGGTGGGGCCGGGGAGCAGGTACGCATTGGTCGGGCCGGTGTCGACCTGCTCCAGGAGGAGCGCGTTGCGGACCTCGTCGACGAGGTACTCGGCGACCCCCGAGCGATCGTTCGAGACGCTCAGCCGGTAGGGATCGGAGCCGTCCGCGAGCTTGCCCCCGGTGACCTGTAGGAGAGCGTCGGCGCCTTCGCGCAGTCGCAGCTTCAGTTGCCCCTCCTTCTTGCCGGGCGCGTACGAGATCCCGGCAAGGGCGTCCAGGGGTATCGCGACCTCGCCGAGGGTCTGGCGCAGTAACCCGACGCTCTTGTCGTGGCCGGGCACGATGCGCAACGTGGTCCCGTCGAAGTCCCACGCCCCGTCCTTCTGCATGATTTCCACCATGCGGGGATTGTTCCACCGAGAGGGCGGAAGCCACGGCTCCGTCGCCCCCGTCGCCCCGTCGCCCCCGTCGCCCCCGTCGCCCCCGTCGTCCCCGGGCGACCGCGCGATGACGTGCGCCCCGCGGGGGACCGTACTCCGCAGGGCGCACGCCGGTCCGTCAGCGGAACCGGGCGACCGGGTTCTCCAAGTGGCCCACCAGCTGGAGGGCTCCCGAGGGATCGGCGAGGTCCACCATCTGCTGGTTGTCGCGCAGCTGCAACCGGTTGAGGCAGGACAGCGCGAACTCGTCGGCGAACACGTCGTACCGGGCGAACCGGTCGGCCAGCTGCGGCATCGAGTGCTGGTAGGCGCGGATGCACTCGGCGACCGTCCGCCAGAAGCCGTCCTCGTCGAGCACGCCCTCCTCGGCCAACGCGGCGGCGAGGAAACGGAAGAAGCAGTCGAAGACGTCGGTGAAGACCGACAGCAGCTTCATGTCCTCCGGGACGTCGGCACGGACCCGCTCCACCGCCGGTGGGAGGACCGCGTCCGGGTCCATCACGCAGATCTCCTCGGCGAGGTCCTTGAAGACCGTCCGCGCCACGGCGCCGTCCTCGCCGAGCACGAGGATGACGTTCTCGCCGTGCGGCATGTAGACGAGGTCGTACGCGTAGAAGGAGTGCAGCACCGGCACCAGGTACGCGTCCAGATAGCGGCGCAGCCACACCTCTGGCGCAAGGCCGGACTGTGCGATCAGCGCACCCGCGAAGGACGCCCCGCTGCGGTCCACGTGCAGCAGTGAGGCCATCGTGGCGAGCCGCTCGCCGTCCTGGAGCGTGGGCACCGGACTCTCCCGCCAGAGGGCGGCGAGCATCTTGCGGTAGGGCGAGTACCGGTCGGTGGCCGCCTCGTACTCCAGGTGCCGGTAGCCGACCGCCGCCCGCTCCCTGATGATCGAGAAGCGGGCTGCCTTCAGTACGTCGTCCCGTTCGACCAGCGCGGCCAGCCAGTCGTTGATGGCGGGTGTGGCCTCCATGTACGCGGCTGAGAGACCCCGCATAAATCCCATGTTGACGACGGACATCGCCGTCTTCACGTAGTGCTTCGCCGGGTCGCTGGTGTTGAAGAAGGTACGGATCGACTGCTGGGCGAGGTACGCGTCGTCGCCCTCGCCGAGCGGCACCAGCCGGCGCTGGGCGACCTCCGAGGCGAAGGTGACGGACAGTTTGTTCCACCACTGCCAGGGGTGGACCGGCATCAGCAGGTAGTCGTCCGGATCGAGGGCGAGGTCGCGGAGCCGGGCGTCGAACCGGTCGAGGGTCTTCCGGCCCAGTTCGGTCCGCACCAGATCCTCGTAGGCGAGGTCGGCACAGGACGTGAAGGCGGCGCGGGAACGGTGTGCGGCCACCCACAGCAGCTTCACCGGGGCCGCGGCCTCAGGTGCGTACCGGTGGTACTCGTGGATGCCGAAGCCGAGCCTGCCGTTGTTGGCGACGAAGCACGGGTGGCCCTCGGTCATCCCGGTCTCGATCTCCTGGAAGCCCGCTCGGGCCAGGTCGGCGGCGGACGCCTCGGGCTTGGTGAGCTTGTACGCCGTTCCCGACAGGGTGGAGGAGATCTCCTCCAGGTAGACCGGCAGGATCTCGTCGGACAGCCCGAGCGACCCGCGCAGTTCTGTGAAGAACTCCAGGGCGTCCAGCGGCAGCGGTCCGCCGTCACGGTGGCGGGTGACGGATCCCGGCTCGACCTGCCAGTGGTCGAGCGCGAACCGGTGCGCCGTGAAGCGGTACTCCGTCCTTCCGTCGTCGCTCAGTACCGCATAGCGGCCGCCGCCGAGGTCCTTCGGCGCGAGGAGGCGCTCGTGGGAGAACTCGGCGAGGCCCTTGCGGATCAGCCGGCGGTTGGCCTCCGCCCACAGCTCGGGGGTGAGGTGCGCGACGCTGTCGATGGAGGTGGTCATCGGGCGGCCCCGACGGCTGCCTCGAACTGCTCCCGGGTGCAGAAGCTCAACAGTGCCTTCTTCTCTGGCTTCCGTATCTCGCGCGCGGGCACGAAACCGACCGCCTCGTTCAGCGCGTGCACGGCCTTGTTAGCCACGTCCGGCTCCACCACGACGCGCCGGGTCCGCGGGTCGGCGAACAGCTCGTGCATCACCGCGGTGATCACGGCGCGGGTGAAGCCGTGCACCGGGGTGTCGGTCGGGGCCACCAGGAAGTGCATGCCGACGTCACCGGGCTCCGGCTGGTACAGGCCGACCAGCTCGACGTGAGCCGGGTCGTACCGCTCCATCAGGAAGGCGGGTTCACCGTCGTGCAGACCGAGGAAGGCATCGTGGTGCTCGGCGGCCGCGATCGCCATGTACTCCCGTTCGACGTCATGGAGCGCGGCGTTCTGCATCATCCAGAACGCGGCCTTGGGGTGGGTGACCCAGCGGTGCAGCAGCTCGGCGTCCGCCAGGGGGTCCAGGGGGCGGAAGACGAACGCCCCGGGCGCGGGTGCGGTGGTGCTCATACGGCGAACTCCTGGAAAGCGATGGTCTTCTCTACGGGGTAGTACTCGCTGCCGAGCAGCTCACCGATGATGTAGGCGTTCCGGTACGGGCCCATCCCCAGGTCGGGGGAGGTGACGGAGTGCGTGTGGACGCCCGCGTTCTGCAGGAAGATGCCGCGTCCGGTGGTGTCGATCGAGTAGTTGCGGGCGACGTCGAAGCGCCCCTGGCCGTCCCAGCGGATGCGGTCGCGCACCGGCTCCAGGAAGTCGGGCGTGACGTACTTGTAGCCGGTGGCCAGGACCAGCCCCTCCGTCCGGATCTCGAAGTCCTTCTGCTGCTCCTCCTGCCGCAGCCCCAGCGTGTACGTCCCGTCCTCGTATCGGGCGCTGTGCAGAGCGGTGTTGGTGAGCAGCCGGGTGGGGACGGGGCCGCCGATCCTCTTCTGGTAGAGCAGGTCGAAGATCTCGTTGATGAGGTCCCCGTCGATGCCCTTGAAGAGGTTCTTCTGCTGCGACTCGAGCCGGTAGCGGGTGGGCTCCGGCAGCGCGTGGAAGTAGTCGACGTACTCGGGGGACGTCATCTCCAACGTCAGCTTGGTGTACTCCAGCGGGAAGAACCGCGGGGAGCGGGTGATCCAGTGGAGCCGGTAGCCGTGGACGTCGATCTCGGAGAGGAGGTCGTAGTAGATCTCCGCGGCGCTCTGACCGCTGCCCACGAGGGTGATGGACTCCTTCTTCTGCAGGGACTCCTTGGCCTGCAGGTAGCGGGAGTTGTGCACGGCGTCGCCGCCGAGGTCCCGGCAGGCGTCCGGGACGTGGGGCGGGGTGCCGGTGCCGAGCACCAGCCGGCGTCCGCGGTAGGTCTCGCCGCAGGCGGTACGGACGGCGTAGACCTCGTCGGCGGACTCGAACTCGACCGCGGTGACCGTGGTGTTGAAGCGGACGGTGCTCAATTGGGCGGCGGCCCAGCGGCAGTAGTCGTTGTACTCGGTGCGCAGCGGGTAGAAGTTCTCCCGAATGTAGAACGAGTACAGTCTCCCCTTCTCCTTCAGGTAGTTGAGGAAGGAGTAGGGCGAGGTCGGGTCGGCGAGGGTGACCAGGTCCGACATGAACGGCGTCTGCAGGTGTGCGCCGTCGAGGAACATTCCGGAGTGCCACTCGAAATCCGGCTTGGACTCCAGGAAGAGCCCGCTCAGTTCCTCCACGGGCTCGGTCAGGCACGCGAGGCCCAGGTTGAACGGACCGAGACCGATGCCGATGAAATCGTGGACGTCACGGTGCTCAGGACGCGTGGACAAGGTTCTCTCCCAGGTACTGCTCGGCGTGGCCGGCTATCAGATCGAGGACGGCGGCGATGTCGGCCACGGTCGTCTCGGGATTCAGCAGGGTGAATTTCAGGTACTGGCGACCGTCGACCTTGGTACCGGCGACGACCGCCTCACCGGAGGCGAACAGCGCCTTGCGGGCGTAGAGGTTGGCACGGTCGATCTCGGCCGGTGAGGTGACGCGGGCCGGGATGTGGCGGAAGACCAGGGTGGACAGTCGGGGCTCGACGACGACGTCGTAGCGCGGGTCACCGGCCAGCAGCTGCCAGCCTTGGGAAGCCAGGTCGCAGACCTCGTCGAAGAGGCTGCCCACGCCGTCGGCCCCCATGACGCGCAGCGTCATCCAGAGCTTGAGGGCGTCGAAGCGGCGGGTGGTCTGGAGGGACTTGTCGACCTGGTTGGGGATCTTCTCCTCGAGCGTGCGCCGCGGGTTGAGGTAGTCCGCGTGGTACGTGGCGTGCCGCAGCGTGGCGCCGTCCCGGACCAGCACCGCGGAGGAACTCACCGGTTGGAAGAAGGACTTGTGGAAGTCCACCGTCACGGAGTCGGCGTACTCGACGCCGTCCAGGAGGTGGCGGCGGGTCGGCGAGGCGAGCAGGCCACAGCCGTAGGCGGCGTCCACGTGCATCCAGGCGCCGAACTGCTCGCACAGCCCGGCGATCTCGGGAAGCGGGTCGATGGAGCCGAAGTCGGTGGTGCCCGCGGTGGCGACGACCGCCATCGGCGTCAGCCCCTCGCGTACGCACCTCTCCAACTCGGCGGCGAGGGCGACGGTCTGCATACGCCGGTCCCGGTCCACCGGGACGGACACCACGGCGTTCGGGCCGAGGCCGAGCAGGGTCGCGGACTTCTGGACGCTGAAGTGGCTGCACTCGGAGGAGAAGATGCGCAGCTTCGCCGGGTCCCTCGTCTTGGCTTCTTCGCGGGCGAGTAGCAGGCCCTGCAGATTGGACTGGGTGCCGCCGCTGGTGAACACACCGTCAGCGGCCGGTCCGAGGCCGATCCGGTCGGCCGTCCAGTCGATGAGGCGGCGCTCGATCAGCGTGCCGCCGACGCTCTGGTCCCAGGTGTCCAGGGACGAGTTGACCGCGGAGAGCACCGCTTCGCCGAGGACGGCCGGGATGACGACCGGGCAGTTGAGGTGGCCGAGGTAGCGGGGGTGGTGGAAGTAGACCGCGTCACGCAGGTAGAGCTCCTCGAGCTCGTCGAGTGCGGCCGCGGAGTCGCCGAGCGGCCGGTCGAGGTCGACGGCGGCGATCGCGGGGGCGAGCTCGGGGGGCGTCACTCCGGTGAACGGACGTCGCGTCGTGGCGAGTTTGTCCGCCACCCGCTCGACTCCTTCGGTCACGGAGCGCCGGTAGTGCTCCGCCGTTGTGCCGTTGAGCAGGTGCGAGCGCATGGTGGGGGTCCTCCCGATTGGGGACGAGGTCGCCCCGGGGTGTGGAGGGGCGAGACGGGCGGCGTCGAACTTAGGTTAGCCTAACCTAAATATCGAGCCAAGCCTGCCGTACCCACCAGGGACAGCGAGAGGGGGCGCACCGCGATCAAGCGGGCGCCCCCAGAAGGAACCTGACGAGGTGGAGGCCCGCCGCGGGCGGCAGGTCGGGCAGCCCGCAGGCCGCGCGGGCTATGCCTCCGCGGGGGAGGCGCGCAGGGCGTCCTCGCTCAGTCCCCTGCGCCAGTACCCCACGAACGTGACACGGCGGCGGTCGAGTTCTCGCTCGCCGACCAGGTGACGGCGCAGCGCCTTCACCGCACTCGACTCACCGGCTATCCAGGCGTAGGGGGCCTTCCCGACGGGCGCGGCGGCCCGCACCGCCTCGACGGCCGGGGGTGTCCCCTCCTCCCGTACCAGCCAGGTGACGGTCGCGTCGGCGGCGGTGACCGGCTCGATGCGGTCCCCGGGGGACGGGACTTCGAGCCACACCTGCGCAGGGAGGCCGGCCGGCAGTGTTTCGAGGATCGCCGAGGCGGCCGGCAGTGCCGTCTCGTCCGCCCACATCAGCACGGAGTCGGCGTCCTCGGGCAGCCGGAACCGCACGGCCGTGTTGTCGGCCACCGCCGGACCGAGGACCGTCACCCGGTCCCCGGTGGAAGCTCTCTGCGCCCACCGACAGGCCGGTCCGCCATCCGGGTGGACGGCGAAGTCGACATCCAGCTCGTTCGGGTCACGGCGCTGCTCGCGCACCGTGTACGAGCGCATCACGGCCCGCACGTCGTCGGGCAGTGCCCGCCACGCACCGAGGGCGCCGTACACGTCCCCGTCCTCCGGCAGTGGGACGACGGGAGTCTCCTGGCCGGGGTGCGGCAGGAACAGGGAGAGGGACTGGTCCCGGCCACCGGAGGTGAAGCCCGCGAGGGACTCTCCGCCGAAGGTGACCCGGATCAGCGACGGGCCGAGCCGCCGCGCCCGTATGACCTGCAAGGGGAAGAAACGGAACGGGGCGGCCACGGCGGTCGTCATCGTCAGGCGACCTTCTTCGCGTTCTCGATGGCCTTCGCCAGGTCGTCGAGGATCGGGGTGCACTTCTCGTAGGAGTAGATCGGTTCGGTGACACGTGGGATGACCTGTCCGGCCTTGACGGCGGGGAGCTCCGCCCAAGTGGGCTTGGACTTCAGGGCGTCGGGCTGGATGGCCGAGGCGCGGTTGTCCATCATGATGACGTCGGCCTGGTACTTGTCGACGTTCTCCCAGCTGAGGCCCTCGAACCAGCCGCCGGCGTCCAGCTTGGCGGGCGTCACGAAATTGACGCCGAGCTCCTTGAAGTAGAGCGTGTCGGTGGGCCGTCCCGGGGTGGAGGCGTAGAACAGGTCCGCGCTCGCGGAGCCGATGAGCACCTTGATCTGCGGCTTGGCCTTGGCGGCGGCGCGCAGTCTGGCGGCGGCCTTCTCGAAAGCGGCCTTGGCGTCGGTGACCTTCTTGGCCTTCACGTCGGCACCGAGGGACTCGGCCAACTCGACGTGGCGCTGCAGCACCTTGGGCATCGAGTTGTCGGCGGCCCACAGGGCCACGCTCGGGGCGAGCTTGAGGATCTTGGCCTTGGACTGGTCCGGCACGTACCAGAGGGCGTCCTTCTCCCACATGTCGGTGATCAGGAGGTCGGGCGCCAGGGCGGCGTACTGCTCGACGTTGAACTCGCCCCAGACGTTGCCGAGGACCTCAACCTTGGTGATGTCGAGGTCGCCGGCCTGGACGTCGGGGGTCTTCGTGCCCTTGGCCTTGTCCTCGACGTAGGTGGGGCCGAAGACGCCCTTCACCTCGACGCCGAAGTCGTGCAGCGCGGCCGCCGTGCCGGTGAAGGCCACGATGTTCTCGGGAGTCGACTTGGCCTTGGCGACCTGGCCGCGGTCGTCCTTGAACTCCCAGGGCCCGGCCTTCGCGTCGGAGGCCTGGTCGCCCTTCTTCTCGCCGCCGCAGGCGGTGAGCGCGACGCCGAGCCCGAGGGCGCCGCTCGCGGCGAGCAGACCGCGACGGGTGAGGTGGGGAGCGCGAGCGTTGGGCATGAGGGTGGTTTCGCTTTCGTGCGTGCCGGAGCGGCCTCTGGGCAAGGTTGAAGATAGGTTAGCCTAACCTCATGAGTTGTCCATAGGGCGCCCCGGCGCACACGGCCCCGCCTCGGGCCCGAGGGTCAGCCGGTGAGGCCCAACTCGCGTGCGATCAGCATCCTTTGGACCTCGCTGGTGCCCTCGCCGATCTCCAGGATCTTGGAATCGCGCCACATGCGGGCGACCGGGTACTCGTTCATGAACCCGTAGCCTCCGTGGATCTGGGTGGCCTCGCGGGCGTTGTCGACGGCGACCGTCGAGGAGTAGAGCTTCGCGAGCGCCGCCTCCTTCTTGAACGGCTCGCCCAGGACGAGCCGGGAGGCCGCGTCACGCCAGCCGATCCGGGCCATGTGCGCCCGCATCTCCATGTCCGCGATCTTGAACTGGACCGCCTGGTTGTCGCCGATCGGCCGCCCGAACGCCTGCCGCTCCTTGGCGTACTTCACCGACTCGTCCACACACCCCTGTGCCAGGCCCGTGGCGAGCGCGGCGATGGCGATACGGCCTTCGTCGAGGATGCGCAGGAACTGGGCGTACCCGCGGCCCTCCTCGCCGAGCAGGTTCGCCACCGGGACGCGCACGTCGGAGAAGGACAGCTCACGCGTGTCCGACGCGTTCCATCCCACCTTGGAATAGGGGGCGGCGACGGTGAAACCGGGTGTACCGGACGGAACGATGATCGAGGAGATCTCCGGACGGCCGTCGGCCTTGCGACCGGTGACGGCCGTGACCGTGACGAGGCCCGTGATGTCCGTGCCGGAGTTGGTGATGAAGCACTTGGATCCGTTGATCACCCACTCGTCGCCGTCCCGTACGGCGGTGGTCTTGGTGCCGCCCGCGTCCGATCCGGCATCCGGCTCCGTCAGTCCGAAGGCGCCCAGCACCTCACCGGAGCACAGCCGCGGCAGCCACTCGCGCTTCTGCTCCTCCGTGCCGAAGCGGTAGACGGGCATGGCGCCGAGGGAGACCCCGGCCTCCAGGGTGATCGCGACCGAGGAGTCGACCCTGGCCAGCTCCTCCAGGGCGATGCCCAGGGCGAGGTAGTCTCCGCCCATGCCGCCGTACTCCTCGGGGAACGGCAGGCCGAACAGGCCCATCCGGCCCATCTCGCGGACGATCTCGTACGGGAACTCGTGCCGCTCGTAGAAGTCACCGATCTTCGGGGCGACGACATCGTGGGCGAACTCCTCGACGGTGCGGCGGAGTTCTTCGTGTTCGGGACTGAGGCGGTGGTCGAGGGACATGGCTCAGGACTCCTTGTGGGACAGGGCGCGAACGGTGCGGGACGGGCTGGGACGGCCCAACTTCTCGGCCATCCACGCGCTCGTGGCGGTGAGCCGGCCGAGGTCGACCCCGGTCTCGATACCGAGGCCGTGGAGCATCCACACGAGGTCTTCGGTGGCGAGATTGCCGGTGGCGCTCTTCGCGTACGGGCAACCGCCGAGACCGCCCGCGGAGGCGTCGACGGTCGTGACCCCGTGTCCCAGCGCGGCGAAGGTGTTGGCCAGCGCCTGGCCGTAGGTGTCGTGGAAGTGCACCCCGATGGCGCTGGTGGGCACGCCCTCCTCGTTCAGCCGGGCGAGGAGGGTGAGGACGTGGCCGGGGGTGGCGACGCCGATGGTGTCACCGAGGCTCAGCTCGTCACAGCCCAGCTCCATGAGCCGCCTGGCGACGCGGACGACCTGGTGGACCGGGACCTTCCCCTCCCAGGGGTCGCCGAAGCACATGGAGAGATATCCGCGGACATGGACCCCGCCGTCCTTCGCGCGGGCGACGACCGGCTCGAACATGGCGAGCGACTCGTCGACCGTGCGGTTGAGGTTGCGGGCGGCGAACGTCTCGGTCGCCGAGCCGAAGACGGCGATCCGCCGGGCACCGAGAGCGATCGCCCGGTCGAGCCCGCGCTCGTTCGGGACGAGGACGGGCAGGGAGACGCCCTCGATCCCGACGACCCGGGGAAACAGGTCCTCGGCGTCCGCCAGCTGGGGCACCCATCTGGGGTGGACGAAGCTGGTCGCCTCGACGGTCGTCAGCCCGGCAGCGGCGAGGCGGTGGATGAACTCCGCCTTCACCTCGGTCGGGATGACGCCCTTCTCGTTCTGCAGCCCGTCGCGCGGCCCGACTTCGTGGATCCGCACCCGCGGCGGTAGGTCGGCGATCGGCACTTCCATCGGCAGTCCACCGGTCATGCCTCGGCCCCCTTCTCATCGAGGCCCTGCCCGGGGGTACTCGCCTCCTCGTGCGGGGAGACCACGGCCAGCACCTGGTCCATGGCGACGGTCGTCCCCGGCGTGACGTCCAGCTCGGTGACGGTGCCGGCGTGCGGGGCGGAGATGACGTGCTCCATCTTCATCGCCTCGACGACGAGCAGGCTCTGTCCCGCGTCGACCTCGTCGCCGACGGCGACCTTCACCACGGTGACCGTGCCCGGCATGGGGGCGGCGAGGGTGTCAGCGCCCTGGCGGGCCGCACCGCTGAGGGAGGCCTCCACCGGGTCGTGGTCCAGGACGTGCCAGGAGTCGGCGTCCCGGCCCAGCCACGTGCCCCCGGGCGCCGCAGCGTGGGTGAACGTGTGGGTGACGCCGTCCACGTCGAAGGAGACCGTTCCGGGGCCGCCCGCTGCCTGCGTTGCCCGTGGGTCCACCTCCCGCCTGCGGACGGGCCTGGCCGGTGCGTCGCCCACGGCGCACGTGCTCCCCGGGCCCTCCCCGCGCACCCGGACCGTGACCGGGTCGCGGCCCGGGACCCGGAAGTGACGGGCCGTCGCGGCCGGCTCCCCGCCCAGGCGGAAACCGCTCGGGACGGAGAACGGGTCGACCCAGCCGCCCCGGCTTCCGGGCGGGACGGGCTGCCGCAGCAGTGCCGCGGCCTCGTAGACCTCGTCCGGGACGCCGTCCGGGACGAGTCCGTCCGCCTCACGCTCCACGAGCCCGGTGTCCAGGTCGCCCGAGACCACGGCCGGATGGGCCAACAGGCGGCGCAGGAAACCGGCGTTCGTCGCGACGCCCAGGGTCACCGTGCCGGCCAGGGCGGCGCGCAGCCTGCGCAGCGCGGTCGCGCGGTCCGGCCCGTGGGCGATGACCTTGGAGAGCATCGGGTCGTACAGGCTGGAGACTTCCGTCCCCTGCCGGAGTCCCGAGTCCGTGCGCACGCCGTCTCCCTGCGGCTCGTGCAGGGAAAGGATCGTCCCTCCGGAAGGGAGGAAGCCCCTGGCCGGGTCCTCCGCGCAGATGCGTGCCTCGATGGCATGGCCGGTGAGCGTGATGTCCTTCTGGGTGAAGGGCAGCTCCTCGCCCGCGGCGACACGCAGCTGCCACTCGACCAGGTCCAGACCGGTGATGAGTTCCGTCACCGGGTGCTCGACCTGGAGGCGGGTGTTCATCTCCATGAAGTAGTAGGCCGACGGGTCGCCCCCCGGAACGATGAACTCGACGGTGCCCGCGCCGCGGTAGCCGCAGGAGCGTGCTGCCTGGACCGCCGCCTCGCCCATGGCCGCCCGGGTCGCCTCGTCCAGCAGGACGGACGGCGCCTCTTCGATGATCTTCTGGTGACGGCGCTGGAGCGAGCACTCGCGCTCACCGAGGTGCACCACGTTCCCGTGACCGTCCGCGAGCACCTGGATCTCGATGTGCCGGGGGCGGTCGATCCACCGCTCCACGAGGAGCGTGTCGTCACCGAATGACGCCCGTGCCTCGCGGCGCGCGGCGGCGATCTCCTCCAGCAGGGCCGACTCCACACGGGTGAGCCTCATGCCCTTGCCGCCGCCGCCCGCCGACGGCTTCAGGAGTACGGGCATGCCGATCTCTCGGGCAGCATCGGCCAGTTGGTCGTCCGTCAGTCCGGAGCCGGAAGAGCCGGGTACGACCGGCACCCCGGCCGCCCGTACCGTCTCCTTGGCGCGGATCTTGTCACCCATCAGGGAGATGGCTTCGGCCGACGGGCCGATGAAGACCAGCCCAGCGTCGGCGACGGCCCGTGCGAATGCCGCGTTCTCGGCGAGGAAGCCGTAGCCGGGGTGAACGGCCTGCGCCCCGCTGCGGCGGGCGGCCTCCAGTAGCCGCTCGACGGAGAGGTAGCTCTCCGCGGCGGGCGCCGGTCCGAGCCGGACCGCCGTGTCCGCTTCCCCGACGTGCCGGGCGTCGGCGTCCGCGTCGCTGAAGACCGCGACCGAGCGAACCCCCAGGGACCGGAGCGTGTGGATGACGCGGACCGCGATCTCGCCGCGGTTGGCGACCAGAACAGTGTCGAACATCGAGTCAGTCCCTCACATCCGGAAGACGCCGAAGCCGGGGTCACCCAGCGGGGCGTTGGCGCAGGCGGTCAGGGCCAGTCCCAGCACCTGACGGGTCTCCATGGGGTCGATCACTCCGTCGTCCCACAGGCGGGCGGTCGCGTAGTAGGCGTTCCCCTGCTGGTCGTACTGGGCACGGATCGGGTCCTTGAAGGCCTCTTCCTCCTCGGCCGGCCACTGTTCGCCGCGCCCCTCGATCTGGTCGCGCTTGACGGTCGCCAGCACCGAGGCGGCCTGCTCGCCGCCCATCACCGAGATCTTGGCGTTGGGCCACATCCACAGGAACCGGGGGGAGTAGGCCCGGCCGCACATCGAGTAGTTCCCCGCGCCGTACGAGCCGCCGATCACCACGGTGAGTTTGGGGACCCGCGTGCACGCGACGGCCGTGACCATCTTCGCGCCGTGCTTGGCGATGCCTCCGGCCTCGTAGTCCTTGCCGACCATGAACCCCGAGATGTTCTGCAGGAAGAGCAGCGGGATGCCGCGCTGGTCGCAGAGCTCGATGAAATGCGCGCCCTTCTGGGCGGACTCGGCGAACAGGATGCCGTTGTTGGCGACGATCCCGACGGGGTGGCCGTGGATCCGCGCGAAGCCGGTGACCAGGGTCGTGCCGAACTCGGACTTGAACTCGGCGAAACGAGAACCGTCCGTGATGCGGGCGATGACCTCCCGTACGTCGTAAGGGGTGCGTGAGTCCACGGGCACCGCTCCGTACAGTCCGTACGGATCGACCTTGGGCTCCTCGGCGGGCTCCACCGGCCAGGGGAGGGGGCCCCGCTCGGGCAGGGTCGCCACGATGTTCCGCACGATGCGCAGCGCGTGGGCGTCGTCCTCGGCCAGGTGGTCGGTGACGCCGGAGATCCGGGAGTGCACCTCGCCGCCACCCAGCTCCTCGGCCGTGACCACCTCGCCGGTCGCCGCCTTCACCAGGGGCGGGCCCCCCAGGAAGATCGTCCCCTGGTTGCGCACGATCACGGCCTCGTCGCTCATGGCCGGGACGTAGGCGCCGCCGGCCGTGCAGGAGCCGAGGACCGCCGCGATCTGGGGGATGCGGGCACCGGAGAGCCGCGCTTGGTTGTAGAAGATCCGGCCGAAGTGCTCTCGGTCGGGGAAGACTTCGTCCTGCATGGGGAGGAAGGCGCCGCCGGAGTCGACCAGGTAGACGCACGGAAGCCTGTTCTCCAGCGCGACCTCCTGGGCGCGCAGGTGCTTCTTCACCGTCATGGGGTAGTACGTGCCGCCCTTGACCGTGGCGTCGTTGGCGACGACCACCACCTCACGGCCGCTGACCCTGCCGATCCCGGCGATCACCCCGGCGGCCGGGGCCTGCCCGTCGTACATCCCGTCCGCGGCGAGCGGCGCCAGCTCCAGGAACGGCGACCCCGGGTCCAGGAGCGTGTCCACCCGGTCGCGCGGAAGCAGCTTCCCGCGCGCCGTGTGGCGTGCGCGGGCCTTCTCCCCACCACCCAGACGGGCCGCGGCGAGCTTCGCGCGCAGCGTGTCGGCCAGCTCGCGGTGTGCCGCCTCGTTGGCCTGCCAGGCCTCCGAAGCGGGATCCGCCGCACTCGCCAGCACAGGTGCCTGCTGCATCGTGTCGAGCCCCCTTGCCCGATCGACTGTTGTTAATGAGCGTTAACCCAACTGCTCCAGGTTAACGAGCGCTAACTGCCTTGTCTAGAATCAGTGGCATGAGCACCAGGACCGACGCCGCCACCCGCCGCGAGCAGATCCTCAAGGAAGCCGCCCGCCTCTTCGCCGAGCGCGGTTTCCACGGCGTCGGCGTCGACGAGATAGGAGCCGCCGTCGGCATCAGTGGCCCCGGGCTGTACCGCCACTTCCCCGGCAAGGACGCGATGCTCGCCGAGCTGTTGGTCGGCATCTCCGGCCGGTTGCTGGACGGGGGCCGGCGCAGGGTCGCCGAGGCGGACGGCGTCCCCGAACAGGTGCTCGCCTCGCTCATCGACGGGCACATCGACTTCGCCCTCGACGACCGCCCGCTGATCACCCTCCACGACCGTGAGCTCGACCGGCTGCGCGACAGCGACCGCAAGCTGGTACGGCAGCTGCAGCGGCAGTACGTGGAGCTGTGGGTGGACGTGGTCCGCACCCTCCACCCCGAAGTGCCGGAGGTCCAGGTGCGGGCGGCCGTCCACGCCGTGTTCGGCTTGCTCAACTCCACCCCTCACCTCGGCTCGTACGGCAACGGTCTGCTGGGCCGGGCCGCGATGGAGACGCTGCTGCGCAAGCTGGCCCACGGGGCGTTCGCCTCACTGTCCGGCTGACGCCGCTCCACGAGGGGCCGCACCGCGGCCGGGACCGGTGGCCCCGGCCGCGGACCGGGCCCGCGTCCCCCGCACTCCGCGGGCGTCCAGGGACCGGGACGCCCGGCACGCTCCGCACACCTGACGGCACAATGGGCGCATGCCGATACCGAACCGCGCCGCCCTCGTCGACCACCTCGTCCGCAGCCGTATCGCCGGAGACGTCGCCACGCCCCGTGACAACAACCTCTCCCACTACCGCAAGCTCGCCAACGGGGACCGCCACTACTGGCTGGGCCTGGAGCTCGGCGACCGCTGGACCGACGAGCAGGACGTGCTGGCCGTGATGGCCGAGCGGTGCGGGGTCAACGACGACCCGCAGTACCGGTACGGGCAGGACACGATCGATCCGGAGCTGACCGTCGACGCGCTGGAGCGGATGGCGGCGAGGCTGCGCAAGGCCGCCGCGGGCAAGCAGAGGGTGCTCTTCGCCACCGGGCATCCGGGCGGACTCCTCGACGTGCACCGGCAGACCGCGGACGCACTGAGATCGGCCGGTTGCGAGATCGTCCGCATCCCCTCCGGGCTCACTGCGGACGAGGGCATGGTCTTCCAGTTCGCCGACGTCGCCGTGCTGGAGCGGGGCGCCACGCTCTGGCACACGCACTCCCCGGCGCCGATGGCCGCGATCCTGGACGGTCTGGAGCGGGAGGGGCGTCCCCAGCCCGACCTCGTGGTGGCCGACCACGGCTGGGCGGGCTGCGCCGGCCAGCGGGGCCTCGACTCCGTGGGCTACGCCGACAGCAACGACCCGGCGCTGTTCATCGGGGAGGCGGAGGGCACCCTCCAGGTGACGGTCCCGCTGGACGACCATGTCACGGACCCTCGCTTCTACGACCCGATGACGCAGTACCTCCTGGACGCGGCGGGTCTGCTGTGACCTCCGGGGCGTCCGGCCGCACGCGGTGCACCGCCGGCGTCGGGTCCAGGTAGACCCTACGGATCTCCGGGAAGCGTTGGCGCAGCTGCTCCTCGGCGTCCTCGCAAGCCCACTCCACCTGCTCGGCCGACGCGACGTCCCGGAAGTTCACCTTCGCGGCGATCAGTATCCCGTCGGGCCCCTGGACGAGAGCGGTCAGCTCCACCACGCCGACGATGTGCGGCACCGTGAGCAGTTCCTCGTGCACCGATTCACGCATCCGCGGCGGGAGCGTGCGCCCGCTCGACAGCCCCGTGCTGCGGCGTCCGGCGTCCCAGGCGGCGTAACCGAGCAGCACACCGATGAGGACCGAGGCGCTGCCGTCCCAGGCGGCGGATCCGGAGAGCTGGGCGCCGGCCAGGCCGCACGCGGCGATGAGCAGCCCCGCGACCGGTGTGAGGTCCCCCGCGGTGACGGACCTCACCGCCGGCCCGGGGCCGTGGCGCAGAAGGCGGCGCGCCGGCGGCCCGAAGGGGGCCGTTCCGCCGTGCTGCCTCGCCCCCGCCCACAGGGAGCAGCCCTGCAGCGCACCGGCGAGGGCGAGCACCAGATACGAGACGAGGGGGTTGCCGGGCGCCGTGTCGTTCATCAGTGTGCTCACGCCGTCGTAGACGGCGAAGACCGCGGCTCCGGCGTAGACGGCGACGGACGCGAGGGCCGCCTTGACGAATTGCTCCGGACCGTACCCCAGGGGATGGTCCTCGTCGGCCCGCCTGCTGCTCCGCCGCAGCGCGGAGATCAGCAGTACGTCGCTGACCGCGTCGGCGGCCGAATGGGCGGCTTCGGCGAGCATCGCGCCGGAGCCGCCAGCCACTCCGGCGGCGGCTTTGGCCACCGCGACGACCGCGTCGGCCACACCGGCTGCGAGCACCCTGGCGGTGCCGTTCGGCACCTCGTCCGGCGCGATGCGCTCCGGCGGCGGTACAGGGGCGTCCTCGGGTACGCCGAGGCCGTCCGGCTCCCGTCCGGCGGAGGTCTTCTCGCTCGCCATGCTGGGAGCGTATGTCCGTTGTGTCGGGTGCGCTCGGGCGTGGCGCCGCCCGGGGGGCACCGCCCGGACGAGCCGATCAGCCGCGTGGGACGCGGACCACGCCTTCCTGGATCACCGAGATCGCCAGCTTCCCGTCCTGCGTGTAGATGCGGGCCTGGCCGAGCCCCCGTCCCGCCTGCGCGGACGGCGACTCCTGGTCGTACAGCAGCCACTCGTCCGCACGGAACGGCCGGTGGAACCACATCGCGTGGTCCAGGGAGGCGCCCACGACGTCCCCCACGGCCCAGCCGCCCCGCCCGTGGGCGAGCAGCACCGAGTCGAGCAGCGTCATGTCGGACACGTACGTGGCGAGGCAGACGTGCAGCATGGGGTCGTCAGCCAGCTTGCCGTTGGTGCGGAACCACACCTGCGAGCGCGGCTCGCGCCGCTCGCCGACGGTGGCGTACGGAGGCGCGTCCACGTAGCGCACGTCCACCGCGGACCGTGCCTTGAGCATGCGCTCAACGATGTCCGGTTGGATGATCCCCGCGTACCGCGGCAGGCTCTCGGCGGCCGTCGGCAGCGTCTCGGGGTCCGGTGCGTCGGGCATGGCCGTCTGGTGGTCGAGCCCTTCCTCGGGCGTCTGGAAGGACGCCGAGAGGTGGAAGATCGGCTGGCCGTGCTGGACGGCGACGACACGGCGGGTCGTGAAGGACCGGCCGTCGCGGATGCGGTCCACCGTGTAGACGATCGGTGCGCCCGGGTCGCCCATGCGCAGGAAGTACGAGTGCAGGGAGTGGGCCGTGCGGTCGTGCGGGACGGTGCGGCCCGCGGCGACGAGCGCCTGGGCCGCGACCTGGCCGCCGAAGACGCGGGGGACGATCGCCGAGCGCGAGCGCCCCCGGAAGATGTCCTGCTCGATCCGCTCGAGGTCGAGCAGATCGAGCAGTTCGTCGAGCGGCTGTGCGCCTGTACTCACAGGGTCAGAGTCCCATGCTCTTGGCGATGATGGACTTCATGACCTCGCTGGTGCCGCCGTAGATGCGGTTGACGCGGTTGTCGGCGTACAGGCGGGCGATCGGGTACTCGTTCATGTAGCCGTACCCACCGTGCAGCTGCAGGCAGCGATCGATGACGCGGTGGGCGACCTCGGTGCAGAAGAGCTTCGCGGAGGCGGCTTCGGCCGGGGACAGCTCGCCCGCGTCCAGTGCCTCGAGAGCACGGTCGGCGACCGCCTGGGCGGCGTCCACCTCGGCCTGGCAGGCGGCCAGTTCGAACTTCGTGTTCTGGAAGGACGCGACCGTCTTGCCGAAGACCGTGCGGTCCTGCACGTACTCCTGGGCGAACCGTACGGCCGCCTGGGCCTGCGCGTACGCCCCGAACGCGATGCCCCAGCGCTCCGACGGCAGGTTCTGCCCGAGGTAGTAGAAGCCCTTGTTCTCCTCGCCCAGCAGGTCTTCTACCGGGACCTTGACGTCGACGAAGGCCAGCTCGGCGGTGTCGGACGTGCGCAGGCCGAGCTTGTCCAACTTGCGGCCGATGGAGTAGCCCTCGGACTTGGTGTCCACCGCGAAGAGGGAGATGCCGAAGCGGCGGTCCTCGGCGGTCGGGGCGGACGTGCGGGCGCACACGATCACGCGGTCGGCGTGCACACCACCGGTGATGAAGGTCTTGGCGCCGTTGAGGACGTAGTGCGTGCCGTCCTCCGAGAGCTTGGCCGTGGTCTTCATGCCCGCGACGTCGGAGCCGGTGCCCGGCTCGGTCATCGCCAGCGCCCACATCTCCTCGCCGGTGACGAACTTCGTCAGGTAGCGCTTCTTCTGCTCGTCGGAGGCGAGCATCTTGATGTACGGCAGGGCGAGCAGCACGTGCACGCCGGAGCCGCCGAAGTTGACGCCGGCGCGCGCGGTCTCCTCGTACAGCACGGCCTCGAACTTGTGCGTGTCCAGGCCCGCCCCGCCGAACTCCTCGGGCACGTTGATCCCGAAGATGCCCAGCTCGCCGAGCTTGTAGTAGAAGTCACGCGGTGCCTGGCCCGCGGCGAACCACTCGTCGTAGACGGGGACGACCTCGGCCTCGATGAAGGCGCGGACGGTCTCCCGGAACGCCTCGTGGTCCTCGTTGAATACGGTACGGCGCACGGACGCCTCCTCGGGGCAGTGTCGGGTGACGGGACGGACACACTGTGCTGTCTAAGCGCTTGCTCATATTAAGTTACCGGTCGGTTGTTGAAACTGTCCAGAGTGATGCGGGGCACGTGGGGGAGCGGGGCCGAGCATGACGCCGACCCCGTCACATGGCGGGGTCGGTGAGCACGCTTCCGGGCTGCCTTGGCCGGAGAGGGGCACGGGGCGCGCCCAGCCCGAGTGCGAGGAATGGCGGACCGGGCCGGACGAGCCGGGCGGCGCATGTGGAAGGGGGGAGGTCGTTCGGTCGTTCGCCCTCAACCCACCGTGAGCGGTGCCGGGCCGGGCTGGGGGTCCTCGCCGTCGTATGCCACCAGGGCGGTCTGGCGGTAGTCCAGTAGTTCGGCGAGGTCTTCGGGGGTCGCCCCGTTCCGTGCCAGCTTCACCGCGGCCCTGCCTTCGACGTCGGCCCACGCCCGCCTGGCGCGCTTGTTGGCCCGACACCTGGTCGCACTGCGGAGGAAACCCGCACCGGCCGCGAACCCGGCTGAAGCGAGGGCCAGCAGCGCTGCCGGGATCCGGGCGTCTGCGGTGGCCAGCCCCGTGGCGCCGGCCACGCCGGCGAGCAGGGCGGCGGGGAAGCCCAGGGCGATCTCGGTCCTGGCCCAGAACTCGGCGCGCCGGTGGGCCAGCCGCTTCTGGTGCGCCGCCTCCTCGCGCAGGCGCTCGATCTCGTCGCGCAGGCGGTGCCGCTGATCGTCCGGGAGGGGTGTGGTCGCGTCGGCTGGAGAGGCCATGACGCCATTCCAACATGCCTGTGACGTGAGGGACTTGGTGCTGTGCCGACAGTCTTGGGATCCGACGGTCGTGCGCTCCCCACGGAACCGGGGCCGGCTCACACGTACCGCAGCGCGAACCAGAGCTCCATCCGTACGTCGGCGTCGTCCAGGTCCGTACCGAGCAGCGTGCCGCAGCGGGCGATGCGCTGGCGGACGGTGTTGCGGTGGACCCCCAGGGCCACGGCCGTGCGGTCCCAGCTGCCGTGCAGCGAGAGCCAGGCTCGCAGGGTCTCGGCGAGCGCGGCGGAGTCCATGATCGGCGCGAGCAGGGAGCGGGCGTGGACGGCGGCCTCCTCGGGCACGACGAGCCCTCCGAGCCCCGCGCCCCGCTGGAGGGCCAGTGGCTGCCGGTTCGCCTCCGCCCGGTGCAGTGCGCGTGCCGCGGCCGTGTCGGCGGCCGGCAGTTCGGCGGGCTCCGAGGGGGCGCTCACCCCGAGCGTCCACCCCGGCTGCGCTGCGATCCGGCGGTCACCGGGGAGCAGCACGCGGACGATGCCGCCGTGGGTGTCCACGAGGGTGCTGCCCAGTGCTGAGGCGAGCGCCGAGGCGGCGAGCGCGTCGGGTGGCTCCGGTCGGCGGCCGTGCACCACCGTCCACGGGCCGGGGTCGAGGATCGGCGCCACCTCCTCGGGGGGAGCCCCCAGCAGCAGGCGTACCAGCGCGGCGGACCGCCCGGCCGCGTCGGCCCCCTGGTGAGGGGCGGTGAGCAGCGACAGCAGCAGGACGGCCATCCCGGCCACCGTACGGGCGCCGGGCTCCCGGCCCTCGGTGGCGACCCCGAGCGCCAGCCCCTCGTCGCTGCCCAGCGCGTACACGGCGAGATGGAGTCCCGCGACGGTGTCGCTGGCGCTGGAGGGAGCGCGCCGGGCCTCTGCCGGGGCTCCGCCGGTGCCCGGCTGTTCGGCTGTCCCGGGCTTCACCACCCGGGACAGCCGGCACAGGGCCTCGCGGACCGTACGCGTGGGGGGAGGACCCGCGGACTGCACGACCGAGCCGTCGGGAGCGAGCAGCGCCGCCCAGCCGCCCAGTCGGGACGCCAATTGCTGCAGCACCGCCGGAACCGGGTCCGGGCGCGCGGCCGCGCCCGCCAGGCCCTGCTGGGCCTCGTTCACCCGGCGCACCTCCTGGAGGCGCGCCTGGGCCATGAGACGCCACACCGCCCTGGCGATCGCTGTGAACGGAGTCCCGGGTGGCACTTCGACCAACGGCAGGCCGTGCCGCTCGCACGCCCGGACCAGGGCTTCGGGCACGGTGTCGTACACGGGCGTGACGCCGAAGCCGATCGCGGCGCCGCCCGCCTGTGCCACCCGGGCGGCGTACCGCTCCGGGTCCACCAGGAGGACGCCCGCCGTCAGCAGCAGCTCGCCGCCCAGCAGGTACGGGTACGGGTCGGCCATCTCCGAGGTGTGCACCCACTGGAGGGGGGTGTCCGCGGGGCCCGCCAGCAGGCGCAGCCCGAGGTCCTCCCGCACCAGCAGCGCGGCCAGGGGGATCCGCGGGGTCGGCGGAGTCGACGGGGGCGCGGGTTCCACCATGATGGATGTTCCATCCTGTGCTGCCGATGAATATGGATGAAACGTACACTTCTTTGCTGCCCGCCGGCCATCTATCGTCGTGCCGGGCGGGGCCGGTGTGTGGCGGGCGGGTCGGACGTCGCCGAGGAGGGGGCCGCTGCATCCCTCGGGGTCCGGCTTCCGCGGCTGATCAGAGCTGCGAGGGCAATTACCCTCAATGCAGTAGCAACAGCACGAAAGCACGAGAAAGCAGGCATGGTTATGAGCAGCACCGAGACGCCGCGCGGCCCCGTCGACTCGTCCCGCATCCCGCGGTACGCAGGACCCGCGACGTTCGCCCGGCTGCCCCGGCTCGACGAGGTCGGCAGCACCGACGTCGCCGTCGTCGGCGTGCCCTTCGACGCGGGCGTCTCGTACCGCCCCGGCGCGCGCTTCGGCGGCAACGCCATCCGCGAGGCCTCGCGCCTCCTGCGCCCGTACAACCCGGCGCAGGACGCCTCTCCGTTCGCGCTGGCCCAGGTCGCCGACGCCGGTGACATCGCCGCCAACCCGTTCAACATCAACGAGGCCGTCGAGACCATCGAAGCCGCAGCGGACGACATCCTCGGTACGGGTGCGCGCATGATGACGCTCGGCGGCGACCACACGATCGCCCTGCCGCTGCTGCGTTCGGTCGCCAAGAAGCACGGTCCGGTCGCGCTCCTCCACTTCGACGCGCACCTGGACACCTGGGACACCTACTTCGGGGCCGAGTACACGCACGGCACCCCGTTCCGCCGCGCCGTCGAAGAGGGCATCCTCGACACCGAGGCTCTCTCCCACGTCGGCATCCGCGGCCCGCTGTACGGCAGGCAGGACCTCACCGACGACGAGAAGCTCGGCTTCGGCATCGTCACCTCCTCCGACGTCTACCGCCGCGGCGCCGACGAGGTCGCCGACCAGCTGCGCCAGCGCATCGGCGACCGCCCGCTCTACATCTCCATCGACATCGACTGCCTCGACCCGGCCCACGCCCCGGGCACCGGCACCCCGGAGGCGGGCGGCATGACCTCCCGCGAGCTTCTGGAAATCCTGCGCGGCCTGGCCTCCTGCAACCTGGTCTCCGCGGACGTCGTGGAGGTCGCACCCGCCTACGACCACGCCGAGATCACCTCGGTCGCCGCCTCGCACACCGCGTACGAGCTGACGACGATCATGACCCGGCAGATCGCCGCGAACCGTGCCGCCAGTGCGGAGCAGACTGCGGACTGACCCCCGCTCCACCCCCGCGCCACGCCGACGGACCGGCCCCGACCTCCCCCGGCCCCACCGGTCGCGTCGGGTGGCGCAGCCGACCCGTCCGCGGCCCGCGGCGTGGCGTCGTGCGAGCGCCCCGGAGCACCCGGCGCCACGAAGGGACACCCATGACCCACGACCACGACCACGATCTTCGCCCCACCAGGGCGCAGATCGACGCCGCGCTCAATCCCCCACCCGGGCGCAACGGCGGAGACCTGGTCGTCGAGACGCTCCAGGGGCTCGGTGCCACCACCGTCTTCGGGCTGCCCGGCCAGCACGCGCTGGGCATGTTCGACGCGTTGCGCCGCTCATCGCTGCGCTACGTCGGCCTGCGGGTCGAGAACAACGCGGGCTTCGCGGCCGACGCCTACGGGCGGATCACCGGTGAGGCCGCGCCGCTGCTGCTCTCCACCGGCCCCGGTGCGCTCACCTCACTGCCCGCCCTCCAGGAGGCGGCGGCGGCCTCCGCCCCGGTGATCGCGATCTCCAGCCAGGTGCCGGCCGCGGGCCTCGGCGGTGGACGGCACGGCTACCTGCACGAACTGCGGGACCAGAAGGCGTCGTTCCGCGACGTCGTGAAGTCCGTGCACACCGTCCGCACGGCTTCGCAGATCCCCTCGGCGGTCTCCGCCGCCTGGGAGTCCGCCCTGACCGCCCCGCACGGCCCGGTCTGGGTGGAGGTCCCGCAGGACGTGCTGATCGCACCGACCGCACTGCCGGTGGTCACGGCCATGGACGCCACCCCGCGCGACCTGCTGCCCCGCCCCGAACTCACCGCAGCCGCGGCGCACCAGCTGTGCGGCGCGGAGCGCCCGGCGATCGTCGCGGGCGGGGGCGTGGTGCGCGCGGACGCCTCCGGCAAGCTGCGCGCGCTCGCCGAGCGGCTGGACGCGCCCGTCGTCACCACCTTCGGCGGAAAGGGCGCCTTCCCGTGGGAGCACCCCCTGTCGCTGCAGTCCTGGCTGGAGGACCGACACACCACCGACCTCCTGGAGGACGCCGACGTCCTCCTGGTCGTCGGGTCGGGGCTCGGGGAACTCACGTCGAACTACCACACGTTCGAGCCGCGCGGCCGAGTGATCCAGATCGAGGCCGACCTCGGCAAGCTGGAGTCCAACCACGCCGCGCTCGGTATCCACGCCGACGCCCGCATCGCCCTGTCCGCGCTCCTGGAGACCGTGGACACCCTGGCCCCCCGGGCCGTCGACGGGCGGCGAGCGCCGGTCCCGTCGGGCACGGAGCGGGCCTCGACCCTGCTCGCCAAGGTCCGCGAGCGGATCGCGAGCCAGGACCTGGCATTGGAGCAGAAGGTGCTCGCGGCGGTCCGTGGCGCCCTGCCGGACGACTCCCCGAGCTTCTGGGACATGACGATCCTGGCCTACTGGGCCTGGTCCGCGTTCGACGCACGGAACCCCAACACCATGCACTCCGCACAGGGCGCGGGAGGTCTCGGCTACGGTCTCCCGGCCGCACTCGGCGCCGCGGTCGCGGACCCCGGCCGGCCGGGGCTCGCGGTCTCCGGCGACGGCGGGGCGATGTACTCGATCGCGGAGCTCGCGACGGCGAAGCAGTACGACCTCCCCGTCACCTGGCTGATCGTCGACGACGGTGGGTACGGGATCCTGCGCGAGTACATGACGGACGCGTTCGGCGAGGCTACGGCGACCGAGCTGGCCCGCCCCGACTTCGTCGCGCTGGCCGAGTCGTTCGGGGTGCCCGCCGTCGTCACGACGCCTGGGACACTGCGCGAGGACCTCGCAGACTCCCTCGCCCGGTCCGGCCCGTCGGTCGTCGTCCTGCCCGCGCTGCTGCGGATGTTCGCCCCGACGCACCTCTGACCGCGGTGGGCGTGCGGCGGTGCCCCGGCCCCGGAGCGGCACGCGTCCCGTCCTCCGCGTCCCGTCTCCTGGGCGTTGAACGGCCCGAGCACCCTGCGGCACACGAACACCACCGAGCCCGGTGACACGAACGGCACCGAAAAGGCGGACGTCCCGATACAACCTTTCACGCGTCGCCGAGTCATGTGAGGCGTGAAGCGAAACCCCATGACCCGCCACAGCCGCGGGGCCCTCTGCACGGCGGTCGCGCTCGGTGTGCTCCTGCCGGTCACGGTCACCGCCACGGCCACGCCCGCCGCCGCGGCAGCACCTGCCGTGGCCTGCACCTCCCAGAAGGCAGGCCTGGCCGCCAAGCTGGTCGCGGACATCACCGCGGCCCTCAAAGGGCGCACGTCGACGACCGCCGTGCTGGTCAACGACCGGGTCAGCAAGAGCAGCTGCGTGCTCCGGCCGGATCAGAAGTTCGACTCCGCCAGTGTGGTCAAGGTGACCGTGCTCGCGACCCTGCTCTGGGACGCGCAGAAGTCCGGCCGCTCCCTGACGGCGACCGAGAAGTCGCGCGCCACCGCGATGATCACCAAGTCGGACAACAACGCCACCAGCGCTCTGTGGAGCCGACTCGGTGTGGCCAAGGTGAAGGGATTCCTGGCTGCCGCCGGAATGACCAAGACCGTGCCCGGCTCCGGTGGCTACTGGGGACTGACCCAGATCACCGCCCGTGACCAGCAGAGGCTGCTGGCGCTGCTCACCGCGAAGAACGCGGTGCTGACGGACGCATCGCGCGGCTACGCCCTCCAGCTGATGAACTCCGTCGTGGCGTCGCAGCGCTGGGGCACGCCGGCCGGGGCCCCCTCCACGGCCAAGATCCACGTGAAGAACGGCTGGCTGTCCCGCGCCACCCACGGCTGGCGCGTGCACTCCATAGGCGCCTTCACCGGCACGGCGCACAACTACCAGATCACCGTGCTCACGCAGGACAACAGGACGATGGACGACGGCATCGCCACCATCCAGGCCGTCGCCCGCGCGGTCCACAAGGACCTCGCCCCCACGGCCGCCGCGCGCTACACGCCGACGGCCATCCCGCATGAGTCGATCCCGGCCGTTCCGGGGCGGGCGGCGCAGGCCCCGTTGCCCGCGACCCCGGCGCTCCGCTGACGGACGCCCGACCGTGGTGACGGTCCCTGGTCCTAGGACCAGGGACCGTACTTCGTCACGGTGTCCGACAGCGGGATGAAAACGCGGCCCGTCCGCGTTGGTGCCTTCCGGCAGAACAGACAGCGGGGAGGCATCGGTGACGGCGGCGGCAGAGCGGACGTGGGCACGGCGGCTGGCCGGCTACGCCTGGCGGTACCGGGGGAACGTGCTGCTCGCACTCGGCTCCTCCCTCGCGGGCATGGCGGTCATGGCCGTCGTCCCGCTGATCACCAAGGTCGTCATCGACGATGTCATCAGCGCGCACGACCGGTCACTGACCGTGTGGACGGGGCTGCTGCTGGCCGCCGCGGTCGTCGTGTACCTGCTCACGTACGTCCGGCGCTACTACGGCGGCCGTCTCGCCCTCGACGTCCAGCACGACCTGCGGACCGAGATGTACCGGACGATCAGCCGGCTCGACGGCCGGCGCCAGGACGAACTGTCCACCGGCCAGGTCGTCGGCCGCGCCACCAGCGACCTCCAGCTCATCCAGGGGCTGCTCTTCATGCTCCCGATGACGATCGGGAACATCCTCCTCTTCCTGATTTCCCTGGCCGTCATGGCCTGGCTGTCGCTGCCGCTGACCCTGGTCGCGCTCGCCGTCGCCCCCGCCCTGTGGTTCATCGCCAAGCGCAGCCGAGTCAAGCTCCATCCAGCCACTTGGTACGCCCAGCAACAGGCGGCGGCCGTCGCCGGTGTGGTCGACGGCGCCGTCTCCGGCGTCCGCGTGGTCAAGGGCTTCGGGCAAGAGGAGCAGGAGACCGGAAAGCTCAGGGACGTCGGCCGGCGGCTCTTCGCCGGACGGATGCGCACCATCCGGCTCACGGCGAAGTACACCCCCGCCCTGCAGGCCGTTCCCGCCCTGGGACAGGTCGCCATGCTGGCGCTCGGCGGCTGGCTGGCCACCCGGGGGCAGATCACCCTCGGGACGTTCGTCGCCTTCTCGACCTACCTTGCCCAGTTGGTGGGCCCCGTCCGGATGCTGGCGATGGTGCTCACCGTGGGCCAGCAGGCACGGGCCGGCGTGGAACGCGTACTGGAACTCATCGACACCGAGCCCGTCATCAAGGACGGCACGAAAGAACTCCCCGCGGACGCCCCGGCGACCGTCGAGTTCGACGACGTCGGCTTCGCGTACGGCACAGCGGACGGGGAGGGCCACGGGGGGAGGCAGGTCCTCGACGGCTTCTCGTTGGAAATCAGACCGGGCGAGACCGTCGCCGTCGTCGGCTCCTCCGGGAGCGGCAAGTCCACCGTCTCGCTGCTGCTGCCCCGCTTCTACGACGTCACCCACGGAGCCGTCCTCGTCGGGGGCCACGACGTCCGCGAACTCACGCTCGAATCGCTGCGGGCGGCCATCGGCCTCGTCCCGGAGGACAGCTTCCTCTTCTCCGACACCGTCCGCGCCAACATCGCGTACGGAAAGCCGGAGGCGTCGGACGAGGAGATCCGCGAGGCGGCCCGCACCGCCCAGGCCGACCGGTTCATCAGCGAGCTGCCCGACGGGTACGACACCACGGTCGGCGAGCACGGTCTCACCCTCTCCGGCGGCCAACGCCAGCGGATCGCCCTTGCCCGTGCGATCCTCGCCGACCCCCGACTGCTGCTCCTCGACGACGCGACCTCCGCCGTCGACGCACGCGTGGAGCACGAGATCCACGAGGCGCTGCGCTCGGTCATGGCCGGGCGCACGACGCTGCTGATCGCGCACCGCCGTTCCACCCTCGGACTCGCCGACCGCATCGCGGTGCTCGACGGAGGCACGCTCGCCGACATCGGCACCCACAACGAGCTGCAGGAGCGGTCCGCCCTCTACCGGCGACTGTTGACCGACCCCGACGAAATGGGCGGCGTATCACCGGGCCGCACCGTCGCCGTGGAGATCCCCGAGGACCGCACCCTCCGCGCGGAGATGGACGCGGAGTTCGACGCGGAGCGCGGCATCACGCCCCCGCTGTGGGTCCGCAAGGAGGAGGCCGAGGAGGACGAGGTGGCCGGCGCCACCCCCGAACTCCTCGCTCAGGTCGCGGCGCTGCCGCCGGCCGACGACACCCCGCGGGTCGACGAGGTGCGGGCGGTCACGCCCGAGGACGCCTACGGGCTGCGCAGGCTGCTGAGCGGATTCGGGCTGCCCCTGCTCGTCAGCCTGCTGCTGGTCGCCGTCGACGCGGGCAGCGGCCTTCTGCTCCCGATACTGATCCGGCACGGCATCGACGACGGCGTAGAGCGGGCTGCCCTCGGTGCGGTGTGGGCGGCGTCGGCCCTCGGGCTGTTCACGGTGCTCGTGCAGTGGGCCGCCCAGATCGGCGAGACCCGGATGACCGGTCGCACCGGTGAACGGATCCTGTACGCGCTGCGTCTGAAGATCTTCGCGCAGCTCCAGCGGCTCGGTCTCGACTACTACGAGCGCGAGCTGACCGGCCGGATCATGACCCGGATGACCACCGACGTGGACGCGCTGTCCACGTTCCTCCAGACCGGTCTCGTCACGGCCTTCGTCTCGGTCGTCACCTTCTTCGGCATCATGCTCGCGCTGGTCGTCCTGGACGTCCAGCTGGCGATGGTGGTCTTCGCCACCCTGCCGGTGCTGGTCGTCGGCACGTACTTCTTCCGCCGCCAGTCGGTCAAGGCCTATGAGCTGGCCCGTGAGCGGATCAGCATCGTCAACGCCGACCTCCAGGAGGCCGTGAGCGGACTGCGGATCGTCCAGGCCTTCCGCCGCGAGCGCTCGGGCAACGAGCGGTTCGTGGAGCGCAGCGACAGCTACCGCAGGGCACGGGTGCGCGGCCAGTGGCTGATCTCCGTGTACTTCCCGTTCGTGCAGCTGATGTCCTCGGTGGCCGCGGCGGCCGTGCTCATCGTCGGCGCCGGCCGGATCGAGGCCGGCACGCTGACCACGGGCGCGCTCGTCGCCTACCTCCTGTACATCGACCTGTTCTTCGCGCCCGTGCAGCAGCTGTCGCAGGTCTTCGACGGCTACCAGCAGGCGACGGTCTCGCTGCGCCGCATCCAGGAATTGCTGCAGGAGCCGACCTCGACGTCGCAGGCCCGTGAACCCGTGGGCGTGCAGGCGTTGCACGGCGAGATCGCTTTCGAGGACGTCAGCTTCGCCTACGGGGACCAGGAGGAGGCGTTGAGCGGCATCGACCTGCGGATCCCGGCCGGGCAGACGGTGGCCTTCGTCGGGGAGACCGGCGCGGGCAAGTCGACCCTGGTCAAGCTGGTGGCACGGTTCTACGACCCGACGTCCGGCCGGGTGACCGCGGACGGAGCCGACCTGCGCGACCTGGACCTCACGGCATACCGGCACCGGCTGGGCGTCGTGCCGCAGGAGGCGTACCTCTTCCCCGGTACGGTGCGCGACGCCATCGCCTACGGCCGTCCCGGCGCGACCGACGCGGAGGTGGAGGCCGCGGCACGGGCGGTTGGCGCCCACGACATGATCGCCACGCTGGCGGGCGGCTACCTCCACGAGGTGGCCGAGCGGGGCCGTAACCTCTCCGCGGGGCAGCGGCAGCTGATCGCCCTCGCACGCGCCGAGCTCGTCAACCCGGACGTCCTGCTGCTCGACGAGGCGACCGCCGCCCTGGACCTGGCCACGGAGGCACAGGTCAACCAGGCGACCGACAGGCTCACCGTCCGCCGCACCACCCTGGTCGTCGCGCACCGGCTCACCACCGCCGCACGTGCCGACCGGGTGGTCGTGATGGCCCACGGCAAGGTCACCGAGGACGGCACGCACGACGAACTGCTCGCCCGCGGAGGGCGGTACGCCGAGCTGTGGCGGACGTTCCTCGGGGAGGAAGCCGAAGAAGCGCCCACACCGGCCTGACATCCCGCTGCCACGGGCCCGGACGGCAACCGTCCGGGCCTTTGCCCGCGTCGTACGTCAGTACGCATGATGGAGGAGGGGAGGCAAGCGTGTTCGGAAGACTTCTGCTGCACGTCCTTGCAGCGCTCGCGGTCGTGGCGGCGCTGACGCTGGTGGGCCCGGGGGTGTACGAGGCGCAGGCGCGGTCCGTCTGCTCGGGGCGACCAGTGAAGAGGCTGGGACTCCCCATGGGCGAGCTGCGCATCTACAAGAAGCGGCACTACGCGTGTGCGCTCACCGTCATCAAGAAGCCCGGCAGACCCCGTGCCGCATTCGTCTCGCTCCAGCCGCGGGGCGGCCGTGCCGCGGTCGATTCCGGCCGTTTCGCCCGGCAGGCCGGCCCCGTGACCGTGCACGCTCTCAACCGCTGTATCCGCGTGTCGGGCTCCGTCGGCGGCAGGACCGTTTCTACGGGATGGGTCCTCTGCTGAGGAGCCGTACCCGGATCCTCCCGGCCCCTTCCCATCCTCCCCGGGGGCTGCCGATTCCCCGCCCCGCGGGGTAGGCCGTTCCCCCGCTTGGTCCGGCCGACCCCGTGCGTCTGGGTCAATTGGGTATGGCGATAAGGGTGTTGCCCCGCTAGGTTCGCCGCGACCACTGTGAACCCAAGGGGAGGGTGCATGCGCAAGGCGCTGAGATGGCTGCTGTCGCTCGTCATGCTCGTCGGCATGGCAGGGGCGACGGCGGGCGCGGCCACCGCCGCCGAACCGGCCGTCGGATCACCGGAAGCGTCCACGGACATCAAGGACCGGATCCTCGCGATCTCCGGGATGAGCCTGATCGAGGAGAAGCCGTACCCCGGCTACCGCTACTTCGTGCTCAACTACGCCCAGCCGGTGGACCACCGGCATCCGTCGAAGGGCACGTTCCTGCAGCGCATCACGCTGCTGCACAAGGACACGTCCCGCCCGACCGTCTTCTACACGAGCGGCTACAACGTGGGGACCACCCCTCGGCGCCGTGAGCCGACCCAGATCGTCGACGGCAACCAGGTCGACCTGGAGTACCGATTCTTCACGCCGTCCCGCCCTCAGCCGGCCGACTGGTCCAAGCTGAACATCTGGCAGGCCGCCAGTGACCAGCACCGCGTCTTCGCCGCCCTGAAGAAGATCTACGACAAGAAGTGGATCGCCACAGGTGGCTCGAAGGGCGGCATGACCGCCACGTACTACGAGCGCTTCTACCCGCGCGACATGGACGGTGTCGTCGCCTACGTGGCGCCCAACGACGTGAACGACAAGAAGGATTCGGCCTACGACCGGTTCTTCGAGAAGGTCGGCACCAAGGAGTGCCGCGACAAGGTGAACGCGGTGCAGCGAGAGGCCCTGGTGCGCCGCGAGTCCCTGGAGGCCAAGTACCGCACGTACGCCGCGGACAACGGCTACACCTTCAAGACCGTCGGTTCGCTCGACAAGGCGTTCGAGGCCGTCGTCCTCGACTACGGCTGGGCCTTCTGGCAGTACAGCCTGCTGGCGGACTGCCCCTCGATACCGGTTGCGGCCACGGCCCCGGACCAGGCGATCTGGGACAGCGTCGACGCGGTCTCCGGCTTCTCCTTCTACACCGACCAGGGGCTGGAGCCGTACACACCGTATTACTACCAGGCGGGCACCGAACTCGGCTCACCCACGATCAAGCTGCCGCACCTGAAGGGACTGAGCCGCTACGGCTACATGGCTCCGCGGAACTTCGTACCGCGGGAGATCCCGATGCGCTTCAAGCCCTGGGTGATGGACGACGTGGACCACTGGGTCAGGCACCACGCGAAGCAAATGATGTTCGTGTACGGCCAGAACGACCCCTGGGGCGCCGAACGGTTCTCCCTCGGCAAGGGGGCTCGGGACAGCTACGTCTTCGTCGCTCCGGGAGCGAACCACGGCGCGAACGTGGCGGGCCTGACGCCTGAGGAGAAGGCGAAGGCCACCGCTCGGATCCTCGAGTGGGCGGGCGTCGCTCCGGCGGCCGTCGAGGACGACCCGTCGACCGCGAAGCGGCTGACCAAGCCCGACGCGAAGCTCGACAAGCAGGACATCCAGCGCGAGCCGATGCTGCGTCCGTGACGCCCAGGTGAACTCCCCCGCGCCCGCAGGGTGGGATACGTCCCCCGTTGCGTTCGTGGGGGAGGACCGAGTGTCCGCGCCGCTGCGGGACCGCTGCGTTTCCCTGCGGGCCCGCAGCGGCCCGGGCACCGAAGTGCGGTCTCCGGGCACGCGGTGGCGCGTCCCGTGCGGTGCCGGGCAGGGCTCTCCTGGATTCCGCACGGTCCGCTCGGGCCGCGCAGGGCATCGGGGACGGGGCACCGGCGCGGTGGTGCCGTGCGGGACGCAGCTGCTGCCGAGCACCGATTGCGGGGCGCCGGCCCGGGCGGGCGGTGGCTCCGTACGGGAGTCGCTGCTGCGCGGTTCCGGCACGCCGGTGCCGACAGGAGCAGCCCGACCCGGAGCCGGTGCGCGGCGTCCGCGATGTTCACAGTCGCCGGGCGCAGCCGATCGGCCGTTCGCCGCCCAACTGGACGTACAGGTCGGCCGACGAAGGGCACTGGTCCCGCTCGGCCACTGCGGCGGTCACCTCGAACTCGGGCCGGTGCCCGCCCGAGCCGTCGCAGGCGACTTCCTTCACCTGGCCCTTTCGTGAGGCGTACACGCAGTCGCCGACGATGGTGCGGGGACCGCCGCCCCCGCCCGGATCGCCGGGATGGGGCGGCTCCAGATTGCGCATGCACGCGTATCCCTGGGGCACGGCACCATCACCGTCCTCGTCGAACGCCGGCAGCCGTTCGGAGACATGGAGGACGAAGTCCGTGGTGGCCGGGCAGTCCGGGCCGGCCGAGGGACGACCCTCGTACCGCGCGACCACCCGTGCCACCGCCCTCTCACTGCTGCAGGGAACCTCGCGCACGCTGACGTGGTCCCCGCTCCGGCCACTGCAGTCACCCGGGCCGAGGAACACCGCCCCGTCACCGGACCGTCCGACGCGTGGCCCCCCGCCCCCACCACCGGCGTTCCCGCCGTGGCGCTCGCTTTCGCTCCCGCGACCGGCGCCACCACCCCCGCTGCCTCGGCCGTCCCCGTCCGACGACGGCTGGCAGGCGGCGACCAGGAGGACGCACGCCACCCCCGCGCCCAGCCGCCGAAAACGCATGTAACCCCCTGTCCGTCGGTCCAGCCTGGACCGGGGGACAGGGGTCACGCCAGTGGAGCTGCGAGCTTTCCGTCGTGTGGGGGTGCTACCCCGGCAGGGCGTCGTACCGTGCGCTACGTCTGGTAAGTGAGGCCGTATCCGACCGGGTACAGCACCTGCGCCGGATCGTCCGCACGCGGTACGGGGACGGGCAGCCGGCCCCGCGGCCTCCCTCTGCCCGCGATCACCCCGGCGGCTGCGCGGAGTTCCACGTCAGTCCAGCTGTACGTGGCGAGTGAGGCCGCGGGGCCGTAGTTGACGAGTTGGGCGATGTCGTACGGGTTGCGGATGGCAACGGTGACCACGGGGATCCGCGTCGCGATGAGGCTGGAGACGAGGGTGCGTTGCTGGCTGTCGGGCGTGACGTTGTAGGTGGCGACGATGACGGCGTCCTTGCCGACGGCGGCCGTCAGCGCTTCCTCGATCTGCGCGGCGGACGGCGCGGTGCCCGTGGACAGCGCGGCGGTGGTGAAGCCCAACTCGGTGAAGGCCCGGGCGAGCGTGGCGGTCGGCGGCCCCGTCGTCCCGGTGGGGGAAGCCGGGTCGGCGCCGACGACCAGGAGGGTGCGGTGATGTCGCCGGGAGAGCGGCAAAAGCCGGTTCTCGTTGAGGAGCAGGGTGGTCGTCCTCTCGGCAATCCGGTCGGCGGCGGTCAGGTGCGACCGGATGCCGACCACGCGGTCCACGCCGTCCTGGGGGACGAACGGGTCCCGGAACAGGCCCAGTTTCCACTTCAGCAGCAGGATGCGAACGATGGATTCCTCGATGCGAGCTTCGCTGAGGTCGCCGTTCCCGACCGCCTGCAGGACTGCGTTCCAGGCGACGGCGAGATCAGGCGGGTTGAGCAGTTGGTCGCATCCCGCTTTCAGGGCGAGTACGGGGACACGGTCGTCTCCGTACTTCTGACGGACGCCTGCCATGCCGAGGGAATCGGTGACGACCACCCCGTCGTATCCGAGTCGTTCACGAAGGATTCCGGTGACGATGGGGCGGGACAGCGTCGCCGGGTCCTCACGGGGATCCAGGGCGGGAACGACGATGTGGGCGGTCATGATCGAGTCGACCCCGGCGGCGATCGCGGCCCGGAACGGAGGGGCGTCCAAGTCCGCCCACTGTGCGCGGGAGTGGTGGATGGTCGGCAGGGCGTAGTGACTGTCGTCTTTGGTGTCGCCATGGCCTGGGAAGTGTTTGGACGTCGCCGCGACGCCCGCGCTCTGGTAGCCCTGCACCTGTGCGGCGACGAGCCTTGCGACGGCCTGCGGGTCGGCCCCGAACGAACGTACCCCGATGACCGGGTTGGCCGGGTTGACGTTCACGTCGGCGACCGGTGCGTAGTCCTGGGTGATGCCCATCGCCGCGAGTTCCTTCCCCGCGATCCGGGCGGCCTTGCGGGCATCGGCGCGGGAACCCGCCGCACCGAGCGCCATCGCTCCGGGCAGGAGGGTGGCCGGTCGGCCGACACGGGCCACGATCCCGTGCTCCTGATCGGTGGAGATCAGCAACGGCACCGGAGTGGGCTGGGCGAGCCCCGCACGCTGGATTCCGTTCGAGAGATCGACGATCTGGTGCGGGCTGCGGGTGTTGTGCGCCCAGCTGAAGTAGATGATCCCCCCGACGTGGTAGCGATCGATCAGCTCGGCGGCCGTGCTCACGCCGATCTCCCTGCGGTTGGCCTCGATGTCCGCCTGGTCGGGAGCGGTGGCGGAGTGCCCGTACACCCGCATCACGAAGAGCTGGCCGACCTTCTCCTCCAGGCTCATCCGGGAGACGAGCTGCCGTAGGCGCTCGCGGGTGCGGGAGCTGGGGTGCGAGGCGGCGCGTGCGGGAGCGGAGGCGACGGTGGCGGCCGCAGCCCCCGCAGCCGTCGCGGTCAGGAGGGTACGTCGTGTGGGGTTGATCCGGGCGGACACGGGTGCTCCTTCCATGAAGGAAACTTCCAAGAGTCACGGATATCTGGAAAGTAATTGCCAGTCAAGGGATGGGCCCGTACGGCGTGGGAGTCCGGGGGTGGGGACGTCTGGGCGTCGCAGTGGACGAACTGGCGGCAGCGAACGGGCGTTGTCCCGGGGATCGGTGCGGTTCGTCGGGACCCGCTCGAGGCGGCCGGTGTGTGGCCCGAGGTGCCCGGTCTGTCCTTGTCGGGTGCCTTGGGAAGCCGGTCCGCCGGGCGCGGGGCGGGGATGCCGACGACAGGGGTGGGCCGAGTCGTTCTGCGCCACCAGTGTTGCGAGGGCCCGGAGCCCGCAGGGCGACCTGACGCCATGGCGCATATCGGGTGGGGCGTGGTGCACGCTGCGAGGTCGGGGCAAGCCTGCGCACGTGCCGAGGGTGCGGAGGACGGCCAGAGCGGGACGTGTGGGGAGGAGGGAGAAGCATGGGACCGCCACCGGCGATTGGGAGGGGCGCGCCGATGGCGGTGTGCTGCCGGCCGCAGGCGGCTGGAGAGGGGAGTCAGCGATCGCAGCCAGCAACGAGAGCCGACACCGCGCTACGGAGACTCACCGGCGCACGACAGTTGGACGACGGCCCACCGTCGCGGGTTCCCTCGGCGCGGAGATTCCCTGGATGCCGCGCGAAGAGCGCTGAGGGCAAGAGGGACACGTGCCCGACCGTCGTCAGCGTCCTTCCTCAACGGGCGATGGACATGCCCTGGGCGATCGCGGCGAGTACGCACCTCAGTTGCGACCACGGACATCAACGCTCCCGCCTCAGTTCTCACGGGCCGTGACGAACTCGGGGCCCGCAACGGGGTGGCCGCCAGATTCACCGTGTCTCAGCCGCACCGGTTCCGTCCCGGCGGCTTCGTGCGCGGCGTACCGATGGCCGTTCTCCGCCGGGGCGTATCGAGAGTCCGTCGAGCGCCTCGACGTCGGGCACCACGTCGTCGCACAGCAGTGCGGCTTGGGGCGACTCCGCAGCAGTCACCACGACGGGTCGGCCTACGCCTCCTCCGGATCGCCCGGTTGCCCTGGCCCCAACTGGGCGTGGCCGAGCCCTGGCCCCGGGAAGCGCAGCGTGGTTGCGGTCCCGGGAGGTCCGCGCGTCCTGCGGAGGGGGACACACCGGGGCTCTACGAGGTGACCGAATGAGCCGGCCGGTAGGGAATGCGTGCCCCATGGCGGACCCCGCGGCCGTTGATCGAGCAGGGGATGCAGTACGAGGGGACAGAGTCGACGCCGCCGCTCGGCGGCCCGTTTCACCGCCCGCGTGCGGTCCGTCGGATGCCGGGCTTACGGTGGAGGGGATCGGCAAGAGCACGTGATCGAACGCGTAGCCCGCCACACACTTGGAGGGCCGGCATGATGCATCTTCCCGCTCGTGCTGTCGTTTCCGCTATCGCGGTGGCCGCTCTGGCCGCCGCGCCCGCAGTTGCGGCCCAGCCCCCTGCGGCTCCCCCTTCACAGCTCGTATGTGACACAGGTTTCGCGGTCGTCACGATCAACAACGGGCGCGCTTTCCTCGACCTGGATTCGAAGGGCGTCGTGGTGGTCGTCCTGTCGCTCGGTCAGGCGTACGAGAAGGACGGCAAGTACATCAAGTTCAATCGCGACGGCAGGACCGTCACTTTCCGGGACGGTGGCAACGGCAAGTTCGTCACCGAGAGGTGCCGGAACGCCTGAGCGCAAGCCGTGTCGTGTCTCCGAGTTCGGGCTTCCCCTGCCCAGCTCTTCCGCGGACCGATGCCTCGACCGATACCGGCCGATGCCTCCAGGTCACGGGCCGGCGCTGCTCCGAAAGGACCTCTCCTCCTCGGGGGCTGACTGCACGCCGCCCACTCGTCGTCATTCCTCTCCCGGTGCGCCGCGCAAGGACTCCAGGTGCTCCCTCCCCGCCGCCAGCATGTCTGGCAGTTCCGCCGCGTCCGGGTACCAACGTTTCTCGTACTCCCAGCAGACCCAGCCGTCGTCGTCCACGAGGGCCAGGCACTCGGCGAGCGGCAGGACGCCGGAACCGAGCGGCAGCGGGGTCTGGTCACCTTCCGAGGCGACGTCCTTGACCTGGACGTACCCCAGGTAGGGTCCCAGGGCTGCATGAGTGGCTGCCGGCGCTTCGTGTTCGAGCCACGGGTGCAGCACGTCCCAGATCGCACCCAGGTTCTTGTGACCCACCGGCCCGAGGATGCGGGAGACCGCTGCACCCGTGCGGTGGGAGTCGTGGGTTTCCAAGAGGATGCGCACCCCCAGGTCCGCTGCCGTCTCCGCGGCGGAGCCGAGGCGGCGCGCCGCCGTGGCGTCCGCCGCCTTTGGATCCTGGTCGGCGCCGCCAGGGAAGACCCGGATGTTCGACGCTCCCACATCCCTGGCCAGGTGCAACAGTCCGGCCAACTCCCGGCGCACGGCGTCGTCGCTACCTACGCCCGCGACCCGCGCGTAGCCGGCCACGGTCAGGACCTCCACACCTGCTCGCAGGAACTCCTTCGCCGCTGCTTGTCGTTCGCGCGCGGTGATTCCCGGATGGACCGGCTCCTCCGGGTGGGCTCGAAGCTCCACCCCGTGGAACCCCGTGGCGGCAGCGAGGGCGGCCACTTCCGGCACGGACAGGCCCGGTACCCCGAGGGTCGAGAAGGCGAATTTCATCGTGGCGATCCTTCCTGCAGTGGGAGTCGCCAGTCCTGACCGACCAGGTCAGCACCGTACGACCGGTGCGGCGTCTCGGCGACGAGGGTGAACCCGGCGCGCTGGTAGATCCTGCGGGCGGCGGTCAGTACGTCATTCGTCCACAGCACCAGCTCCCGATACCCGACTTCGCGGGCGAAATTCACCACTGTTTGCACCAGCCGGTCCCCAAGGCCGTGACCGCGTGCTCCCGGGTCGACGAGCAGCAACCGCAACCGGGCCGTGGCCGGTGCCTCGTCCGCGACGCACATCACCGAACCGACCGGGCGGCCGTCCAACTCTGCTATCCACACCCGCTCGCTTCGGTGGTCGTGGTCCTGGGCGAAGTCGGCGACTATGCGCGCCACCAGCGCTTCGAAGTCCGTGTTCCACCCGTATTCAGCCGCATAGATCGCTCCATGGCGCTGGACCATCCAGCCGAGGTCCCCAGGTGCTGGATCACGCAGCACCGGACCGTCGTCATGCGCTGGTTCCCGGTCCGTCCGCGCCCCGCCCAGTATGTCGCGCACCGTCTGCATCGCATCCGTCAGACGATGCCGGTCCTCCTCGGGAATGGCTGTCACCAGCGTGCCCACCGCCGCCCGCGACCGCTCGTCCAACAGCGTCGTGGCCTGCTGGCCCCGTGCCGTGAGCGTGATGCGCTGGCGCCGCGGGTCCACGTCCGACGGACCGCGTTCCACCAGGCCGTCGCGCTCGAACTTGCCGAGGAGACGGCTCAGATAGCCGGCGTCCAGGGACAGTTCGAGACGGAGATCTGCGGCGTCCGTACGCCGGCTGTGGGCCAGCTCGTACAGGACGCGCGATTCCGTGAGCGTGTACGGCGCGTGGAGGTGCTTGCCGTAGTCGAGTGCCCCGATGAGGTTCGTGTAGAAGCGGTTGAACGCACGGATATCGTGAACGGTCACGATGCCACCCCCGGTTTCTTTGACTGAGTCAAAGATAGGTTCGGCTGGGGGCACCGACAAGGCCTGTGGATAACTCCCCACGCGCGGGATCGCGGCGCGGCACGCGCCCACTCGACCGCAGGTCACAGCTGTGCAGGCGCTCGGAAGTGCTGGGGTCCGTTCGTAGCGGGAACCCGCCGGCCGAGGAGCCGCTCGGGGCCCGATGCTCCGCCGTCGGACGCCGCCTGTACGCCCCGGCTGACCGGTGGCGAGCGTCAGCGTGTGCGGGGCGGGGCCGTCGAGGACCGCACCACCAGCTCCGCACCGATCACCGCCGTGCCTTCCGGCGGTGGAGCTTCCGCCCCCAGAGCGAGCCTTCCGGCCCGCGCCCCGGCCTCGTGCAGGGCAAGGCGCACCGTCGTCAGTGCCGGAACCGCGTCGACGGAGAACGGCAGGTCGTCGAAGCCCGCCACCGAGACGTCCTCCGGAATGCGCAGCCCCTGGTCCCGCAGTGCTGCGCAGACGCCCAGGGCCACGGTGTCGTTCGCGGCGACGATCGCCGTCAGCTCCGGGGCGCGGCGCAACAACTCCAACGCGGCCGCGTACCCCGATCGCCGGTCGTACGGGCCGTGGATCGTGAGCGGCTCCGCACCGTCCAGCGGTCCCGTCCCGTCCCGCCCGGCACCCGCGCGGCCGTCGTGCGTGTCCGGGGACGCCGCCAGTGCCGCCCGGTGCCCCTCGAGCCGGTGCCGGGTCGTCGTCCTGTCCGCCGGCCCGGCGATGTATCCGATGCGACGGTGACCCAGTGAGATCAGGTGCTCGGTGAGTCGCCGTCCGCCGCCGCGGTTGTCGAAGGCGAGCGTGGCCGTGACGCAGCCGCCTGGCACCGGCGGCCTGCCACACAGAACCACGGTCGTCCCCGCGTCGGCCAGCTTCCCGAGCTTCAGCGACATGGCTGCGACGTGGTCCGGGTCCTCCAGTGCCCCTCCCGTCAGGACGACCGCTGCCGCTCGCTGCCGCTGCAGCAGCGTGAGGTAGGTCAGTTCGCGTTCGGGTGATCCCCCGGTGTTGCAGACGACGGCGAGCTTCTCGCCTCCCGCCCGTCCGCACGCACCTTCGCCGATCGCGGTCTGTGCGGCTCCGGCCATGATCCCGAAGAAGGGGTCGGCGATGTCGTTGACGAGGATGCCGACCAGGTCGGACGTGGCTGCGGCGAGGGAGCTGGCCGGTCCGTTCAGCACGTAGTCCAGTTCGTCAACCGCACGGAGTACACGCTCGCGCGTCGTCGAGGCAACGGGGTAGTTGCCGTTGAGGACCCGGGAGACGGTGGCCGGGGACACCCGGGCGCGGGCGGCCACATCAGCGAGCGTGACTGTCATCGCTTCCCTCCGTGGGGAGATCGGGCCGTGCCCTTGTCCGGGCTGCTGGCGGCAGGCTAGCGTCATAGCATGTAGAAAGCGCTTGCCATGCTCCGGTCACCGCCGTATCGAGGAACATGGAGGCAACTTCGTGACACGCAGGACCGTGCGGATCGCCATGAACGGCGTCACGGGGCGCATGGGATACCGACAGCACCTGGTGCGTTCGCTCCTCGCCATCCGCGAACAGGGCGGACTCTCCCTCACGGACGGCAACGTCCTCTGGCCGGAGCCGATTCTCGTGGGTCGTCGAGAGCAAGCCCTGCGGGAGATCGCGAGGCGCCACGGCCTGTCGGACTGGTCCACCGACCTGGATGCGGTGCTCGCCGACCCGGCGACCGACGTCTACTTCGACTCCCAGGTCACCTCGGCCCGCGCGCCTGCCGTGACGAAGGCGATCTCGGCGGGCAAGCACGTCTACACCGAGAAGCCCACGGCAGCCGATCTGCAGAGCGCCCTCGCGCTCGTCCGGCTCGCGCGGCAGGCCGGCATCCGGCACGGCGTCGTCCAGGACAAGCTCTTCCTGCCGGGACTACTGAAACTGAAACGCCTGGTCGAAGGGGGCTTCTTCGGCCGGATCCTCTCCGTGCGCGGGGAGTTCGGCTACTGGGTCTTCGAAGGGGACTGGCAGGAAGCCCAGCGTCCCTCCTGGAACTACCGCTCTGAGGACGGGGGCGGCATCGTCGTCGACATGTTCCCCCACTGGGAGTACGTGCTCCATGAGCTCTTCGGCCGGGTGAAGACCGTCCAGGCGCACGCCGTGACCCATCTCCCCCGGCGCTGGGACGAGCACGGCAAGCCCTACGAGGCGACCGCTGATGATGCGGCGTACGCCGTGTTCCAACTGGAGGGGGGTGTCGTCGCCCAGGTCAACTCGAGCTGGGCGGTGCGGGTGAACCGTGACGAGTTGGTGGAGTTCCAGGTCGACGGGGTGCATGGTTCTGCCGTGGCGGGTCTGAGGCACTGCCGGGTGCAACACCGCAGTGCCACGCCGAAACCCGTGTGGAACCCGGACCTGGCGGCTACTGACTCTTTCCGTGACCAGTGGCAGGAAGTCCCGGACAACGCCGTCTTCGGCAACGGCTTCAAGATGCAGTGGGAATGCTTCCTGCGGCACGTCGCCCTGGGGGAGCCGTTCCGTTGGGACCTCCTCGCGGGTGCGCGGGGGGTTCAGCTCGCAGAACTCGGTTTGAAGTCGTCCGCAGAGGGGCGTCGCTTCGACGTTCCGGAGCTGGTGCCGTGACGATCCGGCTGCCGCGTGTCGACGGCACTGCGTACAGGTACGAGCCGCGCAGCGAGCCCATGGCCCGCCGTGCGGACGGCTCCCCGTTCGTCTCCCGTACGGTCTTCGCGGCGGCCCACGTCGTCGCCGATCCGTACGCGGACCCGGCGCCGGGCGGTCGGGCCGCCGTGGACTGGGACGCCACGCTCGCTTTCCGCCGCCACCTGTGGAAGCACGGGCTCGGCGTTGCCGAGGCCATGGACAGCTCCCAACGGGGCATGGGCCTCGACTGGCCGGGCGCGGCGGAGCTGATCCGGCGATCAGCTGCGGAGGCGAGGGCGGTGGGCGGACGCATCGCCTGTGGTGTGGGGACGGACCAGTTGGACGGACGGCCGGTCGGACTCGGCGTCGTGCGCGCAGCGTACGAGGAGCAACTGGCGCTCGTCGAGGACTGCGGGTCCCAGGCCGTCCTGCTGGCGTCCCGGGCACTGGTCGGCGTGGCCCGTGGGCCCGAGGACTACCTCTCGGTCTACGGGGGTCTCCTGGAGCAGGCGCGGGAGCCGGTGATCCTCCACTGGCTCGGGCCGGCGTTCGATCCCGCATTGGATGGCTACTGGGGAGGCCTCGACCTCGACGCGGCCAGCGAAACCGTGCTGCAGGTGGTCGCCGAACATCCCAGCAAGGTGGACGGAGTCAAGGTCTCCCTGCTGGACGCCCGGCGCGAGGCCGCTCTGCGCCGGCGCTTGCCCGAGGGAGTGCGCTGCTATACGGGCGACGACTTCCACTACCCCGAGCTGATCGCCGGCGACGGTACGGACCACAGCCACGCCCTGCTCGGCGTCTTCGACCCGCTGGGACCCGTGGCGGCGGAGGCCGTGCGAGTCCTCGACGAGGGGGACACAGCGGGCTTCCGTGCACTCCTCGACCCCACCGTCGTGCTGGCACGCCATCTCTTCGAGGCACCCACCCGCTTCTACAAGACGGGAGTCGTCCTCCTGGCGTGGCTCGCGGGGTACCAGTCGCACTTCGTCATGGTGGGCGGCCTGCAGTCGGCGCGCTCTCTGCCCCATCTCGCGCGGGCGTACGCCCTGGCCGACCAGCTCGGCCTCTTCCCGGATCCCCCGCTTGCCGAGGCACGGATGACGTCCCTCCTCACGGTGTACGGAGTCGTCCAGTGACCGACGCCCTGGAGTCCCCGGGCATCACCCGGTTCAGCATCAATCAGATGACCGTCGGACAGCTCACGCTGCCGCAACTCGCCGAGGCGTGTGCCGGTCTGGGCGTGTGCGGGGTCGGCCTGTGGCGCGCGCCCGTGCAGGCCTACGGCGTCGCCGCCGCAGCGGCACTCGTGCGACGGGCAGGACTCACTGTCACCACACTGTGTCGAGGCGGATTCTTCACCAGTACCGACCCCAGCGCGCACTCACGCGCACTGGACGACAACCGTGCGGCGATCGACGAGGCGGCAGTGCTGGGCACGGACACCCTCGTCCTGGTCCCCGGCGGCCTCCCGCCGGGCAGCCGGGACCTGTACGGAGCCCGGGAGCGCGTCGCGGACGCGCTCGGCCTCCTCGCCCCGTACGCACAGCAGCGTGGGGTGCGACTGGCGATCGAACCGTTGCACCCGATGTACGCGGCCGACCGCAGCGTCGTCTCCACGCTCGGCCAGGCGCTCGACCTGGCCGAGCGGTTCCCGGCGGAACAGGTGGGTGTCGCCGTGGACACCTACCACGTCTGGTGGGACGACCAAGCTCCGGAAGCGGTCGCGAGGGCCGGCGCAGACGGCAGGATCCACGCCGTCCAAATGGCTGACTGGGTAACCCCGTTGCCCGCAGGTGTGCTCAACGGACGCGGACAGCTGGGTGACGGCGCGATCGATCTGTACGCATGGCGGGAGACGCTCGACGCGGCGGGTTACACGGGTCCGATCGAGGTCGAACTCTTCAATGACGCGCTGTGGGAACGGGACGGGGTCGAGGTCCTCGCGGAGACGGTCCTGAGGTTCGTGCGCCACGTGCTCCGGCCGGCGCAGGACTCCCCCGCTCCAGTCCCGGGGAAAGGATCTCTCTCGCCGGCGTTCCGGGATCGGGGGATCCCGGAAAAATAACTGCCCGCAGTCGTGCAACCCTTTTGGGGTGAGGAGGGTCGTACGTGGCATCAGGGCTCCCGGGGAGGGATCTGGGGGGATTCGGGGAGCACTGACGGAGGGGGAGTGTGCGGGGCCCGGTCGGCTGACCGGGCCCCCTGAGCTCCGTCCCGGAGCACTCGCGGACTCCCTGCTGGCCACAGGCGCGTCACGGTGTCCGACGAGGGCGGTAGCGTCGGGCCATGTCCAATCTGGCAGTGGTCGAAGGGGTCCTGGAGCGGATCACCTACGCCAATGAGGAGAACGGGTACACCGTCGCCCGTGTCGACACCGGGCGCGGTGGCGGCGAGCTGCTCACGGTGGTCGGGTCGCTCCTCGGTGCGCAACCGGGGGAATCCCTGCGCATGGAAGGCCGTTGGGGTTCCCACCCTCAGTACGGCAAGCAGTTCAGCGTGGAGAACTACACGACAGTCCTCCCCGCCACCGTCCAGGGCATTCGCCGTTATCTCGGATCAGGGCTCATCAAGGGCATCGGACCCAAGATTGCCGAGCGCATCGTCGACCACTTCGGAGCGGAGACGCTGGACGTCATCGAGTTGCAGCCCGAGAAGCTCATCGATGTGCCTGGCCTCGGTCCGAAGCGCACGAAGATGATCGGTGCCGCCTGGGAGGAGCAGAAGGCCATCAAGGAGGTCATGGTCTTTCTCCAGGGGGTGGGCGTATCGACTTCCATCGCGGTGCGGATCTACAAGAAGTACGAGGACGCGTTGATCTCGGTCGTCAAGAACCAGCCCTACCGCCTTGCCGCGGACGTGTGGGGGATCGGGTTCCTCACGGCGGACCGGATCGCCCAGGCGGTCGGCATACCCCACGACAGCCCCGACCGGGTCAAGGCCGGTCTGCAGTACGCGCTGTCGCAGTCCACGGATCAGGGCCACTGCTTCCTGCCCGAAGAGCAGCTCATCGCGGATGCCGTGAAGCTCCTCCAGGTGGACACGGGCCTGGTCATCGACTGTCTCGCAGAGCTCGCGGCCGACGAGGAAGGCGTGGTCCGGGAGCAGGTCCCCGCGCCGGACGGAGGGGATCGGGTCACCGCGGTCTACCTCGTGCCGTTCCACCGGGCCGAGCTGTCGCTCTCCGCGCAGCTGATCCGTCTCCTGAAGGCCGGGGACGACCGCATGCCGACGTTCCAGGACGTGGACTGGGGGAAAGCCCTGGCCTGGCTGGCCGACCGTACGGGAGCCGAGTTGGCCCCCGAGCAGCAGCAGGCGGTGCGCCTGGCGCTCACCCGGAGGGTGGCCGTGCTCACCGGTGGTCCGGGTTGCGGCAAGTCCTTCACCGTGCGGTCGATCGTCGAACTGGCCCGCGCGAAGAAGGCCAAGGTGGTGCTCGCCGCACCCACGGGGCGCGCCGCCAAACGACTCGCCGAGCTCACCGGAGCCGAAGCGTCCACGGTGCACCGACTGCTCGAGCTCAAACCCGGGGGCGACGCGGCGTTCGACCGTGACCGGCCGCTGGACGCCGACCTCGTGGTGGTCGACGAAGCGTCCATGCTGGATCTGCTGCTGGCCAACAAGCTGGTGAAGGCGGTGGCACCGGGTGCCCATTTGCTCCTGGTCGGGGACGTGGACCAGCTTCCCAGCGTCGGCGCCGGTGAGGTGCTCAGCGATCTGCTCGCGGACGGCAGTCCGGTTCCCTCCGTCCGCCTGACCCGCATCTTCCGCCAGGCCCAGAAGTCCGGTGTCGTCACCAACGCCCACCGCATCAACTCCGGAGTGCAGCCGATCACCCAGGGGCTTGGCGACTTCTTCCTCTTCGTCGAGGAGGACACCGAGCAAGCGGGCCGCCTCACGGTGGACGTCGCCGCCCGCCGCATCCCCGCGCGCTTCGGGCTCGACCCCCGGCGCGACGTCCAGGTGCTGGCCCCGATGCACCGCGGCCCGGCCGGTGCCGGCACCTTGAACGGACTGCTGCAACAGGCGATCACTCCTGCTCGCCCGGAGCTGCCCGAGAAACGGCTGGGCGGCAGGGTTTTCCGGGTCGGCGACAAGGTCACCCAGATTCGCAACAACTACGAGAAGGGGAAGAACGGGGTCTTCAACGGCACCGTCGGTGTGGTGACCTCGCTCAATCCCGTCGATCAGCGGCTGACGGTGCTGACGGACGAGGACGAGGAGGTGCCCTACGACTTCGACGAGCTGGATGAGCTCGCACACGCATACGCAGTGACCATCCACCGTTCCCAGGGCAGTGAGTATCCGGCCGTGGTGATCCCTGTCACCACCGGGGCATGGATGATGCTCCAGAGGAACCTCCTCTACACGGCCATCACCCGTGCCAAGAAGCTCGTGGTGCTCGTGGGGTCCCGCAGAGCGATAGGGCAAGCGGTCCGCACCGTATCCGCAGGCAGGCGCTTTACCGCACTCGACCATCGACTGATAGGCGGAGGGTTCGTGGCAAAGATCACGTAGGGCTTTCGGAACCGGGGCGAAGGGGGCAGGATGAGCAGGTTGGCGGCACTGAGTGCCGCTAATTGGACCAATGGTCGACCCCGAGTGCACTCTCCTCAGCCAAATGGGGGATGGTAGAGACAGTCAGGGCACCTCGAAGAAGAGGCACTACGTCGGTGAGGGATGACGTGAGCGACAACTCTGTAGTACTGCGGTACGCGGACGGTGAATACACCTACCCGGTGGTCGAGAGCACCGTGGGCGACAAGGGCTTCGACATCGGGAAGCTCCGCGCGCAGACCGGTCTGGTGACCCTGGACAGCGGTTACGGCAACACGGCCGCCTATAAATCCGCGGTCACCTACCTCGACGGCGAGCAGGGCATCCTGCGCTACCGCGGCTACCCCATCGAGCAGCTGGCCGAGCGCTCCACCTTCCTGGAGGTGGCCTACCTGCTGATCAACGGTGAGCTTCCGACGGTCGACCAGCTGGCTGCCTTCAAGGGTGAGATCACCCAGCACACCCTGCTGCACGAGGACGTCAAGCGCTTCTTCGACGGCTTCCCGCGGGACGCCCATCCCATGGCGATGCTGTCCTCCGTGGTGAGCGCCCTGTCGACGTTCTACCAGGACAGTCACAATCCCTTCGACGAGAAGCAGCGCCACCTCTCCACCATCCGCCTGCTGGCCAAGCTGCCGACGATTGCGGCGTACGCCTACAAGAAGTCGATCGGGCACCCCTTCGTCTACCCGCGTAACGACCTCGCCTACGTGGAGAACTTCCTGCGGATGACCTTCTCGGTCCCTGCGCAGGAGTACGAGCTGGACCCGGTTGTCGTCGCCGCCCTCGACAAGCTGCTCATCCTCCACGCCGACCACGAGCAGAACTGCTCGACGTCCACGGTGCGCCTGGTGGGCTCGTCGCAGGCGAACATGTTCGCTTCGATCTCGGCGGGCATCTCCGCGCTGTGGGGTCCGCTGCACGGCGGCGCCAACCAGTCGGTGCTCGAGATGCTGGAAGGCATCGCAGCCGCCGGCGGTGACGTCGGCACCTTCATCCGCAAGGTGAAGAACAAGGAGGACGGCGTCCGCCTCATGGGCTTTGGGCACCGGGTCTACAAGAACTTCGACCCGCGCGCGAAGATCATCAAGGCCGCCGCCCACGATGTGTTGTCCGCGCTCGGCAAGTCCGACGAGCTGCTGGATATCGCGCTGAAGCTCGAAGAGCACGCCCTCTCCGACGACTACTTCGTCGAGCGCAAGCTCTACCCGAACGTCGACTTCTACACCGGCCTGATCTACCGGGCCATGGGCTTCCCGACCGAGATGTTCACCGTGCTCTTCGCGCTCGGTCGCCTTCCCGGCTGGATCGCCCAGTGGCACGAGATGATCAAGGAGCCGGGTTCCCGCATCGGCCGTCCGCGTCAGATCTACACCGGCGAGGTCCTGCGGGACTTCGTGCCGGTCGAGGCCCGCTGACCCGGCCGTTCCCACCGCAAAGCGAGAAGCGCCCCGCTTCCGATCCCCCCACGGGTCGGAGAGCGGGGCGCTTCCCATATCCCCGGTGCGGATTCCCCCCACGGGATCCGGCCCGGGCGTCTGCTGGTGTCCAGCAGAAGCTCTTCGCGCGGTCTGCCGGGGTACGCATCTTCGGGAGGGCCGCTCAAAGCTCCCCGGTCGTACGTGCCCCGGCCAACGCTTGCCTGGAACGTCCCCCAAGACATCCCATCGAGCGTCCCCCAAGACGCTCTGGCATCGCCCACTTAGACTCGCGAAGAGCCCGAATGGTTACCTACAAATATCTGTGATCTGGATCTCTTTGTGAAGGTCCTGTGTATCACGTGAAGGATCGCAGACGCACGCCGGTGCTGACCACGGAATGGGCGAGAAAGCCCTGGCCGACTCTGGCGATCATGTCCTCTGGGCTTTGTCGGGCCGCCATGGGGTGGGTGGGTGGGCGTGAGGCGCTCGGCGCCTCTCCAGGCTTGGGGGCGGGCTGGTAAGGGCCTCCCTGAGCGCCTCCGGCTGGGCCTGAGGCTGTCGGGCCGGCTCTGAGAGTGGCGGGACAGCTCCTGCGCTCCGCGGGTTTCAGGCCTGCCCGATCAGCTCGTATCCGGCCTCGTCGACTGCTTCGCGGACGTCGGACTCGTCCAGTGGGGCGTGGGAGATCACGGTCACCCTCCCGGTTGCCGCGACCGCCGCGACCGAAGTGACGCCCGTGAGCGCGGAAAGTTCTTCGGCGACCGCGCCCTCGCAGTGTCCGCAGGTCATGCCCCTGACTTCGTACACCGTTGTGATGCTGCCCAGCTCCGCGTCGGCTGCTCCGACCTGGCGAGAGCCGTTCGCGGAGCAGTGCGAGCCGGTGGCCTCGCCGGCTTCGGTCTTCGTTTCGGAGGTCATGTCGTTCTCCTCTTCGCGTGCGTGTCGCTTCACCAGCCGGGGAAGCCCCTGGTGGACCAGGGTGTTCCGAGGCGCCCGGGGCGCCTGGTGTCCACCCCACTGTACCCCTAGGGGGTATTAATCGGCGGGTGGGCTCGGGCTTCGTCGAACAGCGGCGACAGGTAGCGATGGAGCAGCGTCTTCACCTCCGTCTTGTAGGCCTCTCGCTCGTCGCCTTCGTGGGCGAGTACCAGCTCGAGTCCCGACTTGAACGTGCAGAACACCATGTTCGCGATGCGGTGGACGTCTCCGGATCGTGCCTGCGGGAGGAGGTCGCCGAGGATCACCTCGGTGCGTGCGAGGAGTGCCGAATGCACGGCGTCGTGTTCCTCGGCGATGCGGCCGGGGATCTCGGAGCCGTGCATGAGGACGAAGAAGGCCGGGTTTTCACAGTTGAACTCGATCAGTGGGTCGAGTGCGGCGTCCAGTAGCTCGTGGACGGGGAGGGTGGGGTCGATGGCGTCGAAGGCGGCGCCGTGGGACTCGCGCCAGCGCTGCAGGAGCTGGCCACCCAGCTCGACGGCGATGGCTTCCTTGTTCGGGAAGAACTGGTACAGCGTGCCGGGCGAGACGCCTGCCTCGCGAGCGATGGCGTTCGTGGAGGACGCGGTGTAGCCGCTGCGGCAGAAGACGCTCGCGGCGGCTTCCAGGAGCTGGGTGATGCGCCGCTCGCCGCGAGCCTGGCGTCGGCGAGGCTGTGCGGGTTCGGGCTGTGCCGTGGCGTCGTGTGCCCGTGGCATAACAATCACCAATCCCCAGCTTCCAAGGCTCGATTGACAAACGCGAGCGGTCGCTCGCATTCTTGTGGAACGCGAGCGATGACTCGTGTTTGCCAGTCTATGGCAATCGACGACCCGTGCTGCCGTCCGCGCGGCCGTGGTCTCGGTGAAGGGGACACCGCACCATGCCCGATGTCAACGATGAGCAGCGCCTCGGCGGCTGGACCCGGTTCGTCACGGCTCGGCCTCGCCTGGCGCTCCTACTCGCCATGGTGGTCACGGCACTGGCCGTCCTAGCCGGCAGCGGGGTGGGGGACCGCATGGCCAGCGGTGGCTGGGAGGATCCCGAATCCCAGTCGACGTACGCCACCAAGGCGTTGGACCGTGAGTTCCCAGCAGCACGGCCGAACCTGCTGCTCCTGGTCGACAGCGGCTCGGCCACGGTCGATGCCCCGGCCGTGACTGCCGAGGCCGCCCGGCTGGCCGCGCGGCTCGCCGACGAGCGGGGCATCACGGGGGTCGTTTCCTACTGGCAGGCGAAGTCACCTGCGCTGCGCTCCGCGGATGGCCATGAGGCACTGATTGCGGCCCGGATCGAGGGCGACGAGAAGACGGCGGGCGAGACGCTCGAGCGTCTCGCCCCCGAGTACCGGGGTGCGCGCGGTCCGGTCGAGGTCTCCCTCGGAGGCCCCGTCGCGGTCAGGCACGAGCTGCAGACGATCATTCAGGACGACCTGATGCGCGCGGAGGTGATCGCGCTTCCGGTGACACTGGTGCTGTTGGTGCTGGTCTTCGGCAGCGCCGTCGCGGCACTGCTCCCGCTCGGCATCGGTGTCGTCGCCATCCTCGGAACGAACGCCGTATTGCGCGGCTTGACCGAGTTCACCGATGTCTCGGTTTTCGCACAGAACCTCACGACGGCCCTCGGCCTCGGGCTCGCCATCGACTACGCCTTGTTCATCGTGCGCCGCTTCCGGGAAGAGCTGGCCGGCGGCGCACCCACGCGAGAGGCAGTGGGGACTACCCTGCGCACCGCCGGCCGGACGGTCCTGTTCTCCGCACTGACGGTGGCCGTTTCGCTGGCTGCGATGCTGGTCTTTCCGCAGTACTTCCTCCGGTCGTTCGCCTACGCCGGGATAGCAGTGGTTCTTCTGGCCGCTGCGGCTGCGCTCATCCTGCTCCCCGCTGCCCTGATGCTGCTGGGGGACCGGGTGAACGCGCTCGACCTGCGTCGCCTGCTGCGCCGCGGCCGCAGGGAGCGGTCCGTCGCGGCCTCCGGTTCGTCTGCGTCGCCCGATTCCCGGTCTGTCGGTGCCACGGACGAAGGAGCGAGCTGGGGGAGAGTGGTTGCGCTGGTGATGCGCAAGGCGCCTCTCTTCGTCGTGGCGACCACCACGGGCCTGGTCCTGCTCGGGCTCCCTTTCGCGGGCGTGAAGTTCGGGTCTGCGGACGACCGTCAGCTGCCCTCGACCGCGGAGTCGCACGTGGTTCAGCAGCATCTGCGGGAGGGCTTCCCGGGTAGCCCCGGTGGCACCCTCGACGTCTTCGCCGAGGGTGCGGCCACCCGAGCGCAGTACGCCGAGTACCGGCAGTGCATAGCCGCGCTGCCCGGAGTGCTGAGGGTCGACGCCCCCCTCGTCTCGGGTCGGCATGCAGCCTTCACGGTGTTGCCCGCGGGCGAGGCGATGGGTCAGCAGGCGCAGCAGCTCGTCAGCCGGCTCCGTGCGGAGCCCGCGCCGTTCAAGACCTCGGTCTCGGGCGCCGCGGCCGTACTCGTCGACTCCAAGGCCGCGATCGGCGATCGGCTGCCATGGGCCGCGGGAATCATCGCTGTCGTCACGCTGCTGCTCGTGTTCCTGCTCACGGGAAGCGTGTTGATACCGCTGCAGGCGATCGTGCTCAACGGTCTCAGTCTCACGGCGATGTTCGGTGCGGTGGTCTGGATCTTCCAGGAAGGTCATTTTTCCGGCCTGCTCGACTTCACCCCGACCGGGGACATCGAGACCACGCTTCCCGTGCTCATGTTCTGCGTGGCGTTCGGTCTCTCGATGGACTACGGAGTGTTCCTGCTCTCCCGTGTCAAGGAGGAGCACGATCGCACGGGTGACCATGAGCAGGCGGTGGCCCACGGCTTGCGGCGCACCGGTGGGCTGATCACTGCCGCGGCCGTCATCCTCGCGGTGGTCATGGTGGCGATCGGCACGTCGAGGGTGACCAACACCAAGATGCTCGGGCTCGGCATCGCCCTCGCCGTGCTGATGGACGCCATGGTGGTCCGTAGCTTGCTGGTTCCCTCGGTGATGAAACTGACGGGACGGGCGACCTGGTGGGCACCGGCGCCACTACAGGCTTTCCACGCGAGGTTCGGCCTGAGTGAGGGAGGGATACCGGCACCCGCTCCCGATGATCAGGATGCCGAAGGGGACGAGCTGGTACGACCCGTTCCAGGCAAAGCCGGGCGTGATCGTGACGAGGCCGTGGTGGGTCGATAGCTGCAGACTGCCCGGAGCAGGTCAAAGCAGTGTCGACGAAGGCCGTGATGTCCGGGTGGTTGGGTGAGGTGTCCATGTGCAGCCGCCGTGCTGGCCGCCGACTCAGCCGTGTGGGCGTCCTCGACGCTGGGGTGAACCCGACGCCCCTTCACACGCCGCCGACTCGGCCGTGCGGCGCCCTTGGCGGACGGCCCATTCGCGGGCGAGGATGGACATGATCGTGGCGTCGATCCATCCGCCCTCATGGCGCAGCACCTCACGTTCCGTGCCCTCCGCGACGAATCCGGCCTTCTCGTAGGCGCGCCGGGCACGGGGATTGAAGTCGAACACCCCCAAGGAGACCCGGTTCAAGCCGAGTTGGTCGAAGGCATAGCCGACGATCAGCCGGGTGGCCTCGGTGCCGAGCCCGCGGTTACGGCCGCCCGGGCCGATCAGCGTGCGGAAGGAACAGCTGAGGTTGCGCCGGTCCCACTCGTAGAGCACGACCTCGCCCACGAGTGCGCCGGTGGACCGGTCCACAACTCCGAGGTCGAGGCGATCCTCTTGGTCGCCACGGGTGCCGTACCAGGAGCGAAGCTGCTCCTCGGGCAGGGGCGCGTCCCCTGCGGAACCGGTGAAGAGGAGTACCTCCGGATCCTGGAGGATCGCCGCCATCGTCGCCGTGTCCGCCTCGGTGAAGGGGCGCAGGACGACTCTCTCGCCGGTGAGGGTGGGTTTGACGGAGAAATCGGCCGTTCGTCGCTCGTTCACCGGGTGATTCTCGGAAGGGAGGTGTCCGGGAGACAACCGGTTTTCGTCCGAGCCGCACCGCGCGGAGCGCACACCGGTGGGGGCGGCCACTGCTCCGCCCCATTGCCCGCACAGCGGGACTGCCTACTCCCTACGGGACCGGTTGCCGGGGCGGTTGGCCACCCATACCCGGACGGTGTCGGCGTACCAGTAGGGCTTGCCGGACTCCACGTGGTCGGGTGGGGGAAGGAGACCGTGCTTGCGGTAGGAGCGGACCGTGTCCGGCTGCACCCGGATGTGCGCGGCGATCTCCTTGTAGGACCAGAGCTTTCTGTCCGTCATCTGTGGGCACCTCCCTGCGTGCGCCGCAGCAGAGGCAGGGGAGCCGTCGGGGGACTGCGGCGGGGACGCTGGCGATCACTGAGCCTGTGCACGTGGAAACGATCCGGAGTGATCCGGGGGAGGGTCTGTCGAAGGACTGTGACAGAAGGAGGGCGTAGCCGAGACATGTGTGACAAAGGGACGACAGCCGGTGTGGAGGAGGGTCGGGCGACCGGGCAGGTGTCCCCGTGCCGGGCCGTGAGGTGCCGCGCCTGCTCGGTCACGGCACGGTCAAGCTCCGCAGGAGCGCAGGAATCGGCGCGTGCGTTGAGCGATGGGGAAGGGCTTCTCAGGAGGACACGGGTACATGTCCTGCTCGACGATGGCGAAGAGTTCGGCGTCGAGCTTCTGCGCTGCCGCCAGCACCGGCTCCAGGGCGGGGATGCCCACGGGCGGCTCGCACATCACCCCGCGCGCCACCGCCGGACCGAACGGCACCTCCTGCGCGACCACTTCGGCGAGGATGTCCGGATCCACCTGCTTGAGGTGCAGATAGCCGATGCGCTCGCCGTACGTCTCGATCAGTTTGACGCTGTCGCCGCCGCAGTAGGCGTAGTGCCCCGTGTCCAGACAGAGCGAGACCAGCCCCGGATCTGTCGCGTCGAGGAACCGGCTGACGTTCTCCTCGGTGTCGATGTGCGTGTCGGCGTGCGGATGGACGACGATCCTGAGCCCGAATCGATCTCCCACCTCGCGGCCGAGTCGCTCCGTCAAGGAGGTGAGCTGCCGCCACTGGTCCGCAGTGAGCGTGCGGTCCTCCAGCACCTCGCCGGTCTTGTCGTCGCGCCAGAAGGATGGAATGACGACGAGGTGGTCCGCGCCCATCGCGCGGGTCAGCGCGGCGACGTCGGAGACGTGCGACCAGGTCTTCTCCCACACGGACGGGCCGTGGTGCAGTCCGGTGAAGACCGTTCCGGCGGAGACCTTGAGGCCACGTGCCGTGGTCTCCTCGGTGAGCTTGGCGGGATCGGTGGGGAGATAACCGTACGGGCCGAGTTCGATCCACTCGTAGCCCGCCTGAGCGACTTCGTCGAGGAAACGCTGCCAGGGGACCTGGTGCGGGTCGTCGGGGAACCACACGCCCCAGGAGTCCGGGGCCGATCCGATGCGGATGCGGCTGAGAGACGGTACGGAGGAGGTCATGGCGGCCAGCTTCTCGGCCGCCGGAGAAAGGTGTCAAGCTTTCGTCCGAATGTAAGGACAAAATGTTGACAGCTTTCGGGAGGGCGGGTTAGACCAGGGAGCAGCCAGGCGCGGAACCGAAGGGACACGCATGCCTCAGCCGTACGACGTGATCACGATGGGCCGGATCGGGGTGGACCTCTACCCCCTGCAGACCGGCGTGCCGCTCGCACGTGTCGAGACGTTCGGGAAGTTCCTCGGAGGCTCCGCCACGAACGTGGCGGTCGCGGCGGCCCGACTCGGCCGCCGGGCCGCTGTCGTCACGCGTACCGGTCAGGACGCTTTCGGGGAGTATCTCCACGAGGCTTTGCGCGAGTTCCGGGTGGACGACCGCTGGGTGACCCCGGTGCCAGGGCTGTTGACACCGGTGACGTTCTGTGAGGTCTTCCCGCCGGACGACTTCCCGCTGTACTTCTACCGGCTTCCCAAGGCACCCGACCTCGAACTGCGTGCCGAGGAACTGGACCTCGACGCCATCAGTACGGCGCGCGTTTTCTGGATGACCGGCACCGGCCTGTGCGCGGAGCCCAGCAGGACGGCGACCCTTGCCGCACTGGAGCACCGGGCGAAGGCCGGGACCACGGTCTTCGACCTGGACTGGCGCCCGATGTTCTGGGCGAAACCGGGCGAGGCGAAGCCGTACTACGAACGGGCCCTCGCATGCGCCACCGTCGCGGTCGGGAACGTAGCGGAGTGCGCGGTCGCGACGGGTGAGCGTGAGCCGTACGCCGCAGCGCGGGCCCTACTGGACGCCGGCGTCGAGTTGGCCGTGGTCAAGCAGGGACCCGAGGGAGTCCTCGCCGTCCACCGGGACGGTGGGAGAGTCGTAGTCCCCCCAGTGGAGGTCGACGTGGTCAATGGACTGGGAGCGGGTGATGCATTCGGCGGGGCGATGGTGCACGGACTGCTGGCGAGATGGGAGTTGGAGCGGGTGATGCGGTACGCCAATGCCGCCGGAGCGATCGTCGCCTCCCGCCTCGCCTGTTCCTCGGCGATGCCCTACGCGACCGAGGTGGACGCCCTCCTCGACGGTCGTGACCCCGGACCGGGTCCGGGCTTCGGCGGAGCCGCAGGCAGCGGCCCCTCCACGACCGCCGGTGCACCGGGAGCTGCGTCGTGACCCGCGTCGACGTGGCCGACCTCGTGAGGATCAGGGCGCACCGCCCCGAGGCCGTTTCCGAGGCCGCCTCCCGCCGGAAGCGGCGCCCGCTCCTCGGGAACAGCGACAGGTTGATGATCATTGCGGCGGACCACCCGGCCCGTGGCGCCCTCGCGGTCGGCGACCAACAGTTCGCCATGGCCAACCGTCTCGGCCTGCTCGAACGACTCTGCACCGCACTCGACCGCCCCGGCGTCGACGGCGTGCTCGCCACCGCCGACATCCTGGAGGACCTCCTCCTCCTCGGTGCCCTCGACGGCAAGGTCGTGATGGGTTCGATGAACCGGGGAGGGCTCGCCGGTGCCGCCTTCGAACTGGACGACCGCTTCACGGCATACCGTGCGGAAGACCTCGCCCGACTCGGCTTCGACGCCGGCAAGCTCCTGCTGCGCATCGACTACGACGATCCCGGTTCCCTGGCCACGTTGCACTCCACTGCCCGCGCCATCGACGAAATGGCTGCCTGTCGGCTGCCGGTGTTCGTCGAGCCGTTCATCTCCCGCCGCGACGACGGGCGGGTACGAAACGACCTGTCCGCCGCGGCGGTCACCCGCTCCATCGCCATCGCCTCCGGACTGGCGGGTACCTCGGCGTACACCTGGCTCAAGGTTCCGGTCACCGAGGACCCGGACGACATGGCGCGTGTGATGGAGACCTCGACACTGCCGGCCGTCCTGCTCGGCGGGGATGTGGAGGGCTCTGCCGATGGGCAGGAGCGGGCCTACGAGAAATGGCGCGGAGCACTGCAACTGCCGACCGTCCGCGGCCTCGTGGTGGGGCGCTCACTGCTCTATCCGGCAGACGGTGACGTTGCGGGAGCGGTCGACACGGCCGTAGGACTGTTCTGACCGGACGGAGAACGATGGACGACATGCATGTACGCGCGGGCAGCACGGCCGAAGGGCCCTACGCGCTCGACATCGCCCCCGAGACCGCGGGGTGGGGCTACTCCGCCCTGCGGATCCTGGAACTGCCGCCGGGTGGTTCGCACCTCCTCAATGCCGGCGACAAGGAGTGGATCGTGCTGCCGCTGGGCGGCGGGTGCACGGTCCGGACGGACGGCTGCAGCATGGAACTGCTGGGCAGACGCAGCGTGTTCGCCGGCGTCACCGACTTCGCCTACGTCCCGCGCGACGCCCACGCACAGATCGCCTCCGGCGCGGGAGGCCGCTTCGCCCTGGCAGGAGCGAGGTGCGAGCGACGACTCCCCGCTCGCTACGGACCCGCGTCGGAGGTCGCCGTCGAGGACCGCGGCACTGGCACGTGCGCCCGCAGAGTGAACAACTTCGCTGCCGCCGGCACGTTCGCCTGCGACCGTCTCATCGCCGTCGAAGTCCACACCCCCGGCGGCAACTGGTCGTCGTACCCGCCTCACAAACATGACGAGCACCGGCCGGGTGAAGAGACCGCACTCGAGGAGATCTACTACTTCGAGATCGACGGCGAGAACGGGTTCGGCTACCAGCGGGTGTCCCCGTCACGCCCCGGAGGGACGGACCTGCTCGCCGAGGTCCGCAGCGGAGACGCCGTACTCGTCCCCGACGGGTGGCACGGTCCGTCCATCGCCGCCCCCGGGCACGACATGTACTACCTGAACGTCATGGCGGGCCCGGGACCTGAGCGGGAATGGCGCATCCGCTTCCACCCCGACCACACGGAGGGCTACCGATGAGCACGGGACCGCACCCGCCCCGCCCCGGCACGCGCAGACTGACCACCGCCCAGGCTCTCGTCGCCTTCCTCTCCCGCCAGTACACCGAGCGGGACGGCCGGCGACAGCGGCTGATCGGCGCCATGTGGGGGATCTTCGGTCACGGCAACGTCGCGGGCATCGGCCAGGCCCTCCTCGAACCCGGTGTGGGGACGGCGGCGGGTACGAGCGCACCCGCACCGCACATGCCCTTCTACCAGGGCCGCAACGAACAGGCGATGGTGCATGCCGCCGTCGGTTTCGCCCGGCAGTCCGGCCGGCTGTCCACCCACGCCGTCACCACATCGATCGGTCCGGGTGCCACCAATTTGGTCACCGGTGCCGCCCTCGCCACGGTCAATCGGCTTCCGGTCCTTCTCCTCCCCGGGGACGTCTTCGCGGCCCGACCCGCAGACCCGGTTCTCCAGCAGCTTGAGGTGCCGTACGCCGGGGACGTCTCCGTCAACGACTGCCTGAGGCCGGTGTCCAAGTACTTCGATCGGATCACCCGTCCCGAAGCGCTGGTCCCCGCCGCGCTCGCGGCGATGCGGGTGCTCACGGATCCCGTCGAGACGGGCGCCGTCACCCTGGCGCTGCCCCAGGATGTCCAGGCCGAGGCGTACGACTGGCCGGAGGCGTTCTTCGCCGAGCGGGTCTGGCGCGTACGGCGTCCGCAGCCCGACCCCGACGAACTGGCGGAAGCCGTCCGGGCGGTACGGGCCGCCCGGCGCCCGCTGGTCATCGCCGGCGGCGGGGTGCACCACAGTGGTGCCGAGCGCGCGCTGCAGACCTTCGTCGACGCGACCGGTATCCCGGTCGCGTCGACCCAGGCGGGCAAGGGTTCCCTGCAGCATGACCACCCGGCGGACGTGGGCGCCGTCGGTCACACCGGCACGGCCACCGCCGACGGGTTGGCGCGCGCCGCCGACCTGGTGATCGGCATCGGTACCCGCTACTCCGACTTCACCACTGCTTCCGCGACTCTCTTCGCCCACCCGGACGTCCGCTTCCTCAATCTCAACGTCACCGGCTTCGATGCCCACAAGCTCGCGGCGCTCCCGCTGGTCGCGGACGCCCGAACGGGTCTGGAGGCCCTCACGGCCGCTCTCGTCGACCATCGCGTGGACCACGGCTACGTGGCGGAGTACACCGGTGACAAGGAGCGTTGGGAGCAACGGGTCGGTGTCGCGTACGAGGTCCGTGACGAGGAGGACCGCCCCACCCAGCCGCAGGTCCTCGGTGTGCTCGACAGCCTGGTCACGGGCGACGACATCGTGATCAACGCGGCGGGTTCTCTTCCGGGTGACCTCCACAAGCTGTGGCGGGCCCGCTCCCGGGACCAGTACCACGTCGAGTACGGCTACTCCTGCATGGGGTACGAGATCCCCGCGGCGATCGGGGTGGCGATGGCGGCACCCGGGCGTCCCGTCTGGGCACTCGTCGGTGACGGTACGTATCTGATGAATCCCACGGAGATCGTGACCGCGGTGCAGGAGAACGTCCCCATCAAGGTGGTCCTCCTGCAGAACCACGGGTATGCGTCGATCGGAGGTCTGTCCGAGTCGGTCGGCAGCGAGCGGTTCGGCACCGCCTACCGCCACCGGGAGGACGACGGCGCGTACACGGGAGCCCCGCTGCCGGTGGACCTGGCGGCCAACGCCGCGTCCCTCGGGATGCGGGTGATCCGCGCCCAAACCGTACGTGACCTGCGCGAAGCCCTAGCCGAGGCCCGTGCGGCGGATGTCCCCACATGTGTCTACGTCGAGACCGAAACGGCAGACACTGTGTCGGGCCCGCCTCCTGCCCAGGCATGGTGGGATGTTCCTGTGGCCGCGACCGCGACCCGCTCGTCGGCGGTCAAGGCCCGGGAGGAGTACGACCGGCAAGTCGCAGCCCGACGCCACCATCTCTGAAGGAGCTTTTCGCCATGACGAAGACCGTCAACCACTGGATCGGTGGCAAGACCGTCGAGGGCGCGTCCGGCAACTGGGGTCCGGTCACCGATCCGGCGACCGGCGTCGTGACCACCCAGGTCGCGCTCGCCTCCGTCGAGGAGGTCGACGCTGCCGTCGCCGCCGCGAAGGCTGCATACGCCACCTGGGGAACGTCCTCCCTGGCCCAGCGCACCACCATCCTCTTCCGCTTCCGTGCGCTGCTCGACGCCCACCGTGACGAGATCGCCGCTCTGATCACCGCCGAGCACGGCAAGGTCCACTCGGACGCGCTGGGCGAGGTGGCCCGAGGCATGGAGATCGTCGACCTGGCCTGCGGCATCACCACCCAGCTCAAGGGGGAGCTTTCGACCCAGGTGTCGAACCGTGTGGACGTGGCCGCCATCCGTCAACCGGTCGGTGTCGTCGCCGGCATCACGCCGTTCAACTTCCCGGCCATGGTGCCGATGTGGATGTTCCCGCTCGCCATCGCGTGCGGCAACACCTTCATCCTCAAGCCCAGTGAGAAGGACCCGTCGGCGTCGCTGAAGCTCGCCGAACTGCTCGCGGAAGCCGGTCTGCCGGACGGCGTCTTCAACGTGTTGCACGGTGACAAGGTCGCGGTCGACCGTCTGCTCGAACACCCGGACGTGGCGGCGATCTCCTTCGTCGGTTCCACCCCCATCGCCCGGCACATCCACACCACCGCCTCCACCAACGGCAAGCGGGTCCAAGCGCTCGGCGGCGCCAAGAACCACATGTTGGTCCTCCCGGACGCGGACCTGGACGCAGCGGCGGATGCCGCCGTCTCCGCCGCGTACGGCTCGGCGGGTGAGCGCTGCATGGCCATCTCCGCGGTCGTGGCGGTCGGTGCGATCGGCGATGAACTGGTCGAGAAGATCCGTGAGCGTGCCGAGAAGATCAAGATCGGTCCCGGCAACGACCCGACCTCCGAGATGGGCCCGCTCATCACCAAGGCCCACCGCGACAAGGTCGCCTCCTACGTGCACGGTGCGGCGGACCAGGGCGCCGAGGTCGTCCTGGACGGCACCGGATTCACGGTCGGAGGCTACGAGGACGGTCACTGGATCGGTCTGTCGCTGCTCGACAGGGTCTCGACCGACTCCGACGCCTACCGCGACGAGATCTTCGGCCCCGTGCTGTGCGTGCTGCGCGCGGAGACCTACGAGGACGGCGTGGCGCTGATCAACGCCTCCCCGTTCGGCAACGGCACCGCCATCTTCACCCGTGACGGAGGGGCCGCCCGCCGCTTCCAGATGGAGATCGAGGCCGGCATGGTCGGCGTGAACGTGCCGATCCCGGTACCGGTGGGGTACCACTCCTTCGGCGGCTGGAAGGACTCGCTCTTCGGCGACCACCACATCTACGGCAACGACGGCGTGCACTTCTACACCCGCGGCAAGGTCGTCACCACCCGCTGGCCGGATCCCTCCGAGGCCCCGACGGGCGTGGACCTGGGCTTCCCCCGCAACCACTGAGCGCACAGCACCCCCGGTGCAGGACGCCGCGCGGCCCGTACGGAACACTCCGTGCGGGCCGCGCGGCCTTTCCCGCGGCGGCGTCGTCCTTCCAGGCGGAGGCGATGTCCGCGCCCGGTGCGAACAGGTCGAGGAAGGCGCCGAAGCCGGAGACCGAAGCGCGTCGGTTCGAGCGGTCCATCGCCCCGACGGTGATGGTCTCAGGGACGCACCCCGGCGAGTCGTCGCAGGCGTTCGTGGGCATCGCGCCGATGGTGCCGTGACCCGCCGCGACCGCGTAGCTGACGCCGGATGCGATCGACTTCTTACCGCGTTGTCCAGCGAGGTGTCGCGCCGCCGTCCTGGCAGCGAGACGCGCCGTACGTGTCTGGGACATCGGGGCCGAGAAGCCCTCGATGACGGACCGGTAGGTGCGCTGGGGAGCCGCACCGAGGTCTGCGGCAGGTGTACTGCCGTCTCTCAGGACAACGATCCAGCTGCCTTGAACGGCGGTCGCGGCGGGAGCGAGACGGAGGTCGCCGAGAGGCGCGCTCTGCGCGGTAACGCCGACGCGTGGCTCAGCGGTATCGCCGACCCGTAGGTCATGCGGACCGAGCTCACGGACGATCGTCCCCAGCACCCCCGCCAGTGCCCGGTCGGTACCGCACCGCCGCGCTTCGTCGACCGACGGTGCGCACAGGCACATGTCCACGCCCCCCGTTGGGATGGAGCATCTCGAATGCGGAGACCATTCCGGCCGGGACGTCGTCGACGCACGCGATCAGCAACAGACGGCCGGAAGCAGCAAGGACCGTTCGGTCCGCTCCGGCTGCACCGGGCCGTCGAACGGGTGTTGGGTGGGCGTGAGCTCGGCGACCATGGTTGCACGGCGGGTCTGCACGCCTACCGTTTCCTTCCAGCGCTCCGTACCGCAGGCGGTGTACGCGCAAGCTACCCCCGTACTACTCGGGAAGGGCCACCAGTTCCGCCCCACGGCAGCCGCGGTGCGGCGCGCTCTCCACCTAGGGTTCAATCATGAAGATCCGACTCCCCGGCCGATCGGGGGCGCCCGGGCGCCCCCGATGGATCGCCGGCCTCGCGGCCTTCGCCGTGGTTGCAGGCGCCGGCACATGGATGGCTGCGGCCTCGGCCGACGAGCCCTCCGTACAGCGCGAGGACCGGGTGCTCACCATGCCGGGGGCAAGGATCGACACGTCGTACTTCACCTCCGGTGGGGGCGGTCGCCGGCCCGCCGTGCTGCTGGGCCACGGATTCGGCGGCAGCAAGGACTCAGTGCGGGAGGAGGCGGAGGCTCTGGCCCGCGACGGGTACGCCGTGCTCACCTGGTCGGCGCGTGGTTTCGGCGCCTCGACGGGGCAGATCGGTCTCAACGACCCGGAGTACGAGGTCAAGGACGTCTCGCGGCTGATCGACTGGCTCGCGCGGCGCCCGGAGGTCCGGTTGGACGCGAAGGGTGATCCACGGGTCGGGGTGACCGGCGCGTCCTACGGCGGGGCGATCGCCCTCCTCGCGGCGGGGCACGACCGGCGCGTCGACGCCATCGCACCGCAGATCTCGTACTGGAACCTTGCCGACGCGCTCTTCCCGAACGGCGTCTTCAAGAAGCTCTGGGCTGGCATCTTCTTCACCACAGGCTCTCTGGGCACCACCGGATCCCGACCGGGAGCCCCCGAGGGCTCGGCGGACGCGAACAGTCCAACGGACGGCAACGCCCCCGGTCGGGCGGACAGGAACATTCCCGAGTCAACCGCCGAAGCCCGTACGCGAACGGTGCCTTCGTCCCCGCCCAGTCCTTCCTCCGCGCCCTCTCGGGCCACCGTCCCGGCTACCACCTCTGCCTCTTCCGACCCTCCGCGACGCTCAGTTGGTTCCTCCTCCGCGTACCCGGCCGCGCAGGCCGCGGCTCCGGGTGCCGGCACCTCCGGGTGCGGCCGCTTCCGGCCGGAGCTCTGCGCCATGTACGAGCGCGTCGCCACCGCCGGGAAGCCCGATGCTGCCGCCCGTGCGCTGCTGGAGGCGAGGAGCCCGTCCGCCGTCGCCAGGCGGATCAAGGTGCCCGCGCTCATCGTGCAGGGGCAGTTCGATTCCCTCTTTCCGCTCGGCCACGCCGACGCCATGGCCAAGGCCGTCGCGGCAAACGGCGCGCCCGTTGCAGTGGACTGGATCGCGGGCGGTCACGACGGGGGGACCATGGAAGGCGATCGGGTCCGCGCGCGGGTCTCCGCCTGGTTCGACCGGTACTTGAACGGCAACGAGGCCGCGGACACCGGTCCCGCGTTTCGGGTCACCCGGACGGGCGGCCTCGATTCGACCGACGGCAGGGCCACCCGCCGGGGCGCCGCGGCCGACACCTACCCGGGTTTGCATGCGGGCGGGGAGCCCGTCGAACTCATCGGCCGAACACAGTCCTTCCGCAACCCGGCCGGAGCCACTCCTCCCGCGATCTCAGCGGTACCGGGCGTCGGGGGCGGACTGTCGCAGTTGTCGTCGCTCGGAGGTGGAGTCTCCCTCGACTTCCCGGGACAGTACGCCAGGTTCGACTCCCTGCCCCTGGGGCGGCGGACGCGGGTCACCGGCTCTCCGACCGTCCGGGTCCGAGTGGCCTCGGACCGTGGTCGAGCGGTTCTGTTCGGAAAGGTGTACGACGTCGGCCCTGGCGGGCGCCAGCAAGTGCTTCCCGCGCAACTCGTCGCGCCCATCGCTGTCGAGGGTTCAGGAGCAGGCCGGACGGTCGAGCTGACCCTTCCCGCCGTGGACCACGAAGTGGAGGCGGGGCACCGGTTGCGTCTTGTCCTCGCCGCCACCGACCTGGGCTACGCCTCACCGGCCGAGCCGGCGACCTACACGGTCTCCCTCGCCGGTCCGCTGACGGTGCCGACCGCACCGGGCGTCACGACCCAGTCCGCCGCGCTGCCCTGGTGGGTCTGGGGCTTGCCCGCCGCGGGGGCCGTCATCGCGACCGGACTGCTGCTCACTACCCGTCGAAGGGCTGCCGCCGCCCCAGCTCCCGCCCCCGAACTCGCTGATGTGCCCCTGCAGATCACGGGTCTGTCCAAGCGGTACGGGAAGTCCACCGAGCGCTACGCCGTGCAGGACCTGACCTTCCGAGTAGAGAAGGGACAGGTGGTCGGACTCCTCGGCCCCAATGGTGCGGGGAAGACCACCACGCTGCGCATGCTGATCGGTCTGATCTACCCCGATGACGGTGAGATCCGCCTCTTCGGGCATGCCGTCAGGCCCGGGGCGCCCGTCCTCTCCCGGGTCGGCGCGTTCGTCGAGGGTTCCGGTTTCCTGCCCCATCTCTCAGGTCGGGAGAACCTCGAACTCTACTGGCGCGCCACCGGCCGTCCCGCCCGGGACTCGCACATGGACCGTGCCCTGGAGATCGCCGGCCTCGGGGATGCCCTCTCTCGTGCTGTGCGCACCTACTCGCAGGGCATGCGGCAGCGACTCGCCATCGCTCAGGCGATGCTCGGGCTACCGGACCTCCTGATCCTCGATGAGCCGACGAACGGGCTCGACCCGCCTCAGATCCGCGAGATGCGCGACGTGATGATCCGGTACGCGGCCGAGGGCCGGACCGTCATCGTCTCCAGTCACCTCCTCGCGGAGGTGGAGCAGTCGTGCACGCACCTCGTCGTCATGGACCGGGGCCGGTTGGTGCAGACGGGTCCGGTCGCGGAGATCACGGGTGCCGGCGACATCCTGCTGGTGACGACCGCATGCGAGCTGTCCGTGGCCGTCATCGAGAAGATCGCGGCATTGCCCGGCGTCGGTTCTGCGGTGCAAACCGAGGACGGCACCGGTGTCCTGGTCCGCTTGGACGGCACGGGCGCAGCCGGTCTGGTCGCGGAACTCGTACGGCTGGACGTGCCGGTGACCGGAGTGGGACCGCACCGGCGCCTGGAGGATGCGTTCCTCACGCTGATTGGAGGAGCAACCGTATGAGTACGGTTCCCACTGCGCCGCCCGCACCCGGCTATCGAGCGTGGCGCACCCTGCCGCTCCGGGTGGAGGCAGTACGTCAGCTGAAGCGCCGGCGGACGTGGGTGATGGGCGGGGTTCTGACGGCACTGCCGTTCGTACTGATCATCGCCTTCGCGGTCGGAGGGACGCCGTCGGAGAGAAGCGGTGCAAGCGGCCGGATCACGCTGATGGACACGGCGACGGCCTCGGGTGCGAACTTCGCCGCTACATGCCTCTTCGTCTCGGCGGGCTTCCTGTTGGTGGTGCCCGTCGCACTGTTCTGCGGGGACACCGTGGCGTCCGAGGCGAGCTGGTCCTCCCTCCGCTATCTCCTGGCGGCACCGGTCCCTCGATACCGGCTGTTGTGGTCCAAGCTCACGGTCGCCCTGGGCCTCAGCGCGGCGGCGATTCTTCTGCTGCCGCTCGTTGCACTCGCTGCGGGCACGATTGCCTATGGCTGGGGTTCATTGGAACTGCCCACCGGCGGATCCCTGGCGACGGCCGACACCGTACCGCGGCTCGCAGTCGTCGTTGCGTACGTCTTCCTGTCCCAGCTGGTCACGGCTGGACTGGCGTTCTGGCTGTCGACCAGGACGGACGCCCCGCTGGGTGCCGTCGGTGGAGCGGTCGGACTGACGATCATCGGAAACGTCCTCGATGCGGTGACAGCGTTGGGTTCGTGGCGGGATTTCCTGCCCGCGCACTGGCAGTTCGCGTGGGCGGACGCGCTCCAGCCCCAGCTGGCGTGGGACGGCATGGTGAAAGGGGCCGCGGTATCGCTCACGTACGCCCTCGTTCTGGTCGCCCTGGCCTTCCGTGGATTCGCCCGTAAAGACATCGTCTCCTGACCTTCCGTCGGCCCTATCGATCAGATCCAGCCACGGCGTGCTGCTTCCACTCCCGCGCGGAATCGACTTGCCGTCCCCAGAGCGGCAAGGAGCTCGCCGACCCGGCGGCTGTACGTGCGCGCCGACATGCTGAGGCGGGCGGCGGCGGTCTCGTCCGTCATTCCCGCCATTATCGCGTCGAGGACCGGACGCAGATGGTCGGGTGCGGTGCCCGAGACGGCCGTCTCCAGGTCCACACCTCCCGCCCACCAGGCGAGATGAGTGCGGACCAAGGCCTGGACCACGGCGGGGTCACGGACCAGGACGAGACCGTTGCAGTGACGTCTCAGATCGAGTGGCACAGCGGCCACTGCGCGATCTGCCACGACCAGCTTGAAGGGGATGGAGTCCGTCACCCGCGCCCGACCGCTGATCCGTCCGGCCGGCGGCAAGTGAGCCAGTGCCTGCCGGGGGACGATGCGGCGAACCGTCGCGGGCTGCGCCGTCGTCTTGCGGGTACATGCCACTGCGAGTGTGCGAAAGGATTCGGGAACCTCCGAAGCGCCCACCGGATCGTCGAAGGTGAGCAGCTCGTGCCGGGCCGATCGGACGAGCCCCGCGAGGGTGTCGCTCACCTGTGCCGGTCCTCTGATCGACCGTGCGGACGGTGCATCGGGCCTGGCAGGCACTCGGGGCCCTGAGCCCGGTCTGGGCATCGTGACGACATCCAGCACGGCTGACCACCCCCCGATCTCGGAGCCGCACGCCTCATGTACTCACGTGTCTGCACACCGTGACAATCCCCAGTTCAGGGGATGGCGAGTGTCCGCCATCGGCTTCTCCAGCCACGGTCGTGCCCGCCAGTCTGAGTGGTGGGCACGAGAAGGACTCGACCGACGAAAGGGAAGATCACCATGTTCCGACGCGCGACCCCGTGGGCGGGCCTCAGGTCCGTCCTGGCGATGCGGGCGGCCCTTGCCGCTGCCGCGGCGCTCCCCCTCGCGGTGCTGTCTCCGGGTACGGTGCCGGTCCACGCCGCCGACGGTGGCGCCGCTGCAGTCGGCCATCGCGGTGCCTCGTCGCTGCTGTCCTGTACCACCGGTTCGGACGGGTGGACGGGTCGCGCAGACTGCTCCAATCCCACGGGCCGGGTCATCGCCTTCCGCGCCGTCGTCGTGTGCGGCTGGTGGCCGGACCAGTACGGCCATTGGGTGACCTTGGCCGCCGGTGGGTCCGGTACTTCCTCCGCGACGTGCGGGGGAGGCACCGGCGTGGGCAGTGTGAGCTGGGAAGAAGGCTGACGCGGCACCACCGGTCCGCAACGTACCGATCAGCTGTAGGTGTTGCCGAGCCGGCTCCCCTGCAGCTCTGGCCCAAAGCTCCGCCGCTATGGCCCGTTGCAGCATTGAGATTCATCCGCAACGCCTTCGTCTGCTCCACAGGGCCCTCTCGCGCGTCACATTCACCAGTGCTGACGATCCAGGGGGCAAGGATGAGGAGCTGGGCAAGGCCGACCGGAAGACGGCTCGCGATGCTACTGGCCGGGGCCGTGCTGGTGGCCGGTTGTGGTGCAGGCGAGCAGACGGATCGGGCGTCGAAAAGCCATGGCGCGCACCGCGGGCAGGACAGCAGGCCCGCTCCGTTCGCACCTGACGGCGGTGGACGGGGCGCAGAAGACACCTCAGAAGGAAGTGAGGGCGAGCAGAACGGCGACACACAGAAGGAAATCGCACCGAAACCCGACTATCTGTCAACCTTTGCCCTGGACGTGGATACCGCGTCCTACAGCTACGCCCGGCGGACCATCGCCGCCGGCCACTTGCCCGACCCCGGCACCGTGCGTCCCGAGGAGTTCATCAACAGCTTCCGGCAGGACTACCCGCGACCTGACGGCGATGGCTTCTCCGTGACTGTCGACGGCGCCCGCGCGGGGGGTAGCGGCGACTGGACCCTGGTGCGCGTAGGACTGGCCACCCGCGCCACCACGAGGACCGCCGAACGGCCCCCGGCAGCCTTGACGTTCGTCGTGGACGTCTCCGGCTCGATGGGCGAGCCCGGCCGGCTCGACCTCGTGCGAAAGTCTCTCGGCATCCTCACCGATGAGCTCCGCGACGACGATTCCATCGCCCTGGTCACCTTCAGCGATGAAGCCGAGACGCGGCTGCGGATGACCCGGCTCGCAGGGAACCGCGCCCGCATCCACCGGATTGTCGACGAGTTGGAACCGTCGGACTCCACCAACCTGGAAGCAGGCGTGCGCACCGGGTACGGCGCCGCCGTCGAGGGGCGCAGGCGTGGTGCCAACAACCGCGTCGTACTCCTCTCGGACGCGCTCGCCAACTCGGGCGAGACCGAGGCCGACGCCATTCTGGAACGGATCGACAGTTCCCGCCGCGAATTCGGCATCACCCTCTTCGGCGTCGGGGTCGGTAGCGAGTACGGAGACGCGCTGATGGAGCGCCTCACGAACAGGGGGGACGGGCACACCGTGTACGTGTCCACTGCCGCCCAGGCGCGGAAGGTGTTCGTCGACCAACTGCCCGCCCACATCGAGCTGCGTGCCCGTGACGCGAAGGCGCAGGTCGCTTTCGACCCCGCGACCGTGCGGGAGTTCAGGCTGGTCGGCTACGAGAACAGGGACGTTGCTGATGACGACTTCCGCAACGACCGAGTGGACGGCGGAGAGATAGGCCCCGGCCACACCGTGACCGCCCTGTACGCGGTGCGGCTCCGGGAGGGCGCGAGCGGACACGTGGCCACCGCGACCGTGCGTTGGCTCGACCCCCGTCGTCGGATGCCGCACGAGGCGTCGGGCGGTGTGGAGGCGTCCGCGCTCGACGAGGACCTCTGGTCTCCGCGTACGTCCGCGCGGTTCCAGGTCAGTGCCGTCGCGGCGTATTTCGCCCAGCGTCTGCGCGGTGCCGATCTCCCGGGCGCGCCGGTGCTGGGCGTCCTCGCCGAGCGTGCTGACGTTCTCGCCCGGCGTACGGAGGACGCATCTGTACGCCAGTTGGCCGAGTCGATCCGCAGTGCCGGCCGGCTGGTCGGCTGATCGCTCGGCGCGGACGGTGGTTGGTGTGGGGCGAGTAAGGGATCGGGTTCCACACCACACCGCCGCAACGCTCTCCTGGCAGCCGCTGCCCGTGCTGCAGGGCCGCGTGGTCACTCCCGTTGCTCGCCCTCATGGCGAAACGTACCGCTCAACGGCAGTCCGGCCCGCATCAGGAAAGCCCCCGAATCCCCAGGGACCGAGCTGTGCACGAGGCGAGGTGGAGCGTTCGGGCTTCGTTGCGTGCTCTGCTCCATGCCCCGCGTGCCCTCCCGCCAGCGCGTAGCCGGTGTGACCGGGGGATACGCCTGCCTCGGGGCAGGCCGACCGACCCGAATAACCGCCGGTGCCGACCGGGTCATCCCGGGTTCGGTAGTTCCTCGCCGCAGCGTACGCAGAAGCGGGCGTCGGACTCCGTGGCGACCCGTCCGCATGCGGGGCACACACGGTCCAGGAGGCACGCGGCCTCGCCGCCCTCCTGGCGCTGGGTGCCCGTTCGCTTGATGGCCAACCCGGGTCGCCGACGGTGCACGCTCAACTGGACGAGCCCCTCAGGACCTGCGTCCAGGGCTCGTCGGGCACCTCGGGGCAACCACACGACGGATCCGGCGGCGATCTCCTGCCGCACCCCGTCGACTTCGAGGTGCCCGTCGCCCTCGGTCACGTACAGCAGGACGTCGAGGTCCGGTTCCACGTGCTCGGCGACTCGGCTTCCGGCCGGCAGGCGCACCACGTTCGCGTCCAGTTGCCGTCTGTCGATGGCCAGGCGCCACAACGCCCCGCCCTGCTCCGCAGGAACGTCTCCGGTCAGCTCGGCCAGTCGTGCGAGCACGCCTGGCCGGGAAGGGGACGCCATGTTGTTCCTCCTGCGTTCGATCCCCATCAGAGCCACACCGGGCCCCAAGGCCATGCATGTTACCGCGCGTTCGAGCCAGGCCCGTGCCCGTTCATGACGGCTGCTCATCGAGCCCGATAGGCCACCCAGCTCTTGGCCATCCGCTCGGCCTGGCCTCGGGTGAATTGATACCTGCACGCGTCGGAGGTGTAGTTCATGAAGTTGTGGATCGGGTCGTTTCCCGGGCCCGAGCAGGTGTTCCGCCCTGCCGGGCAGTCGAAGGACGGCGTGGTTTCGGACGGAGTGTCCGCGACGTAGTCGCCCTGGTTCGCGCAGCCGCGTTCGAAGGTGTGGTGAAGACCGAGCCAGTGCCCCACCTCGTGGGTCACCGTGTCGCCTTCGGTGTGCTTGTGCGCCGAGCCGTCGACCAGTGACGCCGTATGGACGACGACTCCGTCCATCGTCAGCACGTCACTCGACCGGTTTGCGCTCGGGTAGGTCGCCCACCCGAGCACCTCTCCGTGGAGTCGTGCCGTGTAGAGATTGAGGGACCCCGTGTCCCCCCTGTGGAGAGCGCTCTTCATCGCTCGCTCCTCAGCACCTCCCCGTTCAAGGCCGCGGTACCACGATGCGTTGTCCGTGTAGCTGACGCTCACCAGTGCGAACCGGAAGTTGGTGGCAGCATTCCCCTTGCCCGCGCCTGAGAAGGTGGAGTTCAGGTGTGCGATCTGCTTGTCGATACGGCTACGGGAAAGCTTCCCCTCGTCTCCGCTGTGAATGACGTGGAAGTACACCGGAACGGTGGTGACCTTGGCGGCGAAGTGTTCAAGTACCCCGGGAGCGATTCCTCCGACTCTCTGCTCCAGGTCGATCTCCATGGCCGCGAGTGCGGCCTGAGCAGGCCCGCCGACGCTGCTCCCGGTCGTGTCGGCGGTGCGAGCGGCGACCTTCTCGGACGCGCCGCTCGACTCGAGGTTGGGCAGGCACGTATATGCCCGGACCTGGCTCCCGGCGATCGCCTGCGGGCTCGCCTGAGTGAGCGTGACGGTCAGAGCGGCGAGAGCCACGGCGGGACGGACGTAGATACGCCAGATCTCTAGGAGTGCGGGCACGGACGGCTCCTCCCGGGGTCGCAGCGCTGCTCGCCGGGGTCCCGTTGCTCGGGGACGATGAATGGAAGTCCCTGACGGCAAGCGGCTGAGGTGAATCAGTATCAATTTCTCAGTCTGGGTAAATGACTGACTGGCTCAGAGGGGGGCGATGTTCGCTCAAATGTCGTACCCCATTGCTGCTCGTGGGTCTGCGCGTGTCGAGCCCTTCGTCATGACCCTTGGTCCCGGTCACCCCCATGCTCGACACTCCTGATTTCTTACACGTGGAAGCAGGGGAGGAACGGATATCGTGTGATGCGTTGGAAGTATTTCTGGGGTATTGGCGACCTCTCGGCGGAAGGGCGCAGACATGGCCGCGATCCTTGCGCCGTGCGAGGCCGACAGGATCCCGGCCCGCGACGGCGCGACGGCATGAAGGAACCAGAGCCGGTGCACCAGTCCCCGTCCACGCGGTGGGAACCGGACGCCACCGCCGCCCGCGCGGGAGACACCGCGGCCGCGCGGCTCAAGGAACGCATCTACGCGACGCTCACCCTGACGGCGGTCGTGGTGGCCCTCGCCGAGACGGAGACGCCGGACCACATCGAGGCGGCGCTCACGGTAGCTGTGACGGCGCTCGGAGTGTGGCTGGCTACCGTGGTAGCCGACGAGCAGTCGCATCGCGCGGTGAGCGGACGGAGCGCGACCCGCAGGGAAATCCAGACGGCGCTGCACGTGTCCAGCCCGCTGCTGTTGTGCGCCGTGGGCCCGCTCGTACTCATCGGGGCGTCGGCCCTGGGCCTGATGGACTTGGAGACCGCCCTGCTGGTCAGCGCCGGCGTCGAAGTGGTCACCCTGTTCCTGTGGGGTTGGCGGACCGGGCTGCGCATGGGCAACGGGCCGCTGAGCGCCCTGATCTCAGGACTGCTCGACACCGGGATCGGAGTCGTGGTCGTCGCCGTCAAGCTTCTGGCGGGTCACTGACCGGGGTTCCGCGGCAGGCTGTCGTACAGTCGCTGGCGCAGCCACATGAGGGCGGTGCTGTCGGCCACCGGAGCCAGGTCAGCGAGGAGGCGCCGGATGCGGGCGTCGTCGGCGCTTTCGACGGCGAGCACGATCTGCTCGACCGTCTCCCGGACGGGCGCAGGGATCGCCACGTGCCCGCCGGACGGCCCGGACGTCACTGTGCCGCGTCCGTTGGTGCCGGTGTGGTGAGGGCCGGTCTGCGTGGGGGTGTCAGGTCCTATCGTCATTCTCTAACCAACGGTTGTCCCGGGCGAAGGTGACGGCTAGCCGGACGACTCGCCCGAGTCGTTGCGATGCGGCGTGGTGGCGTCACGCGGAGACGGACGGCCTGTCATGCGGCTGCGTACGGGCATGCTGATCCGGTGGTCGGCCGGTGGGACGCGCCACGGGAGTGGCGGCTACCTGCCGGTGCGGAAGTTTCGGGACGCGGCGTCACGTTATCGTCACTGAGCTTGATCACCTTTAGCTTTTGGCTCTCTTCGTGTTGATTGCGCGGAATCATCGCGCCCAATGGTGGAGATGGGCGTTTGTGCATGTGTGGAACCGCGTGAACTATGGGAAAGAAATACAATCCTAGCCAAAGCCTTCTGTGCCAGCGACGACCGTGTGCGCCAGGCGCAGAGCGCGTTGGACGAGGCGCAAGCGGACCGGACGAGGATGCTGGCCGCCTTCGCCGTCGTCGTCGGTGACGACGGCAGTGTGGCCGGAATGATGGGTCTGCAGGAGCGGGAAGTGCGGGTCGCGCGCCGTACCGTGGGCCGTGACGGAGCCCGCACGGTCGCGGCCAACCTGCTGTCCGGGCCACCCCCGGACAAGCTCGGTGAGCCTGTTGTCGAGCCCGTGGCCGAAGCTCCGTTCCCCTTCGGGCGGGTGGAGCCGGTGCCGACGGTTTCCGCCCCGCACCCCTACGCGACTGCACCGGCGCAGACCGCCGTCGCGACTCCCGCCGTCGCTCCGGTCGAGGACCCCTGGATGGATCCCCAGCCAGCCACTGTTGTCTGGTCCCCCGCGATGGACTCCGTCCTCGTGTGGAGTTGGCAGTCCGGGGTCGACCTCCAGGTGGTTGCCAACGAGCTCGGCGTCGAGCTCCGTGTCGTCCTCCAACGGGTACAGACCCTCGCGGCCGACGGCCAGTTGGTGAAGCCGGACCTGCCCAGCGCACGGAGCAGCCTGGGGCGTCACCGCCGGTACGACGACGCGCTCGTCTTCGCCGATGCAGGAACCGGCGATCAGACGGAGCTCTACCCGCCGGCGGAGTGGGGATGACGTTCTTCGGGAGGGCGTCGGAGCCAACCGTGTCCGAAGAGGCGGGGACTTTTGGCAGGCGTCCCCCTACGGGGCGGCGTCGTGGGCTCGCAGTGGAGCCGCCGCGCTTATCGCTCGAGGGGGCGTCCCGCCTGGGTGGAGGATTATCACTGCGTGAGGTTGTTGCTGGACGTGCGCCGTCCCGGGTGTCGGCTGTTGGGGGAATGCGTGCCGCTGCACGTCGCGAAGAAACGTCCCTCCGGGGCGGGCCCAGCTGGCGGCACACTGTGGCTGACAGTGCGGTCGCCGTGGAGCGCATCGGGGACAATCCCGCGGAGACCCTGGGCTGAACGTCAACTACCCTTCCTCTTCCTCCCAGGCGCTGACGAAGGGGTACCCGATGAAGCGTCACGTGAACTTCCGTCGGCTGCACAACTTCCGCGACCTCGGCGGCTACCGGGCGGCCGACGGCCGATCGGTGAGGTGGGGTGTCCTGTACCGGGCCGACTCGCTGGCCAAATTGGCGGATGAGGACTGGGACCGCTTCGTGGCCCTGGGGATACGTACCGTCATCGATCTCCGCTACCCGTGGGAGATCGAGCGTCGGGGCAGAATCCCGCAAGCGGAGCGATTCACGTACGCCAACCTCAGCATCGAACACCGGCCGTACGACCAAGCCGAGATCGATCCCGACACCGACCCGTGGCGCTACCTGGCCGATCGGTTCGCTGAGGTCGCACAGGACGGTGTGCAGGAGATCCGTCAAGCGATCGAGCTCATCGCCGCGTCCGACGGCCCGCTGGTCTTCCACTGCACGTCCGGGAAGGACCGCACCGGACTCTTGGCGGCACTCGTCCTGACGCTGCTGAACGTCTCCGCCGAGCAGGTGCTCGCCGATTTCGCATTGACCGAGTTGGCGACCGGGCGGCTGGTCGCGGACTGGCACGAGGCCAACCCGGGGAGGGAGTTGACCTGGCATTCGTACGGCCGTGCGCCTGCCGAGGTCATGCGGCTCGTCCTGGCCGATCTGGAGAGCGACCACGGATCGGTGCGCAACTACCTGACGGGGCCGGTGGGTATCCAGGAGGATGTGATCGCCCGCTTGCGCGAGCGACTGCTCACCCCGGGCGGCACCGTCGGCTGACCGACCCCCGGGGACGCCGGGAGGATCGTGGCGCGCTCCCCTGACCTCGCGACGGGTGGGTGGGTCAGGAGCGGTGACGCGGGGGCTGTGTCCCGCCGACGTTCGTCCGCTGCGTCATCCTGGCCGGCAAGGCGCGGTCGTGCGTGCACGGATCTGGTCTGCCGCGTCCCTGGCGTGCCGGCGTCCTCCCTGCTCGGAGCGACGCCGAGCCCTGAGGACGGTCAGCGGATCATGCCCGCTGGCCTTCCGGTGGTGCCGGTATCGCCGGATCCGTGTGCCCGGAGTGAACCGTGGACCGGAGTGCAACCGTGGATATGCCGGGCTTCCTGCGGTTCCCGATCGTGCCCGGCCGTCCGCTGGCTGGTCCGGGCAGTCCGGCCCTTACGCTTCTGCTACGCTCCGCCCGCTAGGGTAGCCCTGACCAGCAAAAAGGCCCTTCCTGAGGGAAGGGCCCCGTCGATCTTGCGTACTGTGCGCCCCCGGCAGGACTCGAACCTGCGGCCAAGCGCTTAGAAGGCGCCTGCTCTATCCACTGAGCTACGGGGGCCGGGTGTGGCCTCGGTGTCCTGGAGTCCCTCGTGGGTCGTCCGTGACCTTGCCGGGACAAGGATAGGGCTCCGAACGCCCAGGCCTCGATGCTTCACCTGCGTGGCACGATGTGGAGGTTCGGTGAAGCGAAACGATAATCGCAGGCAGACGCGATTCCCGCAGCGCTTTTTTCGTCCCACGGCCCGGGTGTTGTGCACTCGTTATGCCTGCGCCCCACTCGTCCCGTCTGTGCCGTGTGCCTAATCGGCGCGCAGGAGAGTCTATACGCTTCAAAAAGACTCCAAAATTGGGCATTCTTCGCATGTGGTGACCATGGAAGTACGGCCTCAGCTGATCGACGCACTTACCGCCCTGCGCGACCGGGTCGCTGCCGTGCGTCTCCCGCTTCCCCTTCCCGGTGCTCCGCGGGCACGCCAGACCAGAGTCGAGCTGCTTGCGCAGCTCGACGACTATCTGGTGCCCCGTCTGAAACACCCCGAAGCGCCGCTGCTCGCAGTGGTCGGCGGTTCCACCGGGGCGGGGAAGTCGACCCTGGTCAATTCCCTTGTGGGCCGGCGGGTGACGGAAGCGGGAGTGCTGCGGCCGACGACGCGGACGCCCGTGCTCGTATGCCATCCCGAGGACCACCACTGGTTCGCGGGCGTGCGGGTGTTGCCGAACTTCGCCCGCGTGTGGTTGCCGCAGCAGGAGGAGACCGAGGCGGCCGGCGGCGCGCGCGGTCCGTCAGGGGGGTGTGAGCTGCGGATCGAGACTTCCGGGACCATGCCGCGCGGTCTCGCCCTGCTGGACGCCCCCGACATCGACTCGCTGGTCGTCGAGAACCGGATCATGGCCGCCGAGTTGATCTGCGCGGCCGACGTGTGGGTGATGGTGACCACTGCCTCGCGATACGCGGACGCCGTCCCGTGGCACCTGCTGCGTACCGCGAAGGAATACGACGCGACGCTCGTGACCGTGCTGGACCGGGTACCGCACCAGGTGGTCTCCGAAGTGTCCCGCCAGTACGCGGCCCTCCTCACGAAGGCGGGGCTCGGGGATGTGCCGCGGTTCACCATCCCGGAGCTCCCCGAATCCACCGGCGGCGGCGCGGGGCTGCTGCCCGACAGCGCCGTCTGTGCGCTTCGCGACTGGCTCGTCCACCTGGCGTTGGACCCCGTCGCCCGCCAGCAGACCGTGATTCGCACAGCCGCGGGGATCGTCGACTCGATGAACGCCCGCATGCCGGAGCTCGCGGGTGCCGTCGCTGCGCAGTACGCCGCCGCCGTACGGCTCACCAGCACGGTTGAGGAGGTCTACGCACAGGAGGTCGGCCGCGTGCGCAAGCACGTGCAGCGGGGCTCGGTACTCGCCGGCGACGCACGCACTCGCTGGCGTGGATACCCGCGGGACAGCTCGGCGGCCGAAGTCCTCGACGCCCTCGCCGAGAGCCTGGGAGCCCTGCTTCAGTGCGCCGTGTCCGCCGCGGACGAACGCATCGGGGAGACATGGCGGCGCGATCCCGCCGGCCGGGCGCTGAGCGCAGCGAGCGCGCGGGCCGACCGCGAGTTGTCCGAGCGGATCGGGCTGGCGGTGCGGCGCTGGCGGCGGGTGCTGGAGGAGTTCGCCGAAGACGAGATCCGGGACATGGAGCGTTCGTCCGCACCCGACCCCGAGACCGTCGCCGCGCTGCTCGCCGCCGCACTGTTGGGCGGGCGGCGGGCCCGGACCGCGGGGGAACGGCTCGCCGAACGGATCGGCGCCCAGGGCGCGCTACGCCTGCGCGACAAGGGGGGCGAGCTGGTCACGACGACCGTCGAAGGAGTGCTGAACGAGGAGCGTGACCGACGGCTCGCACCCCTCGACGCCCTGGAGTTGTGCCCGGAGCCGCAGGCCGAGCTGATCGCCGCGCTGTCCGTACTGCAGAAGGAGAGGTGACCGCGTTGACCGCTGTCACTGGGGAGACCGAGGGCCGCTCGGAAGGCGGTCCCGACACCCGCCCGAAGACCGATCGGAAGAACGCCGCGGGGGAGCCGGCGGAGGAGACCGAGGGAGCTTCGTCAGAGGAGGCGGCCCGGGGTGGCCGAGCGGCCGAGCAGCCCTCCGGCAGTTCCGGGGACGGCGAAGGGGAGGACAGTCCGGGCGGGGACGAGGGGGACGACCAGTGGGACGACGGCCTCATCGCGCGTCGCGCGGCAGATCCCGAGGCCGCCGAAGACGCGGGGTCGCTGCTCGACGGAGAACCCCACGTCGTCATCGAAGGACCGTACGCCGCTCCCTTGCGCACCCGTCTGGACGCCTTGCGCGAACTCGTCGGTCTGTCCTGCACCCGGGTCGACAGCGCGCTGCTCGACGAGGCGGGGCGGGTGCTCGACGAGGCGGCATCGAGGCAGCAACTGTCGTCGGAGCACACGGTCGTCGCCATCGCGGGGGCGAGCGGCAGCGGTAAGTCGACTCTGTTCAACGCCCTGGCCGGCGTGCCGGTTTCGGAGACCGGGCTGCGCCGCCCCACCACGTCCGCGCCGATCGCCCTCAGCTGGTCGGACGGCGCCGGCGGTCTGCTCGACCGGCTCGCCATCCCCGGACGGCTGCGCCGGAGGCCCCTCGCGGGCGGGAGCGGCGACGAAGCGCTGCAGGGGCTGATCCTGGTGGACCTGCCCGATCACGATTCGGCACTGACCGTGCACCGGGACCAGGTGGACCGCGTCCTGGCACTGGTCGACGCGGTCATCTGGGTCGTCGATCCGGAGAAGTATGCGGACGCCGCCCTCCACGAGCGCTATCTGCGCCCTCTCGCAGGGCATGCCGAGGTCACCTTCATCGTTCTCAACCAGATCGACCGGCTGCCCGGCGAAGCCGCCGATCAGGTGCTGGACGATCTGCGCAGGCTCCTCGACGAGGACGGCATGGCCCTCGGCGAGCACGGAGAGCCCGGTGCAACCGTGCTCGCGCTGTCGGCGCTCACCGGCGAGGGAATGGGCGAGCTTCGCGAGCTGCTCGGCCGGTTCGTCCAGGACCGCACTGCAGCGGCCCGGCGCATCTCCGCGGACGTCGACGCCGCCGCTGCTCGGCTGCGGTCGGCGTACGTCGCCGACGGGCGGACCGGCCTCGGCGAGCGGGCGCGCGAGGACTTCGCCGCCCGCCTGGCGGTCGCGGTCGGTGCCACCGCGTTCGGCGAAGAAGCCGAACGCCAGTGGCTGCGCAATGCCGGACGAGCCTGTGGGACGCCCTGGTCGCGGTTGTGGCGCTGGTACGAGCGGACCCGTGTTCCCGGCGGGGTGCCCCCGCAGGCGCCGGAGCCGGTGGAGGAAGAACTCACCGCCCGGCAAAGGGTCGAGCAGGCCGTGCGCACCGTCGCGGACGAGGCCGCTCAGGGGCTGCCCGCACCCTGGGCACAGGCGGTGCGTGAAGCGGCGGTGCGGGGGGCCGACGGGTTGCCCGAGACGCTCGACGAACTCGCGGTCAAGATGAGCACGCAGCGTGGGCGGCCACCGCGCCCCGCGTGGTGGCCGGCCGCGGTGCTGGCACAGGCGGCCATGACCCTGTTGCAGATCTTCGGTGGGTTGTGGCTGGTCGGTCAGATCGTCGGGGTGCTGGAGCCTGCGCTCCTCCCGGCGGTACTGGTGATGCTCGGGGGGATCATCGGCGGGCCCTTGGTGGAGTGGGCGAGCACGGCCGCGTCGAGGGGGCCGGCGCGCCGGTACGGGCAGGAGGCCGAGCGGCGGCTGCGCGAGGCCGCCGCGGCGAGCGGCCGGGCAATGGTCCTCGATCCGGTCGCCGCGGAGTTGCTGAGGTACCGGGAGGTGCGGGATCAGTACTCCACGGTGTCCCGACGCTGAAGGGCTGTTGCCCGCGCGGCTGCAGAGGGCCCCGTCACCCGTGGGGGTGGCGGGGTTTTCCACATCCCGGGCTGCGTCCACAGTCGTGGGCCGGATCTCGCTGGGCGGTCCAGCATGGAGCCAGCCGGTGCACAGGGCCGGTCCGACCGCAAGGGGTGTGGGGTCATGAACGAGACGATGGTCACGCTGGTGGGCAATGTCGCGACAGCCGTGGAGTACCGGGATTCGGTGAACGGCGGATGGGCACGGTTCCGGCTGGCCGTGACCGCGCGGCGGTGGGACCGCCAGCGGCAGCTCTGGACGGACGGGGGCACGAGTTTCTACACGGTGTGGGCGTGGCGGACGCTGGGGCTCAACCTGGCCGCGTCCGTCGCCGTGGGGGAACCACTCGTGGTCCACGGCCGGTTGAGGGTGCGCGAGGAGGAACGGGACGGGCAGCGCAGGGCGTCGGTGGACGTCGATGCCGTGGCGGTGGGGCACGACCTGACACGCGGCACGTCTGCCTTCCGACGCGTGTCGAAGGCGGGAGTCCACCTGACGGACCGTACGGTCGGGGCGCCGGTAGCGTCGGGTGCCGCCCTCCCGGACACACCGGGTACGCGAGGAGGCGCGCAGCCGGGGGCTGACGGCTCGGGAGCCGGCGGCGTCGGCCGTGCGGCCCGCGGCGCTGCCGCGAAGGCGGGGGGTGGTGCGGGTGGTTCTGTGACGGCCGCGAGCTCTGGCAGCTCTGGTGGCGCGGCAGTCAGCGGCCGGGACGAGGTGGTGGAGCCACCAGGTGGGCCGTGGCCTACGGAGGGACCGTCCTGGCCGGGGATCGAAGCCGACGTGTTCGATGCTCCGGGCCGCCCCCGTGGCCATGTCGCTGTGCAGGAGGCGCTCGTGGCGGTTCCTTGATCGAGCCGTCCCACTGCGGTGGAGATATGTCGACAGTGAGTGGGTGGATGCGCGGCTGGCGATAACGATTTTGATTCGGAATGGTTATCTGACGGTATGACGGGAGAGTTGGTCCCGCCTCATCCCTAGGATTCCCTGTACTCACGGGGCACTTGAGTCTGTAGGCGAGGCACTCCCCCCACGTATCCCACGCGAAAGGGTCTCGCCCAGAGGGGAATTCTGTGTTTTCTGCGTTCTCTGCACGCGGGCGGGGAGCCGCCCGGCTCGCCGTGTGCGCCTTGGCGTCGGGCCTGCTCGCGGCTGGTGCGCTGGCGCCGGCCGTCGCTGATGAGGGCCCCCAGCACCAGGGCGGAGCATCTGCCACGCTCGATGGCCTGAGCACTTTCGACCGCGCCGTCCTGCACGAAGGCGGCCAGGTGCACGAACTCCCCGCCGGTCTCTTCGAGATGACCGTCGACGGGGGCGGGAAGCTCAAGACCTACTGCATCGACGTCTACAACCCCACCCAGGAGCAGGCCAGGTACCTGGAGACCCCGTGGAGCCAGTCCTCCCTCGGCTCCAACCGGCACGCGGGTAAGATCCGCTGGATCCTCCAGCACTCCTACCCGCAGGTCGACGACCTGATGGGGATCGCCGAGCGTGCAGGCACCGGGCCGCTCACCGAGCGCACCGCAGCAGCCGGGACACAGGTCGCCATATGGCGGTACTCGGACGGCGCCGAGGTCGAGGCGCTCGATCCGGCTGCGGAGAAGCTCGCCGACTGGCTGGAGAAGGAGGCGGAGGACGTCGGCGAACCGCGTGCCTCACTCAGCCTGGAGTCCAACGCCGTTTCCGGCAGGGCTGGTGAGCGACTGGGACCGATCACGGTTCGTACGGACGCCGACCGCGTCACGGTGACACCGCCGGCCGATGCCGCCGCGACCGGTGTCAGGGTGACGGACGGGGCGGGCAAGCCGGTCACGACGGCGGTCGACGGCAGTCAGCTCTACTTCGGCATACCCACGGGGGCCGCGGACGGTTCGGCCGCCCTCACGGTTCAGGCGACCACGTCGGTGCCCGTGGGACGGGTCTTCGCCAGCGAGACGAAGAGCCAAACCCAGATCCTCGCGGGTTCCAGCCGGTCCACGGTGTCCGCTACCGCTATCGCCACCTGGGCCAAGGCCGGGCCGATCCCTGCGATATCCGCGAGGAAGAACTGCGCGAAGAGCGGCGTCGACGTCACCGTCACGAACAAGGGCGATGAGACGTTCTCCTTCGAACTGATGGCGTCCAGGCACGCGATACCCGCCGGACAGTCCCGGACCATCACCGTGCCGGTTCCCGAGGACCGGGCATACGACTTCACGATCAGCGGACCGGGTGGGTTCTCCAGGAACTTCAAGGGGGTGCTGGACTGCAAGACGACCGGCAGCACGGGAGAGGCTCCCGTCGAGGTGCTGTCCCAGCCCGTTCCGGCCACGGTCGGAGGCGCCGCGACGGGCGGTGGCGAGAATCTTGCCGAGACCGGCGCCTCCAACGCGACGCCTCTGATCGCAGGTACGGCGATCGCCCTTGTGGTCGTAGGTGGAGCCGTCGTCCTCTTCGTGAGCAGGAAGAACGCGGCCAACGAGGACTGACCGGCGAGTGGCGCGCGTGTTAGGAGCAGCGAGCACGTGGTGCGAGGGCCGGTCGTGAAGCCCGTAGGGCGCATCGGGAGCCGTGGGCGATGGGGCGCTCCCCGTGCCCATGGGGAGTCAGCTCGTACACGCGAGTGATGTCCCACGGGTATCCACCCGACTTCCGAGGGCGGTGCAGGAGACACGGAGCACCGGCTGAGATGCTCCACGGGCGGGTTCCGGTCCTGCGGGAGCCGCACAGGCCCACGCCAGGAGTGGATCGGTGTACACGTCGGACGCACGCGGGCAGCAGGGGACCGAGGCGCGAAGGGGGCTGGTCGCCTCGTTGTTCTCGGTGCCGGCGCTCCTGGTCTACATGGTGGTGTTCACCGCGGTCCTCGTGCTGACGGCCCACCTCAGCCCGAGAGAGGCCAAGGTCGTCCCCCTGCTGATCGTTTTCCCCGCTCTCGTCGCGGGGCGGGGCACCGTGCGCCAGACCGAGATCGCCGCCTGCTGGGTCACCGCGGTCGTCGCCGCCTCCGAGTTCCTCAACCCGCTTCCCACGGCTGCCAACAGCGTGACGCTGGTCGCCTTCACCATCGTCCTGAACGGTGCGAGTGTCGCGATGGCGCGCCAGCGCACCCGCAACGAAGCGGAGATCACCCGACTCCGATCCGCGGCGGCCGCCCTGCAGCGGCAGATCCTGCGTCCGCTGCCGTTGCACACCGAGGAACTCGTGGTGAGCGGACTGTACGAACCGGTGGAAGAGGACAGCAGGGTCGGGGGCGACATCTACGAAGTCGTGGCGTCCGGCTTCGGTAGCCGGGTCCTGATCGCCGATGTGCAGGGAAAGGGGCTGCCCGCCATCGGCACGGCCTTCGCGGTGCTGGGTGCGTTCCGGGAGGCGGCCAACCGTGAGCCGGCCCTCACGGCCGTTGTGGACGCCTTGGAGAACGCCGTCGTACGGCACAACGCATTCGCCCTTCAGAGCGGTGAATCCGAGCGCTTCGTGACGGCGCTCGTCATCTCGGTCACCGGTGAGCCGGAGGCCGAGGCGGTCAACTGCGGTCACATTGCGCCGTACCGTCTGGACGGTCGCAGCGGGAATCCGGACGGGGGCGGGGCGTCCAGCCGCGTCCTCCGCCGCGAGCCGGGGGTGCCGCTGGGCCTCGGTGCCCTGTCGCCGTCACCACGCACTGCCGAGCGGTTCCCCTTTCCCGCGAGCACCTCGCTGCTGCTGTGCACGGACGGGGTCACCGAGGCGCGCGACGCCTCCGGGGCCTTCTACCCCCTGGAGGACCGCCTCTCCGAGTGGGGCGACATCACCCCTGGCCAGGTGGTCGACACCCTGCGCGACGAACTGCGGCGCTACACCGGCGGCAGACCGCGCGACGACACGGCGGTGCTTGTCCTCAGCAGGGCCCAGGCTGCAGCGCTCCGACCGGGGACGGTCGGGCGGCCGTGATCGTCGCGGCTGCCGACGGGTGGCTGCACCGCGTGTGGCGGCAGGACCCGGAACGCGGTGGCGGCGGGGCAGCCGGGCGCCGTGAGTGGAGGCGGCGAAGGGCTGCGGGAGCAGGCGGTTTTCTCCCAGGGGTGGCGGTACGGCAAGATGGGGTGTTTCTGGCGAAGTTGGGGTGCGATACAGCCCCTGACCTGCGAGGGAACCGCCGATCAGGGGCCGTTGTGGGGCCGTGGGCCGTCTGTGGGCCGTCAGGCCGCCTCAGGGGTACCCGAAGCGCGACCGAACACGGCCGACACGGCCGCGCGCGTTCGCTGTTCGCTGCTCGGCATGAGGTGCGTGTAGATGCGGAGCGTGAAGCCGGGGTCCGAGTGTCCGAGGTAAACGCTCAGCGCTTTGATGCTCTCGCCGCCGTCCAGGAGTACGGAGGCGTAGAAGTGCCGCAGGGCGTGCATGCCGTCGTTCGGCGCGGCAGCGTACCGCTTGCCCGGCTCCCTGGGCGGGATGACGCCGGCGGACGCCAGAGCGGGCTTCCACACGTGGTCGTCGAAGTAGCTGCGCCAGATCGCGTTGCCCACGGCGCTGGTGAAGACGAGCTGCCTGGCCACCAGCGGCCCGTCCGGGGTCTTCCACGGCAACTTGACCTCGATCGGAGGGAAGCGTTCCATGTGGACGCTCAGGGCCGCAGCGGTTACCGGGCTCAGCGGAACGTCCCGGAGCTTGCCCCGCTTCGGCGGTGCGAACACGAGCGTGCCGCCCACGCGCTTGACTTGCTGCCGGACGTAGAGCCACCCGGCCGTCACGTCGATGTTCTCCCGATCCAGGCCCAAGATTTCACCTTGGCGCAAGCCGCACCCCGCGCCGGCGTCCACCGTGGCCGCGTATCGGTCGGGTAGTCCAGCCCGCACGGCCAACACTCGCTGGGTGGGCCACGGCTGAATAAGGCGCGGGTCTGGCTCGGGAGGCTTGACCGATTGGGCGTGGCAGGGGTTCGCCCGGATGACTCCGTCGTCCACGGCCGCGTTGAAGAGGGACGACACCGAGTCGTAGATCGCTCGCCGGTACGTCGCATTGGGGAGCAAGTTGTTCAGCTTGCCCAGCCATGCGCGCACATGCTCCGGCTTGAACGACCCCATGGGGCGGGTGCCCAGTTGTGGCACAGCGTGAAGACGGATCCGCCGCTTCACCGCTTCCTGGCTAACCACGTCCGTCGTGAGGCCACCGAGCCACTTCTCGGCGTACTCGCGGAACGTGATCCGTCCCGCCTTCGGGTCGAAGAACTGTCCCGCGTCCATGTCGGCTTTGATCCGGGTCAGCCACTTCTCGGCCCGACCCTTCTCCCTGTCCGGGAAGCTCTGCGACTGCTCGGTGCCGTCGGGACCGACGTACCGGGCGCGGTACCGCATGCCAGTGCCGTGGCGGTCGGTCTTGACCCGCCGGAGCTTGCCATCGGTGCCGATTTCGGTCTTGTACCAGCGGTCTTGGATGTGGCCAGCCATTTGGGCAGTGGTCCTCTCTCGGTGCACGAGAAGGCCCGTGGCGCTCGGGGGAGCGTCACGGGCTGGGGGAGGGGTGATCAGGCCGCGGCTTCGAGGTCGCTCTGCTGAGTGACCCAGTCACGGACGGCGACGGGGTCGTATCGGACGTAGCGGCCGACTCGGAACCCGGGTGGGCCGGTGCGCTGCTTGCGCCAGTGGTAGACGGTCTCGATGGGGACGGAGAACATCCCGGCGATGTCCTCGGGGGTGAGGTACCGGTCCGGGAGTCCGGCCCGCAGGGTGCTTACGGCGGATGCCACGCTGGCTCTCCTCTGTCCTCGGGGCTTTTGGCCCCCTTCTGGGAAGTCCGCTACATCCGCTACGCCGCTACATCGCAGCTCAGCGGCGGGTTTTGTGTAGCGGGAAGGTTGGGTGTAGCGGCTACGCCCCGCGCGTGGCGGCCCCTAGGTGGGGTGTCCGGGGCGTGGCGGCGTAGCCGCTACATCGGAAAGTGCCGCTACACGTACAGGGAGTCTGAGCTGGGCTGTAGCGGCGTAGCGGCTGTAGCGGTTTCCTGGGGTGGCGGGCAGTAGCGCGTCCAGGCGTCGTGGAGATCCTTGGCGAAGAAGCCCTTGAGGATTCCGCCGGCGGTGCGGATGTTGCGGGAGACGATGGGGTCGTTGTCGCCGGTCATGTACTCGCGGAGCATCTTGGACAGGCGCCGGTTGTCCAGCGGTTTGCCGTGGAGGTCGGCCCACGGGGCGTCTTCCAGGGCGTTGAGCCGGTCGAGGATGGCGACGGTGGGGAGCTTGTCCATGCCGATCAGGACGTGATCACGCAGGTCGGTGAGCAGCCGGACGCCGAGTGACCCCTTGTCGTCGGTCTGCGAGGCCTTGACCAGCTCCGCGCAGGCGGCACGGGCCCGCTCGGGCCAGTCGCCCCCAGCCGCGTCGGCGACGGCGAGCAGGGGTTCCCACACGTCGGCCGGCCGGTCAGTGACCCCGTCGGGCATGACCGGCCGGGCACCGCCTACGCGGTCGCGGACTTGGTCGGCCCACTTGGCGAGCCGGTCGCGGATGGCGTGGCCCTGCGTCTCGTGGTCGCCGATTCGGTAGGGCTCGACCTTCTCGTTCCTGGCCCGACGGCGCATCCGGATGATGACGGAGCGGGTCAGGATCGTGTCTGGCAGCGAGCCGAGTCCGGCCACGGCCACGGCGCAGTATGAGGGGAAGCCCTGCACGGTCTGGTTGGAGCCGTCACCGACGCACCGGTACATGAGCCGTCCGCGGCGGTGTCCGGCGTTGAGGAAGCCCCGGAGCTGTTCGTTGTCTCCGGCCTTCGGCCCGAATACGGTGTCGATCTCGTCGAAGATGATCGTGGGCCGCTCTCCGTCCACACCGGACACGGCCCGGAACAGGGCGGATGCGGATGCGTCGACGGCGGCCATGCTGTTGGGCACCAAGGTTTCGATGACCTCCAACGCGCGGGACTTGCCCGACCCTGGTTCGGGGGACAGGAACGCGATACGGGGCGTGGAGTCGAACGCGTCGATCAGGTGGGCATGGGCGTCCCAGAGGGCGACGGCGACGTAGGCGGCCTCGCGGGGGAAGACGTTGAACCGGCGGTGGAATGCTTCGACTTCGGCGAGCAGGGCGGCACCGTCGATTGTCGCGGGCGTGGTGGTGTTGGGCCCGGTCATGCTGCGGCCCTCCCTTCGGGGGTGGTGCGGAGCGGGCAGACGTCGCGGTGGGCGGTGTGGTCGGCGATAAGGGCAAGCACTTTGCGGTGGCCGACGGCGCTACGGTCCCAGCCCCGCGCGCAGCGGGACATGGTGGTGGGGACGATGCCGCGGGGTGCGCTGATGTCCAGCCACGCAACCGGCCAGCGGCCATCTGCCCGGGGCGGGGTGGCGGGGTGCGTGTCAGGGCGAACAGCAGTCAGGACGCCTTCGGCGACGCCCTTTAGTGCCGCACCGCGGAACGTGGCCGGGGAGGGTTTGGCGGCTGCCGGGCCGGTGGGCTGACCGGTAGGGCTTTTCAGGGGGAGGGGCTGCGGGGTGGTCATGCCGTGTCCCGCGGGCGGGCGGTGCGGATGGACCAGTTCAGGGCGCTGCGGATGGTGGCGCGGCATTCGGCCGGCGACAGACCTGCCGACTCCCCCGCCCCCTGAAAGGCCTCCTCGACCACGTCGCGGGGGAGGTCGCCCCATGCGACGAAGCGTCCGATCGCTCGGGCGCCGGCGAGCAGTCGGGCGTTGCGCCCGCCTTCGGTTGTGGTGGCGACGGCGGAGGTTTCGGCGTTGAGGGCGGCTGTGGCGCAGCGAGTGGACCGGGGAGCGACGGGCGTGGCCATCAGCTCCCGCGGGGGCTGACGAGGCGTCAGGAGGGCGCACAGCCATTCCGGCAGGAGCTCGGGAGGTCGGTCGTTCTCGACCGTGTACGTGCCGGCGGGGGTGGTGCTGCCGGGGGCGACGATGTATCCGCCCCGGGCCCGGGTGTCGATGTTCGGCGCTAGGGATTCTTGGGTGTTGTGCAGCCGGACACCGGCCGGGGCGGTGAAGTACAGGTGCCGTCCTCCTCGCGCGGTCCGGATCGTGCGGGTGGACGGTACGGGCTGCCCGGTGCGCTCGCAGAGCGCTTCGAAGGTCGTCACGCCGCAAGGCGTGTCCGAACTGCCTTTGGGCTTGTCGAGGTCCACGACGACCAGCCCGGCGGGGCCGGTGGCGATGCCGACGTTGAATGGCCCGGTCGTCCACGCGGCGCGGATGCGGTCGGGGTCGGTGGTGGCGCGCTGCTCCCACTTCACATGCCCGTCTGTGCAGACGCCGGTCCGGGTGCAGGCGCTCTCGCCGTGCAGCGCGGGTCGCTTGCCGCCGGGCCGTAGCGGGAGGACGGGCCAGCCGCGGGCGGCGGCATCGAGCGCTGCGGTGAGCAGCATGGTCTTGCGGTTGTGAGGCATGCTGGATGTCTCCAGTTCTCTCGGTGATTGCTGGTGATGAGGGCGGCCCCGACTTCATTGGCGTGAGATGGGGGCTGCCCTCCCTTGTCGTGGCACACCACGCGGGGACCCGGCGCCGTGATCGCGGGGCCGGTTGTCGGTGGGCGTCGGTAGGTTGATCAGCGGACTGCTCTCGTCGCGGTGGCGGGAGGAACGGTGAGGCGGAGAGGGCACGGGGAGTCGGATGACGGCGTGGTTGATGTATCTGGGGGACGACCCGAAGCGGGTCGGCGGCGGCTACGACGACAGCAGCTCGACCCACTACAGCTGGGACAGCCGGGTGCCGAACTCGGCCCATGTCCAGGTCGGTGACGTGATCGCGCTTTGGAACGGCGACACCCTGCTGGGCACGTCCGTCATCGAGCACATCAAGACCGGCACCGGGATGAAGGACCTCAGCTCGTGCCCTGAGTGCGGGAAGGCGGACATCGCCGAACGCAAGACGATGACGCCCAAGTACCGGTGCTGGACGAGTGCGTGCAAGGCCGAGTTCGACACGCCTGCGGTCGAGACCGTGCCCGTGACCACCTACCAGGCCCGGTACGAGTCGGGCTGGATCGACCTGCACGGACACGTGTCCGGAACCGAACTCCGCGCCCTGTGCGAGGAGAAGAAGTCACAGAACGCGCTGCGCCGGCTGCGGTGGGAGGACTTCCGCGCTCGTGTCGAGACCGGTAAGAACGCCACCCCGCTCGATGTCGTCGACACCACCCGCGAGGTCATCGCCGGCGGTCACACCAAGCGCACCGTCAGGGCACGCAAGGGACAGCCCGCCTTCCGTGCGGCCCTGCTGGAATCCTTCGGCCAGATGTGCGCGTTCACCGGACCCATGCCGGCCTACGTCCTCGACGCAGCCCACCTCTACAGCTACGCCGCCAACGGCAAGCACCACACCTCCGGCGGCCTCCTGCTGCGCAAGGACGTCCACCGGCTGTTCGACCTGGGCCAGATCGCCATCGAACCGACCACGCTCACCTTGGACGTCGGGCCGAAGACCCTCGCCTGGGACGAATACGCCAAGCTCCAGGGCAAGCCGCTGACTGTGCCCATCACCGCGACGCACAAGAAGTGGATCGCCGCCCACTGGGAACAGCACCGCGAGCCGATTACGGCCGTCATCCCTCCTCAGGCCGGGGTCGGCCAGAAGCTCGCCGCGGCACCCTAGCCACGTACCACCCGCCGGTGGATCTCTACAGGGCGGGGATGGCACTGATGACGGCGGTGATCAGGTTGTTGATGGGTTCGGCGGCGCCGGTGGAGGCGAGGAAGAAGCCGAACCCGGCGGCGGTGAACGCGCTGCCTGCCCCGAGGCTGTGGGAGCGGAGCAGGAAGAACAGCACGAGCCCGAAGAGCAGGACGAGGGAGACGGTTACGGCCATGCCGTGAACCTCCGTTCCGTGGTGGTGGGTCGGGTGCCGGCGCGGTGGATGTGGCGTCCGGTGTTGAGCAGGCGGCGGCCGGTGCGGAGTCGGTAGCGGTCTCCGCGGCAGCGGCGGCAGACCTTGACGGTCCGGCGGCGGACGGTGCGTATGCCGGTCCCACGGCATTTGCGGCAGGGCCCGAACGGGCTGAGCGCACACAACGCTGCGTAACCAGCGAGCGTGAGTAGGACGGCGAGGCTAGCGAGAGCCATAGGGGTGTCACCTCCCCTCTCAGGGCGGGTTTCGGGGGTTTGCGCAGATGGGCCGCTAGACGCTAGTTCGCTGATCAGCGGCGGTGTGGGTCGCTAGTGGAGCCGCTAGACCTAGCAAGCTGGGGTGCTAGGTCTAGCGGTGCTGCTCGGGTCAGGCGGCGGCCCGGTCGGCGTTACGGCGAGTGATGGCGGCGGTGACGTCGGCGCGCTTGATGCCGCGTCGGTTCGCCCCTTCGCCTTCGTCGGTCTGGCCCCACACCTGGCCCGGCTTGATGCCCCAGGGCTTGAGCGCGGCGGTGACGTTCTCGCCCTGCCACCCGCCGTAGGTGTCCGGCTGCGTGGCGGCGAGCCGGGTGGCGATGCGCTCGCACCACACGGCCTTCTCGTCGCTCGCGATGACGTTGAGGACGTCGGCGAGGATGTCCGAGCCGCTGCCGGTCTTCTCGGGGCCTTGGCCGATGGCGTGGCCGGTGACGTTCCCGTACTCCTCGCGTGCGACGCGGGCCCGGGCGACGATGCGTTCTGCGGCAACCGCGTCCACGAACGCCGACGCGACGATGCGCGGGTCGTCGCCCTCACCGGCCATCCAGCAGATGCCCCGATCGGACCGGGAGAACATGGTGGCCCGGTACCCGGACTTGTACATCGACGTGCCCAGCACCATGTCGTTGGCGGGCTGACCCATGACCTTGAGGCAGAACCTGAGGACGGCGTTAGCGCTGATGCCAGTGGGCAGGGACTTGGCGTCGGGGCGCTGGGTGCCGAACATGGCCACGATCCCGAGCGCGGGCCCGCGCTTGACCAGGTCGGTGCAGATGGCCTCAATCTCCTTGCCGTGCTCCTCGTGCTCGAACGCGACTTGGCACTCGTCGAACCCGACCACGATCGGGTGCAGACCAAGGCTCTTGTCACCCGCCAGCTCCGGGGTGACCTTCGACTCCGGGCAGCGGGAGCGGGGCAGGGACTTGATGACCTTGGCTCGCCGACGCAGTTCCTCCTTCAGCTCCCTCAGCGCTTCGAGGACGTATTCGATGTCGTCGTCCTCCTCGCCGGCGCGGTAGCGGTGGCAGACGGGTTCAAGGGCGCCGAAGTCGCCGGTGCCCTTGAAGTCGAACGCGTGCACCTCGGAGCGCGGGTCGAGTGCGGCGATGAGCAGGAACAGCCGCATGAGGAACGTCTTGCCCATGCGGGGGATGGACCCGACGACCACCGAAGCGAACATGAGCGTGACGGCGACGTCGCGCATGCGCTGGTCGTTGCCGAACACCACCGGCCGGAACAGATCCACCGTCCCCGACTTGGCGAGCGGCCACGCCGGCTTACTGGTCTCGTTCATGGGCTTGTCGCCCACCCACAGCACGAGCCGTCCTTCGTGCTGCTCCGGGTCGGGCGAGGGCCACACGCAGCCGGTCTTGCGGCGGAGCCCGGAGGCGAGGGGCTTGCGGGCCTCCATGATGTCCTCAGGCGTCACGCCGTAGGGGAGATCGAGGTCAGCGCGGTAGCCGGGCCCGTCGCGCACGATCTCGGAGACGAACCGCAGCCCGTTCATGTCACCGCCCTTCTTGATCGCGGCCGTGACCTTCGCGTTCCCGATCGAATCGAGCCCGCGCAGCACGATGGAGCCGGTGAGCTTCTGCACCTCCGTCTTCAGCACCGCCGGGCCCACGACCGGGGCGTCCGGCTGCTGTCCGCCGACTCCGAGCAGGAGGACACCGCCGGCGGCGAACGCGTACAGGAACCCGGGGGCGAGGACGTAGAGGTAGAGGGCGAACCCGACCCCGAACACCGCCGCGACCAGGGTCACGAGCCCACGCAGGCGGACGCGACCGGCGCGCAGGCGCGCCAGGCGCATGTACTCGTCGATGTCCTCGGTCTGCACCGCGTACGACCGCAGGGGTGCGGCTTCGCGGTCCCACACCCACCGGTTCGTCGTGGCGATGAACCGGCAGGCTCCGCGGGGGGACATGAGGGCGAGGCGGCCGGCATACACCGGCAGCCGCACCCCGTGATACAGCGTCGCGTACCCAGCGTTCGCCACACTGTGGCGGGCGGTGGCGGCGAAGTCGCGCCGGTTCGTCAGCCACGACGCGAGGACCGGCTTGCGCTTCTCGATCCGCACCTTCGGATCCGGCAGCGCGGGGTTGTCCACCGGCACCGGGCCGGCCGGCGCATCGTCGTCACGGTCTATCTCGGGCACGGGTCGCAGGTGCGGGCCCGCAGATGTCTCGGTCATGCTGGTCTCTCTCCTACTGCTCGAAGTGGGGTGGTCAGGGGCCCGGGGCGGCCGGGATGCTTGGCGGCTGTCGGCCGCCCCGGGGCACAGCTACTTGCGGCCGTTCTTCTTGGCGTCGCGCTCTTCGCGCGTGCGGGCCTGCTCGATGACCCGCTCGACCTTGCGTTCCAGGTCGCGCTGGTTGACGCGGCCGCCGGTCAGGCGGTCGTCGGCGATGCTGCGCTTGGCCATCCGGGCGACGTACCAGGCGACCCTCGCCTTCTCGCCGGTCGTGAGCTTGGGTTCACGTGCCACGGTCTGTCTCCTGTCCGGGGCCGGACTGTCCGGCTCCCCACCCGCCCCGGATCACCCAGGGCGGGCAGGCAGCCGTCAGGCGCGGCGCAGCTCGTGCGGGTGGCACAGGACGGTGCCGATCAGCGGGCTGATCCGGTGCACGGTCCACCGGCCGGCCGTCAGCGATCCCGGCGGTACGTCGTTCACGATCCGGCCCGTCTTCCCGGCAGCGCGCGGGTCGTCCTCACACGAGACGATCCGGACCTTGTCGCCAGCCTTGAAGGACATAGCGGTTCCTCCTCTGTGTTAGCGGCGGCGGGCTTTGGTGATGTTCTTCGCGGCGTTCTTGCCGTCCTGACCGCCCACCGACTTGACGACGGTGACCACGCCCCAGGCGCACACCGCGGCGATCAGGGCGAGCAGGGCGAGGTTCGCGGCCATGGCGGTGAGCACGCCGACCAGCAGCGGACCGAAGTAGACGCCGGCCGCGACCGCTTCGGCGCCGACCCCGGAGCCGAGCGCGATGCGCTGCACCGTCCGGTCCGGCGGCGCCTGGTGCACGTGCTGGTGAACTACCTGCGGCCCGGAGTGGGGCGCGGGCAGGTGGGCGGGGTCGACGTAGACATGGGTGCCGTCGGGGAGCTGCACCACACGGGCGATGTCAGGCAGCGATTCCATCGCTGGTCCCTTCGGGATAGGCGCAGGGCACACAGGTGCCCAGCGCGGCGGGGAGGACGTATCCGGCGTCGCGCCCGCAGCCGGGGCACAGACGCCGCGCGGCGTTGGCCTTGGCCAGAGCCACCCGCCGGCCCGGGGTCATCGGACGCACGGGCATCGCGCGGTCGACGCGGTAGAGATAGGCGACCAGCGGCCCACGCCCACGACGGCGGGGTCGTAGGCACTGGGCCGCTACCGGCTGCCCGCCGGGGCGGAGTCCAGCGGCGCGCAGTTGCCGGCGGGTGGCGTATCCGTCCGGCGCGCACCGCCACGGAAAGGTGGGGATGCCGAACCGCTCGCCCGTGGGGTCGAAGCAGTCGGCACGCGTCAGCCGCATCAGGCGCCCTCAGCCACCGGCAGCGGCTCGGCGGGCGTGGTGCGCTCGGCGCGCAGCGTCTCGCGCAGCCCCCTAGCCTTCGCTGGTGAGGTGCGTACGGCCTTGCGGATGCCCTCGGCCGTCAGCTTCTCGATTGCCCAACCGGCGGTCGCCTCGCGGGCCTCGATCAGCAGCTCCTCTGCCGTGCGGACCGGTCGACTCGACCGGGCGACCACCGGCACTCGACCGGTCGCCCGCCGTATCCGCGGCTGCTCGGCAGCGACCGCACCGACCGGCACCCGCTCGCTCTCCTCCTCCTCCTCGACCACCGTCGGAACCGGCTCGACCGGTCGGGCAGGCACCTCCTCAACACGAGCGGCGGGCAGCTCAGCGTGTTCGCCCAGGTCACCCGTCGACCGATTCACGCTAATTTCCGCCGATTCAGCAGGAGTCGGAGCGGGATCCGGTCGGTGGTGCAGGACCTTGGCGACCAGGTCCGAGCCGAAGTAGATCGAGCCGACCGGCAGCGATGTGGCGAGCAGGACCAGGGCCCAGTTCGCCGGATCCCAGTCGGCCAGTCGACTCCAGTCGACCGACCGGCCGTGCAACTCCGGCACCAGACCGTGCACGTAGTTCAGGACCAGCGAGGCGAGCGTGTAGGTGGCCAGCACCCGCAGCGCGAACCGTCGCGCGTCCCCGGTCAGCACCAGGGTGGCGACCAGCGCGAGAGCCATGAGGCCATCGACGACGAACGGATACAGCGTCGCCGCAGTACCGTCCGCGCCGGTCGCTTTCGCTACGTCCCGCAGCGCATTCCACGACACCCGGAACGCCATCGCGACGACGACGACCAGGGCGAGCACGAGCAGCCCCTTGCCGAAGCGGTTCATGACGCACCACCCGTCAACTCCCGCACGTTGACGGTAGCGATCAGCAGCACGGGCGAGGCGTCGTCGCCATAAGTGGCGGTGTCCTCGATCCACGACCACTCGCAGCCGGGGACCTGTTCATAGCCCAGCGTGGCGAGGGCGGCCCGGCGCTCGGCGATCATGGGCACCGGGGCCGACCGCTCCCAACGAAAGTCCGGCCACTCGACGGCACCCATCAGCGCGACATACAGGCGCCACGGCCCGCCGCTACTGGACATCTGAGCGGTCGGCATCATGCCACCACCGGTCCGCCGGGCACGCCGGCCGTACGGTTGGCCAGGTCCCGCCGCGCCGCCAGCACCCGGCTACGGGCCCGGCGGATACGCCGCTCGTCCAGCACCGTGGCTGCACGGTCCAGCGTCACGATCAGGGCATCCAACAGCTCAACCTCCGCCGCGATCAACGGCATCTCCCGCTCGATCGCGTCCAGCTCCGCGCCGGTCGGCTCACGGTCGTCAGCGATGGCGGTAACGGCCACCTGACGTGCAACGATGTACTTCATGGGTCGTGTCTCCCTAGCAGTAGGTACGGCCCCAAAAAGCGGTCCCCGGAGTTGCCTCTCCGGGGACCGCGCGCCGTTCATCGGGTGTAGATGGGGCAGGCAGGTATGCCTACTTCTGAGTGATCGTGATGCTTCCGGTCGGCTCGTATCCCCTGCTGCGCAAACTGCGCTCGACCGCCTCCTTGGCGGCCTGCGGCGAGGATGCGCTCAACGTGCCGCTCGCGCTCGTGATCTCCCCAGGGGTCAGGGTGTCGGCGAGTTCTTCGGCGGTGAAGCTGTACTTCGGCACGAGGTTCTCCCCTCGGTATTGGGACCGGCCCGTTCCGGCTCCCCTCAGCGCTGCTCGTGCGAGACGAGCAGCGGAGGCAACCGGCCGTAGCGAGTGCTGCGCGGTCGTTCAGACCTCCGATTCGCGTGGTGCCGCTGACCCTGGGGAGGTCTGGCTCCCAGGGCGCTTCGCGGCGTCGATTTCGGCCACGCGGTTCTTTAGAGCCGACGGCGTGTCCCCCTGCACGGGGTGTGGGGCCCGGTTGTGACGCGGGCCCGGTCTCGGCCGGCTGGTCTCCACTCGCTTCGACCGGCGTTCTCACGGCCGTAGTGCTGCGGTGGATCACTCTGTGGACTTATGTGCACGCCAGAGCCGGACCTCTTCGGCCCGTCTGGTGCGCACCAGTAGATTGGCATCTGGTGCGCACCAGATGCAAGCCCTTCGAGAGGATTGGTGTCGGCGCGCATCTCCAGAGAACGGCTTGAGTGGGGTGCTGCGGTAGCCAACTGGGGTTAACCTCGGGGGTGTTAACCAGCTCTCACCTGGGGTTTCTTGGGAGGCGGCATGGCTACGGGGTTAAGGTCGGCGCGGACGGCGCGGGGTTGGTCGCAGGACCGACTTATCTACGAGATGCGGCGGTTCGCCGAACAGCGGCTACTGGACGTCGCCTCATCGGCGAGTCTGAAGACCTACATCTCTGAGTGGGAGAACGGCCGACGCACCATCACGGATCGGTACGCCGCGATCCTCCGGCCGCTCCTGGGGGTTACTGACGCTGAATTGCGTGGCGCGGCTGACCCACAACCGACAGAAACCGATGGTTACGTGGATCTGCTCAGCCGGATCGATGCGGCGGGCAGTCTGAGCGCATCCATGGTGCAGACCTTCCTGGATCAGACCGAGCTACTCCGCTCGCAGGACCGCCAGATGGGCGCGGCCGGCCTGGTCGACCAGATGAACGGACACCTGGCGGCCATGGAGGACGCACTCACCTTTGCCGTGCTGCCCGGGACGCGGCGACCGATCGCTACTGCGTTGGCCGGGGCGTCCACCCTTGCCGCTTGGCAGGCTCTGGACGCGGGTGCAGTCGAGAGAGCCTGGCGGCGATACGAGTTGGCTAAGAAGGCCGCTCAGGATGCTGAATCGCCGCTCTACCTGGCTCATGCCATGGGGGAGCAGGCGTACGTGCTTGCCGACGCCGGACGACCACAGCTCGCCATCGAGCTAGTGCGGGACGCGCAACGCACCCACGCTGACCGTCAGTCGCCCCGGCTCCGGGCGTGGCTCGCCGCTGCCGAGGCTGAGCTCTGCGCCGCAGCCGGAGCGGGCATGGAGTTGGCGGCACAGTCGGCACTGGAGCAGGCCAGTGCACTGCTCCCTGACGACGGCGAGACGCGTGACCCCGACATGCTGAGCATTTTTCTCAACACCGATCACCTGGCGAGGTGGCGTGGGAACGTGCTGGCCCAGCTCGGCGACGGCTCGGCGATGGACGAGCTGTACGCCTCCCTGCGCAGCGCTGATCCGTCATTTGTGCGTGCACGGTCCGGCCTGCACTGCGACCTCACTCAAGCGCATCTCGCGCGCGGAGAGCTGGGCGATGCACGGACCCACTTGCAACAGGCCAGGTTGCTGGCCAATCGCACGGGGTCCGTGCGGCACCGCCGACGTGTTGAGCTGCTTACCGGTCGCCTCTAGTGCGAGAGGCGAGAATGTGGAGCAGGGCCACGAGCGTGCCCGACCCCATGAGCTTGCCCTCGGTCATCAAGCGGGGGATGTCGTCCAAGGGGACCCAGGCGACTTCGCCGGCCTCTTCCGCATCCGTGGGCTCGCTGACCTTCTCAGCTCCGCGGGCAAGGAAGATCTCGTGCGGCGAATCGACCATGCCGATCATCGGCTGATAACTGAGGATGTGCTCGATCGTGCCGGGGCGCCAGCCCGTTTCCTCCTCGGTCTCCCGTGCTGCCGTCATGGCGGCATCCTCCCCGGCGTCCACGATGCCGCCGGGGAGCTCCCAGCCCCATTGCTGCGGTACGAAGCGGTAGCGCCACAGCATGAGCACGCGGTCCTGGTCGTCGAGAACGGCAGTCACGGCGACGCGGAAGAGCCGGACCACGTGATGCTCGAAACGCTCTACCCCCGGGGGTTCGACGTCCACTAGGTCCAGGTTCACCCAGCGGTTGTCATAGACCGTCCGGGATCCATGGATCTTCCAGGGCTCACCCTCCGCCGGCGTCGGCGGGGTCTCTCCACCAAGGACTCGGTACGAGCTACGGTCGTACGCCTTGATGAAGTGCTCGCTCACCAAGCGTGCGAGCACTTGGCGCAGTGCCGTACGGCCGATCTCAAGCTCGGCGCTTAGGGACCTCTCCGAGGGCAGCTTGTCGCCAGCCTTGAACCGGCCCTCCTCGATCCACAAGCGGATCGTTTCGTAGACCCTCTGAGTCTTGGGTCCCATCCTCGGCGCACCCTCCCCGATCGGCGGCTTCTGTTGGCCAGGGTAGTGGGCTCTATCGGCCAGGGAGAGGGGTGATCGAACCATCGGGAATCGTGCTCCAACCTGCTCGAAGGGGAGTGAAGCAGGGCAGCCCCGGGCCGTCTCTGGGCCGTGAGGGGGCCGCCAATAGTCACCAGTGGTCACCATTGGCCACCTGATCCAATTCGTGAGTGCCTCTTCGAAGCCCAGCTCAGGGGCTCCCGACCAACCCGTTTTCGTCTGGGGGTGGCGGTACGGCAAGATGGGGTGTATCTGCCCACTCACTGATTGCCGGACGGTTTCTCTTGGCTGAGTACATCTACACCATGCGCAAGACGCGCAAGGCGCACGGCGACAAGGTGATCCTTGACGACGTCACGCTGAGCTTCCTGCCCGGTGCGAAGATCGGTGTGGTCGGCCCCAACGGCGCCGGTAAGTCCACCGTGCTGAAGATCATGGCTGGACTTGAGCAGCCGTCCAACGGTGACGCTTTCCTGTCGCCGGGTTACAGCGTCGGCATCCTGCTGCAGGAGCCCCCGCTGGACGAGAGCAAGACCGTCCTGGAGAACGTCCAGGACGGCGTCGCAGTGATCAAGGGCAAGCTCGACCGGTTCAACGAGATCGCCGAGCTCATGGCCACCGACTACTCCGACGCGTTGATGGAGGAGATGGGCAAGCTCCAGGAGGACCTGGACCACGCCAACGCCTGGGACCTCGACGCACAGCTGGAGCAGGCCATGGACGCGCTGGGCTGCCCGCCCGGCGACTGGGCCGTGACCAACCTCTCCGGTGGCGAGAAGCGCCGTGTCGCGCTCTGCAAGCTGCTGCTGGAGGCCCCCGACCTGCTGCTGCTCGACGAGCCCACCAACCACCTCGACGCCGAGTCCGTCCAGTGGCTGGAGCAGCACCTCGCCAAGTACGCGGGCACCGTCGTCGCGATCACCCACGACCGGTACTTCCTCGACAACGTGGCTCAGTGGATCCTGGAGCTCGACCGAGGTCGCGCGCACCCGTACGAGGGCAACTACTCCACGTACCTGGAGAACAAGGCCGCCCGGCTGAAGGTCGAGGGCCAGAAGGACGCCAAGCGCCAGAAGCGCCTCAAGGAAGAGCTGGAGTGGGTCCGCTCCAACGCCAAGGGGCGCCAGGCCAAGTCCAAGGCGCGCCTCGCACGTTACGAGGAGATGGCCGCCGAGGCCGAGAAGACCCGGAAGCTGGACTTCGAGGAGATCCAGATTCCGCCGGGTCCGCGGCTGGGCAACGTCGTCGTCGAGGTCGAGAACCTCAGCAAGGCCTTCGGGGACAAGGTCCTCATCGACGACCTCAGCTTCACGCTGCCGCGCAACGGCATCGTCGGCGTGATCGGCCCGAACGGTGCGGGCAAGACCACGCTGTTCAAGATGCTCCAGGGCCTGGAGAAGCCCGATGCCGGTCAGATCAAGGTCGGTGACACGGTCAAGATCAGCTACGTCGATCAGAGCCGCGAGAACATCGATCCGAAGAAGACGCTGTGGGCCGTCGTCTCCGACGAACTGGACTACATCAACGTCGGCCAGGTCGAAATGCCGTCCCGCGCCTACGTGTCGGCCTTCGGCTTCAAGGGGCCGGACCAGCAGAAGCCGGCCGGAGTGCTCTCCGGCGGTGAGCGTAACCGCCTCAACCTGGCGCTCACCCTGAAGCAGGGCGGCAACCTGCTGTTGCTCGACGAGCCGACCAACGACCTCGACGTCGAGACGTTGTCGTCGCTGGAGAACGCCCTGCTGGACTTTCCCGGCTGCGCCGTGGTCGTCTCCCACGACCGTTGGTTCCTCGACCGCGTCGCCACGCACATCCTGGCGTACGAGGGCGACTCGAAGTGGTTCTGGTTCGAGGGCAACTTCGAGACCTACGAGAAGAACAAGATCGAGCGGCTCGGCCCGGACGCGGCGCGTCCGCACCGCGCCACCTACAAGAAGCTCACCCGGGGCTGATGTTGGCGCGTCACATCTACCGCTGCCCCCTGCGCTGGTCGGACATGGACGCCTTCGGGCACGTCAACAACGTGGTCTTCCTCCGCTACCTGGAGGAGGCCCGCATCGACTTCATGTTCCGGCTGGCGCCGGGGGACGGGTCCCCGTCCTTCTCCGGCGGGTCGGTCGTGGCCCGTCACGAGATCGACTACGTCCGTCCGCTGGTGCACCGGCACGAGCCGGTGACCGTCGAGTCGTGGGTGACGAAGATCGGCGCGGCGTCGCTGACGATCGCGTACGAGATCAAGGATCCGGAGCAGGTGTACGTCCGGGCCTCGACGGTCGTGGTGCCCTATGACCTGGCAGCGGCGCGTCCGCGCCGGATCACCGCCGAGGAGAAGTCCTTCCTCCGGGAGTATCTGGATGACGGCGTGAAGGACGCGCTCGCGGCATGACGGCGCCCGTGCAGACCCTGCGGTTCGCCGACGCGAGGGAGGCGGAGGACCTCACCGCCTTCCTCGGTCGGCTGATCCACTACGACCGTGCGGCCGCCGTCCGGCTGCAGGCCGGCGGGGGCGCACTGGCCGTGTTCGGCCGGCCGCCTTCGTTCGACGTCATCGTGATCCGTACCGCCCGGTTGGCGGAGCCCGCCGAACTCGACGCCACGGTCTCCGCGGGCGAATTGCTGGAGTCCGTCTCGGGTGCGACGCTCGCCGTGCCCGCGGCCGTCACCGGGCCGCCGTGGGCGGGCCTGCTGCCCCCGCGCGGGGGCTGGCGGGAGCTTCCCGGGCTGCCCGACGTCCGACGAATGCAGAGTGCGGTGGCCGCTGCGGTCGCCGAATTCCGGGCCAAGGACGAGGCGTTGCCGCAGGATCGGCGCACCCGTGCCGAGCGTGACCGGATCGGACGGGAGATCTGGTCGCGCACGCTCGGTGACACGGAGCTGCCGCTGCGGGCGGTGCACGCCGCCCAGTCGTTGGGTTTCCTACGCCCGACTCCGCAGGACCTCCCCGGTGCGGCGCTGCTCGCCGCGGGTGGGTGGCTGCGCCTGCGTACGCCCTTCGGCTCGGTGGCCGTCCGCAGGGCCGGCCTCGGTGGGCTGACGGTCACCCCCACCTGAGCGTTTCCCCCGCTCCCTCGTGCGCGCCTGTGCGGCTCGCCGTCGGCGCCGTGCGGGTTCGGGCTGTTTGCTTCCCCGTGTTGTCTGCCATCCGTGCTGCGCACGGTTCGCCCCCCTCTGCGATGTGCGTGGTTCGTAGGGACTGCCCCTGCGCCGAGTGGGTTCCGGGGCCCATCGCCTCCTGCCCGCCCTTGGGCGGTGACGGGCACGGCGCCGTGCCACGCCGGTACGGGTTCGCCTCCGCGCTGCGCCCGCGTGGCCTGCCGTCTCTCCGGCTGCTGCTCGGCCCCGGGGTCTCTACGGTCCCTCTTGGTGGAGGGGACCAGCGGTCAGTCGCCGCGCGGCACCCACCGGTGGGTGAAGCGGCTCGACAGCAGGCCCCCGACCGTGGTCAGCCCGGCGCACAGCACCGCGGCCACGGCCAGCCCTCCGCCGAGAAGCGGCAGCGGGGAGGCACCCGACGGGGACAGGAACGCGAGGTTGATGCCCCCGAGCAGTCCGGCGAACGCCGTCGCCAGCGCCAGGGCGCAGGCCGTCGGTAGGCCGATGCCCCACCATGCGGCGCGCAGGTGGAAGCGCAGGCCCGAGGTGTAGCCCGCGAGGGGCCGTAGGGCATCGGCGCGGTCCAGGTAGGCGTGCAGTAGCCCGATGGCGCCCGCGAGAGCGAGCAGGACCAGGCCCGGGGCGGCGAGCAGGGAGACCCAGTCGGCGATGCGGGCGCGTGCGGACGCCCCGATAACGTGATCATCACCGGGGACGGCCACCGAGGGCAGGGGGAGGGCTTCGAATGCGGCACGCGTGATCCGGTCGGGTCCGTCCCTCCCGGAGACGAGGACCACGTAGTCGCCGTCGCCAGCTGGCAACCCGTCCCGTGACGGCAGTGCTTGCACGAGCACCTCGCCGAAGCTCATCCACCGCAGCGCTTCGGTACCGGGGGTTCGCCCCCGGAAAGCCTGTGCGGCCGGTACCGGTTCGGTGCGCGGGCACGAGGACAGCGGGGCGAGAGCTGCCAGGTCACGGCACTCCCCGAGGACGACCGGTCGTGTGCCGCTCTCGTCCGACGAGATCCGGAGCACGCGGTCCCCGGGCGCGAGGGCCGCGAGGAACCCGGCGTTCGCCTCCTGGTCGGCGGCGCCTGCCGTGACGTGCAGAAGCCGGCCGTTCAATTGCCGCGCCAGCGCAGTCGCGTGCTGGGCATCGGTGGTCAATTCCGTGATCGCCACGTGTACCTGGGTGAGCAGACCCATGAGTACTGCGAGGGCAGCGCAGGACCGGGCGAGTACCCCGGGGTGGGCGGCGGCCCAGCGGCCTCCGACCAGCCGCGCTGCGTCCCCGCGCCTCCGGTCGGTGAACCGGACGGCCGCCCCCGCTGCGATCCGTCCCAGCAGTGCAGGGAGCCCGGCCAGTGCGAGGGCCAGCCCGAGCGTGAAGAGGCGCACCCCCAGGAGGTTTCCGATCATCGCGCCCCACAGGGTGAGTAGGGTGCCGACTCCGCACAGGTACCGGGGCCATGCGGGCGGTACGTCCCGCAGCGGCCGGAGCCGGTTGCCCTCGGCGGGACGCACCCGCAGGTGCAGGGATGCGAAGACGAGGCACAGCAGTGCCCAGCCGAGCACCAGCGCGACGGGGAACTGCTGGCGCAGCGGCGCGAGATCGTCCGCGCGGATGCGGTATCCCGTCAGGGGAAGCGTCAGGCCGGTGAGTGTGGTGACGGCCAGTGGTGCGCCGGCGAGGGCGGTTCCGAGGGCGAGGGGGCGAAGGCACTCCCCGAGGGCGATCCGCGCCCGCACGGACCGCCCCGCGCCGATGGCGTACAGGACGGCGAGCCGCCGATCCCGCTGCCGGGCTCCCAGGCGCGACGCCACGACGAGGAGCACCAACACCGGCAGTCCCAGAAAGGGGGCCATGAGCCAGTGGAGGTCGGCTTCGGCCCGGTCGAAGGACTGGCTGCGGAAGTCGGACGTCCCCTCAGCGGTTCTTCCGTAGCCGACGATGTCCGCGAAGCCGTCGGGTCCCGCCGGGGGCGACGTGCCGTCGGGTGGTCGCCGGTAGACGAGGTATTCGTCTGGTTCGGCCAGTCCGCGGGCTGCGATGGTCCCGGCCAACCTGCCGTAGCGGGTGGACGCCTGCGGCATCGCGTCCAGGAGTGCGGGGGACACGAACGCCTCGCCGGGCCCGGGCCAGCGGGCCAATCCCGGTGGGGGAGTCGCGGACGGCACGAGCGGTTCGATGGTCACGACGGAGAAGCCGCGGTTTCGCAGGCTGTCGCCACCGTTCCACCACCGTGCGACGGGAGGCAGGCCGGGATGGGCGAGAGCTCGGTCCGGTTGTCTCGCCGCGGTGCGCGCGTCCCGCCCCTCGTACGCGGCGTGCGTGGCGAGCACGCCCCAGACGAGCAGGGCGGCACCCGTCGCCGCGAGCACCAGGCACAGGGCTTGGAGCGCGTGGCGGGGATCCCGCCGTCCCCTGGCCGCCCGGCGCCCGATCTCCAGCAACTGGATGGTGGTGCCGCGCCGTGCCGCTGTCATGACTCCGCCGCCGTGGTGTCGTGCAGCGTGCCGTTCCGCAGCTCGAGACGCCGGTCGGCGCAGGAGGCGACCGACGGATTGTGGGTGACGACGACCAGTGTGCAGCCGTAGCGGCCGGGGAGGCTGAAGAGCAGGTCGCAGACGTCGTCGGCGGCGCGCTCGTGGAGAGCGCCGGTCGGTTCGTCGGCCAGGACCAACGGCGGACGGGTGGACAGGGCACGGGCCACGGCGACGCGCTGGCGTTCACCGCCGGACAGTACGCCGGCGCGTGAGTCGGCGATCTCCCCCACGCCCAGTTCGCCCAGCAGTCGCTCGGCGGTGGTGTACGCCTCACGCCGGTGCCTTCGGGCGATCAAGAGGGGGAGGGCGGCGTTCTCGACCGCGGTGAGTTCCGGCAGGAGCTCACCGAACTGGTAGATGAAGCCGATGGTCCGCAGCCGCCACGCCGCGGCTTTCGCGGGGCGCAGCGTGGCGGTGTCCGTCCCGCACACCTCGACGGTCCCCGCGTCGGGTCGGTGCAGTCCGGCGAGGCAGGAGAGCAGCGTGGATTTTCCGCTGCCGCTCGGGCCCGTCACCGCGACCGACTCGCCGGCATCGGCGGTCAGCCGGGTACCGCGCAGCAGGGTGCGGCCGCCGAGGGTGCACATGAGGTCTCGGACCGCCAGAGTTCGCGGGGACACGTCGGTCAACGGTGCTCGGCCCACCCGGAGCAGGCATCGGGCATGAACGGGCGGTTCTCACAAGCCTGGATCGTGTAGACGGAGTACGTGCCGGTCGTGGAGCTCCGGCAGAAGCCGTCCTTCTCCTCCACGCGCACCACTCTGTTCGGGTAGGTGCGCTTGAAGTTCGTGTAGACGTTGAAGCCGTCGGCTTCGCGATCGCAGGCTCCGGCCGCCTTGTGGTTGTAGGTGATGTAGCCGAAGTCGTCGCCCTGGTACACGTAGAAGGCGCTGCCCACCGCGGTGTTCGATCCGAGTAGGGCCGTGGTCACACCGATCAGCACGGCACCGACACGCAAGGCTCCCCGACGCACGCCGAACCTCCACAGGAAGAGGGCACCCGCCGGCTGCGGATGCCCGTTCGATGTGTTGCGGCTGTGAACTTAAGGGGTGGGGGCGATGAACGGGGGGCCCGCGGTCCGCAGAAGGCCGGAAGTCACCCCGTCATGTCCTGAAGTGATGGTCTCGTCACCCTGGGTCAGTCGACACAGGAGGTTCGTCAGCCTGCCGTGTTCACCATCGAGGCGGCCGCGTAGGTGAGGTAGTCCCAGAGCTGGCGTTCGTGCTCCGGGGAGAGTTCCAGCTCGTCGACGGCGGCCCGCATGTGCGTCAGCCAGGCGTCGTGGGCGGCCCGGTCCACGGTGAACGGCGCGTGGCGCATGCGCAGCCTGGGGTGGCCGCGGTGGTCGCTGTACGTCCGGGGGCCGCCCCAGTACTGCATCAGGAAGAGGGCGAGTCGTTCCTCGGCAGGCCCCAGATCCTCCTCTGGGTACATCGGGCGCAGCAGCGGGTCCCCGGCGACGCCCTCGTAGAAACGTCGCACCAGGCGCCGGAAGGTCTCCTCGCCGCCGACCTGCTCGTAGAAGGTCTGCTCCTGGAGTGTGCCCCGTGGAATCTCGTTCACGGGATCCATGCTCTCAGACGGGCCGGCGGAGGACCCGGGCCCTAGGACCGCTTGACGTGCTCGCCTCGAGGGCGATGGCGCAGGAAAGTGGAGATATGGGTGCAAATCTGGAAGCGGACGTGACCAGCGAACCGGACCGGAGCCACGAGACGGACGCGAGCGGGAGGGGCGCGCCGCGAGCGTCGCGTGATCCTGCGGCGGCGCTCGCGGACGAGGTGCGGAGGGCGCTGGTGCGCCGGATCGCCGCGATGGGCGCGCTCGACGACCCGGCGTGGCGCGCGGCGTTCGAGAGCGTGCCGCGCCATCTGTTCGTCCCGTACTACTACGTCTCCACTCTCGCCGGATACGAACGGCTCTGGTGCGGGGACCCCGCTCCGGACCGGCGTGAACGCTGGCTCAGAGGTGCCTACGCCGACGGCCCGCTCGCGACGCGCGTGCGGGACGGGGAGCTGCTCTCCTCCAGCAGCCAGCCGTCCCTGATGGCCCGCATGCTGGACGCCCTGGAGGTCCGCGACGGGCACCGTGTCCTTGAGATCGGGGCCGGCACCGGCTACAACGCGGCCCTGCTCTGCCACCGGCTCGGGGATGCGAACGTGACGACCGTCGATCTCGAGCCGGAGATCACGGAGTCGGCGCGCAGCCACCTCGCGGCGGCGGGATACCGTCCGGCCGTGATCACTGCTGACGGGGCGCGCGGATGTCCCCGGCGGGCTCCCTACGACCGGATCATCGCCACCTGCACCCTGGCGTCCGTGCCCGTGGCGTGGCTCGCGCAGTGCCGTCCCGGCGGTCTGGTCCTCGCCCCGTTGGCCACCGGCATGATCCTGCTGCGGGTGTACGACGCCGGCCGTGCGGAAGGGCGCTTCCTGCACTCCTCCGCGTACTTCGTGCCGCTGCGCGGCGGAACCCCGGCCCGCGCCCGCGTCCCGCACGTCGCGGGGCTTCCTCGGCGTGCGGCGGACAGCGACCTGTTCCGCTTCCTGCTCACGCTCACAGCGGGCCGTCTGGATCCGCATGAAGCGTTCTCGCTCTGGCAGCGCGAGGGGCGACCGGACCGCGAGCGGTTCGGCGTCACCGTCGACGGCGGCCGTCAGTGGGCCTGGCTGGACGACCCCGGCGGGCCGTACGCCTGGCCGCTGGACGCGCCCCGTGCGGACGGGTGAACGAAGGAGCGCCCCCGGGCCGATGAGTTGCGACGACTGCGACGACCCGCAGAACCCAAGCAGGCTCCAGGGCCGTTCGCCAGCCCTGGGCCGTCAGCTCCGGCGGATGGTGATCGTCGTCCAGGCCCCCACGTGCACCCGGTCCCCGTCCTGCAGGGGAATCGGTACGTAGGGCTGGATCGGGTCCTCCCCGCCGTTGACGGTGGTGCCGTTGGTGGAGTTCTGGTCGACCACGGCCCAGGAGCCGTCGGGCTGCTGGACCAGGACCGCGTGCTGGTGGGATACGCCCGGGTCCTCCGGGGGGACGGACAGGTCGATGTCGGGCGACTCGCCGGTGGAGTGCCGGCGCCGTCCGATGCTGACCTGGTTGCCGGAGAGCTGGAGTTGCTGCTCCGGGGAGTAAGCGGGCAGGTTCAGCCCGGCCGCCTCGGGACCGCTGCGCTGCATCATCGCCATGAAGTACTCGCGGTCGGGGGCGATGACCGCCGTCCATCCCGCAGGGGCCTGGTACTGCGGCGGTGCCGGCTGATGAGGGGCCTGCGTCTGGGAGGGCGGCGACAGCATCCAGTCGTCCGTGCCGACTTGCTGCTGTTGCGGCGGGGCCGGGACGGCCTGCGGGAAACCGGGTTGGACCGGTGGGCCCTGGGAGAATCCCGGCGGCGGCGCGGGCGGGCCGGGCGGTGCCGAGAACTCTCCGGGGCCGGGCGGCCCCTGCTGGGGGAACCCGGGCGGGGGTGGCGGCTGCTGGGTCGACGGATCACCGGTCAGCGGCTCGGCGGGACGGTTCATCTGCGAGGGGCGCGAACCCTGGTACTCGTACGGGTCCGGCGGGCGCGGCGGCTGCTGGGACTGGAAACCGGGCGGCAGGTTGAGCCCGGGTGCAGAGCCGCCGGGGCCGCCGGGTGCGCTGGGTCCGCTGGGTCCGCCGGGTCCGCCGGGCGGGGCCAGCGGGGTGTACGACGTCGCCGTGTTCGTGAGGAAGTTCCAGCGGCACTCCTCGCAGAACGGCGCCATCGGCTCGCGCGGCGTACGGCACTGCGGGCACAGTTCCGCCTGGGCCGTGGCGTCCGGACCGGGGTAGCCGTAACCGGGCGGCCGCGGCGGGGCGTCGGAGCCGGGGTAGCCGTACCCCGGCGCGGGAGGCGGGGGAGGAGGCGGCGGAACCGCGCCCGCCGGAGCTCCGGCCCCGGCCATGCGATGGCCGCAGACCTCGCACCAGTCGTCGGAACCCGACTGGTGTCCGTTCGGGCATGTCGGCATGTCGGCGCTTCCCCCTCTCCTCCGTCCGATCGGCGCGACCGGACGTGCTCTACCTATCGATACTTCTCGTCACTTCTTGACGCGAACCGTCTTCGTGGAGCGCGTTTCGAGTGTCATCTCGTCCGCCTCCGCGACCTTTGCTTTCAGTCGCACAGTACCGGTCGCCGCGTCGACAACATCCACCACCTTCGCAAGCAATTTCGCAGTGTCCTCGTTGCCCGAGGCCGCCGCCAGCTGTACGGCGCGGCCGAGTTTCGCCGTCGCGCCGTCGAAGTCTCCTGATTTGCGCGCATCCAGCCCCTGCTGGATGACCTGTGCCAGTTCCGCCTGACCCGTGTAGTGCGCGACCTGCGGATTGATCGAGGTGGAGGCAGCCATGTCGTCCGTCCACACCGCCCGCACCAGGCCCTGTGCAAGGGGCTGTGCGGGGCCGCCCGCCGGATCGGGCAGTACCAGGGACACCCGGGCCGCCAGCATCTCCTGACCGACGCCCGCATGCGGCACCCGGACGCACACGTGGTAGTCCCGCGACTCGTCACCCCACGATCCCGTCGGGTAGTCGCCGGCGCGCGGCCCGACGTCCGTGCGCCGGCCGGTCAGTTCCTCGACCGACGGGGCGACCTGCTTGACGAACGTGATCTCGGCGCCGACGGGCGTCCAGATCCGCAGCGCCACGTCCGCGACCTCCTTGCCCATCGCGTGCTCCATCATCTGCGTGAAGTCCGCGGCGAGTCCGGCCGGGTCGGCCACGATGTCGGCGGTGCCCAGCAATGCCGAGGCGATTCCCGTGACCTCCTTGACCTCCCAGTCCGTACCGACGCCACGGGCGTCACAGGTGAAGCGCCCGGCGCAGGCGTCCAGGGCGGCTCGCAGGTCCTCCGGGGATTCGTGTTCGTTGCGGCCGTCCGTGAGCAGGATGCCGTGCCGAATCGCTACGTCCTCCGTGCTCAGCAGCCGGTCGGCGAGCCGGAGCCAGGTGCCGATCGCGGTGCCACCGCCGGCGCTCAGCTTGCGCAGTGCCTTCTTGGCCTGCTCCCGCGTCGCGGGGTCGGCCGTCGCGAGCCGCCCGCCGCCCGGGAAGACCTCGGTCGCCACGTGCGTGCCCCCGACGACCGCGAAGGCCGTTCCGTCGCGCAGCGTGTCGATGGCCGCGGCGGTGGCGTCACGGGCGTTGCGCATCTTGGTCGGGGGGTAGTCCATCGAGCCCGAGCAGTCGACCATGACCACGACCGCCGCGTCCGCCCGCCCGCCCGGCACGCCGGCAGGGGAGGCGGACGCCCGGGGCACGGGGATGCCGCCGCTCGTGCCCCCGCCGGTGGCGGTGATCGTGACGATCGCGTTCACGTCCCGCCCGCCCTCCGGCAGGTACTCGTTCTGGTACACGTCGACCGAGAACTGCGGCGCGTTCGACTTGGAGAAGTTCGCCATCTGAGCTGGCTCCTTGTATCCACACAACAGACAGAAAGGGCAGGGGGCGTCCGGACGGGCGAAGGGGGCTCAGGCCTCGTTCAGGCCGATCCTGCCCCTCACTTCGGCACGGCGAACGGGAGGACGGCCACTGTTACGTTGTCGTGGCCGCCGCCGTCCAGCGCGTGGCCGACCAGCACCTGCGCCGCGTGCAGTGGCCGGTCCGCCGCGTCCGGGGGAAGGACCTGCGCCATCTCCTGCGCGGACTCGGCGTAGTTCCACAGGCCGTCGGTGCACACCACCACCACCCCGGGGCGGTCCGGCTTGAACGCCGCCGTGTGCGGCTCCACTTCGTAGGCGTCGGCCCCGAGCCAGCCGGTGATGGCGTGGGCCCGCTCGTCCGCGTACGCCTCGGCCTCGCTCATGAGTCCCGCCGAGACCATCTGGGCCGCCCACGAGTCGTCCTCGGTGAGCCGGGCGGGCGGTGCCGTGCGGTCGTCCGGCACCCAGTATGCGCGACTGTCCCCGACCCAGCCCACGACCAGCAGTCCGGACGCCGCGACCGTGCCCACCAGGGTGCACGCCGGTGCGTTCTGGTGGCGGTGCGGGTCGTGTTCCATGGCCTGGCCGGGCTCGGACGCGAGGGAGTTGACGGCGGAGGCGGCCGCGAGAATCGCGTCGTGCATCGCCGCCTGCGGATGGGTGCCGCGCGGCAGGGACTCCCTCAGCGCCTCGCTCGCCGCGCCCGCTGCCGCCGCCGAGGCGTCGTCGGGCCGGGTCGCCGAGGACACCCCGTCGCAGACGATGGCGACGACCGCCGCGGACCCGTCGGGCAGGGCCGACGACACGACCGCGAAGGCGTCCTCGTTGCGGTGGTGGCGCAGCCCCCGGTCGCTGACGGCGGCGACCGCGTCCAGCTGCTGCTCCACGTGGTCGCGTTCGCGCGGCTGGGCGTGGCCGCAGTGTTCGCAGTACCCGTCGGTGTCGACGTGACCGGCACGGCACGCGACACAGAGCTTGGTACCCGCGGGAGGCGTGGCCGCATGGCCTTCCGCGTGCCCCGTCGCACGGGAGGAGGGGGCGGCCAGCTCGAAGTCGCCGGAGTCCCCCGCGGGGCCCGTTTCCCCGGGGCGTTCCCGGTCGGCCCCGTCGTCGGAGCCGACACCGCCGGTCACGGCTTCGCGTTCGTCGAAGGGTACGGCCGTCGACGGGGGTCGGCGCCCGCCCGGGTCCGCAGCCGGCAGCACGCTCGGCCGGTGCGACCGTCCGGACGCACCGGGGCCCTCCGTGCCCGCGGGGGAGCCGAGGGCGATCGTGGGGTGGTCCTGCTGCGGCTCGGGTACGACCGAGAGGTCGTGCCCGCACGCGCCGCAGAACAGGTCGCCGGACTCCAGCGGTTCCTCACAGCCGGGACACGTCGACCAAGTGGCCTGCTGGGGCTTCTGGGACATCACTCACACCCACGTCCGGGGGCGGAAACGGTTGGCCCGCTCCACCAGTTCGATGCGCTCCTCGCCGTTCCCGGCGAGCCGGGCGAGTACCCGGAACGAGCGCTCCAGCCCGAAGCGCAGACCGCGCTCGTCCAGATCGCTGCCGAGCAGGACACTCTTCGCCGGCCGGGCTCCGGTACTTCCGGAGAGCACCCAGTCCAGCGCCGTACCCAAGACTTCCGTCATCAGCCGCTCACGGCGCACCGCGTCGAGCCCGAGTCCGTCCAGCGCGGTGACCTGGTCGGCGGCGGCCGTCAGATCATCGATCAGCGGGTCGTCCGGGGCCCGTCGGCGCAGCCTCGCGCGGACGGCCGCGACCCGCGCGGCCGTGTAGTGGATCGACGCCTCGGGCACGGATTCCAGGGTACGCACGGCTCCGGCGCGGTCGCCGGCGGCGAGCTGTACCCGGGCCAGTCCGAAGGCCGCGCTGACGTAGCTCGGGTCGGTCGCCCACACCAGGCGGTAGTACTCGGCGGCGTTGTCGAGCTGTGCCAGGACCTCGGCGCAGACGCCGAGCGCCAACTTGGGTGCCGCCTCGCCGGGGAAGGCGTCGTAGACGGCGTCGAAGGACAGTGCCGCCGTCTCGTTGTCGCCGGTCCAGAGCGAGGCGATGCCGCGGTACCAGACGATGCGCCAGTCGTCCGGGTGACGGGCCTCGAGATCGGCCAGGGACGTCGTCGCGGACGTGAGCTCACCCATCTCCAGGCGCGCCCGTAGTTCGCGCAGCCGCAGTTCCACCGAGCTCGCGGGCGCGCTGTGCAGCGCGGAGATCAGCTCGGCGGGGGCCGAAGCCATCAGGCCCGCGAGGAAACCCGCGTTGGGGTCGTTCGGGTCGACACGGGGCACGGGCAGCGCGAGCGCCGTCGACCGCACGTCGAGTTCCGCGAGGAACCTTTCCGCGCCGCCGGCCGGGGTCGTCGGGGCGGTCGCCGCCTGCCGGGGCGACGGAAGCGCGGCCGGGGTCGGTGGACGGGTGGGCGCGGACGCCGCGCCCGTGCCGCTCAGCGCTGCGGCACCCGCAGCCGGACCGTTCGCGATGCCGGCCGCGCCGTTGACCGTGCCCGTTCCTGCGCCGGGACGCCCACCGCGGGGCGAGCCTGCAGGGGTAGCGGTCCCACCGGCGGCGGAAGCAGCGGATCGGCGGAGGAAGCCGCCTGTCGGGGTCCGCCGTTCACCGAGTGCCGACACCCCGCCCTCCAGCTTCCCGAACAGCTCCGTGTCCGTGACCCGGACCTCCGGGCCGAAGAGCGTGGACAGCGACGGGCGCGGACGTCCCGTCTGGAGGGCGACCACCTCGCGGAGCACCCCGGTCAGCTGGTCCGCCATCTCCTGCGCCGAAGCGAACCGGCGGCCGGGGTCGGGGTCGGTCGCCCGTACCAGGAGCCGGTAGAACGATTCGTACGTCCGGAACACCTCGATGTTGTCGGGGTCCGGGAGGGAGTCCACGAAGACGTTCGTGTATCCCTGGAAGTCGAAGGTCAGTACCGCGAGGGTGCGTGCCACCGTGTAGAGGTCCGAGGCGACCGACGGGCCCGCTTCGGCGACTTCCGGCGCCTGGTAGCCGACGGTGCCGTAGATCGCCGACTCGTCGTCGTCCATCCTCCGCACCGCGCCCATGTCGATGAGCTTGAGCTGGTCCTCGGTCTGGATCGCGTTGTCCACCTTGAAGTCGCAGTACAGCAGGTTGCGGCTGTGCAGGTGCCCGAGCGCATCCAGGGCCTCGATCCCGTACGCGCAGGCCTGCTCGACCGGTAGCGGGTCGCGCTTGCCGTGGGGGGTGCGGCGTTCGTTGGCGATCTCCTTGAGGGACTTGCCGCCGACGTACTCCATGACGATGTAGCCGTCCATGGATCCGGTGCGCTGGTCGAGGTGTTCGACGAAGTTGTAGATGCGGACGATGTTGGAGTGCTCGATCTCGGCGAGGAAGCGGCGTTCGGAGATCGCGGCCGCCATCGCGTCCTGGTCGCCCGTGTCGAGCAGGCCCTTGAGGACGACCCAGCGGTCGGACACCGCCCGGTCCACGGCGAGGTAGACCCAGCCGAGGCCGCCGTGCGCCAGGCAGCCGATCACCTCGTACTGGCCGTGCACGATGTCGCCTTCGCGGAGCTTGGGCACGAACGAGTAGGGGTGGCCGCACTTGGTGCAGAAGCCTTCGGTACGGCCGGGCCGGTCGCCGCGCGCACGGCCTACCGGCGCCCCGCAGTCGCTGCGACTGCAGAAACGCTTCCGCTCGGGTACCTCCGGCTGCTCCATGACCGCGGACCGCGGATCGGGTCGCGGCACGTCCGGAACCGCTACCAGGCCGGCGCCCAGCCGGTTCCGACCCGACGAGGAGGACGTGGACCCCGAGCTGCGCACCGACACCGAGCGGCCGGAAACGCGCCCGGACAGCGAACGGGACAGCCGCCCCGAGACGGACCGCCGTGACGTCGAGGAGCGCGACGAACGAGAGGAACGCGAACTACTGCGGGCCGAGGAACTGTTGCTGCTCCTGCCACCGCCCGTGATCCCGGTGGGCGGCGAGGACAGCGAGCCGTTCACCGAGACGACCGGGGCGAGGCCGCAGGTGTCGCAGTAGAGTTCGCCCCCGCCCATGTCCTCGTAGCGGCCCTCGCAGCCCGGGCGCTGGCACGTCGAGGGGGTCCCAGCGACGCCGCCTGCGGTCGGGGCCGACGCGGCGACAGGCTCGCCGGCCGGCTCCGCGACCGGGGCGAGGCCGCAGGTGTCGCAGTAGAGTTCGCCCCCGCCCATGTCCTCGTAGCGGCCCTCGCAGCCCGGGCGCCGGCACGTCGTCACGCCACTCATGCATCCCCCTGTTCGCGTGCGGACCTCATGCGTTCCCCCTGTGGTCGGCAGGACCGGCCTGACGCGGCACCAGGACGTCCGCGGCGGCTTGCTGGTAGCGGAGCACCGCCTGCTCGGCGGCGCGCAGATCGCAGGGCGCGCTCCACAGCATCCGCCGTGCAACGTCGTAGCGCTCGATCAGGAGGGGATCCTCGGCCATGCCGTGCCGGGCGACCTTCGCCCTGTACGCGTCGAGCCGGCCGCGCAGTTCGGCACGGACGGCCAGCGGTGCCGTCACCGCAGTCAACGACTCGCGGGCCCGGGACAGTTCGTCGTCGGCATCACGCTCCAGGGACTCCAGCAGCGGGGACAACCGGTGCCACTGGGCGTGCCGCCGGTACTCCGCCGCGGTGACCAGCCGTTCCTGCAGAGCGGTCGGCGGACCGCTGACCGCGGGGACCTCCGATGCGGCGATCTTCGCGAGCACCTCGCCGCGCGCCGCACGGGCCTCGGCGAGGGTGCGGTCCGCGCGCGAGAGCACGTCCCGGAGCCGGAACAGCCGTTCCTCGGAGTCCTGCCGCACGGCGAGGACCGCCTCGATCTCGCGGCGCACGTCTTCCAGGGCACGTGCCGCCCGGTCGTAGCGAGCAGTGTCCGGTCTACCGCCGCCGGGGGCCGAACTCGCCGACGCGGGAGACCAGAACGCCAGCGGATCGGACACGACCTGGGTGCGCAGCGAGGACAACTCGTGCGTGATCGACTCCAGATCGTCGCCCGAGGGGTGCTCGCCGGGCCGCACGCCGACCGAATGGGCCAGCGAGCGGGTCCGTTGCAGCTCGGCGGAGAGCAGGTCGATCCGGGCGGGCAGGGCCGACCACACGGTGTCGGCGGCCACCACCACGTCCAGGGAGCGTGCGTAGAGCGTGTTCATCCGACTGACCAGCCCCTCCAGAGTGAAGCGCTCGGAGAGTTTGGCCGGCCCCGTGAGGGAGGACGGCGGGTGCGCCGCGGAGCCGGCGACCGTCACGCTGGGCCCGCGCAGCCGGTCCGTCAGCTCGACCAGGTCCTCGCGGCTCGGCCAGCGACGCCTGGACCTGACCTCACGCGCCGAGTGCAGGGCCGCGGCGTACGCGTCGAAGTGGCTCCAGAGCAGCGTGATCGCCTGCTCGGTGGAGGCCCAGCGGTCCTTGGTGACGCCCGTCAGCTCCGCGCCCTCCAGGAGTCTGCGTCCTGCGTGGTCCTGGAGGGCGAGCAGCGAGGTCTCGATCGCCTCGTGCTCCTCCCCGAGCCGCGCCAGCGCACGGTCCACCTCGTCCCGGTCCATCACCGGCCCGGGGGGTCCCGCGACGCCCATCGATCACCTCTCCGCTCGTGCTCTCGGCTCCGGCAGCCGATACGCGGCCGGATCCTCTGCCGGACATCCTGCAGTACATCCCAACAGGCTCAGTTGTCCCGGTACTTAGGAGCAGGGGGGCCGGTGATGCCGGGCAGGTCCTTCTCCAGCCATTTCGCGTACGCCTGCATCCAGGGGCCCCTGCGGTAGTCGTCGAGCACCTTGTTGACGCGGCGGACGAGATCGTCCTTGCCCAGTTTGGTCGCCACGCCGTAGTACTCGGTGGTGAACGGCTTGTCGCCCTTCAGTTCCACGGCCGGGTCCTGGGCCGCCTGGCCGGCCGCGAGGGCGGCGTCCGTCACCACGGCGTCGACCTCGCCGAGCTGGAGCCTGACCAGGCAGTCCAGCTGGTTGGGGACGGTCAGCCGGTCCTCGTCACCCGCTCCGCCGTCGTCCTCGTCCTTGAAGACCGCGCCGTGCGACTCCTTCTGCAGTGCCTCGAACGCCGTCGATCCCTCCGCCGAGCAGACCTTCCGGCCCTTCAGCGAGGCGTCGTAGCCGGTGATCGCGGACTTCCTGGGGGCGAGCACCTGCTGTCCGGTCTGGAAGTACGCGGTGGAGAACGCGACCTGCTTGATGCGGCTGCAGTTGATGGTCATCGTGCGCACGACGATGTCGACGGTGCCGTTGTTGAGCGCTGCGATCCGCTGGTTGGTGGGGATCGCTCGGAAGATGACTTTCTCCGGGTCTCCGAGTACGTCCCGGGCGATCGCCCGGGCCAGATCGATGTCGAAGCCCTCCAGCTTGCCGTCCGCCCTGCGGTAGCCCCAACGGTAGCTGTTCTGGTCGATGCCGACGACCAGCCTGCCGCGCCGCTTGATCTCGGTGACCGCCGCTCCGTCCGCCGAGGAAGGCCGCAACGAGGCCTCCGGGTTCGTGCAGTCGTCCGCCGCCGTCTGCACCGCCGTGCTCCGACCCGCCCCGGCGACCGAGGAGGGACGGGTGTCCGAGCCGTCCGATGCGGGCGGGAGGGCGACCGCGGCGGTCAGCGCACAGGCCGCGGCGAGGCAGCCAGCACCACCCCGGCCGCGCAGCGCACGCACCGTGCGGCTGATCCGGGTCATCGACCGCTCCGTGCCGTCGATCGTCATCGCTCCCCCTCTCACCGGTACTCCGAAAGCCTGCGTCCGATGCCCAGGACCGCGCCCAGGGCGCCGAGCACCGCGAGGACCGCCGCACCGACCGGCAGACCGGTCAGCGCTCCGCGCCCGGCCTCCGCGGACCGGGTGAACTCCGTCTGCTCGTGCGCGAGGGCCTTCTCGAGTGCGGCGTCCACCCGGTCGAAGGACTGGCCCGTGGAGTCCTTGCTGCCGATCACCTTGGCCAGTGCCCCCTCGTAGTCACCGGCCCTGTCCGTGTCACCGGCCGACTTGTGACGGGCCCGCCACTCCTTCACGGCGGACGTGGCGCCCGCGACGGGGTCGAGCCCCTCGGGGTCGTCGGCGAGGCGCGCGGCCCGGTCGAGGGACGTGCTGAGGCTGTTCATGCCCGCCGTGTAGTCGGACTCGTACTTGTCACTCTTCCCGTCCGGCGTCAGCACGGCGCCCCGCGAGACCAGGATCAGGTTCTCGTTCGCCCGGGCCTTCAGGCTGCTGATCCGGGCGTCGTTGAGGACCTTCAGGGACTCCTGACCATGCACACGGGCGTCGTTCAGCTCGGCGCTGGCGACCGCGTGACCGACGCCCAGCCACAGCACGATCACCGTGGAGGCCGCGGTGGCCACGACCAGTCCGTGGTTGAACACCCGGTTCGTCAGGTGGTAGTTGCGGCGCTGTGCCGCGTACAGGGCGCCCAGGGCCACCGCACCGAGGCTCAGGGACAGGAACGGCCACAGCCGGGCGGCGTCGTGGTCGTCGTGCAGGCGGGCCGTCTCCGCGTCGTAGAGCTTCTGCGCCGCAGGGAGCAGTTGGGTGGTCATCTGCTGGTTCGCGTAGCGCAGGTAGGCGCCGCCCAGCGGGAGTCCTTGGCGGTTGTTGGCGCGGGCACGCTCGACCAGGCCGGTGTAGCGGGGCAGTTGCTCGTTCAGCGTTGCGATCCAGCGCCCCGACTCGCTCGAACCATCGGTGGTCGCGGCGGCCTTCACCAACAGGCGGGAGGCCCCCGCGATGTCCCTGCGGTAGCGCTCACGGGCCGCTGCGGGTTCCTCAGCCCCCGCCAAGAAGCCGCTCGCCGCGGCGGTGTCGGCGTCGGCCAGCGAGCGGTAGATGTTGGCCGCGTCCGCGCTCAGCGGCTGGCTGCGGCCCACCACGTCGTCGGCGAAGGACGCGCGGTCCGCGACTTCGAGGGCGGACACGGCGCCGAACGCGAGGACCAGCGCGGCCAGTACGGCACCGATGATCCGCAGTCGGCCGGGCTCCGTCGTCGCGGCGGCGCGCAGTTGCGCCGTCGTCTCCGCCCAGGCGCTGCGCCGTGGCGGCGCGCCCGGTGGCAGGGCGGACTGCTCCGCGGACGGTTGGGACGCCGGGCCCGGCTGCGGCCACGGCGGCGCGGGCACCTTCGGCAGCGGCGGCGCCTGCGGGCCTGCCGCGTGCGGCGTGTGTGTCACCTTGACCTCCCCCTCGGTCACTGACGACGTCCCGCCCCCCGGCCAGGCGGGAACGGCTTCCGGCCAGCAGTATGGCCGCAGGGGCGGACGACCACACCCGTGATTCTCTGGATCTTGAGCCATCGGGCCTGCGGCGTCAATGCTGCCCCTGCACTGCTGATCCGTGACGCATGGCGGTCTTCCCGCCACCGTGCGGGGAGGCATCCCCACCCGTCCCACGATCTCCCGTCGGTGTGCTGTCCGGTGTTCCTGCCCCGTGACCCCACCGTGAACACGTCGGGGGATGCCGCTCGGTTCCCGGTACGCCGCGTTCGCCGGTAAGGGGCGTCCGGACGCCGCCTTCCAGGGCCTCCTCCGCGGGCGCACCGTCTCGCACCGCCGGCCAGGACGCCGTCGGGGCCGCCGGACAGGTTCGGTTCGCACCGTCGGCGCCGTGCGTTCACCACGAGGCGACTCCGTCCCACGGGTGAACGGTTGCGCATCCGTATTCACGGGGACCAGGGAACCCGGCCGAAGTGCGCGCGCAGACGCGCCTGCGGCGGCGCGGGCACGCCGAGGTGGTCCAGCCCGAGGAGTGCCGCGCCCAGCACCGGGGGAGCCGTTACGACGGTCAGGTCGGCATGCGGTGCGCGCACGGCGAGGCGTTCGACGATCCCTGCGTCAAGCCGCGGGTGACGGGCGGCGAGGACTGCGCCGCCGAGCACCACCGGGGCGGCCTCGTCCGACAACCCGAGCCGGCCCAGTGCGACGACCGACAGGGCGACCACCTCGTCCGCGAGCCGATCGACGATCGCCTGGGCGACCGCGTCACCGCCCTCGCTTGTGGCGAAGAGGACCGGGGTGAGTTCCTGCTTGCGGGAAGCGGGGATGTGCCGAAGGTGCAGGGCCTCGATCAACGCGTACATCGTGGGCATCCCGAAGTGCCGCGGCAGCGTGCGAGCCAGCTGCGTCGGGTCGCCCCGCCCGTCGTCGGCCCGCGCCGCGAACCACAGGGCCTCGTCCGCGAGTCCGGCACCTCCGCCCCAGTCGCCGGAGATGGTGCCGACAGCGGGGAAACGTGCGGTCCGGCCGTCCGGGAGCAGCCCCACGCAGTTGATGCCCGCGCCGCACACGACGGCGACGCCCCTCGGTTCGTCCGTTCCCGCACGCAGCACGGCGAAGGTGTCGTTGCGCGCCGTGGAGGTGACCCCCCATGCGCGTGCTCTCAGCGCCGTGGACAACTCTGCTTCCTCCGGGGGGAGATCGGCTCCGGCGAGGCACGCCGAGACGTGCTCGGCGTGCCTGGCGCCGGCACGGGCCAGAGCCCGTTCCACCGTGGTCCCGAGCGCGTCGAAAGCCGCCCCGACGCCCGTCCGCTGCGGCTGGAAGCCACCGCCGCGGGCCGTTCCCAGCAAGGACCCGTCAGGTCCGACCACCGCCACGTCGGTCTTGCTGTTTCCGGCGTCGATGGCGAGGACGGCAGCGTTCACGCCCACGGAAGGTGCTCCCTGTTGTGTGCGACCAGCCGGTCGGTGAGCGCCTCGGCATGTGCGTACTGGCCGATCAGCGGGTGGGACAGCAGCGCGGTGAAGACCCGGTCGCGGCCACCGCGGAGGGCGGCTTCCAGTGCCAGGTCCTCGTATGCCGACACGTGGGCGATCAGGCCCGCGAAGAGCGGGTCGACGGGGGGCACGGTGAGCGGTGCGGCACCTTCGGGGCCCACGGAAGCCTGCACTTCGACGACCGCGTGGTCGGGGAGGAACGGCAGCGTGCCGTTGTTGCGGGTGTTGACCACCTGGTACGGGCTGCCGCCCCCGCCGAGCAGCGCGGCGGCCAGGTCGACGGCTGCCTCCGAGTAGTAGGCGCCGCCGCGCCTGGCGAGCAGCTCCGGTTTCTCGGCGAGTGCCGGATCGCCGTACATCGCCAGCAGTCGCCGCTCCAGTGCGGCGACCTCCGCGGCCCGTGGGGGCTTGGTCGCGAGGTCCCGCACGACCTCGTCGTGGGCGTAGAAGTAGCGCAGGTAGTACGACGGGACCACGCCGAGCCGGTCGAGGACCTCGCGCGGCAGCCCGAGGTCCCGGGCGAGTGCCTCCGCGTGCCCGGCGAGCAACAGGGGGAGCACGTCGGCACCTTCGGGGCCGCCGAGTCGTACAGCTGTTTCCCAGGTGAGGTGGTTCAGCCCGAGGTGATCGAGGTGGACCTCACCGGGGGGCACCCGGAGCAGTGCGGCGAACTTCCGCTGCAGCCCGATCGCCACGTTGCACAACCCGATGGCCCTGTGCCCCGCCCGCAACAGGGCCCGCGTCACGATGCCCACGGGGTTGGTGAAGTCGATGATCCAGGCGTCCGGGCTGGCGCGCCGCACCCGGTCGGCGATGTCGAGCACCACCGGAACCGTGCGCAGCGCCTTGGCGAGACCGCCCGCGCCCGTCGTCTCCTGTCCCACGCAGCCGCACTCCAGCGGCCAGGTCTCGTCCTCCTGCCGCGCTGCCTGTCCGCCCACGCGCAGTTGCAGCAGGACGGCCCGAGCGTCGGCCACCCCCGCGTCGAGGTCGGTGGTGGTGGTGATCCTCCCGGGGTGGCCCTGTCGCGTGAAGATCCGTCTGGCCAGTCCGCCGACGCGTTCCAGGCGGTCCGCCGCGGGGTCGACGAGCACCAGTTCGTCGACCGGCAGCGTGTTCCGGAGCCGGGCGAAGCCGTCGACCAACTCAGGTGTGTAGGTGGATCCGCCACCCACGACTGCGAGTTTCATGGGTCCAAGCCCTCCACGGGGGTCGATGGGGCGCCCCGGCGGAGGGTGCCACCGGGGGAAGCCGGTCGTCACGGGGGTGTCCGTGGTCGCCGTTCGCCGGCCCGTCCGGGGGTGGTCGAGGCGCAACCCGCTCGGGGGTGCGCCACCGCGGCAGGTCCGGCGCCGGACCTCCGTCTCCGGCGTCGCGCCGGCGCGGGTGGAGCTGCCGTGCAGCACGCCGCCGCGTCGACCGCACGACGGGCGTCCTAGGGCGGTTTCCTGGCACGGCGGGAGTCTCCCTTGTGGTGGGCCGGTCTCAGCGTGAGGTGTCGAAGACCTCGTCCCGGGTGGCGGCGAGGGCGGTTTCCAGTGCTCCGCGCAGCACGGGGTGTCGTTGCACCTCTCCGATGACCAGGCGCGGCCGCGCGGCGGCCAGGTCGGTGAGTTCGCGCTCCACCCGTTTCCGCAACGGTTCCCCGCCGGCCCTGACCAGTGGGCCGGACAGGACGACGAGACCGGGATCGAGTACGGCTACCAGCGCGGCGAGCCCGGTGGCCAGCCCGGTCGCGTGGGAGTCCAGCAGCCGGTGGTGGGGACCTCCCCCACCGGCGTCCGCCGCGTCCGCCGAGCGCTCCAGCAGCTCCGCTGCCACTCGCGTGCACGGGCCGCGGCCCACGTGCTCGACACCGAGGTCCTCGGCCAGCCGGACCACCGCCCGCGCCCCGGCCAACTGCTGGAAGCCGCCGCTGCCCGTGCGGGAGACCCGCCGCGCGAGCGGTGTCCCCGGAACGGGCAGGAATCCGACCTCCCCTGCGCCCCCGGTGACGCCCCGGTGCAGTCGGCCTCCGATCAGGAGCGCCGCACCGATGCCCGTCCCGCTCCACAGCAGGACGAAGTCCTCGTGGCCCCGGCCTGCACCGAGCCGCTGCTCGGCCACTGCGACCAGGTTCACGTCGTTCTCGTACTCCACCGGCGCGGGCAGCGCCGCGGCCAACTCGTCGAGCAGCGCGGGGGCGTGCCACCCGGGGAGGTGGGACGCGTACCGCAGCCGCCCCGTGGACGGGTCGAACGCACCGGGGGTGCCGACCACCAGCCGGCGCACCGCGCGTCGGGGGATCCCGGCGACCTCCACCGCCCCGTCGAGGGCCTCGGTCACCTGCCGGACCACCGCGTCGGCTCGCCGGCCCGGCGTCCTGACCACGTACTCCCCGGCCACCGAACCGGTGAGGTCGGCGACGGCCGCCCGGATCCGCCGAGGGGTCACGTCGAGCCCCGCGGCGTACGCGGCGCGCGGCTCGATGGCGTACAGCCGCGCACCGGGGCCGGGTCGGCCCTCGGTCGTTCCGGTCGCGACGACCAGCCCGGCGGCCTCCAGCCGGGCCAGCAGTTGGGAGGCGGTGGGCTTGGACAGCCCGGCCAGCTCGCCGATCCTGGGCCGCGACAACGGTCCGCCGGCCAGGAGGAGGTCGAGTACGGCGCGGTCGTTCATGGCACGGAGGACACTGGGGGTCCCAGCCACGTCGATCCACCCGCCCTTCCCGCCGTCCTGCACTGTTAGGAAGGTTTCCTGTTCTTCGGCGCGGGAAACGCGGGGGATGTTCGCCCGGGGCGCCCACTACCCCTACCGGGGCCGGGGACACCTCCTACTGGTCACGTCGGAGGCGCCCTTTCGGGCCGCGGGCGCGCTCATCCGGGCGAGGCCCCGCGGCGCGGAGGGGACCCGTGGCGCGTCCGGGGAGGATCAGCAGGCGTTCCGTGCTCGACCCTCACCTGCGCGGTGGGTCCGCCCGGGGCCCTGGGACGCAGCTCACTTCGACAGCGGCGTGGGCGGGGCGATGGGCGACGCCGCGATCGACTGCGGCGAGGTCGCCGAGGAGTACGCCGACGGCGCCGCCATGCCGGCCGTCGCGTCCTTGGCGGGCGGCTCGTCCCCGGCCGTGGGGGGCGTGTCGCCGACGATGCGGATGCCGGCCTCGTCGAACGCCCGCTTGATCCGCCAGCGTAGCTCGCGCTCCACGCTCAGGGCCTTGCCCGGCATGGTCTTCGCGGAGACCGAGACCGTCATCGAGTCCAGTCGCACCTCGGTCAACCCCAGGACCTCGACCGAGCCCCACAGTCGTTCGTTCCACGGCTCGTCCTTGGCCATCGCCGCGGCGGCGCCGTCGATCACGGCGCGGACGGTGTCCAGTTGCTCGGTCGGACGGACCGTGACGTCCACGGAGGCGGTCGACCAGCCCTGGCTGAGGTTGCCGATGCGCTTCACCTCGCCGTTGCGGACGTACCAGATCTCGCCGTTGTCCCCGCGGAGCTTCGTCACGCGCAGTCCGACCTCGATCACCTCGCCGGAGGCGACCCCGGCGTCGACCGTGTCCCCGACGCCGTACTGGTCCTCGAGGATCATGAAGACACCGGACAGGAAGTCCGTGACCAGGTTCCGGGCGCCGAAGCCCAGGGCGACGCCGGCGACGCCGGCCGAAGCGAGCAGCGGGGCCAGATTGATGTTGAGGGCGCCCAGGACCATGAGCGCCGCCGTACCGAGGATGACGAAGGACGCGACCGAGCGGAGCACCGAACCGATCGCCTCGGAGCGCTGCCGCCGGCGCTCGGCGTTCACCAGCAGACCGCCCAGGGCGGTACCCTCCACCGCCTGGGCGCTCCGGTTCATCCGGTCTATGAGCTTGGTGAGCGCACGACGGATGGCGATCCGCAGCGTCACGGCGATCACCACGATGAGCAGGATGCGCAGCCCGACACTGAGCCAGGTGGCCCAGTTCTCCTCCACCCAGCCCGCGGCGTTCGTGGCCGTTTCCGCCGCCTCGTCCAGGGAAACGGGCTTCGGTTGCGGATCAGTGGCCGGCTGGGCGGACCAGGACACGTCGGTGACCTCCGGAGCGTGCATCTGCATGCGTTGACGCGGAACCTCCACACTATCGGGGCCAGGTCGTGACCCTGCCGTTATCTCCGTGGGAGAGACGTGCCTCACCCGGGCGACCTGACGATGTGGTCGAGCGCACACAAAACTCTTCCGGCCCGTTACGAGGACGTAGTGGCGCTTCGACCAGGCATGAGGAGAGACTGAGAGCAGATCGTCCCGGCGCGAGCCACGCGCCGCCGGCGTACAAGGAGGCATCCGTGCCGCATGTCCTGGTCCTCAACGCGTCGTACGAGCCCCTCGGCGTCGTACCGCTCCGCCGCGCGCTCGTCCTCGTCCTCGAGAACAAGGCCATCTGCCTCGAGGAGTCCGGCGCCTTCATGCACAGTGCGACCCGGGTGATGCCCGCGCCCAGTGTCGTCAGACTGAAACGCTTCGTCCGGGTCCCCTACCGGGGGCCCGTTCCTCTGACCCGCCGCGCGCTGTTCGCCCGCGACGGTGGCCGCTGCATGTACTGCGGTGGCGTCGCAACCAGCGTCGACCACGTCATTCCGCGCAGCCGCGGTGGTCAGCACGTATGGGACAACGTGGTGGCCGCGTGCCGCCGCTGCAACCACGTCAAGGCCGATCGGCACCTGCGCGAGCTGGGCTGGCGGCTGAAGCACCAACCCGCCCCGCCGAGCGGTCTCGCCTGGCGCATCATCGGCACAGGGCATAGGGACCCGCGCTGGCTGCCATACCTGCAGCCCTTCGGCGCGGACGACGCGATGGCCCGGATCGACGGCATCTCCGCCTGACGGTCCGGGCCTCGTCATGAGGAGCGGGGGTCGGCTGCGGCGGCCCCCGCCGTGCGTGCTGCGTGCGGGCCGTTCGCCGTGACCGGAGGGGGCCGGCCGGTCCCGGACCCGTGGTCGCACCGCCCCCGTTCGCCCCGCCCGGTCAGCCGGACCCGGTCAGCCGACCTCGGTCGGTCACGCTCAGTCGGTCACGGCGTAGGCCTCCACTGACCACAACGAGTAGCCGTATCGGGTGGCACGGGCGTCGCCCTGCACCCGGACGAAGCGGGTGCCAGGCGCGTCCATGCGGACCGACTCACGGCCGCCGCGGCCGTCCCGTACGGTAGCCGCCGTGCGCCAGGTCCGGCCGTCGGCGGACACTTGGATGCGGTACCGCGAAGCGTGGGCGTCCTGCCAGCGCAGGACGACCTGGCCGAGGCGCACCTGCTGCGGCAGTTCCGCCTGCCACCAGGCGCCGTCCTCCGCGGGTGAGGACCAACGGGTGGACGGGTCGCCGTCGATCGCCGCGGAGGCGGGGAAGTCCGCCGTCTCGTCGCCGGACGACGAGGCGGTTGCAGTGCGCAGCAGGTCCCGGCCGCCGGTCCTCGGGTAGGCGCGGACGGTCAGGGTGCGTTCCTCGTCGCCGAAGGTGAAGGGCACCTCGTACTCGCCGGCCGGGGTCGTCGCGGGGACGCTCACCTCCACGGGCACCGCTGTGCGGGTGCCCCGGGGCACCCGGGTCTGCGGTGGCACGGTCACCTGGATCCCCTTCGGCGAGCGCACCGAGAGGGCCCCGCGCACCTCGTCGGGCCGCCGCGCCGAGACGAAGGCGTCGAAGCGCTGCGGGCGTCCGCCGATCTCCGTGTCCAGTTCGCCTCGCGCGAGTTCGAGGCGCGCCTGCGGTTCGTCCCCGAACCACGGGACGAGTGCGTGCACGCCGGACGCCCCGACGATGCGGAGCGCGTCCGCGCGCAGCCCATCCGTCCTGCTCTGGGTCCAGCCCGATGGCGTGAGCGGGCCGAGGCGGCGCCAGCCGCTGCCGGGAACGTGTGCCTCCAGCACGCCGTTCGAGCCGTCCTGGCCCGGCTCGGCCATGGCCGTCACCGCTTCGACCGGGCGGGCGCGGTCCAGCCGTACCGTGTGCGTGTCGGTGGTGCGGGTGACGGCCCCGGCCCTGCGGTCCGCCCCGGTCCATGCCGCCGACTCCTTCGCCGCCCGGCTCAGGAACGGGTCGAGCACGCCCTTCCCGACCGTGACGTGCTGTTCGGCGATCTCCCCGCGCAGCGGCTGGAGGGCCAGCGACGCCCGCCACGCCTTCGCGCCGTCGCCGAGGGACTGGGCCTGGAGCATGTCGACGGCCAGTTCGCCGGCCTGGCCGTACCGTGCCAGCTGCTCCACCCAGGGACCAACTTCGGCGCCGAGCCCGCCGAGGCGCTGCGGTGCCTCACGCATCACGGTGAAGGCCGCCCGCAGCCGCTGCGCCGAACGGTCCCGCGCGGTCGCGTCGGCGGTGCTGCGGGTCCGCCAGAACTCGGCAAGCAGTGGCCTCAGGTACGGGGACTCGTCGGTGTCGAGGAGGGAGGAGGCGTGGTTCCCGGCGAGCGCGGCGAGCGCCTCACGGGTTTTCGCGTCGTCGCCCGCGAGGTCGTTGATCGCCGCCCGCCAGGATTCCTGCGGCTGGTACCCCTTGGGGTTCCACGCGTAGTCCGCGGCGGTGAACAACGGGATGCGGGACGCGGTCGCCTGTTCCATCGCATTGGCGAGCAGTGCCGCCGAGCCGGTCGCCACCGCCGGTTCGCGGCCGGTGTACGGGCCGAGGAAGATGCGGTCCTGTGCGTAGTCGTTGACCGGGTAGTTGTCCACGGTCACCACCGGGTGCCGGAACACCTCGCGGGCGCCGGCGAGCTCTCGTCCGGTGATGGTCCGCGGTACGACCCCCACCCCCGTCCAGGCGACCTGCACCCGGGCGTCGAGCTCCGCGGCGAGCGCCGTGCGGTAGTCGGTCGCACCGTCCTGGTAGAACTCGGTCGGCATGACCGTGAGCGGCGCCGCTCCGGGATGGCGGTCGGCGAGGTGGCGTGCCACCTCGCCCGCCAGCCTCGCGTGTGCCTTCGCCGCGGCTTCGGGGCCCGAGCCGAAGGTGTCGGAGTCCCGGTCGCAGTGCCACTCGCTGTAGCTGACGTCCTGGAACTGCAGTTGGAAGGCGCGCACTCCGAGCGCCCACATGGCGTCGATCTTGCGCTTGAGCGCCTTGACGTCGTCCGCCGAGGCCAGGCACATCGACTGGGCGGGTGCGACGGCCCAGGCGAGCGTCACGTGGTTGCGGCGGGCCCGCTCTGCGAGGTCGCGGAACTCGGCGCGCTGGCCCGCGGGGTACGGCTCGCGCCAGCGGGCCTGCCGGAACGGGTCGTCGCCCGGCGCGTACAGGTACCGGTTCTGCTTGGTGCGGCCCATGAAGTCGAGCTGCGCCAGGCGCTGTTCACGGCTCCACGGCTGCCCGTAGAAGCCCTCCGAGGTGCCACGGACGGCGGTGCCCGGCCAGTCGCGAACGATGACCCCGGCGATGGAACGGCCCGTGACCAACTGCCGCAGCGTCTGGGCCCCGTGGAACAGCCCGTCCGCTCCGACGCCGTCGACGGCGACGGTCTCCCGGCCGGCGACACGGCCCACGGCGATGCGGTAGCCGCCGTCGGGCAGATCGGCGCGTTCGGCCGCGCGCAGGGCGCGCAGTGCCTCCTGCGCACCACTGTCGCCGAGATGGAGCACGGTGCCGCGACCCGGCAGCGAGGCGTGGACCGTCCGGACGCCCGCGGCGCGCAGCAGCTCGCGTACGACATCGACGGCGTACGGATCGGCGCCCGCACCGACCAGGAGGGTGACCTCCTCGCCGAGCGGCACGGCACGACCGTTGGCCTTCAGGGACTGCGGCCGGGGCCAGACGGCGGGGAGCGACGCGGCGTCCTCGCGTTCGGGAACGGCGGCGGTGGGGGCCCCCGGTACGTGCGGGGCTGCGACGGCCGGGGCCGTGCCGAGGAGCCCGCCCATCACGGCCACGGCCACCGCGGTCGCCGTTTGCTTCCTGTGCCCGAACCGCACGCGTGACTCCCCTCGCCCCCCGCTCCCGCCTCAATGGATTCGAGCCCACCACCGGTGTGGTGAACGTGTCAATCCGGGTGCCGGTTGTGTCGTGTTTGCGTGTCGGCGCGCGAAGGGCGTCCAACTTCCGCACGTGGAGCAGAATGTGACACGGAACACGATGGTGAGTGGTGTACGTCTGCGGCCGTGCCTTATGGGTAGGGCTGCTATGTCCGGTTGTCCACCGTTGGGAGGCCTCCAGTGGCCGCTTCTGCACAGCTCCTGCTCTCTGCCCTGTCCAAACAGGTGCCCGGTCCGCTGACCAGCGAGCCCCCGCTCGCCGACGCCGCGCCCCTGACCAGCGAGCCCCCGCTCGCCGAGGTTGCCCCCCTCACCAGCGAACCCCCCCTCGCCTACGCCGTTCCGCTCACCAGCGAACCCACCGCTCCCGGCACCGCCGGAGGCTCGGAGTCCCCAGGAGTCTGAATGGGCCTGGCCCGGCTGGCCGCGTTACACGGTGTCGCCACGTCGTACGCCCCGTCGCCGGGCGCCACCGTTCCCGTCCCCGACTCAACCGTCGTCGCCGTGCTCGCCGCGCTGGGCGTGGACGCCTCCACCCCGCAGGCGGTGCGCGCCGCCCTCGATGCGGCGCCGGTCGCGACCGGCACGCTGCTCCCGCCGACGGTCGTCGTGTGGCTCCCCCTCGACGCGCCGCCCGCCGCGGTCGGCGCCCTCCCTTCCGGCACGCTGCTGCGGGTACTGACGGAGGACGGGGTGACCGTCGAGTGGCGCGAGGGCGCCGCTCCGCACGGCGATGCGCCAGCCGACCGGGCCGGGCGGTCCCCGGGACCCGGGTGCGGCAGCGCGGGTGCCGAGCCGCCTCCCTCCCACTGGGGCCGGCTCCCCCACGGGGTGCACCGATTGACCGTGTGCACCCGGGACGGGCGGGACGCACGGGCGACCCTGATCGTCGCCCCCTCCGTCCTCGCGCGACCGGAAGGTCGCCAGCACGGGTTCCTGGTCCAGCTCTACTCCCTGCTGTCCAGCCGTTCCTGGGGGATGGGCGACCTGGGCGACCTCCGCGAATTGGCGGCGTGGGCGGGGCACGATCTCGGCGCCGGGTTCGTCCAGATCAATCCGTTGCACGCGGCCGTGCCCGGCGCGCCCACCGACCCCTCTCCGTATCGGCCGTCGTCGCGACGCTTCCCGGACCCGGTGCACCTGAGGATCGAGGACGTCCCCGAGTACGCGTACGTCACGGGCAGGGACCGGGTGCGGCTGGACGCCCTGCTGGAGAAGGCGGCGGTGCTGCGCGTGTCCGTCCTGGAGAAGGGCGCGCTGATCGACCGTGACGCGGTGTGGGAGCTCAAGCTCCGCGCGCTGGAGCTGGTGCTGCGGGTCCCGCTCGGGCCCGGCAGGAGGGCCGCCTACTGTGCGTTCCTCGCCGCTCAGGGGCGGGCACTCGACGATTACGCCACCTGGTGCGCACTCGCCGAGGTGTACGGCTCGGACTGGCACGCCTGGCCGGCCGGTCTGCGCGACCCGCTCTCGGCCGAGACGGCACGCGCCCGCGGTGAGCTGATGGACCGCGTTGACTTCCACTGCCGGCTCGCCTGGCTGACCGACGAGCAACTGGCCGCCGCCTCGCGCGCGGCCCGGGACGCCGGCATGGCGGTGGGCATCGTCCACGACCTCGCCGTCGGGGTGCACCCGGGCGGTGCGGACGCCTGGGCGCAGCAGGACGCGTTCGCCCCGGGGATCTCGATCGGGGCGCCGCCCGACGCCTTCAACGCGCGGGGCCAGGACTGGGGCTTGCCCCCGTGGCGCCCCGATGTCCTCGCCGCCACCGGGTACGCCCCCTACCGCGGGCTGCTGCGAGGGTTGCTGAGGCATGCCGGGGCGCTGCGCCTGGACCACGTCATGGGGTTGTTCAGGCTCTGGTGGGTACCGAACGGTGTCGAGCCGACGGAGGGCACGTACGTCCGCTACGACGCCGAGGCGATGCTCGCGGTGCTCGTCCTGGAGGCGCACCGTGCGCGCGCCGTGGTGATAGGGGAGGATCTCGGCACGGTCGAGCCCGGCGTCCGCGAGTCGCTCGCCCGGCGGGGCGTGCTCGGGACGTCGGTGCTCTGGTTCGAGCGCGACTGGGCGGGCACCCGCAGGCCGCTGCCCCCGGAGGGCTGGCGCGAGAACTGCGTGGCGACGGCGACCACCCATGACCTGCCGTCCACCGCGGCCCGTCTCAGGGGGGAACACCTGGTGCTGCGTCATCGGCTGGGGCTGCTCTCCCGGCCGCTGGAGCGGGAGCGGACCGAGGACCGTGCGGAGGTCGCGGAGTGGCGGGACCGGCTCGCCGCACTCGGCCTGCTGCCGGAGGGCACCCACGACGAGGAGGGCGAGATCCGGGCGGTCTACCGGTTCCTCCTGCGCACCCCGGCCCGGATGGTGGGGGTCTGGCTGCCGGACGCGGTCGGCGACCGGCGGCCGCAGAACCTTCCCGGGACGTGGGACCAGTACCCGAACTGGCGGCTGCCCGTCGCGGACGCCAGCGGACGTCCGATGTGCCTGGAGGACCTGGCTGCGTCGCCCCGGTTGCACGGACTGATGGAGATCTTCCGTCCCGCACCCGGACCCTGTACGGGCACCCCGGGCGCGCGTCGCTCCTAGCCGTTCGCTACGTTTGCACCGTGGACAAGAAGAACGCCCTGCGAACCGGCGCCGTCGCGGCCGGTACGACGCTGATGATGCTGCTGATGTCGTCCCCCGCGCTCGCGCTGACCCGCGACGACGGCGACGACCCGGGTCCCGGCCTGAGCGTGGCCCAGACGCTCGGTCTGTTCGTCGTGACGCCGATCGTCCTGTTCCTGCTGATCGCGGGTCTGGTGATGGTCCTCGACAAGTCCGACAGGCCCAAGAAGAAGCAGGCCTGACACCCACGACTTCCTGGGCGCGCGTCCCTTCACCGGGACCGCGCACCCCTGAGGGCGCCGCACGGCACACAGCCGTGCGGCGCCCTCCGTCATGTCCTGGGGCTTCATGCCCCCAGCGGGCCGAGCAGCTTCCTCAGCAGTCCGGCGAGCTCCTCGGCCTCCTTCCTGTCGAGGGCCGAGTCCAGCGCTTGTCGCTGTGCCGCCAGTCCGGCCACCACGGCCCCGTCCACCAGTTCGCGGCCCCGGTCGCTGAGCGTCACCCGCAGCGCCCGCCGGTCGTGCGGATCGGGGTTGCGGCTGACGAGCTCCGCCTTCTCCAGCCGGTCCAGCCGCCCGGTCATTCCTCCCGTGGTCAGCATCAGCGTGGCTGACAGCTGCCGCGGCGAGAGCGTGAACGGCTCGCCCGAGCGGCGCAGGGTGGCCAGGACGTCGAAATCGCCCCGCGAGATGCCGAAGGGGGCGTACGCCTCGTCCATCCGCAGCGCCATGGCGTGCGAGAGCCGGTAGATCCGTCCGAAGACGGCCATCGGGAGCGTGTCGAGTTCGGGACGCACGTCGGCCCACTGCGCGGTGATCGCGTCCACCGGGTCCTGTGCGGCCGGATCGCGGCCTTCGGGCATCGAGGTCATGGGTCCCAGTCTGCGTCCTCGTTCAGTTGCCGACAAGATAGTTGCTTGTCAATAAGTAACTTAGGGCTAAGCTAATTATTGGCAAGCAATTACTGGAGTCGCCGAAAGGGCCCGCATGTCCTGCAAAGCCGCCGTCATAGCCGTGACCGCACTCGCCCCGGTCGCCTGGGGCTCCACCTACGCCGTCACCACCGAGTTCCTCCCGCCCGACCGCCCCCTGTTCACCGGCCTCATGCGCGCCCTGCCCGCCGGGCTGGTTTTGCTCGCGCTCACCAGGACGCTGCCGCGCGGCACCTGGTGGGTGAAGTCGGCCGTGCTCGGCGCCCTCAACATCGGGGCGTTCTTCCCCCTGCTCTTCCTCGCCGCGTACCGGCTCCCCGGGGGAGTCGCCGCCGTCGTGGGCTCGGTCGGACCGCTCTTCGTCATCGGCCTCTCCACCGCACTGCTGGGCGAGCGCGCGTCCGTGCGGTCGCTGCTCGCCGCCGTTGTCGCCGCATTCGGGGTCGGTCTCGTCGTGCTGAAGGCGGGCGCGGCGCTGGACGCGGTCGGTGTCCTCGCCGCCCTGACCTCGTCGGCGTCGATGTCCGCGGGCACCGTGCTCACCAAGCGCTGGGGGCGTCCGGCCGGAGTCGGCCCGCTCGCGATGACCGGCTGGCAGCTCACCGCCGGCGGGCTGCTGATCGCGCCGGTGGCGCTCTTCGTCGAAGGCGCCCCGCCGGCGCTCGACGGGCGCGCCCTCGCCGGGTACGCGTACCTGGCGCTCGCCAACACCGCCGTCGGCTACTGGCTCTGGTTCCGCGGCATCGAACGGCTGACCGCCACCTCCGTCACCCTCCTCGGGCCTCTCTCCCCGATCACCGCCGCCGTGATCGGCTGGGCGGCGCTCGGCCAGGATCTCGCCCCGGTCCAACTGCTGGGCATGGCAGTCGCGTTCGCCGCTACGGTCACCGGACAGCTCGGGAACCGCGCGGCGCTGCCCCCCGCGGCTCCGGGGGCGCGGGCAAGGAAGGCGGTGGGCGCCGGGGCGGCGGTGCTGCCCACGGCGTTCCCGGGCGTGGTCCGCGCCGCGTCCCCGGGGTCGCCGGCCGGCCGGGACGCGGGCCGTACGGAGGGCCGCGACCCGGCCTGAAACAGTCCGCACGACCGGCCGGCGCCGGGGGCGCTGCAGGACGGGTGGCCAGCCGGGCCGCGGTCGGGGCGGGCCTGCCCGATCACAGGCCGCCGGTGAACAGCAACCGGTTGGGCGAGCGCGGTGAGATGGACTGCACCACGGAGCCGGTGGCCTGCCCGACGAGCCAGTCGGCGACCGCCTCGGCGTCGGCCGTGGGGTGGGCGGCCACGTAGAGCGCGGCCACGCCCGTCACGTGCGGTGCGGCCATGGAGGTGCCGTTCATGGACGTGCTGCCGCCGCCCATGAGGGCGGAGACGATGTCCGTGCCGGGGGCGTAGACATCCAGGCACCGGCCGTAGTTGCTGTAGTCGGTTTCCTGGTCCCCCCGGTCGGTGGCGCCCACCGCGAACGTGTGGGTCGCTCCGGCGGGAGAGACGCCGCAGGCGTCCGCCGCGGAGTTGCCGGCCGAGGCGACCGGCAGGACGCCCTTGTTGAAGACCGCGTCCGCGGCGGCGTTCGCGCTGGGAGAGCTGGCTCCGCCGAAGGAGGCGTTCATGACGGCCGGCCGTTGTGCGTTCCTGGCGACCCAGTCGAGGCCCGCGATGATTCCCGACCAGGGGCCCACGCCGTCGCAGTTGAGCACGCGCACACTGATCAGGGTGGCCTCGCGGGCGATCCCGTACGTCGCCCCGCCGGTCGTGCCCGCCACATGGGTGCCGTGGCCCATGCAGTCCTGCCCGTGGCGCCCGTCGCCGATGGCGTCGAAACCGAACACGGCACGTCCGCCGAACTCGGCGTGTGCGTAGTCGATCCCGGTGTCGACGACGTACACGTTGGCACCCCTGCCGGTGTGTGACGTGGTGAACTGACCGTCCAGCGGCAGCCTCCGCTGGTCGGTGCGGTCGAGCCCCCAGCTCGCCGCCGGGGTCGCGCCGCCCGCCTCGTGCACGGACACCAGGGCGTCCTCCTCCACGGCCGTGACGCCGGGGGCGAGCCGTACTGCCTCCAGTTGGCTCGCGTTGAGCGTCGCCGAGAATCCGCGCATGGCGCGGTTGTACGTGTAACGGGGTTTCACCCCGGTCTGTCGTGCCACTTCGACCGGGTCGGCCGCGGCATCCAGGGAGACGATGTACCTGCCCGTCAGCGGCTCGGTCGACCGGTACAGCGGGGCGGGGGTGGGGCCGGCCGGATGGTCCTCCGCCGCGGCAACCGGGGCCGCCGTCGAGGCGAGCAGCAGGGCGGCGGCCGCGCAGCGCACGAACAGGCGCATGGACACTCCCTTCGTCACGATGATCACGTCATCGTTCTCATCGACCCGCAGGCCCTCCCTCTTGAGCCGATGTCAGCCGATCGCCACAGCACGGCTCGTGACTCTGTTTCTGAATCAACTACAACTTTACCTAATCTTGGTGTGAAGTTGATCATTGTTCAGACAATCTCACAAATGACAGGCGGCGCCCGCTGTTCGGCCTTGGATGATCCCAAGTCCCGTATTGCACAGCGGTGTTCGCCGACCCCCCCGCACGGTTTGAAAGGCAACACCATGGCAATGAACCGCGTCATGCGGTACGGCAGCCGACTCCTGACTGCGACGGCCGCGGCATGCGGAATCGCGATATCGATCACTTCCCCCGCGGCAGCCGCCGAGCAGCCGACCCGTGAACTGCTCCGGGCGGACTGCGCGTCGGGCGTGGGCAAGTGCACCTTCAACTCCCCCCGGCTCGGCGAGGCGTACCTCGGAGCCTTCCACCAGGTGTCCAACTCGCTCTACAACTGCAGCTCTTCGGACGCCACCCAGTCCATGACCTGGAGCGACACCGTGGGATCCACGGACTCGCTCGGGGTCTCCGTCACCGTGGGCGGCAAGATCGCCGACATCGTGAACCTGAGCGTGACGACCTCGTACAGCCACACGTGGTCGAGCTCGCACGCGGAGAGCAGCTCGCTGAACATGACGGTCAAGCCCGGCGAAGTGGGCTGGATCTCCCGCGCCCAGGTGATGCAGAAGGTCTCGGGCACCTGGCAGACCCACTACGACAGCCCCAAGTGGGGTCACTACTACTGGTTCTTCGGCGACACCATCACGGGTCCGGCCCCCAACGGCACCGACGGCAAGAGCAACGCGGTCGTCGTCAAGAGCCGCAAGATGACCGAGGCGGAGAAGAAGTCCTGTTCGGCCGAGTCCCGACGGGGTCGTGCGCTCGTCCAGAAGCGCTGATCCGCGGCGCCGCGGCCCCGTCCCGCCCCGCGGGGCGGGGCCGCGGTCTGCGGGATGTTCCGGGCCCGGAGCCACCGTACGGACCGGGGGGCGGTTCCCCTGCGTGGACGGCGAGCTCCAGACCGGTCCGCCGCGTCATCAGGGTGTCGACGCCGGTGTCGGCGACGGCGCGGCCGATGCCCGGCCGGGGCACTCGCGCGTGCCGCTGCTGAAGGCGAGGTACGAGAGGTTGCCGTGGACCGGCGCCCTGGGGTCGGGCTTGACAGGGCCGAGTCGCCCGCCGTGAGCCGCGGCCCCGACGACGCGTGGCCGGAGGAGTCCGGTACGCCGACCGCTTGGGGCATCACCAGCGTGGGCACGCTCCGCGAAGTCGGTGACCGGGTCCGAGCCGTGCTCGGCGAAGCGGTCGATGAGCCGGCTCGCGAAACGCACCACGTAGCGCCGCACGTCACGCCGATCGAACTGCACCGGGGACTCCGGGACGACGCCACGCAGCCGCCGGTGCCCGTCCCCGTCGACGAACTGGCACACCGGCGGCCACGCGGCCGTCGGGCTCAGCGGACGGTCGGCTGGGACGCGGTCGTACAGGCGGTGCGTCCCGTCGGCGCCGAGTACGTGGGCCGGGCACCCGGGCGGCGGTGCGGCGCCGTGAGCGGGGTGCCGGGCACGCGTGCCGCGTGGGACTCCCCGGGAGCGGTCATGACGCCTCCTGAGTCGTCGCGAGGGTCTGCAGGTAGCGCATCAGCGTCATCAGGACGTCCTTGCCGGAGGACCGCTGCCGGGCGTCGCACAGCACGATCGGTACCGATGTCGGCAGGTCCAGCGCACCGCGCAGTTCCTCGACCGGGTAACCGGGAGCCTCGGGGAAGGTGTTGACGGCCACCACGAACGGCACGCCCCGTTCCTCCAGCCGGCCGATGACGTCGAAGCTGACTTCGAGCCGTCGGGTGTCGACGAGCACCACAGCACCGAGTGCGCCCTCGAACAGCCCGCGCCAGAGGAACCAGAAGCGTTCCTGGCCCGGTGTCCCGAAGAGGTAGAGGACCAGTTCCTGGTTGATGCTGATGCGGCCGAAGTCCATGGCGACGGTCGTCGACGTCTTGTCGTCGACGCCGGCCGTGTCGTCGATGCCGACGCCGGCCTGGGTCATCGTCTCCTCGGTCGTCAGCGGCCGGATCTCGCTGACCGACCCGACAAGGGTCGTCTTGCCGACCCCGAAGCCGCCCACGACCACGACCTTGACGGCGGCGGCTGCGGTCTGGGGCAGTACGTCCTCGCTCCGCGGGCCGGGGGTACGCGCCGGCTGCTCAGAGCCTTTGAAGTCCATCGATCACTGCCTCAATCAAAGCGCGGTCGGGGAGTTGGGCGGGCGGGATGGGCGCCCGGGAGATCACCTTGTTGTCGGTGAGGAGGTCGCCGAGCAACACGGTGACGACGCTGACCGGCAGTCCGGTGTACGCGGAGATCTCGGCCACGGACAGCGGTGACTGGCAGAGCCGGATGATCTCCGTGTGTTCGGGCTGCATACCGGGCTTGGGCGAGGACCTGGCCACGATCAGCGTGACCAGGTCCAATTCCACGGGGGCCGACGAGCTGCTGCGCCCGCCCGTGATGACGTAGAGCCGCTCGGGACTCGCGTCCTCCCAGTCCCCGCCGCCCGGGTGGCTCACCTGGTCCGGCCTTCCGCCGGTGAGGTCTCACCGATCCGGGGCGGACTGCTGATGTGCTCGCCGATCCGCAGCACGAGGTCGCGCATCCGCTGGCCCATCAGGCCGGCGTCGACGCCCTCGTCGGCGAGCACCGCGAGGAAAGCGCCGGCGCCGGCAGCCATCAGGTAGAAGAAGCCCCCGTCCATCTCGATCACCACGAGGCGCATCCTGCCGTCGCTGTACGGCAGTTCCGATGCGACGGCGCTGGCCAGCGACTGCAGGCCGGCACAGGCCGCGGCAAGCCGGTCCGCCGTGTCGGTGTCCGTGCCGTACTGGGCCATGCGCAGACCGTCGGCGGAGAGCACGACCACGTGCCTGGTCTGCGGCACGCCTTCCGCGAGGTCCTTGAGCATCCAGTCCATGTTGGCCTGCTGCTGAATCATGGCTGTGTGTTCCCCTTGCTGGCGTCGGTGGTCTCCCCGGAGAAGCCACTCTGGAAGGCGGCCAGCCACATGCCGGGCTGCACCTGTGATGTGGGCTCCTGGTCCGGAGCGGGCGTGGTCGAGGACGCCGTCGGCGTGGCGGGTGGCGTGGATGCGGCGACGGGCGCCCTGCGGCGCCTCTGGGGCAGGCCGTTCGAGGCCCGCTCGATCACGGCCGGCGGCGCTTCGGCGACGGCCGGGCCCCCGGCGGCCCGCGGTGCCGGGGCGGCCGCGGCGGCGTCGGCCGGGAGGGTCGTGCGGGGCACGGACGCGGCGCCGATGCCGTGGGCGAGGCCGGAGGCCGCAGCCGCCCCGGTGATCAGTTCCTGCGGCACGACGACGACCGCGCGGACCCCGCCGTAGGCGGAGGAGCGCAGCGACACCTGGAATCCGTAGGCCTGGGCGAGGCGGCCCACCACGGCGAGGCCGAGTCGCGGGGTCTCGCCGAGGTCGTTGAGGTCGATGCCCTGCTGTGCCTGGCGGAGCATCCGTTCGGCCCGGTTGCGGGCTTCCTCGCTCATGCTGACGCCACCGTCCTCGATCTCGACGGCGATGCCGGACTGGACGTCGACGGCGGTCAGATGGACCTTCGTCTGCGGGGGCGAGTAGCGGGTGGCGTTGTCGAGCAGCTCGGCGAGCGTGTGGATGAGGGGTTCCACGGCGGGGCCGACGACGGCGACCTCGGCCACGGAGTGAAGTTCGACGCGCTGGTAGTCGATGATCCGCGACATGGCGCCGCGCAGCACGCTGTAGAGCGGCACGGCGCGGCTCCACTGGCGACCGGGACGGGCACCGCCGAGCACGGCGATGGAGTCGGCGAGCCGGCCGATCAGGGCGGTGCCGTGGTCGAGGCGCAGCAGATCGCCGAAGACCTCCGGGAGCTTTCCGTGCCGGTCCTCCATCTCGCGCAGCTCCTGGGCCTGCTGGTGGACGATGGCCTGGACGCGGCGGGCGATGTTCACGAACGCGCGCTGTGCGGACTCGCGGAGGTCCTCCTCGGCGACGACGGCGTCGACGACCGTGCCGACGACCCGCTGGTGCGCCTCCGGGGCGATGAGCGAGGAGAAGACGTCCTCCGGGAACTCGCCCATGCGCAGCCGTTCCACGACGTCGGGGAGGAGGGTCCCGGCGAGGTGGGCGGTCTGGGCCGCCTGGTGGGCGAGTGCGGCATCGCGTTCGGCGACGCTGCGGCGCAGCGCGTCGATGGTCCTGCCTCGGCGAGCGGCCTCCGCGCCGATGGCGGCGACCATGACGGAGGCGACGGCACCGATGACGGCGACGGGCACACGGGACGAGTCGGACACCAGCACCACCGCGACGACGGTGGCGACAGCTGTCAGAGCGGCGGGTAGCAGCCACCCGAAAGAGGCCGCGGAACGCGAGCTCCCATTTCCGGGCGACGATTCCTCACGGACCATCAGCACCCTCAAAACCATCTGAATGGAAACGATCATATGACGACGGTGAGGGAGCATAGTCGTTCAGGAGCAAGGTTGTTGACGCCGGGTCACACTTCGGACACAGACGCTCGGTCCCCGTTACGGGCAAGCGAAAGGGCGCCGCGGACCGTGAGGTTCCGAGGCGCCCTCTCGTTCATCGGGGCGGGCCGGCAGAGCCCACCAGGTCAGGCCGCTGCGGCGTCCGCAGCCCGGGCCTTCAGCGCCCGCTCGACACCCGAACGGGACTCCAGCGCCAGCCGCCGCAGCGCAGGACTCGGAGCGGCCGAATCCAGCCAAGCATCTGTCGCGTCAAGGGTCTCCTTGGACACCTGCAGCGACGGGTAGAGGCCGGTCACGATCTGCTGGGCCATCTCGTGGGAACGGGATTCCCACACGTCCTTGACCGCCGCGAGGTACTTCTCCGCGTAGGGGGCGAGCAGCTCCTGCTGATCGGTCTGGACGAATCCGACGATGACCGCCTGCTGCACCGCGTTCGGCAGGGCGTCGGACTCGACGACCGAGGCCCACGCCTCGGCCTTGGCCTCCGGCGTGGGACGCGCTGCCCGCGCTGTCGCCGCATGGCGCTCGCCGGCAGCCGTCCTGTCCCGCTCCAGCTCGCCCGCGATCTCCGCCTCGTCGTAGACGCCGGTCGCGGCCAGCCGCTCCACGAACGTCCACCGCAGTTCGGTGTCGACGGCCAGGCCCTCGATCGTCTCCCGGCCCTCCAGCAGGGCCTCCAGCAGGTCCAGCTGCTGCGGGGTGCGCGCGGTCGCGGCGAATGCCCGCGCCCAGGCCAGCTGGTGGTCGCTGCCCGGCCGGGCAGCCCGCAGGTGCGCCAGCGTCGCCTCGGTCCACCGCGTCAGCCCGGCGTCGCGCCAGTCCGGCGCCGCGTACAGGTCGAGCGCCAGCTTCACCTGGCGCTGCAGCGACTGCACGACGCCGATGTCCGACTCCTTCGCGATGCCCGAGAGCACCAGGGACAGGTAGTCGCGCGCAGCCATCTCCCCGTCGCGGGTCATGTCCCAGGCGGAGGCCCAGCACAGCGCACGCGGCAGCGACTCGGCGAAGTCGCCCAGGTGCTCGATGACCGCCTGGAGTGAATCCTCGTCCAGACGGACCTTCGCGTACGACAGGTCGTCGTCGTTGACCAGCACCACGGCCGGGCGCGCCTTGCCCACCAGGTCCTGAACGGCGGTGAGCTCACCGTCCACGTCCAGCTCGACCCGATCGGTGCGCACCAGCTTGCCGGTGGCGTCGAGGTCGTAGAGGCCGATGGCGATCCGGTGCGGCCGCAGCATGGCCTCGCCCTTCGCGCCCGCGGGCAGCGCGGGGGCCTCCTGCTTGACGGCGAAGGAGGTGATGGCGCCCGAGGAGTCGGTGTCGATCACCGGACGCAGGACGTTGATGCCGGCGGTCTCCAGCCAGGCCCTCGACCAGGCCTTCAGATCGCGGCCGCTGGTCTCCTCCAGGGCACCCAGGAGGTCCGGCAGCCGGGTGTTCCCGAACGCGTGCTGCTTGAAGTAGGCCTGCACACCTCGGAAGAACTCGTCCGTCCCGACGTAGGCGACCAGCTGCTTGAGCACCGAGGCGCCCTTGGCGTACGTGATGCCGTCGAAGTTGACCAGCACGTCGTCAAGGTCGTTGATCTCGGCCATGATCGGGTGCGTGGACGGGAGCTGGTCCTGCCGGTACGCCCAGGTCTTCTCGGAGTTGGCGAAGGTGGTCCAGGCGTGCGGCCAGCGACTGCCCGGTGCGTACGCCTGGCAGGCGACCGAGGTGTAGGTGGCGAACGACTCGTTCAGCCACAGGTCGTTCCACCACTCCATGGTGACCAGGTCGCCGAACCACATGTGGGCCAGCTCGTGCAGGATGGTCTCAGCCCGCATCTCGTACGCGGCGTCCGTGACCTTGGAGCGGAACACGTACTGGTCGCGGATGGTCACCGCCCCCGCGTTCTCCATCGCCCCCGCGTTGAACTCCGGCACGAACAGCTGGTCGTACTTGGCGAACGGATACGCGTAGTCGAACTTCTCCTGGAACCAGTCGAAGCCCTGCCGGGTGACCGAGAAGATCGCGTCGGCGTCGAGGAACTCGGCGAGCGAGGGGCGGCAGTAGATGCCGAGCGGGACGCTCTGCCCGTCCTTCTCGTAGGAGCTGTGGACGCTGTGGTACGGCCCGACGATCAACGCGGTGATGTACGTGGAGATCCGCGGCGTCGGCTCGAAGTGCCAGACGTTGTCCTTCGGCTCCGGCGTCGGGGAGTTCGAGATCACGGACCAGCCCTCGGGAGCCTTCACCGTGAACTGGAACGTCGCCTTCAGATCCGGCTGCTCGAAGCTCGCGAAGACCCGGCGGGCGTCGGGCACCTCGAACTGGGTGTACAGGTAGGCCTGCTCGTCGACCGGGTCGACGAAGCGGTGCAGGCCCTCACCGGTGTTGGTGTAGGCACAGTCGGCGACGACCTTCAGCTCGTTCGGTCCCTCGAGCAAGTGCTTGAGCGCGATCCGCGAGTCCCGGAAGACCGCGGCCACGTCGAGCGCCTTGCCGTTCAGCACGACCTCGTGCACCGCGGGGGCGACGAGATCGATGAAGGTCTCCGCGCCGTGCTCGGCGGAGTCGAAGCGCACGGTCGTCACGGACCGGTAGGTGCCGCCCTCCTGCGCCCCGGTGAGATCGAGGTCGATCTCGTACGAGTCAACGGTGAGCAGGCGCGCTCGTGCTTGCGCCTCGTCACGGGTCAGGTTTGTGCCAGGCACCCGGTCATCCCCTCGGTATGTGATGTCTCGGGGCCATCCTTCCACGGCAGGGGGGTCCGCGAAGGGGGCGCTGCCGACCAGGGCGGGTCCGGTGGGACCCGCCCCGGTGGTGCCGTCCCTCAGCCCCTGAGCTCCTGCGCGACCAGCTCCGCGATCTGCACCGCATTGAGCGCCGCGCCCTTGCGGAGGTTGTCATTGGAGACGAAGAGGGCCAGTCCGTTGTCCACGGTCTCGTCCACCCGGATCCTGCCCACGTACGACGCGTCCCTGCCCGCTGCCTGCAGCGGGGTCGGGATCTCGGAGAGCTCGACACCCTCCGCGTCAGCCAGCAGTTCGTGGGCGCGTTCCACACTGATCGGACGCTCGAAGCGAGCGTTGACCTGGAGCGAATGGCCGGAGAACACCGGAACGCGGACGCAGGTGCCGGAGACCTTGAGTCCCGGGATCTCCAGGATCTTGCGGGATTCGTTGCGGAGCTTCTGCTCCTCGTCGGTCTCGTGGGAGCCGTCGTCGACGATCGAGCCGGCCAGCGGGAGCACGTTGAAGGCGATGGGGCGCTTGTAGACGCCCGGCTCCGGGTACACGACCGCCTCCCCGTCGTGGGTCAGCTCGGCGGCGCGGTCCGCGACCGCCTTGATCTGGCCGTCGAGCTCGGCGACGCCCGCGACGCCCGAGCCGGACACCGCCTGGTACGTCGTGGCCACCATGGAGACCAGCCCCGCCTCCTGATGCAGCGGCTTCAGCACCGGCATGGCGGCCATCGTGGTGCAATTCGGGTTGGCGATGATGCCCTTGGGGCGGTCCTTGACCGCGTGCGGGTTGACCTCGGAGACGATGAGGGGGACCTCGGGGTCACGGCGCCAGGCGGAGGAGTTGTCGATCACGACCGCACCCTGGGACGCGACCTTCTCGGCAAGTGCCCGCGACGTGGCGCCGCCGGCCGAGAAGAGCACGATGTCCAGGCCGGAGTAGTCGGCGACGGAGGCGTCCTCGACGGTGACGTCCCGGTCCTGCCAGGTGATGGTGGAGCCCGCCGACCGGGCCGAGGCGAAGAGTCGCAGTTCGTCGACCGGGAAGCTCCGTTCGGCGAGGATCTTGCGCATGACCGTGCCGACCTGCCCGGTGGCTCCGACGATTCCGACCTTCACGGGACTCCTCCGTATGTTCGTGCAGACTGCGTGGCCTGGGTGCCTTCCATGATGCGTATGTCCGTGGCCGCCTTGTCCAATCCATTGTCCGAGGGGCGGGACAGATGCTCCTGGTCACACACGGAGGGCGGGCGTCACGCGGACGCCCGCCCTCCGGGTGTGATGGGTCACACCGAGTCACTCGGTCACGGAATGACCTTTTCGATCACGACGCTGCCGGTGCCCGCGGCGGTTCCGCGCGCGTTCAGCAGCTGGACCTCGCCGAAGAACTGCCGGCCCTCGGGCGCGGCGCTGCCCACGTGGACCTCGGCGGCGACCTGCGCGGACGCACCGTTCGCCAGCTTCACTGCCTGGGCCTCGTCGACCTTGACGGTGCCGAGGGCGGGCGAGAAGTAGACGTCCCGGTAGTCGTACTCGGTGCTACCGGACGGGACCGCGTAGCCCACGACCTTGATGGTGTACGTGCCGGCGGCCGGCTTGGCGAGGCTCACGGCCTCGTCCGAGTCGCCGTCCGCGGACTGGCCGACCCGGGTAGCGCCCTTCCAGACCTCCAGGTCCAGGTCGGCCGCGTTGTCGGAGACGCCGCCGATGGCGACGTCGAGGCGCTCGACGCCCTCACCGACGGTGACGGTCGTCTCGAGGGTCTCGCCCTCCTTGATGGTGGGGCGGGTGACCTTCGCCGATCCGAGCGGGCCGCCCTTCAGCTTGCCGTCGATGGCGGCGAAGCCGTTGGCGACCGTCCAGTCGACCTTGGCCGGGGTGCCGACCTTGGCCTCGGAGATGGTCTTCACGGCCGGGTCGAAGGTCGCACCGAGGACGGTCACGTCCAGCTTGTACGGGTTGTTCAGCAGCGGGGACGTACGGCGCGCCTCGACCTCGATCTCCCAGACGCCCGGCTGCGGGTCGGCGTACGACCGCAGGTCGGGACGGCAGGTGTTGGCCGGGTTGTCGTAGTTCGGGTAGCAGTAGATCGTGGAGCTGTCCTCGACGCCCACGCCGTACGGGTGGATCGAGATGAACCGGGTCTGGCTCTTGTCCTTCAGACCGCCGAGCGCGACCTCGAGGGCCTTGGCGCCCGCGGGAACGTTGACGAAGTACGACCTGTGGCTGTTGCGCTGCACCGAGCCGGACGCCGAGTAGGAGTACGCCGGCTTGGCCAGCTGCTCGGCGGCGACGACGGTGGTCAGGATCTGCTTGTCGACGCCCTCGGTGCGGACGTCGTCCAGCTCCAGGATCGCGCTGTGCACGCCCTTGGTGCGGGCCTTCGCGTCGACCTTCACGGTGACCGGCTTGTTCAGCGGCAGCACCACGGCGCCGGACCCCGGCAGGTCGAAGGTGCCGTCGTTGTACTTCCAGTCCAGCTCGTGCTTGATCGGACGGTCCGGACCGGTGGTCCGGGTGATGGTGATCTCGTACGACTTCTTCTGGCGGGTCTTGAGGCCGCCCTCACGGTCGTACAGACCGGTGCCGAAGCCCGGGGTCTTCAGGAACTGGTCGATCGCGGTGTCGACCGGGGCCTTCACCGTGTAGTCGTGGGCAGTGGCGCCGTCCTTGATGGCGCGCCACGCGCCCACGATGTTGATCAGGCCGGAGCCCTGCTCGTGCGCGGCCACGCCGCGGATCTTCTTCGCGGTGCTGGTGAGCGCGGTGCGCAGGTTCGCCGGGGTGAGGGCGATCTTCTTCTGCTTCGCGGCGGAGATCAGCAGTGCGCTGGCGCCCGCGGCCTGCGGAGAGGACATCGACGTGCCCTGGAGCATGCCGTAGCCGGCCGGGAGCTGGTAGCCGGCTTCCTTCACCGATGCACCGGGCAGCCAGGTCTGGATGGTGTTGATGGCCGCGCCCGGGGCGGTGATGGTCGGCGTGAATCCGCCGTCCTCACGCGGACCGCGCGAGGAGAAGGGGAACATGGCGTACTTCTTCGTCACGGCCGAGCCGTAGTTGGCGGCCCAGGTCTCCTTGGAGACCGCGGCGCCCACGGAGATCACCTTGTCGGCCAGACCGGGGTCGCCGATCGTGTTGGTGCCGGGGCCCTCATTGCCGGCCGAGATCACCAGCTGGACGCCGTACTGGTCGATGAGCCGCGTGTAGAGCTCGGCGCGGGCGTTGTTGCCGTCGTTCAGCGCCGGCAGACCACCGATGGACATGTTGACGATGTCCACGCCGTGGTTGATGACCAGGTCGGCCATGCCCTCGGTGAGCGCGACGTTGGTGCAGCCGCCGCTCCAGGAACAGGCACGGGAGGAGACCAGTTTGGCGCCGGGCGCGGCACCGTTCATCCGTCCGCCGAAGAGGCCGTTGGCGGAGGTGATGCCCGCGACGTGGGTACCGTGCTCGGACTCGATGATGCCGACGTTGACGAAGTCGGCCTTCTTGCCGACCCAGGCGCCGCCCAGCGGGTCCATCGCGACGTCCTTGCGGATCTCGATGACGAACGGGATCCGCTCGGCGACGTCGGTGGCCGGGTCGTCCTTGCCGAAGTAGCCGATCTGGAAGCCGTCCTTGTACGGCTTCATCGGCTCGTTGTTGGTGAAGTCGCCGTCCTGGTCGGTGTCGACGCGCACGGTTCCGGCGGCGGGGTCGTAGAGGAGGCCGAAGCGGTCGGTGGTGTCGCCGTCGCGGTTGACGTCGCCCTTCATGTCGCCGTTGGCGGTGATCGACTCGCTGAAGCGGCTGAACTGGTACGTCCCGGCCGGGGCCTTCCAGGTGCTGCCCGCGCTGGTGAACACCGGACCGTCGACCGGCGTGATCTGGGGGCGCCAGGTGCCGTCGTTGTCGGTGATCGGGTCGGTGGCGGTGACCCAGTCGACGATCTTGCGCTCACCGGTGGTGGTCTTCTGCAGCGCCGGGTGGGCGATGTCGACGCCCGAGTCCATGATGCCGATGGTGACGCCCCGGCCGTCGAACTTCGGGTGGTCCTGCACGAACTTCACCGCGCCCGTCTCGAAGGACGGGTTGTACGGGTTCTTGGCGGGCGTGTTCTTGTCCGGCGCCGCGTAGGTGCCGGCGGCCTTGCCGCGACCCTTGGCGTTGGCGTCCGGTGAGGTGCCGGTCTCGGACGAGCCGTCCGCGGCCGGGGTCGGGTCGTCCAGCTTGATCTCGTGCTTGAGGTCGATGCCGTGGACGCTGGACAGCTTGGCGGCCGCCGTGATGGCGGCCTCGGCCTTGCCGGTCGGCAGGGTCGCGCGCACGTAGCCGAGCTTGTCGAAGGTCTTGCCGACCGAGGCGCCCTGGACGGCGTCCAACTGCTTGGCGACCTGGGCGGTCTGGCCCGGTGCGGTGGCGACCATTACGGTGACGGTCTTCTCGCCCTTGGCCTCGGCGTCGGCGAGGAGTTCGGCGTCGGTCCGGCCGAGCTTGTCGGAAGGCTCGGTGGCCTTGACCGGGCCGGGTTCTGCGGTGGTCGCGGCGATCGCGGGGGCGGCGCCGGAAGCCACCAGCGCGGCGACGAGGCCTGCGGCGGCGGCGACCCGGGCCACGCGTCTGTGCCCGGATATGGAGCCCTGAGACTCGAGGGTGGTCATCAGCATCCCTGTTTTGTGAAAGAGGGGTCCGGAATTCGGTACCGGATGACCGCTCAGCCTTTCGCAAGTGACAGGGGTTTGTGGAGAGTTGGCAGCGTTGTGATGCGTTCATGGCACACATCCGCCACTGGCGGTACATGTGTCTCAGGGGTCAAAAGGAGTGATAGCCGTCGATAGCGATCACCCTACTGTTCAGTAATGGACGATTTCATGGTGAAGTGTCAGCTCTCGCGCGTCTTCGCGTAGTGTCGGGACGCCTTCGCGCGGTTTCCGCAGATCGCCATGGAGCACCAGCGGCGCGTGCCGTTCCGTGACGTGTCGAAGAAGTGCAGCGTGCAGGCGTCGTGGGCGCAAGCGCGGATCCGGTCGGGTGCGGTGCGCAGTAGGTCCAGGTAGGTGCGCACGGCCATCCAGCCGGGCCCCCAGGCGGGGTTGGCGAACTCGGCTCGCTCGCCCGGCCCTTCGGTGTCGAGCGTGGCGCGGATGCGGCCGTGCTCCAGGATCGCGTCGACTCGTGAGGCGGCCGCGGCGTCCCCCGGGCTGCTCACGGCCGCGGCGAGTGCGTCGCGGGTGAGGAGGGTCCTCTCCAGGGTGTCGCCGTCGGCGGTGAAGCGGTCGTCCCATCCGTTGCTTGCGAGCCAGGTGTCCAGACCCTGTGTGGAGGTGAGTAGGTCCCGCGGCTCGCCGTCCTGGAGCCACTGGGTATTGAGCAGGTCCAGGCAGGCTGGCTCGCCGGTGAGTGGTCGGAGGTCGGGTGCGGGCATCGGGGCTCCTTCGGATGGCTAACCACTCAAGGTTACGTGACCGGTTGACGTTCCCGTGTGTAACCTTTCTTCATCACCACCAGGTCACGGGCCGGTGTCGAAGCCAGCCATCGCGGCGGCAACCCGGGCTTCGTGCGGGTGGAGACGCCGGGAAGGCTGAGCTGGCCGGACTATCCCGGCAACGCCATGTTCCTGACGTTGGGCAACCTCGAGACCGATCCGCGTGCCGGGCTGCTGTTCCTGGACTGGACCGGGGGCGCCACGCTCCAGCTCACCGGCGCGGCCCGGACCGAATTCGCCGCGGACGGCGCACGCACCGTCCGGTTCGACATCGAGGAGACCGCCGATATCCCCGGGGCGAGTCCGCTGCGCTGGGGTGCTCCCGAATACTCACCGGCCAATCCGGAGCTCCCCTGAGACTAACCTCTCCGCATGGAAGAGCAGCTGCGGGTGGCGGCCTACGCCGTGTGCGTGCAGGACGGGCAGATCCTGCTCGCCCGCTGGGTGGCGCGGGACGGCGCCAAACGATGGACCCTGCCGGGAGGCGGGATGGACCACGGGGAGCACCCCGCCGACACGGCCGTCCGCGAGGTCACGGAGGAGACCGGCTACACGTCCGAGGTGACCGCCCTGCTCGGCGTCGATTCCCTGCGCGTCCGCAAGGCACGCAGGTTCCAGGCGGAGGCGGACTTCCAGAGCCTGCGCATCCTCTACGAAGGGCGGATCACGGGCGGCGAGCTGCGCCCCGAGCGGGACGGCTCCACCGACCTGGCCGCCTGGCACCCGCTCGCATCGGTCCCTGCGCTCGACCGGGTCACGCTGGTCGACGTCGGTCTCGAGCTGTGGCGGGAGCGGCCCGCGGCGGGCCGGGTGCGGGGAGGGGCGGCGGATCTCCGCTAGCGGGGCAGCACGACGACATACGCGGCGGGGTCTCGGTGCTGCGAGGCCATCAGGGCCGTACGGACCACCGTCGCCACCTGTGCGGGAGTGTTCCGCAGCCGCTTCGGCGAGAGGTGGACCACCGTGATGCCCAGCCGCTCCAGGTGCTCGCGCCGGCGACTGCCCTCGATCCACTCCTCGTCCGGGCGGCCCGGGGCGCGGCCGGTACGGCGCGCGCGGGGGGCGCGGGTGTCGAGTTCCAGGGCCACCGCCCGCCCGGGCCAGTAGGCGTCGACGCCGCCCAGGTGCGGGCCGCCCGGCAGTCGCAGATCCACGTTCCAGAGCGGGTCGGGCAGTCCGTAGAGGTGGACCAGCTGGTAGAGCCGGTCCTCGGCCAGCGCGCGGCCCTCGGCGAGCAGCGCGTCCACGGCGTCCGTCACGTGGGTCCGTTCCAGCAGTCGGGCGCGGTTCAACTCGTTCACGATAGGCGCGGATTCACAGTGGCCCGCCCGCACGGCCTCGGTCAGCAGCCGGCGCACCGCCCCCGCGTCGGTGAGCCGTGCGACGGCGTCCGCCAGCGCGCGGGCCACCGGGGCGACGGGCAGCCCCGTCACCTCCTCGTGGCGCGGCAGGGACTGCGTTCGGATCAGCCGGGCGCATCCGGCGGACCTCAGCCGTCGGGTCCACGGTACGAGCACGTCGACGCGTTCGAGGGACGGCAGTGGGGGAGCGGAGGTGAACTGGCGCAGCGCGAGCGCTGCCAGTCCGGTGACCATCGCCTCGCCCCCGTCGGGGGTGTCCGCGTACAGCACTGCGGCGTGCAGTCGCTCCTCGCTGGTCGGCGGTCCCGGGTGCAGCACGTACACACCGGGCAGGAACTGCTGCCACGGCCCGCCCGGTCTGCACTGCTCGGCCGCCCGTGCGGCGGACACTCCGTGCTCCCGCAGTTGCCCGGCGGACATCACGCGCCTCTGTACGTCGGAGAGGTGGTTCAACGGGCAGGGGGAGAGCGGGGTGTTCGGGTTCATGCATCGTCAATTCCCGTGTGCCGCGAGACCTTTAACCGCTGTTACCTACTCGTCGACAATTCCGGACAACCCTGCACTAAAGTGCGGACGTTCGACAGTCGATCGCGTGATCCACGCGCTCGGGCGGGAGGGCGCCGCCCCCTCCCGCGAGGGAGGGGGCGTTGCGCGATCTGGGACCCTACGCTCCCGCGTCGCACGACTGCGCACGCAACGCCCGCGCCAGGTCGTCCCGGGACTCCAGTACGAGCCTGCGCAGGGCCGGGGGAGCCGATGAGTGGGACTCCAGCCACTCGTCCGTCGCCGCCAGCGTTCCCGGGTTGTCCTGGAGCGACGGGTAGAGGCCCTTCACCACGTCCATCCCGATCTGGATGGACCGCTCGGTCCAGATGCGCCCGATCGCCTCGAAGTACTTCGAGGCGTAGGGGGCGATCAACTCCCGCTGCGAGGCCTGGGCGAAACCCGAAATGGTGGCCTCGACCAGTGCGTTGGACAGTACGTCCGATTCCACGACCTGTACCCAGGCCTGGTCCTTGACGGCGGCGGACGGCCGGGCCGCCAGGCAGCGCACCTGGTGGCGCCTGCCCGATGCGGTGTCGTCCCGGGACAGTTCCGCGTTGATCACCGCCTCGTCGGCCACCCCGGCCGCGGTGAGGGGCTCAAGGAACGCCCACCGCAGCTCCTGGTCCACGTCGAGCCCGTCGATCTTCGCGGAACCCTCCAGCAGCCCCTGCAGCAGCTGCAGGTCGGCGTCCGTCGTGGCGCTCTCCGCGAAGTAGCGCGCCCACGTCAGCTGGTGCTGGCTGCCCGGCTCGGCCAGGCGCAGCTCCCGCAGTGCGCCGGTCGACAGCAGCCGTCCGCCCTCCTCGCGCCACTCCGGTGCCGCGTAGTGGACGAGAGCGGTGCGGGCCCAGGCGTGCACCATCTGCAGCACGCCGACGTCGGACTCGCGGCCGGCGAAGTCCAGTACCAGCTTCACGAAGTCGCGCGCCGGCACCAGCGCGTCCCGCGTGAGGTTCCACAGCGCGGTCCAGCACAGCGCCCGAGCCAGCGGGTCCGTGATGTCGCCGAGGTGGCCGCGCAGCGTGTCCAGCGAGCCCTGGTCGAAGCGGATCTTGCAGTACGTCAGATCGTCGTCGTTCACCAGCACCAGGGCGGGCTTCTCCAGGCCGGCCAGCTCCTCGACGACCGTGCGCGGACCGGTCACGTCCACGTCGGCGCGTGCGTACCGCACCAGGTCCGCGCCCTCGATCCGGTACAGGCCCACCGCCGCCCGGTGCGGCCTGAGGTGCTCGCCCTCCTGCAGTACCGCGAGCTCGGTGATCCGGTCACCCGCGTCATACGTGACCCGGGGTGTCAGCGCGTTGACTCCGGAGGTCTCCAGCCAGGACCGCGACCACGCCTTCATGTCCCGCCCGGACGTCTCCTCCAGCACCGACAGCAGGTCACCGAGGCTCGTGTTCCCGTAGGCGTGCCGCTTGAAGTACTGCCGCGCCCCCTCCAGGAACGCGTCCCGCCCCGCGTATGCGACGAGTTGCTTCAACACCGACGCCCCCTTGGCGTAGGTGATCCCGTCGAAGTTGAGCTTGGCGTCCTCCAGGTCGCGGATGTCGGCCGTGACGGGGTGCGTGGACGGCAGCTGGTCGGCCCGGTACGCCCATGCCTTGCGGTTGTTGGCGAACGTCACCCAGCCGTTGGTGAAGCGGGTCGCCTCGACCAGGCAGAACGACCCCATGAAGTCGGCGAAGGACTCCTTCAGCCACAGGTCGTCCCACCAGCGCATGGTGACCAGGTCACCGAACCACATGTGCGCCATCTCGTGCAGGATGACGTTCGCCCGCCGCTCGAACGCGGCCTGCGTCACCTTGCCCCGGAAGACGAACTCCTCCCGGAAGGTCACGCACCCAGGGTTCTCCATCGCGCCGATGTTGTACTCGGGTACGAAGGCCTGGTCGTACTTCCCGAAGGGGTACGGGTAGTCGAAGTGGTCGTGGAAGAAGTCCAGGCCCTGCTTGGTGACGAGGAAGACGTCGTCCGCGTCGAAGTGCTTGGCGAGCCCCTTGCGGCACATGGCGCCGAGCGGGATCTCCACGGTTTCCCCGTCGTCGAAGGTCCGTGTGTAGAGATCGGTTTCGTAGTGGTACGGGCCGGCCACGACCGCGGTGATGTACGTCGAGATCGGCGCGGTCTCCTCGAACCGCCACACCCCGTCGTCCCCGCGGGAGCCCGCCCCGTTCGACCAGACCGTCCATCCCTCGGGCGCGGCCACCTCGAAGCGGAACGGCGACTTCAGGTCCGGCTGCTCGAAGTTGGCGAAGACGCGGCGCGCGTCGGCCGGCTCGTACTGCGTGTACAGGTACACCTCGCCGTCCTCGGGGTCGACGAAGCGGTGCATGCCCTCACCCGTCCGGCTGTACGCGCACTGCGCGTCGACCACCAGTACGTTCTCTGCCCGCAGGCCGGTCAGCGTGACCCTGGCGCCGTCGAAGACGGCGGCGGGGTCCAGGCTTTCCCCGTTCAGTGTGACGGCAGTCACCTCGGGGGCCACGAGGTCGACGAAGGTCTCCGTCTCAGGACCGGCGTCCGACGCCCGGAAGCGGATCGTGGTCACGGAGCGGAAGGTCCGTGCTCCTGTTCCGTCGCTCTCCATCGTTGCGGACCGCAGGTCGAGGAAGACGTCGTACCCGTCGACGGACAGCAGTTCCGCCCGTGCGCGGGCTTCGTCGCGGGACAGATTCTCTCCGGGCACGGCCACTCCTTCGTGTCTCGTTCGAACAGGACCGATCCTCGCACGCGCCCGTGGCGGCGGGGAGGTGGGGAATGCGCGCGGAAGGCGGGACGTTGTCCCGTGAGGCCCATCGACCCACCCCGTCCCACGAGGAGAGACATGCCCGAGAGCAGGACCCCTGCCGACTTCTGGTTCGACCCGCTGTGTCCGTGGGCCTGGATGACCTCCCGCTGGATGCTCGAGGTGGAGAAGGTCAGGCCGGTGGACGTGCGCTGGCACGTGATGAGCCTGGCCGTTCTCAACGAGAACAAACTGGATGAACTCCCCGCGCAGTACGCCGAGGCCATGAAACACGCGTGGGGTCCGGTCCGGGTGGTCGTCGCCGCGCAGCAGAAGCACGGTGACGAGGTCGTCGGCCCGCTGTACACCGCACTCGGCACCCGCATCCACAACGAGGGCCTCGGGCCGACCCCCGAGGCGATCGCCGGCGCGCTGGAGGACGCGGGCCTGTCCGCGGACCTTTTGGAATTCGCCCACTCGGACGTGTACGACGCCGAGCTGAGGGCCTCCCACGAGGAGGGCATCTCCAAGGTCGGCCAGGACGTCGGCACTCCGGTGATCGCGGTCCCCGGCACCGACGGCGAGCAGATCGCGTTCTTCGGTCCGGTCGTCACCCCGGCGCCGAAGGGTGAGGCGGCGGCGCGGCTGTGGGACGGCACGCTGCTGGTCGCGTCGACCCCGGGCTTCTACGAGATCAAGCGCACGCGCACGGCCGGTCCCAGCTTCGACTGACGTCCCCGGTCGATCCGACCGAAGTGCCCCCGCGAGTCCTGTCCTCGCGGGGGCACTTCTTTCATCCGCCTGCAGGTGAAGGTTGAGAAGACGATCACGAGCAGGACGACTGTACGGCCGCTCCGGGCCTCACGTCACGGAGCGATGAGCGGGGTGCGCTCCTTCGCCCGGGCGTACCGCCCGGCCACGTCCTGCCAGTTGACGACCTCCCACATCGCCTCGATGAAGTCCACTTTCTGGTTCTTGTACTGCAGGTAGAAGGCGTGCTCCCAGGCGTCGAAGACCAGGATCGGCACCGAGCCCTGCCCGACGTTTCCCTGATGGTCGTATACCTGTTCGACAATCAGTCGGCCGCTGACCGGCTCGTACGCGAGTACGCCCCAGCCGGAGCCCTGTGTGGTGGCGGCCGCCTTGGAGAGCTGCGTCTTGAACCTGGCGAAGGAGCCGAAGGCCTCGGTGATCGCGTCCGCCAGCTCGCCCACGCCGTCCGCGGCGAGCGGCTCGCCACCGCCGCCGTGCTTCGGCGCGGCCATGTTGTGCCAGTAGATGCTGTGCAGGATGTGCCCGGAGAGGTGGAACGCGAGGTTCTTCTCCAGGCCGTTGATGGAGCCCCAGGAATCCTTGTCGCGCGCCTCGGCAAGCTGTTCGAGGGTGTCGTTGGCGCCCTTGACGTACGCGGCGTGGTGCTTGTCGTGGTGCAGCTCGATGATCTGCGGATTGATGACCGGTTCGAGTGCCGCGTAGTCGTACGGGAGTTCAGGAAGCGTGTACATGGCCATGTCCGAGCCCTCCGACTGCTTATTGCAACTGATGCGCAATTGCAGGTTAGCAGCAGAAAGGTGCGGAACAAGATCAGTCCTTCGCCCTACGACCACGCGTCTCGCCGCCCGCCCGTCGATGCCGTTCCGTTCAGGGAAGGCAAGGAGAAGAGGAGGAGATGGGTCGGTGCGGGGCCCGTTGCGCCGGCGTGCCGCCGTGCACGTCCCGCCCCGTCCGTGCCGAACCCCGTGGACCGCATGGTTGCGATCCCTGCTGGCCGGACCGGCACGGTCGCACCCGCCCGGAACGCGGAGTGCCGCTGCGCAGGAGGCTTGCCGACCCGGCTCCGCCACCGTTCCGGAGACGCGGAGGACCCCCGGGCCGTGGTGGCCCGGGGGTCCGGTGCGCCATGCCGCATCGCCGGCGCGCACGATGGGGGGCGGGGGTTCGTGGTTGCCCGCGACATCATCCTGCTGGGGCGGGGCTGGTACTCAGCCTGCTGTCGTTCCAGCCGGGTGAGTAACGGTGGGTCTTACCCCGGCCGCAGGACGCGACGGTCGGCGGGCTCCGCACCGACGGCGTAGGTCGGTGCTGCCGTCACTCAACCTTCCGTGCGGTCCGCAGTCGGCTCCGCGGCCTCCCGCTTCGACGCCTTCGACTGCAGGGTGAGCCCGAGGACCGCCAACACCAGCGTCATGGCGCCGGTGGCGAGCAGCTGGTCCCGGGTACCCGGCTGGCGCAGCATCAGCACGAAGACTCCGAGCATCCCGGCGATGGCGACCCAGGTGAGCGCGGGGTAGAGCCACATCCGCACCACGAGCTTCTCCGGGGACTCCCGCTCGGTGCGGCGGCGCAGCACCAGCTGGGAGACGGCGATGAAGAGCCAGACGACGAGGATCACGGCGCCGATCATGTTCAACAACCAGGGGAACACGTCGTCGGGGCGCCAGTAGCTGAGCAGCACACACAGGAAGCCGAAGACCGACGACACGAGGACGGCGACCCGCGGCACGCCGCCGGAGACCCTGCCGATGGCCTTCGGACCCTGGCCGCGGGCGACCAGTGAGTACGCCATGCGGGAGGACCCGTAGATGTTGGCGTTCATCGCGGAGAGCAGGGCGACCAGCACCACGATCTGCATCACGATGCCTGCGCCCGGGATGTCGAGGTGGCTCAGCGCGGTGACGTAGGGGCCCTTGTCGGGGTTCGCGACGTCGGGGTCGTTCCACGGGACCAGCGTGACGATGACCGCCATGGAGCCGATGTAGAAGAGCGCGATGCGCCACATGGCCGTGCGCACCGCCTTGGTGACGCCCTGGACGGGGTGCTCGGACTCGGCCGCTGCGATCGTCACCGTCTCCAGGCCGCCGTAGGCGAACACCGATGCGAGCAGACCGATGACCAGTCCTTCCGTACCGTTCGGCAGGAAGCCACCGTCGCCGGTGAGGTTGGCGGCGCCGGGGGCGTCGGTGCCGGGAAGGACGCCGACGATCGCGAGCCCGCCGAGGATCAGGAAGAGCGTGATGGCGCCGACCTTGAGGGCGGCGAACCAGAACTCGAACTCGCCGAAGTTCTTCACCGCGGCGAGGTTGGTACCGCAGAAGACCACCATGAAGAGCGCGACCCAGGCCCACTCGGGGGTGCCGGGCAGCCAGCCGCTGACGATCTTCGCCGCGCCGATGCCCTCCAGACCCACGGCGACCGACAGCAGAACCCAGAACGCCCAGCCCGCCGTGAAGCCCGCCCACGGTCCGAGAGCTCGTTCGGCGTGCACGGAGAACGAGCCGGAAGCCGGGTTCGCCGCCGACATTTCACCCAGCATGCGCATCACCAGCATGACGAGCAGGCCAGAGGTGGTGTAGGCGAGGACGATCGCGGGGCCGGCGGCTGCGATACCGGCGCCGGAGCCGACGAAGAGGCCTGCGCCGATGACGCCACCGAGGGCGATCATCGACAGGTGGCGCTGCTTGAGGCCGTGCGCGAGCGACGAGTCGACCTTGGTGTCGACGGGCGCGGGCGCCGTGGTCCGAGACATGGTCGTGCCCTGTTCGTGGGGGAGCGGAAAAGAACGGCCCACAGTCTGCGGCCCGTACCGCTCACAGGGCGCGGATGCCCGCTATACGGACAAGATGCTCACACATTGTGAAGGTCTGCGCACGGTCGCGTCGCCCTGCGCGAAACCCCGCGACGACGAGCACCGCAGCCGTCGCCGCGCCCGGCCGCAGCACGTGCGGCCGTGCGTCGTCATCGCCCGGCATCAGCACCAGCGCCAGCCAGGTCAACCAGGGGAAGCCCACGGGGAATTTAGCGGGAACCTACAGTCTCCATGAGGTGCGACCGAGCGCCAAAAAGAGAGAACCTTGCCCACAACCGGTAGTGACGAGCATCACGCAGTCGATCCCTGACATCGAGGGTTTTGTGGAAACCCCATCAATTCGCCGATCGTCGCTTTGTTGTCTACCGACGGTGATCGGGCGGTGACCGGTCGGTTAGCTTCGCCCTGTCACCCCAGAGCCGAGACCACGGCCCACGACCCCAGCGGAGTTCCGATGAGCACTGTTGCCGCCCCTGTCCGCCACGGAAAGGTCCTCGCCGACCTGCTCCCCGCCGGCCGCGCCGCGTACGCGGTGGACGCCGCACTGGTGATCGGCGGTGCCGTGCTCACCGGCCTCGCGGCCCAGATCGCCGTACCGGTGCCCGGCTCCCCCGTCCCCGTTACCGGCCAGACCTTCGCCGCCCTCTTCGTGGGCACCGCGCTCGGTGCTCGCCGGGGCTTCCTCTCCCTCGCGCTGTACGCCCTGGCCGGCATGGCGGGCACACCGTGGTTCGCCGAGGCGCAGTCCGGCTACGCGATGCCGTCCTTCGGCTACATCCTCGGTATGTTGCTGGCCGCCACCGTGGTCGGTGCCCTCGCCCGCCGCGGCACGGACCGCTCGGTGCTGCGCACGGCGGGCAGCATGGTGCTCGGCTCCGCGATCATCTACGCGGTCGGCGTGCCGTACCTCGCCCTCGCCACCGGCATGACCCTCTCCCAGGCCGTCGCGGCGGGTCTCACGCCGTTCTTGATCGGTGACGCGCTCAAGGCCGCGCTCGCGATGGGCGCGCTCCCCGGCGCGTGGAAGCTGTTGGGCAAGCGCGGCTGAGTGCCCGACAGGGCACGGCACCGGTACGCGCGGGACCCCGGCCCGTCCTTGTGGCGGGCCGGGGGTCGGCGTTCGTGCATGGTGGCTCAGGCGTCCACGGAGTTGCGCGGGGCGTCCTCCACGGCCGGCTGGCGCTTGCGCACCTTGTCCAGCACGAGTCCGACGGACAGCACGACGGCTGCGACATCAGACTGCTCGGCGCGGGTCCTCGGACTCGCCGGCGGCCAGCGTGACGATCTCGCTGCCCTGAAGGAGAAGACCACCTTCAGTACGCCCGCGAGGATCGCGCCCGCACCGTTGGGCAGGAAGCCGCCGGCATCGGTCAGGTGAGCAAGCCGGCGCCCGGGTTGCCGGGCAGGGACGGCTCCTCCGAAAGGGCCCCGACGCCGGGACCCCACTCACGGCCGCCCGCGCTCCCGCATGCCACACTCATGACCATGCGCGTGTACCTCGGCTCCGACCATGCCGGCTTCGAACTCAAGAACCACCTCGTCGAGTGGCTCAAGGCCCATGGCCACGAGCCCGTGGACTGCGGACCCCACCTCTACGACGCCCAGGACGACTACCCCCCGTTCTGCCTGCGTGCCGCCGAGCGGACGGCCGCGGACCCGGACAGCCTCGGCATCGTGATCGGCGGCTCCGGCAACGGCGAGCAGATCGCCGCCAACAAGGTCAAGGGCGTCCGGGCCGCCCTCGCCTGGAGTGAGCAGACCGCCGCCCTCGGCCGTGAGCACAACAACGCCAACGTGATCTCCGTCGGCGCCCGGATGCATACGCAGGACGAGGCGACGAAGTTCGTGGAGATCTTCCTCGCGACCCCGTACTCGGGTGAGGAGCGTCACACCCGTCGCATCGAGATGCTGTCGGTGTACGAGACCACCGGCGAACTCCCCCCGATCCCGGCCCACCACCCGCAGGAGCCCACCGCCTGATGCCCGAGGGGCACACCATCCACCGACTGGCCGCCGACTACCGGGAACGGTTCGGCGGCCGGTCCGTGCGGGCGACCAGCCCGCAGGGCAAGTTCGCCGACTCCGCGGCACTGCTCGACGGCACCGTCCTGGAGCGCACCGAGGCCCACGGCAAACACCTCTTCCTGGGCTTCGACAGGGACGTCTGGGTCCACATCCACCTCGGCCTCTTCGGCAAGGTGGACTTCGGCGACGCGCCCGCACCGCCGCCCACCGACACGGTCCGACTGCGCATCGCCCACCCCCGGGCCTACGTGGACCTGCGCGGGCCCACCACCTGCTCGCTGATCACCGACGGCGAGAAGGGGGCGATACACGACCGACTCGGCCCCGACCCGCTGCGCCCGGACGACGACCCCGACCGCGCCTGGTCCCGCGTCTCCCGGTCCCGTACGACCATCGCCGCGCTGCTGATGGACCAGAAGGTGATCGCGGGCGTCGGAAACGTCTACCGGGCAGAGGTGCTCTTCCGCCACGGCATCGACCCGTACCGGGCGGGGAAGGACCTCACCGCCCGCGAATGGCAGGCGATCTGGACGGACCTGGTGGCCCTCATGGCAGAGGGGGTCCGTAACAACCGCATCGACACGGTGCGCCCCGAGCACACCCCCGAGGCCATGGGACGTGCCCCACGCGTCGACGACCACGGTGGCGAGGTCTACGTGTACCGCCGGGCGCAGATGCCGTGCCACGTCTGTGGCGGGGAGATCCGCACCGCCGGCCTCGCCGCCCGCAACCTCTTCTGGTGCCCCGCCTGCCAGCCCGTGTAGCGACGGCTAGAAGCCGTGCTGGAGCCACGGCGCGACCGTGGAGGCGAAGGCCACCGACGCCTCCGCGAGCGCGCCCTGGCGCACCTCGCGCACACTGCCGGTGCCCGCGAGCGTGGAGAGAGTGACCCCGCCCAGGTAGGCCGAGCCCAGGTCGCGGACGGAAAGCACCAGGTCCGCCGTGTCCGCGGTGCGTTCGCAGGACGCGCCCTTGGCGTCACCCGTGAGCCGCCAGCGCCCCTCGTTCCAGGGGCAGAAGGCATCCTCGACCTCCAGGACGACGTCCACCGGGGCCTGGTACGTACGAGCCGACAGCGCCGCACCCACATCCACCAGCCGGACGTACATGCCGTCCCGCACCCGGACGGCGCAGCGCCGGATGTCGCTGACGAGGTACAGCAGCGGGTCGTCGGCCGGCCGGTTCCGCGCCCGGACGGTCGAGGTCAGGTCGATGTCAAAGAGGAAGCGCCACAGCGCCGCGTACGCAGCCGGGTCGAGCGCGTCGATCTGCATCAGGGAGATCGAACCGTTGGCCGACGCGGCGGTCCACTCCGGTTTGTTGTGGAAGTGCACGTAGCCGACCACCTCGCCGTCCCGCTCGGCGAGCACGCACTGCAGGGGGGAGGCTCCGTCCCGCTCGGACGGCGGGTCGAGGAGCGGGAGCCGTTCCCAGCCGGGAGTGCGGTCGAGCATCCCGGGCCGGGAACCGATCGCGCGCCGGTACACCGCCTCGCACGCGTCGGCCGCCTCCGCGACGGGCACGAAACGCAACCGTACGTCGTCCGTCCCCGGCGGGACGGTGATCCCGACCCGTGAGGTGTCGATCTCCAGGCTCATCTGGTGCGTCGCGATGCCGTACCCGAACCGGCCGTAGATCGACGGCTCGGAGGCCGTGAGTACGGCGATGGGCTCACCCAGACTGCGCACGTCGTCCAACTGCCGCCGCATCATCGACCGGAGCACTCCGCGCCGGCGGTGGGTCGCCGCCACGCTGACCATGGTGACGCCTGCTGCCGGCACCAGCGCACCGCCGGGTACCGACACCCGGAAGCTGAACGCCCCGGCCGTGCCGATGCACTCGCCCCCGTCCCACGCGCCGATCGACCGCTCGACCTCGGTCAGCGCTTCCCACAGCTCGCGCTCTTCCCGAGCCTCTGCGACGCCGCCGAAGGCAAGCTCCAGCCTCCCGTACCACCGGTCCCACTCGTCTTGCCGGAGTACCCGCAGTTCAGTCGTCATATGCCATCCCTACCAGGGGTGTGCGTCCCGTCGCGACCCGATTTCGAACGCAATGTCACGGGGTCCCCCTGCACGCCGGGCGGGTGGGTGGATAGGGTCCACGCGATGGCACGTCGTGCAGGAGACTCGTACGCGGCCCGGTGGCGGAGGTCCGTGCACCGGGCCCGTACGGCGCTGCGCAAGTCCGGTGTCGACTACTTCCGCGGCGACGGCAGCGACTGGGTCGCCCTGGTAGGACTGCTGCTCACCGTTCCGGCGATCGCCTGCGGCACGATCCTCATGCCGGTCTGGTGCGCGCCCGCCGCCCTCGTGCTGCCGATCGTCGCCGGAGGACTGCTCCTCCGGCCGGCGAGCCTGCTGGGGCTGTACGCGGCGGCAGCCGGGGCCCTGATCGTCGAGTCGCTGGTGCTCGGCCCCTACCTGGAGGGACCGGCCCGGGTCACTCCCGGCACCGTCCTGGTCGTCGCCGCCTGTGGCTTCTTCGGGCTGCTCATCGCCCAGTTCCGGGCCAGGGTCGGCGTGCCGTGGCGGCGCGGCGGCACCATGCTCTTCGACCTGCGCGAGCGCATCCGGGTCCAGAGCGCCCTGCCGCGGCTGCCCAAGGGTTGGCACCGCGAGATGGCGCTGCGACCGGCCGGCGGACAGTCCTTCTCCGGCGACTTCGTCGTGGCCGCCCGCACCAACGGAGGACGCACCCTCGAGGTCGTCCTCACCGACGTGTCGGGCAAGGGCATGGACGCGGGTTCCCGCGCGCTGCTGCTCTCCGGTGCCTTCGGTGGTCTCCTCGGCTCGCTCCCGCCGCACGGCTTCCTTCCCGCGGCCAACGGCTACTTGCTCCGCCAGGACTGGGACGAGGGGTTCGCCACCTCGGTGCACCTCGTCCTCGACCTGGACTCGGGCGACTACGAACTCCTGTCAGCGGGTCACCTGCCCGCTCTCCAGCTGAACGCGGGCAGTGGCCGCTGGGAGGAGAAATCCGCAGAAGGACCGCTGCTCGGCGTGTACGACGGTGCACAGTTCGACCCCGTCAAGGGCACCCTGCGCCCGGGAGACGTCCTGATGCTGTTCACCGACGGCCTGGTCGAAGCCGCCGACCGGGAGATCGCCGAGGGCATGGACCGGCTGACCGGTGAGGCCGACCGCTACGTGGCGAACGGCTTCGAGGGGGCGGCCTGGCACCTCATCGAGGCCGTAGCCAAGGACGTCAACGACGACCGCGCCCTGCTGCTGCTCTGCCGTGAGTCCTGACCGTACCCGCGGACCCGCGAACCGCCGCGGCAGGTCGCTGGTGCCGGCGAGCGGCTGTCCGTGGTCGGCGTCCGGACCTGCAGTCGATCCAAGTCCCCTCTCACGCTGACCGAGGCCGAGGCGATCGCCCGCGCGGCCCACTCGACCCAGACGGACAAGGCGGGGCGCCCCTACGCCGAACACCTGAGGGCCGTGGCCGACGGGGCCGGGTACGGGCACGGGGCGGAACCGACGAGCATTCGCCGCGGCGTGGCTGCACGACGCGGTCGAGGACGAGGCGCTCCCGCCACAGTGGTTGGACGCCGCCGAACTCCCGCAGTCCGTCAAGGACATGGTCCTCGCGCTGACCAGGAGGAAGGGCGAGGAGCTCCCCGACTACGCCCGCCGCATCCTCGCCACGCCGGGCGCCCTGCTGGTCAAGGAGGCCGACCTCGCGCACAACGCCGGCCCTCGCCGGCTCGCCGTCCTCGACGAGCCGACGTGGGCGCGCCTCACCGCGAAGTACGCGACGGTGCGCCGGTTGCCGGGGCTGCCAACTGGCTGACGTTCCGCCGGAACGCCCACGACACGTCGGGTTCCGTCACGATCCGCAGGGCCTTGCGCACCGGTGGGGTGCAGAACAGCGTCACCGCCGCTGCTGCCGCCAGCGTCACCGCGATTTCCCCGGCGGGTTCGGCCAGCCAGGGGTGTTGTGCCACCAGACCCAGGTACTCCAGGGATTTCACCAGGAAACCGTGCAGCAGGTAGCCGCAGATGGTGCCGGCACCCAGCACCGTGAACCAGGTCCTGCGGCTCGGCACCCAGGCGAGGAAGGCCACCGTGAGCACCAGCGCGCAACCGAACAGCCCGAGGGTCATGATCGGCCCCGCCCACCAGGGCGCGTCCAGTTCCTCGGCGCTGGTGGAGCGGTAGAACCAGCCCATCCGCAGGTGCGGTGCCACCCAGTAGGTGAACACCACGGCCGTCGTGACCACCGGCAGGGCCAGCAGCCGCACCTTCCGCCGCCGAAGCATCTGGAAGTGCTCGGGCTTCATGGACAGCCCGAGGACGAAGAAGGGGAGGAACTGGAAGATGCGCTGCAGGTCGAGGTCTTGGCCGATTCCCGGTGTGAGCGAGGCGAGCGAGGCGAGCAGCAGCGCGACGGGCAGCGGGTACCGCAACGAGCGCCACAGCGGAGTGGAGAGCCGCCAGACGAACAGGGCGATCAGGAACCACGTGAGGTAGAGCGGATCGGTCAGGCTGAACGGGTAGTCGGGGTCGTCGTCGGCCCAGCGCTTGAAGAGCGTGTACGCCGCCTCGAAGACGAGGTACGGCACGACCACGCCGCTCACCAGCCGCTTCAGCTGATGGGGGCGGGCTTCGAAACTCCGCGAGAAGTAGCCGGAGATGATGATGAACGCCGGCATGTGGAAGGTGTAGACGAGCATGTAGAGCGCTCTGGTGGCGCGACTGCCGTCCATCACCGGCTCCCACGCGTGGGCCACGGCCACCAGCACGATCGCCAGGTACTTCGCGTTGTCGAAGTAGGCGTCGCGTCTCCTGGCCGCTGCCGCCCCGGGCTTCGGCGGCGTCGCGGGAACGGGCTCCGACTCCCGCGCGGCTTCGGGGAGCGGAGCCCTCTGCAATTCATGCGGAGCGTGGAACATTCGAGGCACCCTAGCTCTGCAAATCGATTTCGTAAAACGTCCCCGGGTGTGTGCCCATTCGCTGAGGAAACCATAGACAAACGCACCGTATGCCCCAATTAATCCGACTTAAACAGGGCATATCAACAGCTCTCGAGGTGAGGTGAATTTCCTCACGACATATCTTCTGACATTTCTGTGTGTGTGATGTGTATTTCCCGTAGGGCGGGGAAATGATCAGGTCGAAATCGAATGCGAGGTGCGGAGATCGGGCAAGGTTCCGCCGGTCCCGGGGGTGCGAACCGGCCGGTGCCCTCGACGGCGTTGGCGAGATCCGTTCGTCGACGGTTCGTCAGCGGGTAACCGATGCGGCCGGGTTGGTGGCACGATGGTGGAAACGGGGGTGCGCCGGGCCGCATGCCCCCAGCGTGGGCTAGGCGGACCGACCGAGGGTGTGATCAGTTGTGGCCATTTCGCTGTCTGTGGTGCTGCTGTTGGCGATCATCCTCGTAGTGATGATCAGAGGCGGCTCCATCAAGGCCGGACCCGCGATCGTGGCGGCGCTCTTCGGCTTCTTCCTCGCTTCTTCGGGTATGGCGCCGTCGATCAGCAAGTTCCTCAACTCGATAGCTGAGAGCATCAACTCGATCAGCTTCTGACGCTGGTCGGCTACAGATCGCGCGCGAGGGGCACGAGTGGTCTGACCCTGCTCGGCTTCCTCCAGGGCTGAGATCGCCCGTCGTCGCCGGCGCGTGACCGCCGTGCCGACGACCACCCGGAGCAGCGGCGGGCGGGGATGACTCCGCCGTGCCGACGACCACCCGGAGCAGCGGCGGGCGGGGATGACTCCGCCGTGCGGGACCGCCCCGGTGCTGCGACCGGGGTCGGCATCCGTGCACGCCACCACTGAACGGGAGCGGCTGATGGGGCAGGCCGTGAGCACGGTCGTTGAGCGCGTACCCAAGCAAGAACCCGACCGGTAACGGGCGCGTAGGCCCGAAGGGAAGTCGGAGAAAGCACCAGGGCCAGGCTGGAGGATGACCCTCCGTCCTGGCCCCGGGATGTGGAGCGGGCGACGGGAATCGAACCCGCGTAGCTAGTTTGGAAGACTAGGGCTCTACCATTGAGCTACGCCCGCAAGGCTGCACCGCAGGTCGCTGACGCCGCGGCACGAGGAGCATCGTAGCGGGTCCGCGAGCATCGCCGCACACCCACGGGTCGCCGGTCGCCAAACGGGCCGACGAGTGCCGGTGGGCATGTACCCTACGTGTCGCACCGAACGGGGTGTGGCGCAGCTTGGTAGCGCGTCCGCTTTGGGAGCGGAAGGCCGTGGGTTCAAATCCCGCCACCCCGACCACCGTCGCGATCGTGCCCGTCGGATGATCGCGTTGTGGGGCTCATCCTGCTTGCGGTTACTATGCAAGCTGTGTGCCCGTGTGTCTGACGCGTGTCTGAAGAACCGGGCCCGATCCGCTGAGCCGCCGCCGACCTAACGTCCCGTGGTGGGCCCAGCAGAACCCCAGTATTCAGCCACCAAGGAGACCGAACCGTGAAGAGCGCCGTGGAGACCCTGAACCCGACCCGGGTTCGGCTCACTGTCGAGGTGCCCTTCGAGGAGCTCAAGGCCAGCCTCGACGCGGCGTACAAGAAGATCAACCAGCAGGTCACGGTCAAGGGCTTCCGCAAGGGCAAGATCCCGGCCCGCGTCATCGACCAGCGGTTCGGTCGCGGCGCCGTGCTGGAGGAGGCCGTCAATGACGCGCTCCCGAAGTTCTACACCGAGGCGGTCAACGAGGCCGACGTCAACCCGCTCGGCCAGCCCGAGGTCGACATCACCGAGCTGAAGGACGGCGAGCTGCTCGCCTTCACCGCCGAGGTCGACATCCGCCCGACGATCGAGATCCCGGACTACTCCGGCATCGAGGTCGAGGTCGACGCCATCGAGGTCAGCGACGAGGACGTCGAGAAGTCGGTGGAGCAGCTCCGCACCCGCTTCGCGTCCACCTCCCCGGTCGAGCGCGCCGCCGCCGACGGCGACGTCGTGACCGTCGACCTGGAGGCCAAGGTCGACGGCGAGGTCCTCGCGGACGGCGTGGCCGACGGCGTGCAGTACACCATCGGCTCCGGTGAGCTGCTCGACGGCATCGACGAGGCCGTCACCGGCTTGGAGGCCGGTGGCGAGGCCACCTTCACCTCCGAGCTGAAGGGCGGCTCGGCCCAGGGCAAGGAAGCCGAGGTCACCGTCAAGGTCACCCAGGTCGCCGCCCGTGAGCTTCCCGAGCTGGACGACGAGTTCGCGCAGATGGCGAGCGAGTTCGACACCCTGGACGAGCTGAAGGCGGACAGCCGCAAGCGTCTCCGGAACATGAAGGAGTACGACCAGGCCACCCAGGCTCAGGAGCGCGTCCTCGAGAAGCTCCTGGAGCTGGTCGAGGTCCCGATCCCCGAGAAGCTCCTCGAGGACGAGGTCAACACCCGCAAGCACAACCTCGAGCACCACCAGCTCGGTCAGATGGGCCTTGACCTGGAGAAGTACCTGGAGCTCCAGGGCAAGACCGTCGAGGAGTTCGACGCCGAGACCAAGGAGCAGGCGGTCAAGGGCATCAAGACCCAGTTCGTCCTGGACGAGCTGGTCTCCAAGGAGAAGCTGAACGTCGGCCAGGAGGAGCTCACCGAGCACCTCATGCGTCGCGCCGCCTCCTCCGGGATGTCCCCCGACCAGTTCGCCCAGGCCGTCGTCGAGGGCGGCCAGGTGCCGATGCTCGTCGGGGAGGTCGCCCGCGGCAAGGCGCTCGCCGTCGTCGTCGAGGCCTCCACGGTCAAGGACACCAACGGTGACGTCGTCGACCTGAGCGACGACGAGGACGAGGTCGAGGAGGCCGCCGAGGTCGCCGCCGCGGCCACCGGAGACACCGAGGAGAAGACCGAGGCCTGATTCCTCGCTGCGACCCCTACGACGGGCCCGGACGCGTCTCGCGCGTCCGGGCCCGTCGTCGTACCGGCACCGGTACGCCCCGGGGAGGTCAGGCCGCCGCGCACCCGCCTAGCTTGCGCTCCCAGCGAACAGTTGGGGAACCGGGATGGCGCCCGCCCACCAGCGCGTTAGGGTCCATGAATACGAGGGCAGGGGAGTACCCGCCCAAGGGGATCTCCGGCCCCACGTACAAAGACGCTGAGACGGCCGCAGCCGTCAGAGACGAGCAGGTGGATTACGTGACGATTCTGATGCCTAACGCCGCCGGTGAGCCGTCCATCGGTGGAGGCCTCGGCGACCAGGTCTACAGCCGGCTGCTCGGCGAGCGCATCATCTTCCTGGGCCAGCAGGTCGACGACGACATCGCCAACAAGATCACGGCGCAGCTCCTCCTCCTGGCCGCCGATCCGGAGAAGGACGTCTACCTCTACATCAACAGCCCCGGTGGCTCGGTGACGGCTGGCATGGCCATCTACGACACCATGCAGTACATCCCGAACGACGTCGTCACCATCGGCATGGGCATGGCCGCTTCCATGGGCCAGTTCCTGCTCACCGGCGGTACCGCGGGCAAGCGCTTCGCGCTGCCGCACACCGACATCCTGATGCACCAGGGCTCCGCCGGTATCGGCGGTACGGCCTCGGACATCAAGATCCAGGCCGAGTACCTCCTCCGCACCAAGCAGCGGATGGCGGAGATCACCGCCCGCCACTCCGGCCAGACCGTCGAGACGATCATCCGCGACGGTGACCGCGACCGCTGGTTCACGGCCGAGGAGGCCAAGGACTACGGGCTCATCGACGAGATCATCTCCGCCGCTTCGGGCGTTCCGGGCGGCGGCGGCACCGGGGCCTGAGCCCGGCTGCCGGGGGTCCAGGCCCCCGGCGCCGTGCCGGCACCCCGCCCGCCCCCTCGGCCCAGCCCACCGAACGCCACCAGGATGGTGAACACGACCATGAACCAGTTCCCCGCAGCCTCCGCAAGCGGCCTCTACACCGGCCCGCAGGTGGACAACCGCTACGTCGTCCCCCGCTTCGTCGAGCGCACGTCACAGGGCGTGCGCGAGTACGACCCGTACGCGAAGCTCTTCGAAGAGCGCGTGATCTTCCTGGGCGTGCAGATCGACGACGCCTCCGCCAACGACGTCATGGCTCAGCTGCTGTGCCTTGAGTCGATGGACCCGGACCGTGACATCTCGATCTACATCAACAGCCCCGGTGGCTCCTTCACGGCGCTGACCGCCATCTACGACACGATGCAGTTCGTGAAGCCGGACATCCAGACGGTCTGCATGGGTCAGGCGGCCTCCGCGGCCGCCGTCCTGCTGGCCGCCGGCACGCCCGGCAAGCGGATGGCCCTGCCGCACGCCCGCGTGCTGATCCACCAGCCGTCCTCGCAGACCGGCCGGGAGCAGCTCTCCGACCTGGAGATCGCCGCCAACGAGATCCTGCGCATGCGCGAGCAGCTGGAGGCGATGCTGGCCAAGCACTCCTCCACGCCGATCGAGAAGGTCCGCGAGGACATCGAGCGCGACAAGATCCTGACCGCCGAGGACGCCCTCGCGTACGGTCTCGTCGACCAGATCGTCTCCACCCGCAAGAGCACGGCCGCAGCGGCCGCCTGACGCCCGACCTTCCTTTGGCGCGGCACACGTCGACGTGAACCGCGCCAAGGGGGGCCCGAACCAGGGGCCCGGCAAGGTACCGTCGGATATGAGGCACCAGGAGCCGCTGAACCAAGCGCTCCCAGGCGAAGGGGAAGCACCTCGTGGCACGCATCGGTGATGGCGGCGACCTGCTCAAGTGCTCATTCTGCGGAAAGAGCCAGAAGCAGGTGAAGAAGCTCATCGCAGGCCCCGGGGTGTACATCTGCGACGAGTGCATCGACCTCTGCAACGAGATCATCGAGGAGGAACTCGCCGAGGCCTCCGAGGTGCGGTGGGAGGAGCTTCCCAAGCCGCGGGAGATCTACGAGTTCCTCGAGGGCTACGTCGTCGGGCAGGAGCCCGCGAAGAAGGCCCTTTCGGTCGCGGTGTACAACCACTACAAGCGCGTCCAGGCGGGTGAGAACGGTCAGGGGCGCGACGACGCGATCGAACTGGCCAAGTCCAACATCCTGTTGCTCGGCCCGACGGGTTCCGGCAAGACCCTGCTGGCGCAGACCCTGGCGCGGATGCTCAATGTCCCGTTCGCCATCGCGGACGCCACCGCGCTGACCGAAGCGGGCTACGTGGGCGAGGATGTCGAGAACATCCTGCTGAAGCTGATTCAGGCCGCGGACTACGACGTCAAGAAGGCCGAGACCGGAATCATCTACATCGACGAGATCGACAAGGTCGCCCGGAAGAGCGAAAACCCGTCGATCACGCGGGACGTGTCCGGTGAGGGCGTCCAGCAGGCCCTGTTGAAGATCCTGGAAGGCACCACTGCGTCGGTCCCGCCGCAGGGCGGCCGCAAGCACCCGCACCAGGAATTCATCCAGATCGATACGACCAACGTGCTCTTCATCGTCGGCGGGGCGTTCGCCGGCCTGGAGAAGATCATCGAATCGCGGGCCGGCGCGAAGGGCATCGGTTTCGGTGCCACGATCCGCTCCAAGCGCGAGATCGACGCGAGGGACCACTTCCGCGAAGTCATGCCGGAGGATCTGGTCAAGTTCGGGATGATCCCCGAGTTCATCGGCCGGCTCCCCGTCATCACCTCGGTGCACAACCTGGACCGCGAGGCCCTGCTCAAGATCCTGGTCGAGCCGCGCAACGCCCTGGTCAAGCAGTACCAGCGCCTCTTCGAACTCGACGGCGTGGAGCTGGACTTCGACCGCCCGGCACTCGAAGCCATCGCCGACCAGGCCATCCTCCGTGGCACGGGCGCGCGCGGTCTGCGCGCCATCATGGAGGAGGTCCTGATGTCGGTGATGTACGAAGTGCCGTCCCGCAAGGACGTGGCGAGGGTCGTCATCACGGCGGACGTGGTCCACAACAACGTCAACCCGACTCTGGTGCCGCGGATCGTGAAGAACGACGGTCGGCACGAGAAGTCGGCGTAGCCTCATACGGCTACGGGGCGCCCGGCCGGTTCATCGAACC
>NZ_JBHZCF010000007.1:370838-374722 GCF_042755225.1 Streptomyces sp. NPDC059169 | reverse complement strand
GACGAGGATCGTCTGGTCGTCCTTGTCGAGGCCGTAGGCGAGCGCCGCTGCCGTCGGCTCGTTGACGATGCGCAGGACGTTGAGGCCCGCGATCTCACCGGCCTCCTTGGTCGCCTGGCGCTCGGAGTCGTTGAAGTAGGCCGGGACGGTGATGACCGCGTCCGTGACCTTCTCGCCCAGGTACGACTCGGCGTCACGCTTGAGCTTCTGCAGGATGAACGCGGAGATCTGCTGCGGGTTGAAGGTCTTCCCGTCGAGCTCGATCTTCCAGTCGGTGCCCATGTGGCGCTTGACGGACCGGATGGTCCGGTCGACGTTGGTGACGGCCTGGCGCTTGGCCACCTCGCCGACGAGCACCTCGCCGTTCTTGGCGAAGGCGACGACGGACGGCGTGGTCCTGGCGCCCTCTGCGTTGGTGATGACGGTGGGCTCACCGCCCTCCAGAACGCTGACGACGGAGTTAGTCGTGCCCAGGTCGATGCCGACCGCACGTGCCATTTCGATTCCTCCAGTGAACTTGAGCGGAACTGGCTCAAGGATGCCTCACCGGTCTCCCGGAGTCAACAGACCTGAGTCGAGTCGACTCAACTATGGTGCGCCACCCCTGAAAGCCCACGGCGCGGCCTGCAGCCACCCCCGCCTCCACCGTGCCATCGTTCTCCAAAGCACGCGAAAGATCACAGATACGGCAGAGAGCGCCAGAGAACGACAGAACGGTCAGGTGAGAGCCGTGCACGCCGTGCAGCCCGTCCCGTCCAAGCGCCTTCTCGATCTGACCCTCGGCACACTCCTGCTGCTCCTCACCACACCCGTGGTGACGGCGGCCGCATGCTGGGCCGCCCTCCGCCGGGCGCCGGGTGGGGCCTTCACCCGGGAGACCAGAGTGGGGCTGCACGGCCGGCCGTTCACCGTCCACTCGCTGCGCACCCGCCGACTGCGGCTCGACCTGGTCTCCCGACTGCCGCACGTCGTGCGGGGCGAGATGTCCCTGGTCGGCCCGGCGGCACTGGCTCCCGACGACCCCCGCGCGGCCGCGCGCTGGCGCCAGGCCGTCAAGCCGGGCCTCACCGGCCCCGCCCAGTTGCGCCGCCGATCGGAGCTCCCGTGGGAGGAGGCGGACATGCTCGACCTGCACTACGTGGAGCACCATTGGATCGGGCTGGATCTCGCCGTCCTCCTGCGCACGATCCCGACCCTCCTGGCGCGTCCCGCTCAGGGTGACCTGAGCGACGCAGATCACCGCCCACCTGGCTACAGTGCAGCGGAATAAGTGGGTAGTCTCAGCACGGACTGGATAAGTTACCGCTTAGTAAGTGTTGAGTTCCCCACCCTCGCAGGCCCGAGGAGCCCCCAAATGCAACTCGCCGCGATCATTGTGTCGCTGGTCCTGACCGTGGTCGGCGTTGCGCTCATCGCCCGAGCCGTCGCGCAGATCTACCGGTTCGTGAAGCTCGGTCAGCCCGTGCCTGCGGGCAGCCGCACCGACAATCCCAAGGCACGCACGGTCACTGTGGTCAAGGAGTTCCTCGGCCACACCCGGATGAACCGCTGGGGGATCGTGGGCTTCGCCCACTGGTTCGTCGCCATCGGCTTCCTGACGCTGCCCCCGACGCTCGCCCAGGCGTACGGTCAGCTCTTCCAGGCCGACTGGACCCTGCCGATCATCGGCGGCTTCCTGCCGTTCGAGATGTACATCGAGTTCATCGGCCTGATGACGGTGGTCGGCATCGTCGTCCTCATGGCGATCCGGCTGCTCAACCTGCCCTCCCGGGCGGGACGCAAGTCGCGGTTCGCCGGCTCCAAGGCCTGGCAGGCGTACTTCGTCGAGTACGTGATCCTCACCATCGGGCTCGCGATCCTGATGCTGCGCGGCCTCGAGGGCGCCATCCACGGCGTGGACCACTACGAGGCGGCCTACTTCGTCTCCTACCCCCTGGTCGTCGCGCTGAAGGGCCTGAGCGTCCCGACGCTCCAGACACTGATCTACCTGACCGCGATGATCAAGATCGGCGTCTCGCTGATCTGGATGATCACCGTCTCGCTGAACACCAACATGGGTGTGGCCTGGCACCGCTTCCTCGGCTTCCCCAACATCTGGTTCAAGCGGAACGCGACGGGTGAGACCGCGCTCGGCGCCCTGCAGCCCATGACGTCCGACGGCAAGCCGATCGACTTCGAGGACCCGGGCGAGGACGACGTCTACGGCGTCAGCCAGGTCGAGCAGTTCTCCTGGAAGGGCATCCTCGACTTCTCCACCTGCACCGAGTGCGGCCGCTGCCAGTCCCAGTGCCCGGCCTGGAACACCGGCAAGCCGCTCTCCCCGAAGCTGCTCATCATGTCGCTGCGCGACCACGCGCACGCCAAGGCCCCGTACCTGCTGGCCGGCGGCGGCAAGACCATGGAGGGCGACGAGAAGGCTTCAGAGGAGCAGCTGAAGGACGTCCCCGCCGCCGCCCTCGCCGAGGCCGAGCGCCCGCTGATCGGCACCGCCGAGGAGAACGGCGTCATCGACCCGGACGTGCTGTGGTCCTGCACCACCTGCGGCGCGTGCGTCGAGCAGTGCCCGGTCGACATCGAGCACATCGACCACATCGTCGACATGCGTCGCTACCAGGTCATGATCGAGAGCTCCTTCCCGTCCGAGGCGGGCACGATGCTCAAGAACCTGGAGAAGAAGGGCAATCCCTGGGGCCTGGCGAAGAAGCAGCGCGTCGAATGGACCAAGGAGGTCGACTTCGAGGTCCCGATCGTCGGCAAGGACGTCGAGGACCTCACCGAGGTCGACTACCTGTACTGGGTCGGCTGTGCCGGCGCCCTGGAGGACCGCGCCAAGAAGACCACCAAGGCCTTCGCCGAGCTGCTGCACATCGCGGGCGTCAAGTTCGCGATCATGGGCGGCGAGGAGAAGTGCACCGGTGACTCGCCCCGCCGCCTCGGCAACGAGCCGCTGTTCCAGCAGCTCGGCCAGGAGAACGTGGCGATGCTGAACATGGCGTTCGGCGAGTCCTTCGACGAGGACGGGAAGGTGGACGAATCGACGAAGAAGCCCAAGGCCTCGAAGAAGATCGTCGCGACCTGCCCGCACTGCTTCAACACCATCGCGAACGAGTACCCGCAGCTCGGCGGCGAGTACGAGGTCATCCACCACACCCAGCTGCTCCAGCACCTCGTCGACGAGGGCAAGCTCATCCCGGTGACACCGGTCGAGGGGCTGATCACGTACCACGACCCCTGCTACCTGGGCCGCCACAACAAGGTCTACACGCCGCCGCGCGAAATCATCGCCAAGGTGCCGGGCCTGCGGAACGAGGAGATGCACCGCCACAAGGAGCGCGGCTTCTGCTGCGGCGCCGGTGGTGCCCGCATGTGGATGGAAGAGCGGATCGGCAAGCGCATCAACACCGAGCGGGTGGACGAGGCGCTGTCGCTCGACCCGGACATCGTCTCCACGGCGTGTCCGTTCTGCCTGGTGATGCTCTCGGACTCGGTCAACGGGAAGAAGGGCGAGGGCAAGGCGAAGGAGTCGCTCCAGGTCGTGGACGTGGCGCAGCTGCTGCTCGACTCGGTGAAGACCCCGGTGGAGCCGGACGGCACGGACGAGCCCACCTCGGCGGACGAGCCGGAAGCGCAGCCGGCCAAGTAGCCGCCGGCCCCGTCCCGGTCACGATCGACACCGAACCGACGGGACGGGGGACGGTCACCGGGCGATCGGGTGAACGAAGGAACCGGAACCCGTCTCGCAGACGTCTACGGTGATGCCTACGGCACGAGGAAGCGGCCGGACCTGCCTCGGGGGCAGGAAAAGGCGCTTCCCCGCTCTTCCAAAAAGCAAAGACCCCAAAAACCAACACGTCGGCCCTCAAAAGAGGGGGCCCAGGGACGAA
>NZ_JBHZCF010000007.1:348256-370828 GCF_042755225.1 Streptomyces sp. NPDC059169 | reverse complement strand
TCCGCACCGACCCCGAGCGGGCCCGGGGGGGGGGGGTGGGGGGTGTGGGGGGGGGGAGGGGGAGGGGAGGGGAGGGGGAAGGGGGGGGGGGGGGGAAGGAGGAAACGAAAACTTGTTGGGAGGTTGTGGGGGGGGGTCGGGGGGGAGGGGGGAAGCGGCGGTCCTTGTGGGGGGGGAGCCCCCCCCCGCTTCCTCGTTCTCCGGGACGCCGGAGCCCCCGGCCACCGGCACGTCGGCCTTCAGGGGAGGGACTCCGGGGCCGGACGGTCCTGGCCCCGGGCCACGTCCCCGGAGCGCTCTGCCCACCGGGGCCGGTGGGTGGTTCCCGGGTCGCACTCCGGGGCCGCAGCCGGGGCGGGCAGGGGCTCCCCGGGGCCCGCGATGCATGCCCTTCCCTGGTTCCCCGCCCCCTCCCGCAGCAGGCGGGCACGGACGCGCCCCGCCGGCGCACCGAGGTCACGAACCTCACAGCCGACTCCCACGGCCACGGACCCGCACAACCACGGCCCCCCACGGCCACGGACCTGCACAAAAGGGCAGACTTCCGGCTCCGGACCGCCCACCCATTGGCCGGCGCAAGGCGCAGGAGCATGATGAGGCGCTTGGTTTCGGAGACAGGGATGGGAACTGCTGTGGTACTCGGGTGTGCTGTGGTGCCTCGACTGCGCAACGCCGCAAGCCTCTGTGCCTGCGTCGGCCTCGGCGTGCTGCTCCTCACGGCGTGCGGGCCCGTCGGCCGGCCCGACGCCGTTCCCCCGCAGGAGACCCGCCGCGCCACCACCCTCGCGGGCACGGCCGCCGCGGGCGCCCTCCCCGTGCCACACGGCGACGGCAGCCACGTCCCGGCGGACTTCAACGGTGACGGCCACCGCGACCTGGTCCTCGACGACCTGGTCAAGGCGGCGGGCGCGCGCCACGACGACGACGCCGGCATCGGCGTCGTCTACGGCACGGCCGGGGGCTCGCTGACCCCCGCCGTGCGGCAGCTCCTCACGGCCCGGGAGAACGCCGCCGCGGTCGGCGGCACCCTCCCCTCCGCCTTCGACTCCGCGGCAGCCTGCGACCTCGACGACGACGGGTTCAGTGATCTCGTCGTGGCCACGGACCCGCCGTACGACGGAATCGGCCGCCCTCCCGTCCCGCTCCAGCTGCTCTTCGGCAGCCCTGCGGGCCTCACCGGCCGGGCCGTGGTCCTGCAGATCCCGGAAGGGGCGCGGTACGGCAACGAGTGGCCCGACCACCCCGTCTGCGGCGACTTCGACGGCGACGGCAGCGAAGACCTCGCGGTGACCGCGAGCGGCGGACGGATCAGCTTCCTGCGCGGTCCCTTCACCCGTGCCGGCGCCCCGCGCGCCGCCGGCACCCCGTTCCAGGGCGGCGGCCCCGTACTCACCGCGCCGGCACCCGAAACCGACGTCGACGGGGACGGCCGCGACGACCTCGTCCGCTCCGCCCGCCCCCTCGCCCCCGGCAGCGGAGCCCGGGGAAAGCTGTTGCTCGGCGGCCCGGACGGCCCCCGGCGCCCCGGCGGCGCGTACACCTTCGAGGCCGTCGACACCCCGGCGGCGCCCCCGCTCCCGCCCGGAGGGTCCACACCGGTCACTGAGGTGCTGGAGTACGCCGACTTCGACGGCGACGGGCGCCCGGACATCGTGACGCGCACCCACCGCGGGGAGAGCGCGGACGCGATCGCCCTCTACCCGGACGGCCGCTCGCAACCCGAAGTCACCTTCAGCACATCGGTCTTCCTGGGCTGACCTGCGAACACCCCCGGGGATCCCCTAGGGGATGTCACAGGTCGGCAGCAAAGGCCCCCCGTTCCCCGGCCCCGGACACCGGACACAGCGGGACCAGGTACGTTCGATGACGTGGCTGGATTCAGGATCGGACGCGGCCGGGACAACAACCGCACCCCGCAACAACAACCGCAGCAGGCACCCCCGCCGCCGTACGGACAGTACGGCCGGTACGGGGGCGGCCAGGGCGCAGCCCCGCAGTGGTCCGGACCCGGCGGCGGGCAACAGCCGCACGGCGAGCCGGAGTACTTCGGCGACCCGTACCAGCACCAGCACGGCGGTGCACCGTACGCGGCGGGCGACCCGTACGCCAACAACCCGGGCCACACCCAGGCGTTCAGCGTCGGCGAGGACCCGTACGGCGACGGCTCCACCTACCGCGCGGGCAGCGCATCCGTGCCCACGGGCCCGCGGCTGCACTGGAAGGAGCTGCTGAGCGGCATCGTGATGCGCCCGGGCCCGACGTTCCTCCAGATGCGGGACTACCCCGTCTGGGGCCCCGCCCTGATCGTCACGTTCCTCTACGGCCTCCTCGCGATCTTCGGCTTCGACCAGACCCGGGACGAGGCGATCAAGGCCCCGTTCGCGACCGCCATCGGCTCCGTGCTCATCACCGGTGTGGCGTTCGTCATCGGCGGTCTGATCCTCGGTGCGGTCACCCACACCCTCGCCCGCCAGCTCGGGGGTGACGGCAGCTGGCAGCCCACGGTCGGCCTCTCCATGCTGATCATGTCCCTGACGGACACTCCCCGGCTGCTCTTCGCGATCTTCCTGAGTGGCGACAACTCGCTGGTCCAGATCCTGGGTTGGCTCACCTGGCTGGCGGCGGGCGCACTCTTCACGTCGATGGTGAGCAAGTCGCACGACCTGCCGTGGCCGAAGGCCCTCGGAGCCTCGGCCATCCAGCTGGTCGCCCTGCTGTCGATCATCAAGCTCGGCACGATCTGAGCGACGCAGGACGCCCACGACTCCCCGAGGTCGCGAAGGCCCCTGGCACAGCCGCTCGGGCGGTTCCCAGGGGCCTTCGCCCTGCTCCGTGCGCGGCCACCCGACCGTCCGGGTCCCCGTCGCCGAAGGCCGCGCACCGCGCGCAGTAGCCGGGTGCGGCCCGCCGCACGGTCACGGGAGGCGTTGAGCGTCGTGGCCGTCTCCGGTCCTCGTGGGCGGTCCGTTCCCTGCCCGCTGCCTGGGCTGCGGGGCGGCGTGAGCGCCCCCGGTGCTCAGGCGTCCAGAACCTGCCCGCTGCACCGGACGACCGGCCGTTCCGCGCTCCACGGGAAGTTGATCCACTCGTCGGTGCGCTTCCACACGTACTCGCACTTCACCACGGAGTGCGACTTCTCGTAGATCACCGCGCTGCGCACTTCGGCGACGTGGTCGAGGCAGAAGTCGTGGACCAGCTTCAGCGTCTTCCCGGTATTGGCGACGTCATCGGTGATGAGCACCTTCTTGTCCGAGAAGTCGATGACGTTGGGGACCGGCGCGAGCATCACCGGCATCTCCAAGGTCGTCCCCACGCCGGTGTAGAACTCGACGTCAAAGGCAAGAGGATCCGGCGCCGCGAACCGGTGGTCGAACGCCTCCACCTCGCGCGCCACGCGTTTTACTCTTCCTGCCTCCATCACATCCCTCTCCGGCCCCGTACGACCCCTCATGGCACCGTTTGCATCACGCAAGCCAGTACTCGGGCAGACGGGCGTGACCGGAAGCGTTCAAGCGCTGGGGAAGGTGCTGCCGTCCAGCACGGTGGCCGGCTGGCGGGACCGTGCAGCAGTGCTGGTTCAGCTGTCGGTCGCGATCGTGCTCGGGGCCGAGAACCTGACGGAGGCGGAGCAACTCCAGTTACATCAGCGGCCGTTGTTCGGGTTCGCGGCCTCGGATTCCACCGCCCGCCGCACGCTGGCCGCCCTCGATGAGGCGACCCTGGCGCGGATCGCGAAGGCGCGGGCGCGGGTGCGCCGACACGTGTGGAGTCTGCTGCATCTGCGGCCGGGCGGCTTTCCCTGGCTGACGGTGGCGGGCAAGCGGCTGACCGGCTGGATCGTCATCGACCGCGACGCCACCGTCATCACCGCGGCGTCGAAGAAGTCCGGGGCTGCGGTCACCTTCAAAAGACGTTCGGGTTTCATCCGCTGGCCGCGTGGTGCGCGAACACCACCGAGTCCCTGGCCATGCTGCCACGGCCGGGGAACGCTGGGGCGAACACCGTCGCCGATCACCTTGCCGTGCTCACCGACGCTCTCACGCAGATCCCCGGCTCGTCAGTCGCGAAGTTCCTGGTCAGGGCCGACGGTGCCGGGGCGACCCACGGGCTGCTGGAACACCTCGAAGCGTTGAACACCACGCGGCGCACGGTCCGCTACACCGTCGGCTGGAAGATCACCGAAGATGGCGAGCAGGCCATCGCGAAGCTGGCCGAGGCCGCCTGGGAGCCCTCTGTGCACCAGGACGGCAGCCTCCAAGAAGGCTACTTCGTCGCGGAGCTGACCGGGCTGAACACCCGCGAGGGCTGGCCCGAGGGCATACGGCTGATCGTGCGTCGCGTCAGACCGACCCGGCGGCACCTGAGGAAACTCACCGCGTTCGAGCAGAAGACCGGCTGGCGCTACGGCATCACCGCCACCAACATCCGTCACATGTGGGGCATCGCCGGCTCAGGACACAGCCAGTTCCTGGACGTGCTGCACCGCTCCCGCGCCGGCGTGGAAAACCGGGTGCGCACCAACAAGGCCATGGGACTGGACAACTTGCCCTCCGCCTCGTGGGAAGTGAATCGCGGCTGGATGCCCGCCGCGAAACCTCGCAGCCGACCTCGACGCGTGGGTGCGGCTGCTGGCCCTGCACGACATCGACGGCCTGGCCGACGCCGAGCCGGACACCATGCGCTTCCGCCTCTACCCCCTGCCCGCCCGCCTCGCCGACCGGATGCCGTGGAACCCCGGCGCAGCCGCAGCGACACGCGAAGGCCCCGCTCGCGAACACGCGGAACAAGAAGGGCGAACCGAATCCCTGGTCATGCACTCACGACCCCTGACGAATCGAGGTTGCACCGACTGACGGCCCTGCCTCGGCACGGCGACAGTCGTTCATCTTGCCAGGAGTCCTGAGTGAACCGAACAGTCGCCGAGATGCCCTTTGTCGCACCGCACCCGCTCCGGAAAGGCCTGAATCACCCCAGCCCACAGGCCGCCAGCGCAAGTTGGCAGTGCCGATGCAAGCGGAAACTCACCTCCAGCCGCCACCCCAGCAGAACGCGGCGGAACCCAATTCGACAACACCCTTGCGGAGCGTTCACCCTGCAAGATCGTCAAACAACTAACCAGTAACCTCAATTCTCCATCAATCCCGCCGTAAATTCAGATTGATGTCTAGTACATGAACATGGAGTGCGTATACGGTCCTGCCACCGAACTCCACTGAAAGACAGCAGAGTTGGGTCGCCCGGGTTCCTGACTGAAGTCGCAACGGTGAGAGAGGAGTTCCAGATCGGATATCCCTGACGGGCCATCGACTGAGATGTGCCCCGAAAGCGCCATCGCGGCAACTTCTGCTCAGAATTCGACTTCTTGGGCGGTCTCGGTCCATGCTCCCGGGCCGCGACCATCACGACGGAAGGATTATTGACATGCACATGGATGCTATTTCGCGTACTCGGAACAGGTCGAACAGGGCGTGCCGCCCCTGGCTCACTCGATCGCTCTCGGTGCTGGCACCGGTTGTGGCTCTGGGCGTCGTGACAGCCGTCCCCGCAACGGCCGCCTCCATTCCACAGGCTGCGGATTCGGCTCCGGCAGCCATGTTCTCCGGCATCGCCAACCGCCACTGCGCGCAGTGGGCCGACGCGCCGCCCAACGTCTCCGACTGGTTCTGCGCCAGCACCCTGTCGGGCCTGTCCGACGCGATCAAAGCGCGGGGACTCCACAAGCTGATCGACCTGTACGACTCCAGGTCGAGCCACCAGCTGAGTGTGGTGTCCACCAGCCCCGCCTCCTACTGCGGCCACAGCGCCTCGTACCAGCTGGTCCCCTACCTCAAGGACTTCAACAGCTACGTCCCCTACGGGGACTGTGCGCCGACGTTCATGTCCAGCTCCAACGCATCCTCCGCCTCCAGGGTGGTCGGGTGGCCGTCGTCCGGGGTGAACCAGCGCAGCAACTACGTCAATCTGGACTTCTCCGTTCGGTACCTGAAGCTGGGGTTCGGATGGAAGCAGAGCCAGGCATGGAACGCCTGCGTCGAATACACCGGCTGCACTTTCACGGCTGATGAGGCGGAGGACACATGGATGCCGTCCGTGGAGGTGGCCACCCTCACAAATTCCAGCTCTCACGTGCAGAGCATGACCAGGACGTTCTCGAGGACCTTCAATGAATCGAACGAGACATCGGAGACGATCCTCAACGAGATATCGGCCACGGCCAAGGTGACTCCGCTGGACGGGGTGGACCTGAGCGTGACCGTGAAGAGGGCCATATCCGTCGCCTACAAGACGTCGTGGTCCGAGGGCACGACCTACACTGAGGCCGTGCCCGTCACGGTGGACCCGGGTGGCCGGACCACAGTCTTCGTCATACGACCCGGCACGAAGTACACGGGCCACTACACCCTCCCGACCGGCCAGTTGGTTCCCGGGGACTTCTCGGTGGTGCTCCCGTGCGGACCCGACAGCCGACGCGCCGCCGATTTCGTCTATCTCGACCAGCCCACGGACTCAAACGAGATCATCACCCCCGAGGAACACGCGGCAGCACAGGCGGCATCGACGCCCTCCATCCCCACCCCCGCTCCCACCCGTACGGAACCGCCCGGCCGTCTCTGAGCAGACTGATTGAGGCGTTCGGAACAGCCACCGACGACGGCCCCGCCTCGCTCGCCGGACTGACCTCCGGCTTCTGGCTGTCCCTCTGTCCACGGCTGCCGCGGTGGGTGAGGCCTCCCCCTTGGTCACCGCCGTCGCCAGGGAACTCGGTAGCAGTTCCGATTCCCCTTCCCCGCGACGCTGGTACCGGCGGACCGGGGAGAGCGCGAGTCCGGTGAGCTGACCCAGCACCGACCTCGAGAAGCCCAAGCCACTACCCAGGGAGGTCCGCGAAGAGCAGCAGGCGATCGGCCCCGAAAAGGGCGACGGCATTCTTCGTGAACGAGAAACGACCGGTGAACGAGCTGTGCCGGTTTGATCCGCGCGGAGAAGGTCACATACCCGATCGTCCTGCTGTGGCGAGCAGTGACGGCGGCCTACTCCACCTACCCGCTGCCTGATCCACAGCATCCGCAGCGACCAACACAGGTCGACCGGTTCCGGAACCGAACAAAGGGGTCAGGGCTGGGGCAGCGTTGCGGGCGCACCGGATCAGGTTTCGACGACGCCGCGCCGGGCTTCTGGCCCCTGCGTCACCTGTGTCGCCAGGTGTCCCGGCTCCATCGTACGAACTGCGTCTCGGGATCACCGGTGTAGGACCAGGGCGTACCGGTGGCCCGGGGACCGAGCAGCCGGAAGAGGTAGGCCGCGATCTCCAGCAGGCCGGCACAGCACGCCGCGTGAGTGGGGTAGTTGAGGTCCCTCACCTCCGCGGGGGGCACATGGTCGTCCTGCCGTGTGCCGATCCACTGCTGCCAGGTGCGCCTCACGGCTCAGACCGCGCCGTCGTTGTCCCAGTGCTGGCCGATCCCCGCGACGGCGCTCCCCTCCCGTCGCACCTCGTCCAGGATGCAGCGGTACTCCTCGGCTCGGGCGTACTGCACGAGAACCGGAAGCGCGGAGCCGGAAGGCGCCACTCCTGCGGCGTCGTAGGCGAAGTCGTACATCAGGCCGTGTGTGCCGTGCCAGCGAGAGGAGTAGTAGTGAAGCACCTCCATATGGCCTTCCACACTGTATGGATCACGCTCGTGAAGCATGTCCCACCAACGCTCGAGTTCCTCACGGCGGACCCGACCGGGGGAAAGCCGCGCGACGGAGATGAGGGTCCTTGAGCCCGGTCAGCAGCAGATCGAGCACCTTCTCCTCCATCCCGTGCTCGACCAGCCTGGCGGCGGTACGCGATCTGAACAGGCTGGAGCTGGCCGGGGAGACGCTGCGGGCCGCGCTGGAGGCGTTGGCCTGTGTGGCCCCGGACTGGCTGGCCGGGGCGGTGCCCGTTCGGGAATGGGCTGAACGCTACGGCCCGCGGACTCACTCCTGGCATCCGCCGGCTTCCACGCGCAAGCGCGAGGAGATGGCCCTGGTCTACGACCGGGACGGGTTCGCGCTGCTGGAGGCGGTGCATGCCCCTGATGCCCCGGCCTGGCTGCGCGAGCTCCCGGCGGTGCAGGTCCTGCGCACGATGTGGGTGCAGAACTACCACCGCACCGTAACCGAGGCCGGAAAGACCCACCTGGAGCACGTCTTCTCCGCCGTTGCACTCAACGTCATCCGCCTCGACACCTGGTGGAACGGCCACCCGCTCGACCGCGCCCGCTTCAGCCACCTTGCCCGCCGCGGCCTCTCCCTCGCCGCGTGACCGAACGGCAAAGTAAGACACTGCATGCTAGGCAGCGAGTCCGATGTACTCGACGTTCACCAGATGGATGTTCTTGCAGCCGAGGCGTACGCCAACCCGCCCGCCACGAACACACCGCCTCGCGCGATCGACAGGACGACGTCCGGCTCGTAGCCGTCGTCGGCGATCGTCTGCGCGAGCTCCCGCACGGCGCGACCGAAGCCCTCGTACGTCAGGTTCTCCCGTATCCCCGTCATGGCGTACCGGCCCTCACACCTGCGTCCGGTGGAAGTTCATGAACGACCGGGAGGCCGTCGGCCCCCGCTGCCCCTGGTAGCGGGACCCGTACTTCTCGGACCCGTAACCGTGCTCCGCCGGCGAGCTCAGCCGGAACATGCACAGCTGCCCGATCTTCATCCCCGGCCACAACTTGATCGGCAGCGTGGCGAGGTTCGACAACTCCAGCGTGACGTGCCCGGAGAAGCCGGGGTCGATGAAGCCGGCGGTCGAATGCGTGACCAGGCCGAGACGGCCGAGGGAACTCTTGCCCTCCAGCCGGGACGCGATGTCGTCGGGCAGTGCGATGACCTCGTACGTGGACGCCAGCACGAACTCGCCCGGGTGCAGGATGAACGCCTCGTCCCCGTCGGGCTCGACCAACCGCGTCAGGTCCGCCTGCTCGACCGCGGGGTCGATGTGCGGATAGCGGTGGTTCTCGAACACCCGGAAGTAGCGGTCGAGCCGCACGTCGATGCTCGAGGGCTGCACCATCGATTCGTCGTACGGGTCGATACGCACCCGCCCCGCGTCGATCTCGGCCCGGATGTCCTTGTCTGAGAGAAGCACGCCCCGAGGATACGCAGAGCGCGCGGGCCCGCCCCAATCGGACGGCCTCCCGCGCGCCACCGCTCCGTACCCCGGCCTGCCCGCCGGGCCTCCCTCAGCGCCGCTGCAACTCCACCGGAACGGCATGGCGCAGCCGTGCGCAGCGGGGGCAGCGCATGAGCCGGCCGGGGCCGATCCGGTCCGGGCCGAGCTGCTGCATCGGGAACGACGAGGCGGTGAAGACATGCCCCTCAGCACAGCGGACGACGGTGCGCTCCAGGGTCTCGGCGCGGTTCACGGAGTCCATTGAGTCCATCGGGTCCATCAAGTCCCTTCCCCAGCAAGCGTGGACGAGATAGCCACATTAGGGGATGAACAGGACACCATTCCACGCGGCGCTCCGCCCCAACGGTACGCCCGGACCGGACCACTTCGCAGCCGAGCCCCGACGGCCGGGGGCGACCCCGGAGGCGCGGGCGAGGAATCGCGGAGAAGGCGCAGGAGGAGCCGCGGAAGGTGGACGCGGAGAGCCACGGGGGAAAAGTCGCGAGAAGCCACACGAGAGGTCCCGGGACGCCCGAACCGGACCGAACAGCACGGAAGCCCCGTGCTCGATAACACCGAGGGGCTTCGATGGGGTACAGTGTGCGACGATGCGGTACCGATCAACAGGACCGCTACGCGGGTGTAGTTTAATGGTAGAACATGAGCTTCCCAAGCTCAGAGCGCGGGTTCGATTCCCGTCACCCGCTCCAGACAGAAGCCCCAGGCCATCAGCCCGGGGCTTTGTTCTTTCCCTGAATCCCTCGACGCTCGCGTGCCATACGTTCCGTAACGGGGCGTCAGGCTGGCTCCCACGTCGTCAACGGCAGCCACCGGCCGTCAAGCTTCCCCGCAGCCCTGCGAGAACGCGTCCCGCTCTCCGGGGCGACTGCACATCCGGTCGACCCGCGGTCCGTCACACGCAGGGCAACAGTCTCCTGACGTCGGGCGGTGCGGACCATCCACGTCTGTCTCCAGCGCTGACGAACGCCCCCGGGAGGCACGTATGGCTGATCATTATCTGCGACGGCGAGATGAGAATTTGAGGGGCCGCGCGGTAAGATTTTTCGCCACACAGAAAGAAGCGGAGTAATTTCATCAGCATCGGACGTAGCGACGTGCTAGTCTCGGTTTCAGTTGCAGTCGTGGTTCCCGAAAATCCAAGTGCATACAGTCACCCCAAGGGTGACTGAGAGTTCTTTTTCACCTCCGGTTTCTCCGGCGGGGTAATCATCGCAGCGACACGGCATACGCGCAGTGTGGATGCCGACGATCCCCAAAGGAGATATGACATGTCCACTGGCACCGTGAAGTGGTTCAACGCAGAAAAGGGCTTCGGCTTCATCGAGCAGGACGGCGGCGGGCCCGACGTGTTCGCCCACTACTCGAACATCGCCGCCCAGGGCTTCCGTGAGCTGCAAGAGGGCCAGAAGGTGAACTTCGACATCGCGCAGGGCCAGAAGGGTCCGACGGCCGAGAACATCGTTCCTGCCTGACGCCGGCGCGCAAGACGTAGCTGGGGCCCGCATCCTTCGGGGTGTGGGCCCCAGCTGCATCTGTTTTCCGCAGCAACAGTGTGGAAGGCTCCACCGGATCGGTATCCGCGCCTACGCAGTGGACGCCCTGGCTATCACGTATTCGACTCGGATTCTTTTTCACCGATCGCGATCGGCAGTCATGCAGTCCGTCAGGCCGGCTTTCATACGCCATTCGAGGACATCCCGAAGATCTTCAAGCTGCTCGTTCGCTGCGGAGATTTCCTTTGATGTGCAGCGTATCGAGGAAGGTTCCACATGAAAAGCATGCACATGGCCGATCATTTCCCAACTACCCGCGACGTCGGTGACGCCTCGGGGCAGGGCGGGTTCACATTTCCCGCGTCGGCCACTCCCGCGCTCCCCTCCGTCGGGGCCTTCGTCGATCTCGCAATGCCGAAGAAGTTGCTCGCCGCACTCGTCGCCGAAGGCGTCACCGTGCCCTTCCCCATCCAGAGCGCGACCCTGCCGAACACTCTCGCGGGCCGTGACGTTCTGGGCCGTGGCCCCATCGGCTCAGGCAAGACGCTGGCCTTCGGCCTCGCCGTCGTGGCCCGTACGGCAGGGGCACGAGCCGAGCCCCATCGGCCGCTCGCCCTGATTCTCGTCCCCTCCCGCGGGCTCGCGCACCGCGTGACCTGCGCGCTCACGCCCTACACCCGCGCCGTCGAGCTACGGCTCACCACGATCGTCGGCGGGATTCCCATCGGCAGGCAAACGAACGCCCTCCGCGGCGGCGCTGAGATCGTCGTCGCCACTCCGGACAGGCTCGGGCTCCTCGTTGCCAGCGGCGACTGCCGGCTGGACCAGGTCGCCATCACCGTCCTTGACGATGCTGACCAGATGACCGACATGGGCTTCACGCCCCAGATCACCGAGTTTCTCGACCAAGTGGCTCCCGGGGGCCAGCGGATGCTTTTCTACACCACCCCGGATCACACCATCGGCCGATTGGCTCGCCGCTGCCTGTCCGACCCCGTCGTGCATTCCGTGGATCCGGCGGCCGGGGCCGTCGCGACGACGGCGCACCCCTTACGGCACGTCCCCGCCGATGACAGACGCGCCGCACCGACGGAGATCACCGTACGTGAGCCGCAGGGGTTCACCCATCACCGGTGAACGGCCCCCGTCGCGCACCCCCGTCCGCATCGCGGAGCCGGCGCCCACTCCGCGCGCCACGGCCTCACCAACCTGGCGCGACCGGCCGCTCACCAGAGACGCCCCGCACCGCACCGCGGTCACCGTCCCCCGCCCGGCCCTCCTAGAACCCTTCATCCCTACGTCGACGCCCACCCTCTCTCCGCAGGAGTCGCTTGTGACACTGATTCAGACACAGCCCCGCCCCACGCACACCAACAGGACCGCAGCCCACCTCGACGAGACGGAACCCCACGTCTGGGCCGACATGACCGTCGAGGTGGCTCTGGTGGTCATGAGTGGCGCCTGCACCGGGCGCCTGATCGTCCGTGACGACGACGGCCGGCGCACGGGCATGGTCACCCAGGCCCAGCTCATCGGCTTCCGCGCCAGCTCCGCCTACACGGACCGAGTACGGCTGCGCGACCTGTGCCCCACGAGCTCTCAGCCCCGCCCGTGACCACGAGGGCCGGGGCCGAGTCCACGATGCACACTGACCGGTCCGCCGCCCCGCCGTGGTCGGCGACGGCCCCTGCCGCACTCCGGATGTCCTGAGCCCGCCGCGCTCACTCGTACCGGCCGAGCCCGTTCCCCCTTTTCCCTTGTGAGGTCCCATGCGCTGCGTCATTGCCCGCTTCCCGTTCGAACTGACGAAGAACGGTGTCCTGGAAACGATGAAGGGCGTCAAACCCGAACCCATCAACGGCGATTTCGTGATCATCGGACGCCGTGAGTATCCCGTCAAGCAGGTCGGCGCGGTCATCACGCGCCAGGACCGTCGCGATTTCAGCGGCGGCGAGGTCATCCGAGCCATGACCCGGCTCGGGTTCACCTGCCGTACCCGCCCGGAGGCTCAACCTGCGACCGCCCTCAGCCCGATCCAGCAGGCGTCCGCCCTGCTCGGCACGTCCACGGCGGGCTGACCGGCGGACAAGGCGAACGGCGCCTGGAGGAAAGGGCCCGACCGGTGCCGCACCGGTCGGGCCCTCGCGGCGGATGGGAGCATTACCCTCGGTGGATGCGTCGGACCGCCGGCGCGCACACCGGCAGGTCCGACTGAGAGGTCCCGAGCCTGAACAGGCGTGGCAAGGGCAGCAGGGCCTGCCGACGCGTGGCCCCGTGCCGGACCACCACCAGCTCGCGGTACCTCTTCGGATCCTCGACGTCTGAGGGCACCAAAGCACAAGACTCCTCAGCCCCGCCCCCAGAGAGGCGAGAATGACAGCAGACGATTCGATCGGCCGTCTCGACGATGACGACTACCCCGCGTACACCATGGGTCGGGCGGCCGACATGCTGGGAACGACTCCCGGGTTCCTCCGTGCCCTCGGGGAGGCTCGGCTGATCACTCCGCTCCGCTCCGAGGGCGGCCACCGGCGCTACTCCCGCTACCAGCTGCGCATCGCCGCCCGCGCCCGGGAACTCGTCGACCAGGGCACTCCCGTCGAGGCCGCCTGCCGCATCATCATCCTCGAGGACCAGCTCGAGGAAGCACTGCGCATCAACGCCGAGTACCGCCGGGCAGCGTCCGAACCACGCCGTCGGAACGGGGACTGAGCAGGTCACGCGGTGCTACGCCGTCGGATCATTGACGTTCCTCCGTCTCGCTCGGCGGTGCGGCCACTGCGGCGACGAGGATCTCGGCGGCCTGCGTGACATTGTCGGCTTGGACCGCGCGGGCCATGGCGGTACGCGCGGCATCAGGCTCCGTGTTCGGCGGCACCACCATCAGCGCGAAGTGGTCCTGGTCGCCGCGGGTGATCAGTACGGTGTCGTCGCCAACGGGGAACGAATCGAGATGGACGACCCGGTCGTCGACGACCAGTCGGGTCGGGATGGCGTTCCACGCGACGGCGTCCAGGCCGACGCGGGTGATGGGCCCGAGATGCTCGGCCAGGGCAGACACGAGCGCGGGGACCTCCCGCGCCACGTCTCGGGTGCGCGGCCACCACGCCCCGTCGAGGATGCCCCGCCGTGAATGCGTCGTCTCCAGCCTGAGCAGGGCCGTTCCGGGACGCACCGCCTCGTGGATCGCGTCCGGCAGGAGCAACGGGGGCGAGTGCGGGGTGTCTGAGTCGACCATGGGAGGTCCGTCCGTTCTCAAGGAGCCTGACGTGGCCGTCGTGGGTGACGGGCCGCGGACGGGACGACTGCGCCGTCACCTCACGGTAACTCCGGCTCTCTCGTTCCTAGCCCTAGCTCACCGGTGTCCGGGAAAAACGGAACTCCTTCCCCGATGTCGCCTCAAAGACGAGTCACCCGGACGTACGCTGGAAGAACCGGGAGTACTTCGCACACCAGCACCCGTGCAGGTGTCATTTCCGGGGAACACGAAAAACCGAGCTGCCGACGGGCGGCCCGGGGGCAGGTCCGTGCCATGACCACCACCCTCGGCAGGACGGCGAGCCACACCCTCGCCCCGGGGCGTGCGAGCCGGTTGTCGCTCACCCCGAAGACACGATCGGTCACGAGCGTGCTTGACGGCGCATGGTGGCCCCGTTCCCGCGACCTGGCGGCCGAACTACCGTCGCTGGCCGACGCCCTGGAAGCCCGCTGGGGCCGCATCACCCGGATCGCGGTGAACCCGAGCCGCTGGCCCGCCATCCCGCGCAGGGTCGCCGTCACCGGCCACGCCGTGCACGTGGACTGGTTCACCGAGCTGGGCCCCGACAAGATCGTCCTGTTGTCCTACACGACCATCCGATGCGACCTGCTCGTGATTCCGCCCGAGAGCCAACCTGCCTCTGCAGCCCGCCTGATGTCCGCCGCCGCAACCCCCGGAAGCGTCCTCACCGCAGGTGTGCTGCTGTCCGACGAGGCCGCGACCGCCCGCCGCGAGCGGGAGGACCGAAGGAGCGAGGAGGTCTGGGAGGCCGACGGCGGGGCCGCCCGAGGCCCAGTGGCGCAGCCCGTCGTCGGCGTACGGATGCCTCCCCTGCCGGGGTACGTGCGGAGATGACGACATGGAGATCCTGATCATGCTCGCGGTAGGCGCTCTCGTGATCGCGCTCGGCATGCGTCTGGTTCACCGACACGACGCCCGGCACGACGCGCGCATCGCCGCCTATCACTTCGGCGACCCCTTCCCCTCCATCCGTCCTCCACCCGGACGCAGCCGTCCCAGGCCTGCCGGGCGAACAGCCGGGCTGCCGCCCACGGGCACCCGACCCTGACCCCCGGACCATTCCTCCGCCCGAAAGGCGGCGGGTGGGCGCCCCGGCATCCCGGCCGCCCCACCCGCAACCTCTCTTCTCGCTCCGAAGGGAACACTCCGTCTTGCGCCCCGTTCTGCACCCCGCCGAGAACGAGCCTCTGCCTCAGGCAGGGCTCGCGGAGATCCGTATCGTCGCCGCCACCCCCGAGGCCGCCCGCACGGTCGCCGAAGTGATCCGCCGGTGTTTCGCCGGGACGGAACAGCGCAGTTACCCCGCGCCGGGCGGCGGCACGCGGCTCCACCTCACCGTCGACACGGAGGCCGCCGCCGGCCCCGCCCTCTCATGGCTGGCCACGAGCCGACCGACCGCTGGTACCGGCCCGCACGCCGAGGAGCCCTGACCGGCCGCGAGCGACACCCGCGGGGGGCGTGAATGCCACGGACGGGAGCCCCGCACCGGTGGCGGCGGTACCGCCGACGGGTCGCGCGCGCTCCCGGGCGCCGGGCGGACGGCCGCCCACCCGGTCCCACCGGGGCAGCCTCCGCCCACGACCGCCACCTGATGACCGAGGGCCTGGTCACCTTTCATCCGGTCTCCCCCTGCACGGTGGCGGCTGTGTGGCGTGGCCTTGCTCCGAGGAGGATCCTGGAGGACACACCGCTGGTGGGCCCACGCCGGTACCTGCCGCCTCAGGGGCTCGGAGGCTGACCCTCGCGGCAACGACGGGGGACGCCCGCGCCTTCCGGTTGGAGGCAACGGATGACCGTGGGACAGCCCGGTGATCCGGATCGGACGGAGAGCTTCGGCGAGGGGCTCCTCGGCACGTTCCTGGACCGCGCGCACGAGCTGCCGCCTCACCAGGTCGGGTCCGTCGTCGCCGGCACCGTGGCCCGTCTGGGGGGCCGTGACCCGCAGATCCTTCTCCAGGACTACGGTCAGCAGAAGCTGGTACCCCTGGTCGGCGAAGGTCTGACGGGCGGCGGACCTCACTCCATCGATCGTTCAGCGGCAGGCCGGTGTTTCCTGACCTTGTGCCGGGTCGAGGAGGACGTGCCGGCCGGCGGAGTGCGTGTCCATGTCCCTCTCCTGGACGGAGGGGAGCAGGCCGGGGTCCTCGCCGTCACCCTGGACGCCGTCGACGACGACGACCGCCGCCTCCTGCGCAGGATCGCGGGCCTGACCTCCCAGTTGCTGCAGTCCAAGAACGGCTACACCGACCTCTTCTTCCGCACCCGACGCCGGGAGCCGATGAGTGTAGCCGCCGAGATCCAGTGGTCTCTCCTACCGCCACTGGCCATGACCATGCCCCGCGTCGCCATCGCCGGAGTTCTGGAGCCCGCCTACGACGTGGCCGGCGACAGCTTCGACTACGCCCTGAACGGAGACGCGCTCCACCTCTGCATGATCGATGCCATGGGCCACGGCCTGAACGCGGCCACCATGGCCACCGTTGCCATCGGCGCCTACCGGCATGCCCGTCGGATCAGCGTCGAGCTCTCCGAGATCTACCTCTTCATGGACCGTGCGGTGTCCGAGCAGTTCGCCCCCGACCACTTCGTCACCGCACAGATGATGCGTCTGGACACGGACACGGGTCGCCTCCAGTGGGTCAACGCCGGGCACCCCGCGCCCATGCTGATCCGCGGGCACCGCGTGGTGGGCCGCCTGGACAGCCCCACTACCCTGCCCGTCGGCTTCGGAGGAGCGCAGCCTCAGGTCAGCGAAGTGACACTCCTTCAGGGGGATCGCGTTCTCTGCTTCACCGACGGCCTGGTGGAGGAGCACGAGAGTGGCCGGGAACAGTTCGGAGAGGACCAGTTGGTCGCCTGGATCCAGCAGCTGGATCCGGCCGAACAAGGAGTTCGCGCGGTGGCACGCGACCTGTCCCACACGCTCAGGCGGGCCCGCGGCGACGCCACCTCCGACGACGCCACACTTCTCCTGGCCGAGTGGCGTGGCTGACCTCCGTCGTACCACGACGTGCCAGTAGGACTGGTGCGCGGCGGCGGCCAAGGGCGCGGAGGAGGCCAACCCACGGGAGTCTCGGTACATCGCCCTCGCAGGTCAGAGGCGACTTGCTGCCCGCTTGCCGGGTGATTCCCAAGCTCAGAGCGCGAGTTCGATTCCCGTCACCCGCTCTTCGATGAAGGCCCCGGTCGATGACCGGGCCTTTCCCTTGCCCTCGAGCGGCCCCGGCCCGGAACGGAGCCCCACCCCGCTATGGTCAGCCGGAGGGCGACCGCCCCCACGTCTCCACCCGGAGCATGCGGCCGCGGCGTCAAGGCTGGGGACCAAAGACCCGAGTCAGCATATGCATACTCCAGTATGCTTGGGCTTATGTCTTCAACGACTCGCATCACCGTCACGCTCCCCAGCGACCAAGTGGCGGAGCTCCGAAAGCTCACCGACAACGTCTCCGGCTACGTGGCGGAAGCCGTAGCCCGCCAGATCCGACACCAACTCCTGGGCGACGACCTCCGCCGCCACGAGGAAGAACACGGGCAGTTCAGCGACGAAGAGCTCGCCGAGGCTCGCGCCAAGATCTTCGGCGACGCCAGCTCCTCCAAGGGCGCGGACGCCGCGTGAGCGAGCGCGTCGAAACCGTCGTCCTGGACTCCGAGGGGCTCTCCGCCTGGATCACCCAAGACCGCAAGCTCCTCGCGATACTGCAGGTCTTCCACGACATGGGAGCCGACCTCGTGATCGGGGCCAACACCATCGTGGAAGTCAGTCACTCCCGCACCAACATGCCTCGCCTGAACTGGGCCCTGTCCCGGATCAAGGTGGAGCCGGTCACCGAACAAGCGGCGAAAGCGGCAGCGGAGCTCCTCAAAGGCGCCGGACTGCACGGGCACAAGTACGCCATCGACGCCACGGTCGCCGAGGTCGCGCTCCGCCAGACGAAACCGGTCGCTTTGCTGACGTCCGACAGCGACGACATGACCAAACTCTGCGGCAGCCAGGTACGCATCATCCCTCTCTGACCCGCCGACCCACCTGGGGTGGCACTCGCCTTGGCAGGGTCCGTTGCGCCGCGACCTCGTGCCCCATCCGTGCCCAGCAGAGCGGACAACAACGGTCGGATGCGGCCCCCGGAGCCCGTAGCCATCCACCCCACGCAGCGGGAAAGTACAGGTCAGCCGGTCGGGCCCGGTCGGTGGGATGAAGGCGCTTGCCCTCGCTTCTCCGCCCCTCACCAGGTCCCTCCAGAAGGTGATCCGGGTCACTTCCTGTCACAGGGGGCGATGGTCCGGTGTCTTGTGTCCGACCGCCTTGAGACAGAGGAGAAAGCCATGCCTGACAGGAACGGCACGAAGCACCGCGTCGTCGTCCTCGGCGCCGGTTACGCCGGGGCCTACGTCGCCGGTACCCTGGCGCGGCGGCTGGCACCGTCGGATGCCGAGATCACCGTGGTGAACGCCGAGCCGGACTTCGTGCAGCGGCTGCGGCTGCACCAGCTCGCGGCCGGCCAGGAGATCGAGGCCCCACGGCTCGCCGACGTCTTCGCGGGAACCGGGATCCGGCTGCGGCTGGCCCGGGTCACCGGCATCGAACCCGAGCGCCGGGTCGTCGTCGTGGCCGGCACCGACGGTAGCGGTGAGGTCGGCTACGACACGCTCGTCTACGCGCTGGGCAGTCACGGCGCCGACCACGGCGTCCCCGGTGTCGCCGAGCACGCCTTCGACGTCGCAGTCCGGCCCTCCGCGCTGCGGCTGCGTGACTGCCTGGACGGTCTGGAGGCGCGGAGCGAGGGCGGGAAGGTGGTGGTCGTCGGCGACGGGCTGACCGGGATCGAGACCGCCGCCGAGGTCGCCGAGTCCCGCCCCGGCTTGTCGGTGACGCTGATCGCCCGGGGCGCATTGGCCACTCCGCTCTCCGCAGGGGCCCGCGACCACCTGCGTCGGGCCTGCGACCGGTTCGGCATCACCGTCCTGGAGCACGCCGCCGTGGAAAGCGTCGAAGCGAAGCGGGTGCTCTGCGCGGACGGCACCGCCCTGCCGTCCGACGCGACCGTGTGGACGGCCGGGTTCGCGGTCGCCCCGATCGCCGCCGGCGCCGGCCTTGAGGTCACCGACGGCGGCCGGATCGTCGTCGACCGCACCATGCGCTCGGTGTCACACCCGAACGTGTACGCCGTCGGCGACAGCGCCCACACCCTCGGCGACAACGGCCTTCCCCTGCCGATGTCCTGCGCCTCGGCCGGCTACACCGGACGACAGGCGACGGCCGCGATCGTGGCCCGGCTGACCGGCGGCAAGGTCAAGCAGACCGGGCTGGAGTACGTGGGCAACCACATCAGCCTCGGGCGGCGCGACGGCATCCTGCAGATGGTCGGCCATGACGCCCAGGCGAAGCCGAAGTACCTGGGCGGCCGGAAAGCCGCGCGGATCAAGGCCGGCATCCTCGGCATGTCGCTGTGGACCACCTCCCACCCCACCTTCGGCCTCCCCACGCGAAGGCAGCGCCTGACCGACACGCCGGAATCGAACAACGAGACAGCGACCCGCCCGGTCGGAAGCGGAGAAGCCGCCCTTGGCTGAGCCGTCCTGCCGTCCATGCCAGAAGTGAGGCCCCGAGATGACCGACGACACCACCGACCTGGCAACGGAGGCGTTCATCGCCCACCGGAACCTGCTGTTCACCGTCGCCTACGAGATGCTCGGCTCGGCGGCCGACGCCGAGGACGTACTTCAGGAGACCTGGCTGCGCTGGGCCACCGTAGACCTCGGGCGGGTGAGCGACCAGCGGGCGTACCTGGTGCGGATCACGACGCGGCAGGCGCTCAACCGGCTGCGCACCGTGAAGCGACGCCGCGAGGCCTACGTCGGCCAGTGGCTGCCCGAGCCGCTGATCACCACATCGGACGTGGCCGAGGACGTCGAACTCGCCGAGAGCATGTCGATGGCGATGATGCTCGTCCTGGAAAGCCTCGCTCCGACCGAGCGGGCCGTGTTCGTGCTGCGCGAGGTCTTCGAGGTCGGCTATGACGAGATCGCGGAGGCCGTCGACAAAAGCCCCGCCGCGGTCCGCCAGATCGCGCACCGCGCCCGCAAGCACGTCGGAGCCCGCCGCCCCCGCGCCACGGCGTCGCTCGGCGAGGCCCAGGCAGCCTTGGAGTCGTTCCGGCGCGCCATCGAGACCGGCAACCCACAGGACCTGCTCGACGTCCTCGCCCCCGACGTCGTACTGCTCAGCGACGGCGGCGGCCTCAAGAAGGCGGCCCTGCACCCGATCGTCGGCGCCGAGAAGATCGTCCGCTTCTACCTCGCCGGCACCACCAAGCTCCAGGCCACCGTCGCTTGGGAACCCACCGTCGTCAACGGCAACCCCGCGCTCGCCGCCTACGTGGACGGCGCACTCGACGGCGTCATGGCCGTCCGCGTCGAGAACACCCGCATCACCGGCCTCTACTTCGTCCGCAACCCCGAAAAGCTCACCCACCTCGACTCCGAGACCACGCTCACCCGCTAGGACCGAACACCCCCGCGCCTCGCCGACCGCAGCACACGACGAAAGGCCCGTTCCAGACAGCAGCCCCAGACTGAAGGCCCGCACCAGAAGGCAACAGCGAATGTCGTCTACCGGGACCGGCCGGCGACCACCATCGCGACGGCTTCTGGTGTCGCGGCAAGAACGGGGCCCAGGACGGGGCTCCCCGTCTGGTCAGTGACCTGCCACCCGGCAAGGCAGACCACGGGAATCTCTCCGCGCCGCTCAGCGAGTGCGATTTCGCTGAGGGTGCCCCAGGAACCGCCGACGGAGATCACCGCGTCGGCGCTGGCAACGAGCAGTGCATTCCTGGCCTCGCCCATGCCGGTGAAGACCACGGCGGACAACATGTGAGGGGCTGCTGCCCGGTCCGTGTCCGGGCGGATGCCGATCACCAGCCCACCTCCCGAACGGGCTCCATCGGCGACGGCGGCATTGACGCCTTCTCCGCCGCCACACAGGACGATGGCACCGTGCTGTGTGGTTGTCGCCCTGGCAGCGGGTGCGAGCGACGTGCGCCGCGGCCTGGATGAGTTCGTGGTCGACAAGGTGGGTCTGCGTGGTCATGTTCTCTGCCTTCGTCAGGTGGGCGGCCCGGGTCACTAGGCAGCGGCCGGCACGGTCGTTTCGACCGCTACGTGCGCGACCGTTCGCCCGTTCTTGTTCTTGCCGAGCCACTGATCGCCGTTGAGGACCCCGGTGTGGCCCGTGGTCGCGTATTCTCCGCCACCCGCACGGCGGGACGATCCCGCAGTTGAACGGGCCTGGCAGCGCCGTTGCTACCCATAGGGGAACCGCGATTTCGTCCGCCGCAGGTCAGGATGGGTGCGACCTCCGCCGGACGGGGTGCGAACCCTCGAAGGCATGTTGGCGGTGCCGGGGCGAGCGTGCTGCAGGCAGCAGCGCGTCGATGGCGGTCCGATGGCTGTCGGCCCCTGCCGGTCAGATGCGGGTCCACCGCCATGCGTTCGAGCTGTAGGTGCACTTGATCTTCGTGCCGCCTGCAGTGGTGGTGACGGCGCCGTGGTCCCTGTTCCGGCAGAACTGTCCTGCCGAGTAGCAGTTTCCCGCGTTGGAGACGATCGAGCACGTGCCGGTGCTGTCCTGGTCACTGCTGCTCCCGCTGCCGCTGTCGGCAGCTTCCACCGTGGCGGTCTTGGTAACGGTGACCGTAGGGCCGGGCTTCGCCTCGTCCTTGACGGTCTCAGTGACGGTCGGGCCGGGCTCGGGCGTGGCCGTGACGGTCGCGGTGATGGTCGGCGCGGGTCTGACCTCGGTCCCGAGCGGCTGTTGCCCGTCGTTCCCTGCGGAGCCGATGAGCACGCCTGTGATCAACAGTGCCGTGCCGCCGACCCACACGAGTACGCGCTTGTGGAGCGGACGGGGGTCGGGCGAGCGTGGTGAAGGCGGTATGGGAGTGGTGTACGGGTTGGCCATCTCGTCCCCCAGATGTTCCGGTGCAGCGACCGTAGTGCCGATCAGGGCCATGTGTGCAGGGTGTGCGTAGAAGGGGTGCCCATTCTGTGACCTGCACCCGGTCCGTGGTCCTGCGCGCGACGGTGGCGCCGAGCCTCAGGGCGCTCGACGAAGGGGGATGGTCTTCAGGGGGAGATCGGTGAGGGTTGCTCGGAGCGGTGCGACCCCATGTCCCCCGGGGACCTGACGCCTCCTGCAGAAGCCGCGGTGCAGCACCACCGGCATCACCAACGTCGTTCGAGGAGTCCCCACCCCGCACCTGACCTGCTCAAACCGAGATGGAAAGGGCTCACTTTCCCCGTGGCAATCCATACCGAGATGCCGCCTCGATCACATGGCAGCCAGCCCGCTTCATGGTGTTCTCTGACTCCTACCGCTGGCCCTGCATAAACTAAGTCACCCATTTCTGGTGGGTTCAGAGCACAGGTCGATGGCCAACAGGGCAAATGCCAGAGATTCTGCGCCCGAGGATGACTCACTGTCGTCCATCGGTAATATCGCGCCCCGCCGATCGCGATGTGCTGTGATCATCCCAGATCTGCGCGTGGCGTGGCCCGAACGGGGCCGGGAAGGGACGCGCCAAACCCGCGGGAGGGGAACGCCCTCCCCCACTGAAAAAATCCGTTAGTGGCCCAAGCCG
>NZ_JBHZCF010000007.1:274308-348246 GCF_042755225.1 Streptomyces sp. NPDC059169 | reverse complement strand
GAGCTTTTGCCCCAGAGGGGGCCTCACTGTTGCCGGGTGGGAATATACCCCCTCAGTGCTAGCGAGGGGTTGTGATCATCCCAGATCTGCGCGTGCCGTGCCCGGACTGGGCCGGGCACGGCACGCGCAGATCTGGCGAGGGTGAAATCGTTTCCCTAGTGGACCGAGTTCGTCGGTGCCCCGGTCAGGGCCTTCTCTGCCTTGAACTTCTTCGTGGCGAGGGGGGCCGGTTCGGCAACCTCGAGCCATGCGTCGTCGAACACGAACTCGCCCAGGACGACATCCCGCTCGCCCACGGTCTCCCAGACCTCGCCGTCAGCGCAGAGCACCTTGACGTAGGCGTTTCCTCCGGCTGCCAAAACGGCCAACGAGACCGGGTCGCAGCTTTCGGGGAACCCATCGTTGTCACTGATGAGGTCCCAGGTGTACGGGCCTCCCACCCCGCCGCCCAGGGCGAGGTCGCGCTGACCGACGTAGATCGAACCGTCGTTGAGGAGCACAGCGCTGAGCTCTTCGCGCAGGCTGATCCCACCGACATCGTCCAACTCGAAGTAGTCCGTGCTGTCGACGTCGTTGGTGTTGGGCGGACCCATGGGGCCGGTGGCGCCCGGGCGTCCGGGCGGACCAGCGGGGCCAGTCCTGCCGCGGCAGTCGCCGCCGCCGTTCTCCGCTACGAAGCTCGCACCGTTGTCGGAGAAGTAGTAGTAGCGGTCACAGCGGTCCTTCGCCGTTTCCGACGCGGGTGCGGACGCGGACGCCAGCGTGGGGTTGGCGAGCCCCAGCATCACCAGGGCCAGCGACGCCACGGCACCACTGGCGAACTTCTTGGACCGTGCCGGGAGCGGACCAAATCCTGTACGGGTCCTGTTTTCAGGACTCATGAGCCCCTCTTTCTTGGCGCGTTCGGATGATTGCGACTACGGCGGGCCACGGCCGAACCAGGGCCCTCCTCCGAGCATGATTAAAACCAATTTGTGGTAGTCAGGGGAGGCGCGCTGAGCGATCGTCACAACGGCCGAGTCAGCGGTCCGATCGGCGGACGCCTCCGCGAGTTCGCGGGAACTACGGATTTTCCACCGCGAATCCGAGGGTGTCGTCTCGGCATTCTGCGGGGAGGTCCCGTGGGTGCGCGTTCAATTAACGGGACGTGCTCAGCGGTGCAGGGACGGGCCGGCTCGTCGGGTTGTGCCGGCTGGCCGAATTACCGGCGCCATGCCTACGCTCGTGGTCAGGGCTTCCCGCGTAAAGCCCGTGACCGCCGCCCGCCCACCGCCGCGGCACCAGGATGGCCGCTCGTCCGCCGACGCGGTCCCCACCGGCGCCGGGGGCACCGGAGCGGTCCTCCGGCATTCCGGGGGCACGCACCAGCGTCCTGGAGTAGCGGTCAGCCGAGAGAAGGGACATCGATGCCTTCGCTACGCCCCGAGAACCTGCCCAAGCTCGATCTCCCCTCGGATACGGAGCTCAATGCGGAGACAGCGGCCTTCCTCGCGTCGTTGCCGCGGCTGAACGTGTGGCGGATGATCGCCAGGACCGGCATGGCCCGGGAGTACCAGGCCTTGCTCTCCGTGATGTTCGGGGCCGACTGGATTCCCGGTGCAGACCGCGAGGTCATCGCCCTGCGGACGTTCCGTCAGAACGCTTCGGACTACGAGGTCCCGCAGCACTTCGTCCTGGCCGAGGCTGTCGGGCTCCCCCGGGAAACCAGCCAGGCCGTCATGGACGACGACCTGGACCGGCTGGCGCCGTGGCTGCAACGGCTCTGCCGGATGGTGGACGACATGGCCGCGAAAGCGAAACTGGACGCAGAGCAGGTGCAGGAACTCGTGTCGCACTACGGCAGCCAGGACAAGGCCGCGCAAGCCATCATGACCATGGCCTGGTTCCACATGCTGACACGCTTCGTCGACTCGGCCGGCGTCCCCATCGACGCCGGGCCGGACGCATATTCCGGACTGTCGGCGCCGAGCGGATAGGCAGGAAGGCGCCCTCCCCCACCTGTTCGTCCCTGTGTGCTCGCTCGCGGCCTGGGGAGGCGACCGGTGGCGCCACTGCCATGAGCGTCTCTCGCCCCCACTCGGGCGCCCGAGTGGGGGCGACGGCGGCGACGACGCGGTCGGGAAGGTCGGGAGCCCGCTCGCCCTGCCCGCCGGGAAGCGTGGTGGTCACACGCCCGCCGTGGACCGCCCCCTGAATGCCCTTCTCGCGCACACCAGGCGCTGGACAGCGCAGCAGGCTGCCGCACGCTCCTGACGGTTGGAGGCTCGCGTACGCCCCACGGGGCCTCTTCCGCCGTACCGTCTCCTCACCGGGTGGGCGGGGGTGCGGCGTGGCGGCCTCTGCTGCGTTCCAGCCGCCGTACGGCCAGGAGGACCAGCGGAAGCATCGCCAACCACCCCGCCACGGCGACCCAAGGGCCCGCGACGTCGCCGACGAGCAGGGCCGGGAGGGCGCAGAGCGCCGCTCCGCACGCCTGCTTGCCGCGCGTCAGCAAGAAGGCGGGGAGCCCCCGCTCCGCATGGCGGCGGGCCCGCCGCAGGGCGACGCCTCCGGCGTACAGGGCGTACGCCCCGCAGGGGAGCAGAGCCAGCATCAAGGCGGTGACGAACACCGGCTCGCCGACGGGTGTGTCGGCGGACTCCTGCGTCACGCCGTCCCTGCTGACCGCGGTCGCATAGTCCCGCCACATGGTGACCGTCACCCGGTCACCCTGCTGCAGTCGTGTGAGCAGCGGACCGGAAGCACCCATGTCGATCTCGTGAGGGACGTCCGGCGGGCCGCCCAGCCTCAGCGTGAACTCCTCGTGCTTGGGCACGTCCTGGATCACCGTGCGCATGACGGTCGCCCCGACCGGACGCAGGCAGTCGGCTCCGGCAACGGCCGAGCTGCCGCACGGCACCGCAGCTTCGAACGCCCGCTCCTCGTCCATCAGATCGGGCACGGTGGCCAGGCCCGCTCCGGCGAGCACCACCAGCACCAAGCCGACCAGCGCGGAGCACAGCCCCCACGCCCGGTGCCAGACGACACGCCGGCATCCGGCCGAAGGCGACCCCGGCGCCCCGGGGCGCAACCGGTTGTCAGCCATGCCGGGGTCCCGTGCGTGCAACCTCCGTGGAGACCAACAGTGGCCTCGCCGCCCTCATCGTCTCCGCTCCTCCACCGACTCCGCGGGGCCGCTCGCGTCGGGGCGGCGCGCACACGCGCCCACAGCACACTCGACGCGCTGCTGCCCGGACCACGGCAGTCCTTCCGGGAAGGACACCTGCTTCCAGTGCCCCGGCCCGCCACGCATCCTCGGTCATCGGCCGCACGCCGTCCAGGCAGCGGGCAGGCTGCCTGATGGCTGGATGGCTGCCGGAAGCCGGCATCGACAGGGGGCTGTCGTGCCCCTAGGGTCCCGGTCGGACGACAGGAGCCGCTGTGACCACCTTCTTCTGGTGCTGGATAGCACTGTTCACCGTGACCGCGCTGCCCTTCGGCATCGCCACGCTCTGCGGTTGGGCTCCCCAGCGAACGCGTCGTCACTGGTCGGCGCCCCGGATCCGGGTCCAGGGGCTATCGCTGCTGGTCCTGTACGTAGCAGCCACGCTCCACCCGGTGGTTCGGCTGTCGGGGGCACCGTCCGAGGACGCCGGCTTCTTCGCGAACTCTGCCGTCCCACCGCTGATCTTCCTCGCGCTGGGGCTGCAGGCTGGTGCCGGGCTCCACGACTGGTTCGGCCGAAGGCGCGCGCCTCGTCCTCGTCAGGACGCCCCCGCGCCGGCGAGCTTCGTCGGCGGCTCCCCGGAATGACGGCGGCGCCGGCCCGACCGCACGGTCGTGCCGCCGACGAGGGCGACGTGCGGCGGTCCGTGCCGGGCATCGGGTGTGCGGCCGTGCTGTGGGCAGGAGCGGCGTACACCGGCCTGCGGGCCGGCCACAAGGCGTAGCGCCACCGCCGGTGGCGGCGTACGGCGAACGAGCACCGGGGTCGGTTCCGGGCGCTCCTCCGCACCGCGCCCTCACTGCCGTGCGGCGCGGCAGCCGCTTCGAGGCGGTCCCGGCCTGCGCGCGGCGCAATGGACGTGGATCTGACCCCCAGCCGCGCGACCGACCAACTCGCGGTCCGCCGCGTGACGTTCCGCTGCAGAGGGCATGCTCCGGGCCGTCCTCAGCCTGCTGAGGAGCGGAAGCGGCGCAGGCTCATCCAGACCGTTCCGGTCAGGAGCACGGCGAGCCACAGGGAGACCACCAGCAGCGGGTGTTCCGCGGGGAACCCCTGGGCGTCGGCCACCGGATTGCCCCACAGGCGCCGGCACGTGTCGGCCACGGCGGACACCGGATTCCACTGGGCGACGGGCCGCAACCACGCTGGCATCGCCGACGCCGAGAAGACGGCGTTCGACAGGAACGTGCAGAGCACCAGGACCAGGGCTCCGATGGAGTCGATGGACTCGACGTTGCGTACCGTCATCCCGAGCAGGATCCCGACCCACACCATTGCGAGGATGAAGGCGGCGATCACGCCGAACCCCGCGGCGACGGACAGTACGTCGCCGTGCACCCGCCAGCCCAGTCCGAGACCCACGAGCAGCACCACGACGAGGACGCCGAGGCCCACCAGGAGGTCGCCGAACGCGTGGGCCACCAGGATCGACGCCCGCTTCACCGGCAGGGACCGGAAGCGGTCCATCAGCCCGGCCCTCAGGTCGAGGGCGACGCTGATCGCGGTCGGTCCGATGCCGGCCAGACCGACCTGGACCGCGATCCCGGCCATCAGGTACTCCTGGTAGCTGCCGCCCTGCGGGGCGACGATCGCGTTCTTGAAGAGGTAGCCGACCGCAAGCAGCATGACCAGTGGATTGAGCACCACGCCCACCAGTCGCCCCGGAGCCCTGCCCAGGTGGCGCAGCCGTCTGCCGAGCAGGGCGGTCGTCTCCCTGGCGGCGCCGCCCCCCGGAAACCGGACGGTGGACGGTGCCAGCGCCGTATCGATGTTGCTCATCGCTTCCCCTCCCCCTGGACGCGCCGGGGTTTCGTGTGCAGTTCGGCGTCGACGAGCCGTCCGATCAGCGCCTGCGGCTCGGGATGCATCAGGTACTCGTGGGCCGCGGCGACCGCGTGGACGCGCAAGGGACCCCGGACGTGGGGCGCCCACCGGTCGGGGGCGGACCTCGTCTGTCCGTCGGAGCGGTCGGCGGTGGCGATGAACAGCGTCATCCCCCCGTCGAACCGGCGGGGCACGAAGCACTCCGCCAGCTCGACGTGGTGCCGCATGACGGCGATCAGCCGACCGACCTCGACCGCCGACAGCGATGCCAGCGGCCCCTCCAGGCTCCGGAGCAGTCCGGCCGTCACGTCCGCGTCCACCTCTCCGTCGTCGCCCACGGGCAGCGCGGACGGAACCTCGTAGCCCAGGTACTCCAGGAACTGGACCAGCAGTTCGCGCGAGCCGGGCTTCGGCCCGTCGAGCGCGGGGTCGTACGGGAACGCGTCCAGGTTCGCCAGGTAGGCGACGTCCTGGCCCTCCTCCTGGAGCCGGACGGCCACCTCGTGGGCGACCAGACCGCCGAACGACCAGCCGAGCAGGTGGTACGGGCCTTCGGGCTGCAGCGCACGGATGCGCCGCAGGTACTGCTCGCTCTGGGCCTCGATGCTGGGCGAGGCGTCCAGGCCGCTGGCCTGGGGAGCCTGCAGGCCGTAGATCGGCCGCTGTTCGTCGATGTGGGCGGCGAGTCCGACGTAGGGCAGGCTCAGGCCCAGGCCGCCGTGGATGCAGAAGAGAGGGGGCAGCGATCCGGTCGTCCGGACGGGCAGGAGCGGGGCGAACGGGTCGAGCGCGTCCCGTCCTTCGGTACCGGCTGGAGTGGCGATCCGACCGGATACGCGGCGAGCGTCGGCCACGGCGCTCAGCCCGGCCACCGTCCGGTGCCTGAAGACATCGGCCAGTGTCAGGTCCAGGCCGAGCCCGGTGGCTCTGGAGACCAGTTGGACGCTGCCGATGCTGTTGCCGCCCTGCTCGAAGAAGTCCGCGTCGACGCCCACGCGGTCCAGGCCGAGGATTGCGGCGAAGACCGGAGCGAGCGTGCGCTCGGTCCCGGTCGCGGGCGGGCGGCCCGAGTCCGTGGGCCGCTCCGGCAGGGGCAGGGCGGCCTTGTCGAGCTTCCCGTTCGGGGTCGTCGGCAGGGTGGGCAGGACGACCAGGCCCGACGGCACCATGTAGTCGGGCAGCCGTTCGGCGAGCCCGCTCCGCACCGCGCGCGGGTCCACCGTGCTGCCCGGTGCCGCCACCACGTAGCCGACCAGGCTGCGGACGCCGGGCCGGTCCTCCCGCACGACCACCACGGCCTGGGTGATCTCGGGACACCCCAGCAACGCGGCCTCGATCTCCTCCGGTTCGATGCGGAACCCGCGGATCTTGACCTGCTGGTCGGACCTGCCGACGTAGGTGAGGTTGCCGTCCGGCAGCCACCGCACGAGGTCTCCCGTGCGGTACATCCGGGAGCCCGGCGCGCCGAACGGGTCACCGACGAAGCGCTCGGCCGTGAGGCCCGGCCGGTTGAGGTACCCGAGGGCCAGTCCGGTCCCCCCGACGTACAACTCCCCCGTCACCCCGACGGGAACCGGTTGGAGAGCCGCGTCCAGCACGTACGTCCGGTGCCCGGCGACCGGGCGGCCGATGGGCGGCCGTCCGCCGGTGAGCGGGTCGCTCAGCGTGGTCATCACGGTGGTTTCCGTCGGGCCGTAGCCGTTGAGCATCCGGTGCGATGCCGACCAGCGCCGGACCACCTCGGGCGGGCAGGCCTCGCCGGCGACCATGAGCACGAGGTCGTCGGGGAGCCGGACGTCCTCGGCGAACGCGGCCACCACCACGGGCGGCAGGACCGCCAGGTTGACCCGGTGCTCGGCCAGGAAGTCGGCGAGCGGCTGCCCCGCACGGGCGTCGTCGTCGACCTGCACGAGCGTTCCGCCGCTCAGCAGGGAGACGCTCAGCTCCCACACGGCCGCGTCGAAGCTGTAGGTGGCGAACTGGAGCGTCCGGGTGCCGGGGCCCACCCCGAACCGCTCGCGCTGGTCGGCCGCGAGCGCCACCGCCGTCGCGTGGGAGGTCAGCACTCCCTTGGGCCTGCCGGTCGAACCGGAGGTGTAGATCACATAGGCCGGGTCCCCGGACGTCAACGGCCGGGTGCGGGCGGCGTCGTCGAGGGGGGCTCCCGACCGCTGCCGCAACGACGCCCGGGTCGCGTCGCTGTCGACGACCAGCACGTGGGACTTCGCCGCGGAGTCCGGGAGGGAGCCGGCCGCCATGACCCCGGAGGTGGTGACGAGCAGCGGGGGTTCGGCGTCCTCGAGCATGTGGGAGATCCGTGCCGCGGGGTACGCGGGGTCGACCGGGAGGTAGGCCGCACCGGACTTGAGGACGGCGAACACCGCGACGACGAGGTCCGCGGACCGGGGCAGCGCCAGGGCGACCAGCCGTCCCGGTCCGGCGCCGCGGGCCACCATCTCCCTGGCGAGCCGGTTCGCCCGCACGTCGAGCTCGGCGTAGGAGAGTTCCGCTCCGGCCGAGACGATCGCGGGCTGCTCGCCGTGCCGGGCAGCCCACGTCTCGAACAGCCCGGGGAGGGTGTCGGCCACCGCCCCGGCGCGGAGTTCGCTGCGGCTCAGGCGCCCGAGGAGCTCGTCGCGCTCCTCGGCGGCGAGGACGTCCAACCGGTCGATCGGCGCGGCGGGTTCGGCCACGGCGGCACCGAGCAGCCGCAGGAAGCGCGCCACCAACTGCTCCGCCGCCGTGCGCGAGTACAGGTCGGTGGCGAACTCGAGCCGGCCGGTGAGGCAGCCCGCCGCTCCGGGACGTCCGTCCTCCGGAGCGGCTTCGGACAGCTCCACGACGAGGTCGAACGTGGCGGAGACCGGTCCGACTCCACAGGGCTCGACGGTCAGTCCCGGGAGGTCGAGCTCGGGCCGGTCCGTGTTCTGGAAGACGAGCAGCACCTGGAAGAGCGGCTGCCGGGACAAGGACCGGACCGGGTTCAGCTCCGCGACCAGACGTTCGAAAGGCAGGTCCTGGTGCCGGAATGCCTCCAGGTCGAAGTCGCGTACCCGGTGCAGCAGTTGCCCGAACGTGGGGTTGCCGCCGGTGTCGGTCCGCAGTACCAGGGTGTTGACGAAGCATCCGACGAGGTCGTGCAGGGCTTCGTCGGTCCGTCCCGCGATCGGCACGCCGAGGGGTACGTCCGTGCCGGCGCCCAGCTTGGTGAGGGTGAGGGCGAGCGCGGCCTGCACGACCATGAACGGGGTCACCCCCGCCGAACGGGCCAGGGCCACCAGTGCGCCGTGGAGCTCCGCCGGGACGGTGAAGGGCACCACGTCACCGCCGTGGGTCGCCACCGGCGGCCTCGGGAGGTCGCTGGGCAGCTCCAGTTCCTCCGGCATGCCCCGCAACGCCTCCGTCCAGAAGGCGAGGTGCCGGTTCTGCGGGCTGTCGGGGTCGTCCTCCTCTCCGAGGAGGTCCCGTTGCCAGAGGGTGTAGTCGGCGTAGCTCACGGGCGGCGGCTCCCGGTCGGGCGCGGCGCCCCCGGTGCGGGCCCGGTAGGCGTGGCCGAGGTCGTCCAGGAGCCTCTCGATCGACCAGCCGTCGCAGGCGATGTGGTGGACCACCACCAGCAGCACGTGGTCGTCCGCCCCTCGCTGGAACAGCCGTGCCCTGAGGGGGATTTCCGCGGTCAGGTCGAACGGGCGCTCCGCTTCCGCGGCGAGGGACCGGTCCAGCTCCTCGGCGTCCCCGCGGACACGGGTCACGTCGAGCGGGGGGCACGCGTCCGGCCCGGACAGCACCCTCTGCACGGGCTCCTCGCCGACCAGGGGGAACACGGTACGCAGCACCTCGTGCCGCACCACCAGGTCTTCCAGGGCCGCGCGCAGGGCGTCGACGTCGAGCCGGCCCGACAGGCGGGACGCCAGGGAGAGGTGGTACCCGCCCGCTTCCGGGTCCAGCCGGTTCAGGAACCACAACCGGGCCTGCGCGGGCGAGAGGGGAACCAGGTCCCCGCGGTCCGCGGCGCGCAGCGGCGGCCTGGCCGGGGCCGCGGCACCCAGGGCGGCGGCCAGGGCGGCCGGCGTGGGGTGCTCGAAGAGCGTACGCACGGACAGCTCCACCCCGAGGGCGCCACGCACCCGGCTGACCAGCCGGGTCGCCGACAGGGAGTGCCCGCCGAGTTCGAAGAAGCCGTCGTCGGCGTTCACCCGGGACCTGCCCAGCACTTCCGCGAACAGACCGCAGACGATCTCTTCGGCCGGGTCGTCCGTCCCCTTGCCCGCGCTCGGGTCGAGCTCCGGGAGCGGCAGTTGCCTGCGGTCGACCTTCCCGCTCGGCGACAGGGGGAAGTCGTCCGTCCACACGAAGGCCGAGGGGAGCATGTACTCGGGGAGGGCACGCTTCAACCGCGCTCGGAGGACTGCTGGTTCGGCCGGCTCGCCGTCGGGCACCAGGTGGGCCACCAGCCGGGTGTCCCCGCCGCCGAAGTCGTGGGCCACGACGACGGCACGGGCGACGTCCGGTTGCCTGGTGAGCTCCGCCTCCACCTCGCCGAGTTCGATCCGGTGGCCGCGGATCTTCACCTGGTGGTCGGTACGGCCGAGGTACTCCAACTGTCCGTCCGCGCCCCACCGGACGAGGTCCCCGGTGCGGTACATCCTGGTTCCGGGAGCGCCGAAGGGGTCGGCGACGAAGCGCTCCGCCGTGAGCGGCGCGCGGTTGAGGTAGCCGGCAGCGAGCCCGTGCCCCGCGATGTAGAGCTCGCCGGCCACGGCGGGAGGCACCGGGCGCAGGGCCTGGTCCAGCACGTACACGCGGGTGTTGGCGATCGGCCGTCCGATGGGCGGCGCCCCGGCCCGATCGGCGTCCACCACGGTCGCCGTGGACCAGATCGTGGTCTCCGTGGGCCCGTAGACGTTGAACACCTGCGCGGCCCGCTCGGTGAGCGTCTGCGCGAGCTGCCGGCCGAGTGCCTCCCCGCCCGTGACCACCCGCAGCCCCTCCAGGCAGGCGGGAGCAGCGGAGAGCAGCGCCTGCCAGTGGCTCGGCGTGGCCTGCATGAGCGTCGCCCGCCGGGCGGTCACGGCCGCGGCCAGGGCGTCGGGGTCCTGAACGGTGGCCCTGTCGGCCAGGACCAGCCGTGCGCCGCCCAGCAGGGGGACGAACAGTTCGAGCATCGCGATGTCGAACCCGAAGGTGGTCACGGCAAGGAAGCGGTCCTGCTCCGTGACGGCGAGCCGGTCGCGCATGTCGGCGACGAGGTTGACGAGCGCGCCGTGCGGCACGACCACGCCCTTCGGCCTCCCGGTGGATCCGGAGGTGTAGATGACGTACGCGGGGAGCGAGGCGGAGAGCGGGCCACCGCGCTCGGCATCCGTCAGCCGGCCGTCCGCCTGCCTCCGGAGGAGCCCGGCGAGTCCGGGGTCGTCCAGCAGCAGCGAGACGCCGTCCCATCCGAGTCCGTCGGTGGACCCGGACGTGCCCAGCAGGACGGCCGGCTGGGCGTCGTCGAGCATGCGGCGCACCCGTTCCGCGGGGTGGGCGGGGTCGACGGCGAGGTAGGCGGACCCCGTCTTCAGCACGGCGAGGGCGGCGACCACCAGTTCGGCCGAGCGTGGCAGTGCGATGGCCACCAGGCCCCCGGTCCGGGCGCCCCGGTCGATCAGCAGCCGGGCCAGGGCGTTGGACCGGGATTCGAGGTCGGCGGCGGTCAGGGACGCGTCACCGCACTCGACGGCCGTCCTGTCCGGGTCCCGGGCGGCGCGGTGCGCCAGGAGGTCGGGCAGCGGTTCGGCGGGAACATCCGTCGCCGTGCGGTTGTACGCGTGCAGGACCAGGTCCCGTTGGTCCGGGGTGAGCAGCTCCAGCCGACCGAGTGGGGTGTCGGCCACCGTCGCGAGACGGCCGAGGAGGTGGGCGAGCCGGGCCGCCAGACGCTCCGCTTCGAGGTCGGTGAAGAGATCGGGCCGGTACTGGACGCGCAGATCCAGCACCTCCCCGGGGAGGACGACCAGGCTCAGGGGGAACTCGGTGGCGTTGCGGACGTCGAGTGCCCGCAGTTCCAGTCCCGTCAGTTTGGTGAAGCCGTCCCCGCTCGGCATGGGGTAGTTCTGGAACATGACGGCCGTGTCGAACAGGCCGTCGGTTCCTGCCGTTTCCCCCACCTCGGCGAGCCCGAGGTGCCGGTGCGGCATCAGTTCGCCGTGCTGTCGCTGGAGGAACGCGAGGACTTCGGCCGGCGTGCGGTCGGGATCCAGCGGCAGCCGGACGGGCAGTGTGTTGGCGAACATGCCCACCGTCGATTCGATGCCGATCAGTTCCGCGGGCCGCCCCGAGTCCACGACGCCGAACGCGACGTCGGTGCGTCCGGTCAGCTGGCCGACGAGCAGCCCCCAGCACCCCTGCACCGCGGTGGCGAGGGTCACCTGCCGGCCCCTCGCCCAGTCGGCCAGTCGTCCCGTGGCGTCCGGGTCGAGGGCCGCGACGGCCGTGCGCGGGAGCACGGGGGTCCTCGCCGGGTCCGCCGGCGCGACGTACGTCGGCCCGTCCAAGCCTGCGAGGGCGGCGCCCCAGGCGCGGCGGGCCGCCGCGCCGTCCTGTCGGGCGCGCCAAGCGAGGAAGTCCCGGTGGGTCGGTACAGGCGACGGGTCGACGGGGGCGTCGGGGTCCGCGTACGCGGTGAAGAGTTCGTCCAGCAGCAGCGGCATGGACCAGCCGTCCACCACGATGTGGTGCACCGACAGCAGCAGGCGGACGTCGTCGCCGCCGTGTCGGACGAGGGTGCAGCGCAGCAGTGGGGCGCGTCTCAGGTCGAACGGCCGCAGCCGGTCCGCCTCGGTCAGCCGTTCCAGCTCGGCCGCCGTTGCCGTCTCGGACAGGCCGAGGAGCTCCGTCTCGTGCCACGGCAGCTCGGCCGCCGGTGGCACGACCTGGACGGGCTCTCCCGAACTGCGCCTGCGGAAGCAGGCCCGCAGGGCGGGATGGCGGTCGAGGACCGCGTGGAACGCACCGCGCAGCCGAGCAGCGTCCAGGGGGCCGGACAGATCGGCCACCACCTGGAGGACGTGGACGTCGACCCCGTCCGCCACGACCTCGGAGTGGTAGAGGAACGCCTGCTGCAAGGGGGTGAGCGGGAGGAACTCGCTCCTGGCGGCGTCTCGGTGCTGTCCCATCATGACTCCAGCTCGCGTTCGAGTTCGTCCATCTCTTCCTCGCTGAGTGCCAGCAGCGGTGCGTCCACCGCGGAGGCGGACGTGGTGGTCGGTTCCGCTCCCTCGTCGGCGACCGTCGCCTGGGTGGCGATGGCAGCCGGCGTCTTGTGGACGAGGACCTGCCTGGGGGTGATGGCCAGGCCGTGGCTCACGGCGTGGCTGACCACCCGGATGGAGGTGATGGAGTCGCCGCCGAGGGCGAAGAAGTTGTCGTCCGCGCCGATGTCCGCCGGATCGCGTCCCAATGCCGCGGCGAAGGCCCGGCAGACGGTCTCCTCGGCGGGGTTGCGGGGCGGGCGAGGTCGTTGGCCGGCCACCGTGGGGCCGGCCGGGACCGCGGGCACACCCGGTGCAGGGGTGTGCGCGCCGGGCACCGTGCCGGCCCGCGGCGCGGCGGGGTGCGGCGCGGCAGGGTGCGGCGCCCCGTCGCCCGGGGCGTGCAGCTCGGACAGCAGGCGGTCGGGGCCGGCGGTGACCTCGCGCAGCAGCCGGTGGAAGGCGGCGCCGAGGGTTTCGATGTCCTGCCGCGTGAACAGGTCCGGGGCGTAGTCGAAGCGCAGTTCGAGCTGTTGTCCCGGCAGGACGACCAGGCTGAGTGGGTAGTGCCGGGCGTCCCGGGCGGCGGCGCCGAGGATGCGGAAGTCCGCGTCGGCGGGCAGTTCGGTGGCGGCCGAATCCATCGGGAAGTTCTCGAAGACCAGTGCGGTGTCGAAGGGCTCGCCGAGCCCGGCCAGGTCCGGATTGTCCCGCAGCATCCCGGCCAGGCCCAGGTGGCTGACGTCCCGGAGCGCGGCCTGCTCGTCCTGCAGTCGGGTCAGGAACGAGCCGACCGGTTCGTCGGGCGCCATCGTGGCGCGCACCGGCAGGGTGTTGAGGAAGGGCCCCACGATGCTTGCGGCTCCGTGGAGGGCGGCCGGTCTGGTGGAGACGACGGAGCCGAACAGCACGTCGTTCCGCCCCAGCCACCTGCCGAGCAACACCGCCCAGGCGCCCTGGAAGAGGGTGTTGGTCGTCAGGCCCCGGTGTGACGCGGACGCGCCGAGCTCCGCGGTCTCCTGCGCGGTCAGGCGCAGGACGGCCGACTCCGGCGGAACGGGCACCCGGCCGGGGTCGGCGGGGCAGGCGAAGGTCGGTTCGGCAAGGCCGCCGAGTGCCGACCGCCAGGCGGCGCGCGCGGCCTCGTCGTCCTGTGCCGCCAGCCACTCCACGTAGTCGCGGAACGGTGGGGCGTACGGCAGCTCCTCCGCCTCGCCCCGGTAGCCGGCGAGCAGTTCGCGGACGAGGACCGGCATGGACCACCCGTCCACGAGGATGTGGTGGAGCGTCCACACCAGCCGTAGGTTCCGCGGCCCCAGTCGTACCAGCGTCCAGCGCATCAGCGGCGGCCGGGCGAGGTCGAAGGGCTGCAGGCGCTCCCGCTCCGCGAGGCCGTCCAGGGCCGCCCGCTGCTCCTGCGGGAGGAGGCCGGAGAGGTCGACCCGGCGCAGCGGCACCCGGAGCCCCGTGTACACCACGGACAGCGGGTCGCCCGTCTCCCGGTGCCGGAACGCCGCGGCGAGAGCGGGGTGCCGGCCGAGGAGCGCCTGCAGGGCCGACTCCAGCGCGCCCGTGTCCACCGTCCCCTCCAGATCGGCGGAGACCTGCAGCGCGTACGGGTCGGTGCCTCCGTCGTCATGGGCGGCGAAGACGGACTGGAACAGCATTCCGCTCTGCAGCGGTGTCAGCGGCAGGACGTCGGCGACCTCGCGCGCGCCCAGGGCGGCCGCACTCCGTTCGATCTCGTCGATCTCCTCCTGGCCGACGGTGACCAGCGGCAAGTCGGAGACGGTACGCCCGCCCGCGCCCGGCAGGGCCAGGTGGTCGACGAGGGCCCGCAGGGCGCGGAACCAGGTCTCGGCGAGGTCCCGCACCTCGTCTTCGGTGAGCAGGCCCTCGGCCCACACCCAGTCGGCCACCAGGCGGGGCCCGTCCGCGTGGTCCTCGGTGACGGGGGTGACCGCCAGCGGGTGGCGCAGCGGCATGTCGGGACGGACACCCGTGCCGATCACCGTACGGTCGCCGTCGAGCGTCCAGGGGCCCGAGTCGCCGACCTGGAACCGGCCGAGGTAGTTGAAGCCGATCGCGGGGACGGGTGCCGCACCCAGCGGACGTGCCGTCTGCGGGTTGAGGTGGCGCAGCAGGCCGTAGCCGACGCCCCGGTCGGGCAGGGCTCGCAGTTGCTCCTTGACCCGCTTGACCACGGTTCCGAGTGTGTGCCCCGTGGCACCGGCGGCGGCCTCGTCGAGGCTGTCGATGTCGAGGCCGCCGATGTCGAGGCGGACGGGGAACACGCTGGTGAACCACCCGACCGTGCGGGACAGGTCGATCCCGGCTGCGAGGTGCTCGCGGCCGTGCCCCTCGAGTTCGACGACGAGCTCGGACCCGCCGGGTGCGCCGATGCGCCGGCGCCACTCGGTGACGGCGACGGCCAGCGCGGTGAGCAGGACGTCGTTGACCTCGCCGTGGTAGGCCGCGGGCACGTCGGTCAGCAGGGCCGTGGTGGCCTCGGCCGGGAGTTCGAGGCGGAGGCTACCGGACGTGGCGTAGGTGTCGACGGCGGGGTCGAGCGGACGCCGACCGAAGGGTGCGGCGGCGGACTCGACCTGGGTGAGCCAGTACGGCAGTTCGGCCGTCCGGCTACCGCTGCGCGCGTGCTCGGCGAGCAGGGTCGCCCAGCGGCGGTAGGAGGTGGGGACGGGGGCCAGCTGCGGGCGGGCCCCGGCCCGGGTCGCGGACCAGGCAGCTTCCAGATCGGCGACCATGATCCGCCACGACACGCCGTCGACGACGGTGTGGTGCGCCAGCAGCAGCAGGCGCGCGTCCCGTCCGGGGCCGCCGTCGAACAGCACGGCCTGCAGCACGACGCCGTGCTGCGGGTCGAGACGTCCACGCGCGGCTTCGGCTTCCCGTTCGACCAGGTGGCACAGATCCTCCGCAGCGGCGTGTGAGACGTCCACGACGGTGATCAGTTCACCGGCGGTCACGGCACCGCGTTCGCGCACCCTCGGCGTCCAGACGCCGGGGACCGGCTCGGCGATCTCCATGCGCAGCACGTCGTGCCGGTCGACGAGGAGTTGCAGCAGCCCCGCCAGCCCCTCGCGGGTCAGTCCCTCGGGCACCCGGACGGACACGTACTGGCTGAACTCCCGTGCCGGTCCGCCGATCGCACCGAGGTCCTCGCACAGCTGGGCGATGATCGGGGTCGGCGTGACGTCGCCCGTCCCGTCGTCGGGCAGCGGCGGGTTCGCCCCGTCGGGCGACGGGGAGACCGGGGTCGCGTGAGCCGCCACGGCGGCCGGGGTCTTGTGGAGGAAGACCTGCCGGGGACTGATCGTCAGTCCCCGGGTCCTGGCGTGGCTCACGGCTTGGATGGACGTGATCGAGTCGCCGCCGAGTGCGAAGAAGTTGTCATCGATGCCGACGTCCGCCGGATCGCGTCCCAGGGCCGAGGCAAAGGCCCGGCAGACGGTCTCCTCCACCCGGTCACGCGGCGGACGGCGGCGCACGGCGCCCGTGGCGGGCCCGGGCTGCGGCAGGGCCGCCCGGTCGATCTTGCCATGGGCGGTGAGGGGCAGCACGTCCATGGTGACCCACTGCGAAGGGATCATGTACGACGGCAGGACCTGTTGCAGTTGGGAACGGATCACGGCCGGATCCGTGCCGGGCGCGGGAACGGTGTAGGCGGTGAGGAAGGTCCCGCCGCCGGGATGCGCGCCGGCGGCGACGGCCGCGTCGGTCACCTCGGGAAGGGCCCGCAACGCCGTTTCGATCTCCGCCAGTTCGATCCGGTGCCCGCGTACCTTCACCTGGTGGTCGCGGCGTTCGACGAACTCCAACTGGCCGTCGGACCGCCAGACCACGTGGTCTCCGGTGCGGTACATGCGGGCGCCGCCGCCCTCCGCGGGGTCCTGGTACGGGTCGGGCAGGAACGTGGCCGCCGTCTTGACGGCGTCGTCCAGGTATCCCCGGCCGACGCCCACGCCCGAGACGTACAGCTCTCCGATGGTGCCCCGCGGCACCGGCCGGAGGTGGTCGTCGAGCACGTACAGGCGCGTGTTGCGGACCGGCCGGCCGATCGCGGCCCGTGCCCCGACGTCCTCACCGGAACGCAGCACCGCGTGCGTGACGTCGTCGGAGCACTCGGTGGGCCCGTAGGCGTTCATCAACGGCACGGAGGGGAACCGCTGCCACCACCGCCCGCACAGGTCGGGAGGCAGCGCCTCCCCGGTGACGACGAGCCACCGCAGGCCGCCGACGTCAGGGCCGCCGCGGGTGACGTCCCAGTGGTCGAGCGCCGCACGCAGCAGCGACGGCACGACCTCCAGCACGCTCACGTCCTCGTCGCCCGTCAAGGTGAACAGTGCGTCGGGGTCGGCGGCGGTCTCCCTGCCGACGACCCGCACGCTGCCGCCGACCACCAGGGCCGCCAGCATCTGCCACACGGAGATGTCGAAGGTCACCGGTGCGTTGTGCACGAGGCGGTCCCGGGACGTCAGCCCGAGGTCCTCCACCTTCGCTTGCAGATGGTTGACCATGCCGCGCCGGTGGACCATCGCGCCCTTCGGCTTGCCCGTCGATCCGGACGTGAAGATCACGTACGCCAGGTCGTCAGGACCGCCCACCGCACCGGACAGACCCTCCAGTGGAACGGGGCCCCCCGTCGGCCTGCCGCGCGTCTCGACCACGGGCACCGACCCGCCGCACGCATCCACCACCTGCGCCGCGAGGTCGGCGTGCTCCGGGGCGGCCACCACGCACGTGACGCCCGCGTCCCCCACCAGACCGGCGATGCGTGCGACGGGAGCCGTGACGTCGAGCGGGACCCACGCGGCGCCGGCACCCAGCACCGCCAGCACCGCGCCCACGAAGCCGGCCCCGGGCCCGGCCAGCACCGCGACCAGCGATGCCGGGCCGACACCGGCTGCGGCCAGCTGCCCCGCCAGCCGGTCGGCCCACACCACCAGCGAGGAGTACGACGCCTCACCACCGTCGTCGACGACGGCCACCGCGCCGGGCTGCGCCGCCGCCAACTCCCTGACCCGTTCCACGACGCCGCCCCACACCGGGCCCTGGGAGCCGGTGCCCGAGGCGAGGATCTCCGCGTGCTCGCACCGGGTCGTGAGGTCGAGGGAGGCGACGGACGCGTCCGGAGTGGCCGTGGAGAGCCGCTCCAGGAACTCCCCGAACCGATGCAGGTGCCCGAGGACCTCCTCGTCCCGGTAGAGCTCGGGATTGCCGTTCACGTGCAGTTCCACGCCCGACTCTGCGCCGTCCAGCACGGTGATCATCAGGTCGTCCACGATCCCGGTGGACAGGTTGTTCAACCGGGCACGGCACGGGCCGAGTTCGATGACCGGGTTCTGCGGCAGCACGTTAACGAACGGCCCGAACGGTCGCCGGTCGTCACCGCGCATGCCGAGGAACCTGCGGAGCCGGTCAGCGGGGTAGCGCTGGTGCCGCAGGGTGCGCGCGAGCGTGCGGGACGTGTCCTTGAGGAGCTCGGAGACGGTCGTTCGCGGTCCGAACCGGACGGGGAGCGGCAGGTAGTTGGCGACCATCCCGGGCACCGACCGCGCGGTGGCGCTCAGGCGCGCGGTCACGGGAAGCGTGAGCATGATGTCGCCGGCACCGGTCGCCTTGCCGGTGTAGGCGCCGGCTGCGGCGATGGCGAAGGTCGGCCAGGTGACGCCGGCCGCGACGGCCGCGGCGCGCAGGCTCTTGGCGGCGATCTCGTCGAGGACGATGCTGTGGCGCAGGAAGGCGGTCGCGGGGACCGGGGCCCGGGACGACAGGGTCGTCGGTTGCCCGGCGGAGGAGAGGTGGCCCTCCCAGAACCTGCGGTCCTTGTCGAGGGCCGGTGACGCCAGGTACTCGGCTTCGTCCCTGAGCAACACCTCCAGCCCCGGCAGCGTCTTCCCGGCCGGCGCGGCGCCGGTGTGCAGCGCCTGGTAGACCTCGCTCAGCCTGCGGTAGACGGCGAGCCGGCTGTAGCCGTCGGACACCAGGTGGTGCATGGCCAGGTACAGGAGCGAACGGTCGGCGGCGACGCGCACCAGGAGCACCCGGAACAGCAGCCCGCCGACCAGTTCGAACGGCTCGCTGAGGTCGTCGTGCATCAGTCGGAGCGCCTCGGCGACGGGCTCCGGGTGTCCGCTCAGGTCGAGCGTGCGCAGCGGGAGTTCGCCCAGCGGGTCGATGCGCTGCACCGGTACGCCGTCCACCTCGACGAAGCGCGCCCTGGTGCACGCGGCCTCCTCGCACACCGCCTCCAGCGCCCGGACGAGGAGTCGTTCGTCGAGCGGGCCGGCGATGTCCAGGTAGTCCGCCATGTTGTAGGCGAGCCGGTCGCCCGCGAGCTTCTCGTCGAACCAGATACCGGTCTGGGCGCCGGTGAGGGGAAGGAGCGAGGGGGGCGGCGAAGTCATGGCGGTCTCCAGGAACACGCTGTGTGGGATGTTCTGATCGGGCGCGCGGAGCGGCGGTCACGAGGAGGACGGGAAGGGCGGGAGGCGAGGACGCCGGGGCCGGTACGGGCGCCCGTCCGTGGTATTCGGCCCCGGGCCCGCGCCGGCGGTGCGGGTCAGCCCGTCCCCGCTCGTGCCTCGTCCTCCAGGGCTCCTTCTTCCAGGGCTTCGGTGCCGTAGAGGTCGGCCACCCACTGGCCCTGGTAGACCGTGTCCAGGTAACGGTCCCCGAGGTCGGGTGCGACGGCCACGGCCGGGGCGGCCGGCGCGAGGGGGTGGTCCGCCAGCCAGGACTTCGCCCCCGCCACCACCGTTCCGGTGGAACCCCCGAACAGGAAACCGGAGTTGGCCACGGCCCTACAGGCGCGGATGGTGTCGATCTCGGGCACCATGACGACGTCGTCCACGAGGGACTCGTCCAGCAGCGGCGGGCGCACCCCGGAGCCGAGACCCGGGATCATGCGTGGCGTGGCGGCCCCGCCAAAGGTGACCGAACCGATCGAGTCCACCGCGACGACCTTGACCGACGGCTTGTGCTCGCGCAGGTACCTGGCACAGCCCATCAGGGTGCCGGTGGTGCCCGCCCCGACGAAGAGGACCGCCAGGTCGGGAAAGGCCGACAGGATTTCCGGGCCGGTCGACTGATAATGCGCCTGCCAGTTCGCAGGATTCGCGTACTGGTTGATCCACAGGTAGCGACTGTTCTGGGAGCAGAGCTCACGAACGCGTTCGATGCGCGCCCCCAGGAGCCCCTCGATCGGATGGGGCTTGGTGATGACGTGCACTTCGCTGCCCAGTGTCTGCATCAATTGCCGGGCGCCCAGCGTGCAGCGGGAGTCGGTGATGCAGACGAATCGGTAGCCGCGACTCGCCGCCACGATGCTCAGTGCCACACCCAGGTTGCCGGAGGAACTCTCCACAAGCGTGTCACCGGGCCTAAGGCTCCCGGCCCGTTCTGCGGCGTCGACCATCGAGCGGGCAGCCTTGAGCTTGATGGAGCCCGCGAAGTTGAAGCCTTCACACTTGAGCATGAGGCAATGCCCGATGATTCCGGCGAGGTCGACGTAGAGGTCTTCCGTGTTGAATTCATAAGGCGCGGATATGACTTTGATGGGACACCGTCCACGTAGACATGGTCGACCCCCGTTCGTCCAGGCCGGCCGGCCGTTGCCGATCAATGTATTTGCCGCGATCACTGCAATGACTACTGATCCTGTCAAAGGGTGCTGACATTCGGATGACGGGGTGCTGACCGATTTTCCGCGTTGCCTGCCCAGCGCTGTGATTGCTACCTTGTGGGCCATCGGCACGGGCTACCCCGCTCGGACGGATGACAAAAACAGGAGAGGGCGGCATGCGCCTGGTGCTCGCGGAAGACCAGTTCCTGCTCCGCGAGGGGTTGGCCCGCCTGCTGGAGATGAACGGGTTCGACGTCGTCGCCTCCGCCTCCACCGGTCCGGAGTTGATCAAGGCGCTGGCGGACCACGAACCCGACGTGGCGCTCGTCGACATCAGGATGCCTCCCACCCACACCGACGAGGGCCTGCAGGCCGTGCTCACCGCCCGGCGCAACCGTCCCGGCCAGCCCTCCGTGATCCTCTCCCAGTACGTGAACCAGCTCTACGCCCGCGAACTGTTGGCGGACGGCGACGGGGGGGTCGGCTACCTGCTCAAGGACCGGGTCTTCGACACCGCCCAGTTCGTCTCCGCGCTGCGCCAGGTTGCCGCGGGCGGCACGGTCATGGACCCGAACGTGGTCTCCCGGATGCTCAGCCGCAACTCCCAGGACGAGAAGCTGTCCCGGCTGACCGAACGGGAGCGGGAGGTGCTGGGGTACATGGCGGAGGGCCGGTCCAACGCGGCCGTCGCCGCCGCCCTGGTCATCACGGAGAAGGCTGTGGCCAAGCACATCAACAGCATGCTGGCCAAGCTCGACCTGCCCCCGTCGAAGGACGACAACCGCCGGGTCATGGCCGTGCTCACGTACCTCAACAGGGGCTGACCAGCCGGGCCGCCTGCGGGCCGCGGCGGGGTCGGTCTCAGCCGGCCCTGCCCGTCAACAGCCCCTGGAACAGGTTGAGGTGCTGAATGTTGCGGGTGCCCTCCATGAACTCCACCCCCCGGGCGTCCCGCACCAACCTGTCCAGCAGCGGATGCGTCAACCGGGCTGCGGGAGCCAGCAGTTCACAGGCGGCCAGCGTCACCTCCTCGGCCAGGGCGCACGCCCGCGCCTTGGCCGCGGAGGCGAGGTAGCCGTCCCCCTCGGCGTCGGCATCGGCCGCCGCCCGGAGCACGAGTTCCCTGGTGGCCCGGATCCGCCACCCGAGCGTGTCGATGCGCTCCCGGTCCGGTCCCCGGCTGGGGAGCCCGTTCTCCCTCAGGTGGTCATGGGCTGCTCCGGCGATGCCGAGCGCCAGTGCTGCCACTCCGGGCCGCAGTTCGTTGAAGACCTTGATGCAGGCCCGGATGCCCCGCCGGGTCGGGGAGAGGTGCCGGCCGAGGATCCGACCAGGGTCCACCACCACCCGGTCCAGGGTGATCGAGCCCAGCTGGGCGCCCCGCAGCCCGAGCGTGTCGAGCGGCTCGGCCGCGTACCCGTCGGAAGCGGTGTCCACCAGGACCGCGGTCACTCCCAGCGGGCCGGGCCGGGTGCGGGCGAAGACCGTGGCGTACCGTGCGCGAACGGAGTTGCCGACGTACCGCTTGGTCCCGCTCAGCACGAGTCTGCCGCCCTCGGTGGCGAGCGTGGTGGCGAGAGCGCCCGCGTCCGAACCGCGCTCCGGCTCCGTCAGGGCGAAGCAGGTCCAGGTCGGCGCGTTGACGAACGCGCCGTAGAACTCCTCGCGCTGTGCGCAGTCACCGAGGTGCTCCATCAGCACCCCGGACATCGACGGGCCCGGTGCGGCGAGCGTCATCCCGACGTCCCCGCGGGCGAGTTCCTCCAATACGACCGTCCGCTCCAGGGCGGTCGTGCCCGCGAAGCCGTGCGCTCCCACCCTGAGCGGTGCGGCCCCGAACCCGGGGGGCACGCCGAGCGTGCTCAGGTAGCGGACTCCGGGCAGGTCCAGGAAGTCCTTGATCCGCTCCGGGTCCCGGTCGAGGTCCGGGGCGGCGGCACGGAAGTCGGCCGCCCATTCGCGCGCCTGGCCGCGCAGCGCGGCCAGGCGGTCCTGCAACTCGCTCATGCGGTCTCCTCTGCGGGGAGGTGGACGTCCGCCAGCAGCTCCGAGACGTGGGCGACGGCGCCGGGCCCGTCGGCGAGGAAGCCGTGGGCGCCGAACAGCCGTAGCACGGCCCGGCCGGCCGCGGTCACCTCACGGTGCAGATGGCGCACCTGCGAAGCGTCCGGCGCGTCGTCGTCGAGCGAGGCGAGTACCGCGGCCAGCTCCAACTGGTGCGCCAAGCCCTCGGCGACCTGCCCCTTGACCATCTGCTGCATCAGCACGGTGCCGTCCCCGCTCGGGCGCGACGCCAGACGTGCCGTACAGGCGTCCCGAAGTCCTTCGACGAGCCCGAGGCGCAGGGCCAGCAGCAGTCGCTGGTCGACAGCCCCGGCGCCGGGTCCCCGCCGGGCGCCGTGCACCAGGAGCACGGCGCCGCCCGGCAGTTCCCAGCGGCCCAGCACTTCCTGGTCTCGCCCACCGGTGAAACCGTCCTCGGGCAGCACCGCGTGGCCGTACGGGCCGGGCGCGAGGATGTCCCCCGTGAGGTGCGCCGCCAGCGCCGTGACCGCCGGGGCGAGCCCCTCCTCGCGGGCGGTGCGCCGGACCTCCTCCGCCGGGGCACGGTCGTCGGTGGTGCGTCGTCGCGCCGTCACGCCGTCGCCCCGCCGACGCGACACACCGACAGGTCGCCCGTCTCCGTGTCGTGGTCCGCCAGTACGACCGGGTCCGAACGGGTCCGCTCGAGTGCGTCGGCCAGTCCGCCCAGCAGGGCCGTGCACGGATAGCCGTGGGGGAACCGCAGAACGCTGGTGGCGTACGCCGGACTCCACCAGTCGTCCCCGACTCCGGGTCCCAGCAGCAGGTGGCCGCCCCGTTCGGGAAGCAGACCGGCGGCCAGCTCGGCGAATCCCCGCCGTGCCTCGGCGGGTTCCACCCCGCTGACCTGGTGGACCGCGTACCCCTCGGACGCCGTGACGTCGGGAGCCGTCTCCAGCAGCAGCGCGGCCGCACCGTCCCCCGCGAGGTGGTGGGGGCCGGAGGACGGGGTTTCGTAGGGCAGGAGCGCCTGGTCGAAGGCCATGACGAGGGCACGCCGGAAGCCGTGGCGGCGCATGGCGCCGCGCGTCACGGAGAGCATGGTGAAGGGCGCGGTCCGTCCCTGGTCGGTGATCGCCAGGACCATGGGCCTGCCGGGGATCCGGTCGGCGACCAGCGGCGCCGTGAGCGACACGGGGCTGACGTCCGGGGTCGCGTAGGCCAGGGCGAGCAACTCGACCGGCCCCAGGTCGTCCCCGAAGTCGGCCAGCAGCTCTACGGCCATGTCCCCGAACGAATTTCCCGTCCGGCCCTCGATCAGGTCCGGGCGGAAGGCCACGCCTGCCTGGGCGGCCTGGTCCCGGAGGTACGTGGTGTCGTTCCCGTCGGGGCGGGTGGCGCCCCCGTCGAACCGCCGGTGCACGCCCCTGACCACCCGGAGCACCGGGGCACCCAGCGGCGCGGGGCCGTTGCCGTCCACGGTCGACGGTTCCGTCAGGGGCATCGTCACGCGTCCAGGGCGTTGGTGATGAAGTCCGCCAGCGAGTCGATCGTGGCGAAGTCGCTCATCTCCAGGTTCTCGGTGTCGAACTCGCACCCGAGCAGCTCCTCCAGGCGCAGCAGCAGGTCGAGCACGCCGGTCGAGTCGAGCCCCAGGTTGTCGAAGAGCCTCGTGTCGGGAGTGACGTCGTGCAGGTCCCGCTGCAGCACGGCGCCGAGGGCCTCGACGATCGCCGCGGTGACCCGGGCACGGTCAGTGGCGTTACGGGGGGCCTGGGCGACGTCGATGATGTCCGTCATGGGTGAGCCTTTCGCGGAAGGGGTGGTGTCGGGGACGCCAGGGAATGTCTCGGCTGCACGAGGGGTGGTTGGCGGAGACCGCGTTTGGTCTCGGCCGGAACGCCGCCCCGCCGAGCCGTGCCCGAGTTCAGCCGGCGGCACCGGCGAACGGGTGGAGGTGCTGCTTGCGCATCAGGTCCTCGCACTCGTCCGGCTCGCGCACCACGTGCGCCTGGCCGTCGAGGACCAGGACCTCGGCGGGGTGTCCGTGGCTCAGGAACAGCACGGGGGACGCGCTCGGCCCGTACGCTCCCGAGCGCAGCACTCCGACGAGATCGCCCTCACGCACCGGGGGCAGGCTCGCCTTCTTGCCCAGCGTGTCGTTCGGCGTGCAGAGCGGACCGGTGACGTTCCAGCTCTCGGTGGGCTCTTCGTCCCAGCGATTAAGCAAACGGATGGGAAAATTCCGCTTCACGAACGACCCGATACCGACGGCGGCCATGTGATGGTTCGTCCCACCGTCCACGACGGCGAAGTTCTCCCCCAGGGACGTCTTGGTGTAGCGCACGCGAGCCACGTAGGTACCGGACTCGGCGACGAGGTAACGGCCCAGCTCCATGACCAGCCGGGTCGCCGGGTGCGCCCGGGCGAACGCGTCCAGCACGGGGTTGAGCCCCTCGGCCAGCTCCGCCAGGTCCAGGTCCTGCTCCCCGGGGAAGTAGGCCACCCCGAGACCGCCACCGATGTCGACCAACTCCAGCTCGAAGCCGTGGTGTTCGGCCATCCGCAGGGCCAGGGCCAGGATCTGCCGGGTGTTCTCGACGACCGCGGACCCGCTGAGTATGCGCGTGCCCATGTAGACCTGCACGCCCATCAACCGGGTGTGGGCCAGGTCCTTGCCGAGGGGCGGCTCGGCCAGCAGCTGGGCCTCGTCCATGCCGAACTGACGGGGCTTGCCGCCCATGGTCAGCCCGGAACCCTTCACCTCGAAACTGGGGTTGACCCGCAGCGCCACCGGAGCGGTCCGCCCGAGCTCGCCCGCCACCTCGTCGATGAGCTTCAACTCGGACAGCGACTCGCAGATCACGGCGTGGACACCGCTCTCGATGCACTCGGCCAGCTCTGCGCGGCTCTTGCCCGGGCCGAGGAAGATGATGTCCTCGGGGCGCACCCCGGCCCGGCGCGCGGTGCGCAGTTCGGTGAGCGACGAGACCTCCGCCTTCGCCCCGTGCGCGTGCAGCAACGCGCAGATCGACACGTTGGGGTTGGCCTTGAGCGAGTAGAACACCTCGAGGCGCGGATGGAGCAACTCCCGCACATCGGTGATGCGCTGCCGCAGCGCGTCGCCGTCGTAGAGGTAGAGCGGGGTACCGAAGCGGGCGGCGAGGACGGACACGTCCTGGCCCTGCACCTGGAATTCAGCGGTCACCGGATTCCCTTCCGAGGCCAGCGGCCAGGACGTCGGTCACCGCGGTGTCCAGGGCCGTCAGCTCCTCGGGAGAATCTCCGATGAGCATGCCGTACAGCCTGCCCGGGAACGGTCCCTCGGCACCCCGGCCCGCGTTGACCGTGGCGAAGTTGTTGATCACGAGGCCGGCGCCCCCGGGCGACGTGAGGAGTACGTCGTCGAGCAGGCGCGCGGCGGTCTGGTACGCGAGTGGCTCGTGGAGCGTCAGCGGGTAGTGCCGCGCGAGGGCGAACTGGCCGTCGCGCATGAGCTGCTCCTGCAGCCGCACCTGGTACGTGGACATGTTGTTGCGCGCGTTGATCTCGATCACCGGGTACACGCCGCCGGACGGGTCCAGCATGGCGTCCACGCCCACCACCCCGGCGTAGCCGTCGGCGGAGAGCTGCTCGCCCAGCAGCCGGGCCGTGGTGTGGATCTCGTCCACCTGCGCCGGGGAGAGGTCCGGGGGGAAGCGGTGTCCCATGTGGACGCCGTTCCTCGTCAGGGCCTCCTTGACGAAGTCGATGTGCACCTCGCGTTCACGCGAGACCGTGAACTGGTAGTTCAGATCGGCTCGTTTGTCGACGCGTTCCTCGATGACGAAGGCGACGCGGTCCGTTCCGGCCCGCTCCGCCCTGCTCACGACCATCCGGTGCAACCGCCGGAGCCTGTCCGGGCTCTCGATGGTCGAGATCCCCTTCCCCGAAACGCCGAAGGCCTCCTTGACGAGCACCACTGCGCCCGCGGCGAGGATCTCCGTCGCCGCGTCGACGGCGGCGGCGAACTCGGCGAGCGTGGAGCACGCCCACCCGCGGGGCTGTCGCAGCCCCAGGGCGTCGGCGACCCGCCGGCTGTAGACCTTGCTGTTCACGGACTTGCACAGGGCGGCCGGCGGTGCCGCCAGGGCGAGCCCGGTCTTCTCGGACAGCTCCTCCTCGGCCCCGGACACCCCGTGCGGGAGCATCAGCGCGCCCGCTGCGCCCAGGTCCGCGAGCACTCCGAGCAGCCGGCCGTCCGCGAGTGCGTCCTCGGTGACCGTATTGCCCGGGTCCTGCTCGCCGATCACGTGGACCGTGGGCAACTCCACACCCAGGTCGGTCAGATACCGCAGATAGGCGGGGTCGGGCTCCGTCTTCAGGACGACGTGGTCGTCGGCCGCGCCCAGCAACAGGGCGAACTCGTCCATGCGGTTGACCACGGCAGTGTTCACCCGGGAGGTGACACGGGGCAGCCCGGACTCGCCACGGGCCCACTGCTCCTCGACTTCGAAGTTCCCCAGGAACACCAGCGGCGCGGACCGGTCACCGGTCAGTGCGCGCTTCAGCCGTTCGTTGAATCCTGGTCGGTTCACGTGACTCCCCTGTCCACGCATTGCTTCAGTGCTCCACGACGAGGGCCGCGAAGCTCGCCCCGAGCCCCACCGAGATCATCACGTACCGGTCGCCCGGGTTCAGTCGCCCCAGTTCGCGCACCGTGGCGTAGTTGAGAAACGGGTCCGCACCGAAGCAGTGACCGGTTCTGGGAATGTTGTCCAAGAAGATGCGGTCGACCGGCACGCCGAGGCGGTCGGCCATGCGTACCCAGGCGACCCTGTTCACGTTGTGGGGCAGCACCAGGGAGACGTCCCCCATCGCCGTGCCCGCGTCGGCGAGCGCGGCGCCCACGGTCTCCACGAGCACGTCACCGTAGAGCTCGCGGAAAGCGGCGCCGCCCTCCTCGCTCATCACCATGCTCGGCTCGCCGACCGCCGCGGTCCTGACGGCGAAGCCCAGGACCCGGTCGCGCGGACCGCCCGACGACACCAGCACCGCGGAGGTGGCCTCCCCCGTGACCCCCATCCCCAGCAGGTGGTGCGCCACCCGGGAATAGGCCTTCTCGCCCACCAGGACGAGTGCCAGCGCATCCGGGTCCTCGTCCTCGGCCAGCAGCATCCCCGCCAGGTCGATCGCGAAGAGACCGGACGCACAGGCGTGTTCGGTCACCGCGAAGGTACGGGCGTGACCGAGTCCGGCTTCCCGGCGCACCTGCTGGAGCACGCTGTCCGGATAGGGCGACGGGGAGCGCTGCGTCCTCGGTCGGATGACGTAGCGCACCCGGTCCTCCTGTCCCCGCAGCAGGGACAGCTTGTCGAGGGCGGCCAGCAGGATGTCCTTCTCCGGCATCGTGTCGTCCCAGCAGATCTCCGATAGTCCGAATCCCCTGCCGTAGCGGCGCATTTCGCGGTCAGTCAGGCCGAGCGCATCCTGCAGATCGGCAAGGGAAACCTGTCGGGGCCAGTGGGTCGACACTTCGAGCAATGACGTCACAGCCGATCAGCTCCTCTCAGACGCAATCGACAGAAATGAACAGCATGGAAATATCCGGAAAGAGGAAGTGGTATCGCCGGGGGTCGCTCGGCGGATTTTCGCACCGAATGTACGTACGGCGGTACGCATTGCCGTGCACTCCATGGGACACGAATCAAGTTATCCGACCGGGTTGACGAACGGCTGACCGATTGCTGACCGACCGATGCCCGCCTATCACCGTTTCACCCGCCTATGGGCCCACCTTCGACCGCCCCATGTGGCCAGATGCGTGTCGGCCCTCGGAAGGCAGAGCCATACCCCCTGATACTCCGCATTCGTTCAGTTATGCTGCGCACAGCTCAGCACCGAGCGAAGCGGGGGTATGTTCATGCGCCTGCCATTGATGGCAGTTTCTGTCGCACGTGCGGCGCAATGTCATTCCACATGTTCCCTGCCGCTCCACTGGTCCCGCACACCATAGGCACGAGGCAAGGAACTCCCATGCCAAAGGAATCTCTGCTCTTCCTCAGCCGGCCGGATGTCTTGACCTGTCTGGACACCGTCGATCCGGTGGAGGTCGCCACCGGAGTCCTCCGCGACCAGGCCGACGGCCGCACGGAAATCCCGGCCGAGGGCTACCTCCCGTGGCACAACAGCGAGGGGGCCTACAGCCGCGCCATCGCCATGCTCGGGGCACTGCACCGACCCGAGGGCTCGGTCTACGGAATGAAGCTCATCAACGCATCGGTGAGCAACCCCGCCCGCGGACTGGAGCGGGCCGGCGGCCTCAGCTTCGTCTTCGACCCCGAGACGGCCCGGCCCCTGATGATCGCCGAGGCCGGCTACCTCAGTGCGATGCGCACGGCCGCGTACACCATGGTCAGCCTGCGCACACTGGGGCCGGAGAGCTGGGACGGCATCAGCCTGGTCGGCACCGGCACCCTCGCCCGTGCGCACCTCGACCTGCTGGCACGCACGTTCCCGGACGTCACGAACGTCGTCGTCTTCGACCTCTCGGCGGAGCGTGCGGCGGAGATGGTCAGCTGGGCGACGCAGAAACACCCGCAGTTGACCGTACGGACGGCGAGCTCCGCCCAGGAGGCGGTCGGGGCCAACCCCGTGACCGTCACCCTCACCACCAGCAACGACCCGTACATCCCCGCGGACTGGATCAGCCCCGGCTCCTTCCTGGCCCACGTCTCCCTCGACGACCTGACCGAGGAGGTGTTCCTCGGCGCACAGGCGGTCTTCGGCGACGACCTCGACCTGATCGAGGAGAACCCCCGCCGCATCCTCGGCCGGCTCCTCCAGGAGAAGAAGGTGGGGCGACCCGGCTCACCCGGGGCCCCACAGCACGGACCAGGCCGCACCCTCAACGGGACGCTGGGTGAGGTGCTGCTCGGCCGGATCCCCGCCGTCCGGCCGACGAACGGCTACGTCGTGAGCAACCCCTTCGGCATGTCCATCCTCGACGTCGGACTGATCGACGCCGTCCACCGCGCAGCGACCGAACGGGGCATCGGCCGGCGGCTCGAACTTCTGTGAAGTCACACGTCTGACAGGAACCGGGGCACCGGCGCTCCCCGACTGACCACCGAAAAGCGGAATTTTTGATTCATTGACTAATCGGTCAGTGTTGCAGAATTCGTCTACTGACACGCTGGTTAAGCGTGTTACCTTTCTCACTGGACTGGCGCAGGTGGCGAGGACGGGGAACGCCGGTTCACGGTATGCCGCCGCGCGGCACACCAGCGACGGGGGCACCGCAGCCAACAGGGAGGCGGGATTTCACGTATGCATGCGGCCAGGGAAGCGCAACGGACCGCCGCCGCCGTTCCGGGTGGTGGAACTCCATCATGCCCTGGCGATTCCCCGATCCGCAGCAGAGATCCAGCCGATTCATCTCCAAGGGCCCTCGGCAGCCTTGTGACGCCGCGCCGGCAGGTCTCCCGTTCCTTTGTCCTTCGGACGTCCGCGGTCGGGCACCGCGCTGCCGAAGACGAGCGACTCCGGCCTGGAGCAGAAGGATTCGAGTGCTTCCCCTGTCACGTCTAGTCGAAGCAAAGGTTTTTCGGATAGATGATGAACATCGCAGCTCAGCCAGTAGGAGTCGACCTCGAAGCATCACCCGCATTACAGATCCTCGGTCCGCTCCGCTTCTCGGTCGACAACCGCCACGGCACCATCGGCGCGAATCGGGTCCGCACCCTGCTCGCCGTCCTCGGACTCACCCCACGGGAAGTGGTGTCGATCGACTTCCTGGTCGAAGAACTCTTCGGTGAAATACCCTCGAAGAACCCCAAGAACGCCCTCCAGGCCAACATCCGGAGGCTCCGGAGCTTCCTGGAGCAGACGACCGGTGTCCCGGGCAACCTCCTGGTGCGGACCTCGAACAACGGGTACCTCCTCGACCTGCCGTCGGAGGCGGTGGACGCACGGAGGTTCGAGGCGCTGGCCGCCAAGGGCGCGGGTCTTGTGCGGGACCGTCCCCTCGAAGCCATCGCCGTCCTGGAAGAGGCATTACGCCTGTGGCGGGGTCCCGCACTGCTCGACGTGGCCGGCGGCCACCGCTGCCGGACCCAAGCGAGTCTGCTGAACAACCAGCGGGTGGCGAGCCTCGAAGACCTGTACGGCGCACGCCTCGCCGTGGGGGTCGACGACCGCAACACCGTGCAGGGCCTCGAACAACTGGCAGCGGAACACCCCGAACGCGAACGGATCTCCGAACTCCTGATGCTCGCCCTCTACCGCACCGGACGCCAGGGCGAGGCACTCGCCGCCTTCCAACGGGTCCGCAGTTGGCTCAAGAGCGAGCTGGGCCTGGAACCCGGGAAGAGCATGCGCCGGATCCAGCAGGCCATCCTCGCCCAGGATCCGGCGATCGACGCCCGTCCCTTCTCGGAGACGCTTCCCTGAACCGCCCCTGGCTCGTACCGCGTCCGGGGGGCACGTCGAGGGGGTGCTCCGTCCGGAACTCGAGCAGTCGGACGCCCCGTCCACCGTGCGCGGCGAGGGCCGCGGCGTACCCGTCGGGTGCGCCCAGATCCGCCAGCCGGAAGCGGGGCACGTCCGTCCTCTTCTCCCACGCGACCAGTTCGGCCCGCCCGTCGGCGGGCGAGACGGTGATCGCCCGCATGGACGACAGGACCCCCAGGCCCACCGTCTTGAGCAGTGCCTCCTTCCGCGTCCAGTAGACGCGGAACGCGTGTTCCCTCCGCCAGGGGACCACGGAGGCCAGGCTGGACAGCTCCGCTGACGAGAGCACCATGGCGGCGAGCCGCTCCGCGTACCGGCCGCCGGTCCGCTCGACGTCGACCCCCACGTCCACCCCCTCGGTCAGGGCCAGCAGCACCTGCCCACCCGCATGGGAGAGCGAGAAGCTGACCGGGCTCCCGGGCACTTCGGGCTTGCCGTGCGGACCGCCGCACCGACGGCAGCTCCGGGTGAACACCACCTCGTCCGGCCGTGAGTCGAGGCGGTGGCCGATCACCGCCCTGGCCAGCGCCCGACCGGTCACGAACCGCGCCCGGTCGGCGGGGTCGTGGAGCCGCCGGTAACGCTCCCGTTCCTCCGCGGTCAGCAGGGCCCGCAGCTCAGCTCCGTCCGTCGCGCGGGTCCACACGACCTGGCAGTCCACGGACCCACGCTGTAGCGCGACGTCTTCGACTCCTGCGGCGGCCACGGGCTCAGTCCTGCTGGTGCCCGGTCAGGCTCAGGAAGACGTCGTCCAGGGAGGGCCTGCGCTGGGCGAAGTCGGTGACGTCGACACCGGTCCTGTGGAGGGCCGCCGCGGCCTCGGCAACCCCCGCCAGCCCGTCCGCCAGTTGGATTCCGAGGACCCCCCTCCGCTCGTCCCTCGACACCTCGCCCACCATCAGGGGGCTCAACGCCGAAACGGCCTTCGGGAACAGGGCGGGATCGGCGAGGGTGATCTCGAGTCGTTCCTGACCGACCTTGCGCTTGAGCTCGTCAGCCGTCCCCTCGGCAACCACCTCGCCCCGGGCCAGCACGGCGATCCGGTCGGCGAGCGAGTCCGCCTCTTCCAGGTACTGCGTGGTCAGCAGCAGGGTGACCCCTTCGGCCACCAACTCCCGCACCACGGCCCACAGGGTGAGCCTGCTCGACGGGTCCAGTCCGGTGGTGGGCTCGTCCAGGAAGATCACCTCAGGCTTGCCCACCAGTGTGCTGGCGAGGTCGAGCCTGCGCCGCATACCGCCCGAATAGGTCCGCAGCGGGCGCCCCGCAGCCTCTTCCAGGCCGAAGCGGGCGAGCAGCTCCTCCGCCCTGGCCCGGGCGGCCCGACCACCCAGGTGGAGCAAGCGGCCGAGCAGTACCAGGTTCTCCCGCCCGGTCAACTCCTCGTCGACCGCGGCGTACTGGCCTGACAGGCCGATGCGTCGGCGGACCTCGGCCGGCTGGTCGCCCACGTCGAAACCCGCCACCGACGCCCGTCCTCCGTCGAACCGGAGCAGCGTGCTCAGGATGCGCACCGTGGTCGTCTTGCCGGCACCGTTCGGACCGAGAAGACCGAGCACCGTCCCGGGCGGTACGTGCAGATCGATCCCTCGCAGGACCTCGCGGTCCTTGTGCGACTTGCGCAGGCCCTCGACCTCGATGGCACCCGGGGTTCGCCCGCCCACGGGTCAGCCCCTGCGCTGGAGACTGAGCGGACGCAGGTCCGACCAGTTCTCCCGGACGTGAGCGTCGGCCGCTTCTCGGGTCGCCGAATCGAGCACGATCCGCCAGCCCGCCGGTACGTCGGCGAACGACGGCCACAGGCTGTGCTGGCCCTCCTCGTTCACGAGCACGTGGAAGACGCCGTCCGGATCGTCGAAGGGGTTGCTCATGGGACCACCTGCCGTCCGCTCGTCACTGTGGAATCCTCGTACCACTATGCTCAACGCTGCTGACGGCGGGCTGACATGCGGCTGAGCGCCGTCCCTGCGGGCTCAGACAGTGACCGGCCGCCTGGGCTTCCTCTCGGTGCCGACCACCACGGGACCGGTCCTGGCCGGCCACCAGTTCGCCCGGCCCAGGAGCTTCATGGCCGCCGGCAGGACCACGATCCGGATCACGGTCGCGTCCAGGACGATGGCCACGGCGAGACCGACGCCGATCTGCTTCATCTCGATGAAGCTCAGGGTCGCGAAGGTCGCGAACACGGCGACCATGATCAGCGCGGCGCCGGTGACCACACCGGCGGTACGTGTGATGCCGTCCACCACCGCGTTCCTGGTGGTCATCCCCGCGATCACGCCCTCCCTGATCCGGCTCACCACGAACACGTGGTAGTCGAGCGACAGCCCGGACAGGATGACGAACAGCAACACGGGCACCCAGGAGACCACGTGCCCGGTGGAGGTGAAGTCCAAGAGCCCCTCCGCCCACGTCCCTTGGAACACCAGGACGAGGATCCCGAGCGATGCGGACACGGACAGCAGGTTCAGCACGACCGTCGTCAGGGCCACGACCACGGACCGGAAGGCGAACAGGATCACCACGAAGGTCAGCGCGAAGACGGCCAGCATCACCCACGGCAGGGTGCTGCCGAGGTTCGTGCTGTAGTCCATGTCCTCCGCCTCGTCCCCGCCGACCGCGTACTCAGCGCCGGTGAGCCCCTCCATGGCTTCGGGGACGAGTGTTCCGCGGAGCCTCTCCACCGAGTCGCGTGCCTCGTCGGTCCCGCTGGGGGCTGAGATGCCCGCTTCGACGACGGCACCGCGCCGGTCCGCGGAGTAGCGGATCGCGGGTTTGGTGTCGTGTGCGAACAGCGGTTCCCGCTGGATCCGCGCCACCAGCCGTTCGAGTCGGCCGGGCAGGCTCTCGGCCTGCTCCGCCGGCACCCGGACCGCCACGACATCGGTACCGGCGCTCCCCGGGAAGGCCGCCATCAGGCGGTCGTAGGTCTGCATCGTCGACAACGAACGGGGGAAGTCGGCGACCTGCGTGGCCTTCAGGCTCATGCTCTGGATCGGCAGGGCCAGGGCGACGAGCGCCACGACCGCCAGGAGCAGGGAGGCGAGCGGGTGGTTGGTCGCCGGAGCGAGGAGCGCGTTCCAGATCCGCGGGCCCCCGCCCCGACGGCCCAGCCTCCAGACGAGCGGGACCCTCGGTCGGTCCACCGCGCGTCCCAAGAGGACGAGCAGGGCGGGGAGCACGGTGATCGCCGAGGCCATGGCCACCGCCACCACGAGGATCCCGCCCGTCACCAGTGCGGACAACATGAGGTCACCCGCGAGGTAGACGCCTGCCATGGAGAGGATCACGGCGATTCCGGACACGAGGACGGAGTGGCCCGACGTCGCCGCCGCGATGTTCACCGCGGAGGCCCGGCCGTAGCCGTTGGCGCACTCCTCGCGGTAGCGGCGCAGGTAGAACAAGCAGTAGTCGACGCCCACGGCCAGCCCCATCAGGACGATGACGTCCGCCACCGGGCCGGGGTCGGGGAACACGCGGGACGCCAGTGCCCACAGGCCCATCGCGGCCGCCACGGCCGACAGTCCGAGGAGGACCGGGACCCCGGCCATCACCAGGGCGCCGAAGATGAGCAGCAGGATCCCGAGCGTGATCGGGACGCTGATTCCCGTCGCCTTGCGCAGGTCCTTGCCGAGCCAGTCCTGGAACTCGGCCTGGACGGAGGCGGCACCGGTCTCCTGGACGATCACGTCCGGGTGCTGCGCCTGTGTCCGGGCCGTGACGTCCCTGATCGGCCCGACCCTGTCCTGTGCGGTGTCGGCGTCGCCCGCCATCGTGACCCGCAGCAGCAGCACGGTGCCCCCCTCGGAGGGGACCGGAGCGGACACCGACGCGACCCCGGAGGTCCGCTGCAGTTGCGACCGCAGCTTGGCGGCGGTGGCGGCAACGGCCCGCGTGACGCTGCCGTGACGGGGGCCGACCAGGATGTTCTCCGTCGCCGGGCTGCTCAGGCCGTTCTCCTCGACGAGCCTGCTCGCCTCGGCCGCCTGCCCCACCTGGAGGTCCAGATCGGTGGCCTTCCTCGGCTCGAACCTGCCGCCGGCGAGGAATGCCGCGGCAACCACCACCAGCCAGATCAGGACGGCGCGCCACGGATGGTGGGCACTCCACCTGCCCACGCGCCCCGCCACATTCCACTTGTTGCTTAACATCGCAAACGGTTCCTTCTGTTGAACCCGAACGTTCCGATTTCCGAGCTTCCGAGCGTCTGTTCCCACGGGTCCCGGTTTCGGGCATGCCTGACACGCCGGCGCCGTTCGAGGAGTGGCACGGTCGGCGCCGGCGTGGCGCAGGAACGATGGATGTTGTGCGGGGCGTCAGTCAGTCAGTAGGTGCGTCCAGTGGCCGCGTCGCCGGTTGTGCGTCAGGGGCGCACAACCGGCCCGTCGGGGCGGTCAGAGCGCGTGCCGGTCGTCAGCGTCGTCCTCCGACACCAGGTCGCACCTGATCTCGAAGGCCGCCATGGTCGGCCCACCTGGCGGGCTGCTCACCGCCAGCGCCCCGTCGAAGGCGGCCAGCCTGCGTTCGACACCCCGCAGTCCGCTGCCGCCGACGTCGGCGCCGCCGATCCCGTTGTCGTGCACCGCCACGCGGAGCGAGCCGTCGGCGTACCTGATGTCGACACCGACCTGCGTGGCCATGGAGTGCTTGACCGCGTTGCCCAGCAGTTCCGCGGCCGCGAAGTACGCTCCCGACTCCACCTGCGCGGGCAGTCGGCCCGGAACGGTGCCCGTGACCTTGACGGGGATGGTCAGTTCCAGGGCCAGGGTGCGCACGGCGTCCACCAGACCGCGTTCGGCCAGCAGCGGCGGATGCACCCCGTTCACGAGGTTGCGCAACTCCTCGAGGGCTTTGGTCGAGTTGTCCTTGGCTTCGTTGAGCAGGGCACGTACGGCCTGCGGATTCTGCTCGATGAGCGACTCGGCCGCCGACAGCGTCATACCGAGGGCCACCAGCCGCACCTGCGCTCCGTCGTGCAGGTCCCGCTCGATCCTGCGCAGTTCGTCGGCCTGCCGGCCCATGGCGTCGGATCGGGACGACGAGAGGTGCTCGACCCGCTTGGTCAGGGCGGCCCGGGAGTCCCGGCCCAGCATGAACCGGACCCAGCGACCGTGCGCGGCAAGCAGCGGACCGGGCACCAACCACAGGCCCACCACGATCTCCACCACGCCGAGCGCCGCCGCGAGGTTCGCGGTGCCCTGACCGACGACGGGGACGAAGGCGAACCACACTCCGTCCCAGGCGGTGGTGACCGGCTCCCACAGGAAGGGCAGCAGCAGCCCCCAGATGCCGTCGACGACGAGGAAGGCCGGCACAAAGCCCAGCGCCGGGCCGACCAGCGGGTTGACCAGCGTCCAGGTCAGGTCCCGCCACGTCGCGCTGTCCGTCAGCATCCAGAAGGCGCGCCGCCAGCCGGGGGCGGTGGCCATCTTGGCCGGCTCGGGGAGGTAGGGCGTCTCGACCCGCACGCCCGACCATGCGTGGGCCAGCCGTCGTTGCAGGTCGGCGGCCTTGCGCACCATGTCGAGAGCACCGGGCAGCAGGAACACGCCGATGCCGATGCCGACCAGGCAGAAGACCAGTCCCACCCACACCAGGAGCAGGCCCTCCGCGAGCGCCAGGCCGGTTAACGCGACGCCGCGCATCACCAGAGTGGTAGGCCGGACGAGGATCGACCGCTTCTTCCTCGGCGTGTCCGTAACGAGGCTCATCGCCGTGCCCCCAGTTCGTCGTTGCTGGATCACCATGTTGGAGTCCAGCATGAAGTGCGGTGCCGGAGAGTGCAGGGGTGCTAACACCACACCTTCCGAACTTCGTGGCGGCAGGGGCCGGCGCCCCTCGCACGCACCGCCGGATCCGCGCTCGGCCGGAAGTCGACGCGGGCCGGGGACGGGAGGGCAGCAGGACGGGGAGGGGCTGGACCGCACGCGTACGCGCCCACGGCGGTGCCCCGGCGGCCCCGCGCGCCGCGCACGGAGCTGTTGCCCGCCCGGGCGGCGCCGGAGGTCACGGTTCCCCCGACGGCCCTACCGCGCGCTCGCGTACCGGGGGGTCGATTACCGGGGGGCGGTCGCGCGAGGACACCCGCACGGGCGGCTGCGCCGTGCACACGGTCCTGCGGATCGGGGCTGCGCCGTCGATTTCCGCCCCAGGTCACGGGCTCGGCAGTGGCTCTGCGTAGCCGCGGGGGAACCTCGTGGTGTCTGCTCCGCGACCCCGCGGATGTGGCCTGTGACACGTCTGTGACAGTCGCCGGACACCGTCATGACGTCGGGCCCGCACTGTTTTCACATGAGGGCATTTCGGACATATGCCCCACTGCTTCCGAGGGTGTGAGCAGCGACGACCGTGCCGATCCGTCGGAGGAAATCCCATGAGCCTCACTCTCACCGCCACCGCGCACGCCGAGACCCCTGACATCGCACTGGCTCCCCGTGAGCGGGAGACGCTGCGACATATCGCCGCAGGACGAACGTACCTGCAGACCGCCCGCCACATGGGGCTCTCCAAGCACACGGTCGACGCCTACCTCCGCCGCATCCGGGCCAAGCTCGACATCAACAGCACGGCCGAGCTCACCAGGCTGGCCATTTCCCTCGGACTGTGACGCCCGGCCGCACGCGGCCGACGGGCTGGAGCCCGGAACGCTGCACCGGGAGTCCGACGCCAAGGGCGCACCCACGACGGTGCGCCCTCCTTCCTTTTACGGCCCCGTGGGCAGGAATCCCGTCGGGAGCCGTGCGCGGCGGAGACGGAAACGGGCGAGCGCCCCGTGGCTGCGCGCGGGGGCGGCCCCGAGGGGGGCACGCCCCTCGCCCGCAGTGTCAGGCCGGTCGCCACCGGTGCATCCCCCGGGTGATCGCCACACCGGTCGGCCCGTCCCCGACGGGAACCGTCCTGATCACCGCGTCGGTCACGGTACTGATCACGGACACGTCGTCCGACCCGACGTTGGTGACGTAGACCCGGGAACCATCCGGCACCACCGCCACACCGATGGACCCGTCGCCCGCGGGAACCGTCCTGATCACCGCGTCGGTCACGGTACTGATCACGGACACGTCGTCCGACCCGACGTTGGCGACGTAGACCCGGGAACCGTCCGGCACCACCGCCACACCGGCGGGCTCGTCGCCCGCGGGAACCGTCCCGATCACCGTGCCGGCCGCCACGTCGACGACCGACACGTCGTCCGAGGTCAAGTTGGTGACGTACGCGCGGGAGCCGTCGGGGGTGATCGCCACACCGGTCGGCCCGGAACCGACCGGGACCATGCCCGTGACCGCGTGTGTGGCCGTGTCGATCACCCACACGTCGTTCGTGCCGGCGTTGGCGACGTAGGCACGGGAGCCGTCCGGCAGAAACGCCACCCCCAGGGGGAAGGCGCCGAGCGGGACGGTGGCGACGACGGTGTCGGTGGCGGTGTCGATCACTGACAGGTCGTTCGAGCGGACGTTGCTGACGTAGACCGCGGAACCGTCGGGGGACACGGCCACCCTGCTGGGCTCGTCACCGACCGGAATGGTCCTCCTGACCTTGTTGCCGCGCGTGGAGATCACCGAGACCGTGTCCGCCCGGGACTCCGTGACGTAGACGCGGGAACCGTCCGGCGTGACGGCCGCGCTGTTGGGGCCGTCCCCGACGGGCACCGTGTCCGTGACCCTGTTGCGCCGGGTGTCGACCACCGACACCGTGTCCGCGTCGAGGTCGGTGACGTAGGCGAAGGTCCTCAGGGGTGTGGCGGCGGGGCGCGCGGTGACGGGGGCGGCCGAGGTGGCCATGGCGGCCGACAACAGCACCGCTCCGGCCGCGCGCACGGCCCATGACCGCGCCCCCGCCCGCCAGCGCCTGAGGTACGCGCCGGGGCGCCCCTGCGCGCGGGCCTGCTGGGGCGCCGCACGCCATCCGGTGACCGGCACGACGACCTCCTGCTGCACGGAACTGACGCACCGCCACCTGTGCCCCCGGGACCGACCCGACGCCGGTGGCTCCACCCGGCCGACGCTACGGCCCCGACCGGTAGCCCGGGATGAGGCTCGCCCAGCGAGGCCCCTCCACGCGCCCTTCTGAACCGAATCCGTCGGCGAACCGTACAGATGACTGCGGTCCCGGCCTCCCGGGCCTGGTCCGTCGTGCCGCCACCGGCCTTCGCACTGGAAGGACCTTCGGGTTGTCACTCTGGACGCGCTCCCGTCAGACGTTGGATACGGACAAAACCGCCGAGGCGGAACGCCCGGACCAGGACGCCGGCTCCCCCGGGCGGGCACCGGACAGCGACGTCACGGCAACGCGCGCCGTACCCGACGACGACACCACCGACCCGGACACCGCACCCGACGACGGCACCACCGCTTCGGACACCGCACCCGACGACGCCCCGGGGGCGGAGCCCGACTGCGCCGGCGGTAGGGGCGACGGAGCCGGTCGGGCCGACGGCCAGGTTGACTCCGCCGGTACGGAGGAGCGCGCCGCCGAAGACCGCCCTGACGACTCCGGTCCCACCCCCGAGAGCGACGCCGCCCCGGACACCGAACGAGCCCCTGTAGCCGCCGAACGAGCCGCCGACGCCACCACCGACACCGACACCGACGACGGTCCTCAGCCGGAGGCAGCCGACGTCCCCAAGCGACCCCGGCTGTCCCGGCTGACCAACGTCCTGGCCGTCGCCCTGGTCTTCTCCGCGCTCGTCCTGCCGAACAAATCCGGCTACCTCTCGCCCGGCGCCTTCACACGCATCCCCGTGGAAGGCCTCTTCGGAACGGCCCTGCTGCTCGTCGTGCCGCCGCGGACGAGGCGGTGGGCGACCCTGGTCGCGGGGGCGGGGCTGAGCGTGCTGACCGTCCTGAAGGTCCTCGACATCGGGTTCTACTCGGTGCTCAATCGACCGTTCGACCTCGTGCTCGACTGGGTGCTCTTCGACGACGCCACGTCCTTCCTCGAGGACTCCGTGGGCCGGGCCGGCGCGATCGGCGCCGAGGTCGGCGCCGTACTGGTCGTCGTCGCCCTGCTCGTGCTCGTCACCCTGGCCGTCGTCCGGGTGAGCCGCCTGGTGGAACGGAACCGTGCGGTCGCCACCCAGGGGACGCTGATCCTCGGGACGGTGTGGGTCGCCTGCGCGGCACTCGGTGTGCAGACGACCCACACCGGTCTGCCGCTGGCGTCCAGGACCACGGCCGACCTGGCCCTGGAACGGGTCCACCACGTGCGCGCGGGCCTGCGGGACAAGGGGGAGTTCGCCAAGGAGTCCTCCGTCGACGCCTTCCGGAACACACCGCCGGACAAACTGCTGACGGGGCTCCGCGGCAAGGACGTCATCTTCACCTTCATCGAGAGCTACGGCCGCAGCGCGGTCCAGGACCCGGCGATGGCCTCCCAGGTCGGTGAGGTGCTCGCGAACGGCACCGAACGGCTGCGTGCCGCCGGCTTCTCCTCCCGCAGCGCCTTCCTCACCTCCCCGACCTACGGCGGCGGAAGTTGGCTGGCCCACTCCACCTTCAACTCGGGCCTCTGGATAAAGAACCAGCAGCGGTACCGCAGCCTCACGTCGAGCGACCGGATGACCCTCACCAGCGCCTTCCGTAAAACGGGGGCCTGGCGAACGGTCGGCATCATGCCGGGCGTCACGCGTTCCTGGCCCGAAGGCAGGTTCTACGGCCTCGACCACGTCTACGACTCCCGCGACCTCGGCTACCAGGGGCCGAAATTCAGCTGGACGCCCGTGCCCGACCAGTACAGCCTCTCGGCCTTCGAACGCCTCGAACACGGCAAGCAGGGCCGGAAGCCGATGATGGCGGAGATCATCCTGGCGTCGAGCCACAACCCCTGGGCGCCGATACCCCGGATGATCGGCTGGAACGAGGTCGGCGACGGCTCGGTGTACGAGGCCATCAAGGGCGAGGGCAAAGACCCCCAAGAGGTGTGGAAGGACCCCGACCAGGTGCGCGACGAGTACCGGCGCGCCATCGAGTACTCGCTGAACAGCCTCATCACCTACGTGGAGAAGTACGGTGACGAGAACACCGTCCTGGTCTTCCTCGGCGACCACCAGCCCGTGTCGACCGTCACCCGCGGCCGTCTCGGCCGCGACGTCCCCGTCGCCATCGTCGCCCGCGACCCGGCCGTACTGGACCGGATCGCCGACTGGGGGTGGCAGGACGGGCTGAAGCCGGGTCCGAAGGCCCCGGTCTGGCAGATGGACGCCTTCCGCGACCGCTTCCTGAGCGCCTACGGCTCCACCCCCGGCGCCGCTGCCGCGCCGTCGCCGGCCCGTCCGTCCCCCACACCGACCCCGTCCGGCGCGGCCTCGGTCCGGCCGTCCTCCTCAACCCTCCCGGCTCCCCTCGACCGGTGACATGGCGTCACCGGAGGCCGGTCCGAACGGCGGAGGAGATCCGGCCGGTCCACGCGGCGCCCGGTCCTGGACGGACGGCGGCGGTCGGGCCGCGGAGGCCGGCCGGCGGGAGGCATTTCCGTGCCGGTGCGCGACGCCCTTGATCGCAGACCCGCGGAGTGAGCGGGGTGCAGGGGGCGTGTCCCTCTCGGGCGGCCGAGTCGCACCCCGATCCGGCCTCGACTGCCTCGCCGGTCGCTCGACCGCGGCAGACGGGGTGGGGAGCGGTCTCCTGCGGAAGGGGGTCCGCTGTGGGCGGTCGACGTACGCGCACCGGTGCGGTCGGGTCGGAGTCGGGTCGGGTCAGCGGTGCGCCGGCTCCGCCTCGGTCCCCGCCCGAACGCGGTGCCGGAATCGGCGTGCGGTGCGGCCACCTCCGTGCGGGCGCTCGGAACGCCACATCCAGCGCGGATCCGCGGGAGCGCGCGACGCCGGATCGGCGACGGCCGCCGGGGGCGCCGTGCTCATCGGGACGGGCCGAGGGCTGCCGATGTGCTGACGGGCGGACCGTTCAGGGCCCGCTGGGCTGGCCGCAAGCCGTTCCGGAAGAACGGCGCCGGCCACGGCAGCACCGACGGGCCGCCCCTCCGGGCCAGGACGACGGTCCCCACCGGGCCGGGCCGGGAGGCCCGCCGGACGGACCACCGGACGGTCGGACAGCACCGGGGCACCCATCCGGCTGACGCTGCCAGCGGAGGAGGGTCGTCGAGCGAGCCGTCGACGGTCGTGCGGGCGTGGGCCGCACGACGCGCGGGCGGGCCTCGTACGGGGCGTGGTCGAGCGACCGGGCGAAGGTGCCGACGGCGGCGTCAGACCCGCTCGTACACCGCGTCGCCCCGCGCCGTCTCCGCGTCCTCACGGATCCTCACCCGCCACAACGAGCCGATGTCGCGGGCGAAGGACCAGACGAGCAGGGCCAGCGCCCCGAGAACGGCCGCGTACGCGGCGACGACCGGGAGCAGCCCGGCCGCCGCCACCAGGAGGAGGACCCCCTGCAGCGCGGCCACCGTCTTGCGCGCCATGCTCGGCGGCAACGGCCCGTTCAGCCAGGGCAGCGCTCGGGCAGCGGCGACGAACGCGTACCTCATGGCGCCTATCAGCAGCACCCACGCGCCCAGTGACACGGCCACGTAGGTGCTGAGCACCAGGATGAGGAAGGCGTCGACCTCCATGTCGAAGCGTGCGCCGAGGGCGGACTCGGTGCCGGTGCGCCGGGCCACCTGCCCGTCGACCGCGTCGAGCACCAGGGCCACCGTGGTCAGCGCGACGAGGACCGGGACCGGCGGCGCGCTGACGAACGAGTCCGCGACGAGAGCGGTCACGCCTCCGACGAGCGTCGCCCGTGCCAGGGTTACGGCGTTTGCAGGACCGAACGGTTTCGGCGGCCAGGAGCGGCGCAGGGCGCGATTGAGCAGGACCCAGGTACCGATCGTGAACGCCAGTCCCGTCAGCCATCCCGCGGGACCGAGCCCCGTCGCCGTACCGAGCAGGACGAGCAGGAGTGTTTGTGCGCCCGCCCCCGCCGCCGCCTCCGGGCGCACCAGCCTCATGTCGAATGTCCCGCTCAGGGCCACCGCGCACCACCCTCCAGGCCGTGTGACAGATCTGCCGGGTGCCGCGTACCGTGTGCGGCCCCGTGATTATCAGAACGTGAACCATCACCCGAGCGTTCAAGCAGGAGGTCCGCCGATGGAGCGCATGGCACGCGCCTTCTGGCTCAGCTCGCCCGGAAGCGGCGAGATACGCGAGGTCCCGCTGCCGGAGCCCTCCGCCGAAGACGTCGTGGTGAGGACGCTGTGTTCGGGCGTGAGCCGGGGCACGGAGAGCCTGGTCTTCCGCGGCGAAGTGCCCGGGAGCCAGTACGCCGCGATGCGGGCGCCGTTCCAGGACGGCGATTTCCCCGGACCCGTCAAGTACGGCTACCTGAACGTCGGTACGGTCGAGCAGGGGCCGGCCGCCCTCGTGGGAAGGACGGTGTTCTGCCTCTACCCGCACCAGAGCCGGTACGTCGTCCCCGCGAGCGCCGTCACCGTCGTGCCCGACGGCGTACCCGCCGAACGGGCGATCCTGGCCGGCACGGTGGAGACCGCCGTCAACGCCCTCTGGGATGCGGCACCGCTGGTCGGCGACCGTATCGCGGTCGTGGGAGCCGGAATGATCGGCTGTTCCGTCGCCGCGCTCCTCGCCCGCTTCCCGGGTGTCCGCGTCGAGTTGGTGGACGCCGATCCCACCCGCGCCGACGTCGCCGATGCGCTGGGCGTGGACTTCGCGCTCCCGGGGGACGCCCTCCCGGACTGCGACCTCGTCGTGCACGCGAGTGCCAGCGAGGCCGGTCTCACCCGTTCGCTCGAGCTGCTCGCCCCGGAGGGCACGGTCCTGGAACTCAGCTGGTACGGCGACCGCAGGGTCAGCCTGCCACTCGGCGAGGCCTTCCACTCCGGCCGTCTGGTGCTGCGCGGCAGCCAGGTGGGACGCGTGTCCGAGGCGCGGCGTTCCCGCCGGACGTACGCCGACCGGCTCGCGCTCTCCCTCGCCCTGCTCGCCGACCCCGTCTTCGACGCACTCGTCACGGGAGAGTGCGCCTTCGAGGAGTTGCCGTCGGTGATGGCGGGGATCGCCGCGGGGGACCTCCCCGGGCTGTGCCACCGCGTCCGGTACGGCGCGACGTGGGCGGAAGCCCCCGCCCGGACCGCGAGCGGCGACTGCTGAACTTCGAGCGACCTGGGCCTTTGAACGCGCGGCGTGCCCAAGCCGTACTGAACGGCAGGGGCCGTCAGCGGCCAGATACGTCGGACCGGGAGGTCAAAGCCGTTGTTCAGCGTCACCGTCCGCGAGCACCTGATGATCGCTCACAGCTTCCGCGGCGAGGTCTTCGGCCCCGCACAGCGACTGCACGGAGCGACGTACCTGGTGGACGCCACCTTCCGCAGGCCCGAGCTGGACGACGACAACCTCGTCGTCGACATCGGTCTCGCCACCCGTGAACTGGGCGGCGTGGTGGGCGAACTCAACTACCGAAATCTCGACGACCTGCCGGAGTTCGCCGGGACCAACACCTCCACCGAGTACCTGGCCAAGGTCCTCGCCGACCGCCTCGCCGACCGTGTGCACGCGGGGGCGCTGGGCGAGGGAGCGCGCGGGCTGACCGGCATCACCGTCACCCTGCACGAGTCGCACATCGCATGGGCGAGTTACGAGCGGTCCCTGTGAACCGCACGTCCACCACCACGGCGCCAGGGCGCGCGGTGCGGATCGTGATGCCCGGCGGGGTCGACGACCCGGCCGCGCCGAGTGGCGGCAACACCTATGACCGCCGGGTGTGCCGGGACCTGCCGCAGGCCGGCTGGCAGGTCCACGAGCACACCGTCGAGGGCGACTGGCCACAGCCCGGAGCCGCGGCCCGCGCGGAACTCGCGGGCATCCTCGCGGATGCGGCGGACGGCACGCCCGTGCTGGTCGACGGGCTTGTCGCCTGCGCCGCTCCCGACGTCATCGTGCCGGAGGCCGAACGGCTGCGCCTGGCGGTACTGGTGCACCTGCCCCTCGGCGACGAGACGGGCCTCGCGCCCGAGGCCGCGAAGGTCCTGGACGCCCGTGAGCGCAGGGCGCTGCGGGCCGTGTCCGCGGTCGTGGCCACCAGCGAGTGGGCGGCCCGCCGGCTCGTGGACCACCACGGCCTCGACCCGCGCCGGGTGCACGTCGCCGCCCCCGGCACGGATCCGGGCCCCCTGGCGTCCGGCACCCCGGAGGGCGGGGACGGTGCCCCGCGTCTGCTGTGCGTGGCGTCGGTGACCCCGCGCAAGGGGCAGGACCGGCTGGTGGAGGCGCTGGCGACGGTCGCCGACCTGCCCTGGAGCTGCGCGTTCGTCGGCGGCCTCGGCCACGACCCCGGTTACGTCGCCCGGCTCCGCGAACTCATCGGTGCGCACGGCCTCTACGGCCGGATCCGGCTCGCTGGCCCGCGCAGCGGCGCCGAACTGGAGGCGAGCTACGCGGCGGCGGACCTCCTCGTGCTCGCATCGCGCGCCGAGACCTACGGAATGGCGGTGACCGAGGCGCTCGCCCGCGGCATCCCCGTCCTGGCAACGGCCGTCGGCGGTGTCCCGGAGGCGGTCGGGCACGCCCCCGACGGAAAGGTGCCGGGACTGCTCGTACCGCCGGACGACCAGCCGGCGCTCGCCGCGGCACTGCGCCGCTGGATCGCCGACCCCGCAGAACGCCGTCGGACGAAGACGGCAGCCCACGGCCGGCGCACCGCGCTGGCCGGCTGGGACACGACATCACGGAGCCTGGCCAAGGCACTGGAACAGCTCCGGCAGGAAACCCGGGAGGCAGCGTGACTGTGACGGACCGACCCCGCTACGCCCCGGAGTGGCTGGCCCTGCGGGAGGGGGCCGATGCCGCCGCCCGCGCGGCCGAACTCCTCGACCCGCTGCGCCAGCACCTGGCGGACGCGGACGGCAGCCGGCAGGACACTCTGGTGATCCGCGACCTCGGGTGCGGCACCGGGTCGATGGGGCGCTGGCTGGCTCCCAGACTGAACGGCCCCCAGCACTGGATCCTGCACGACCACGATCCGGACCTGCTCGAACTGGCCGCGGCCCGGCTGCCGCGCACGGCGGCCGACGGCAGTCCCGTCACGGTCACGACGGAGCGCGGTGACGTCGCAGGGCTGACCGCCGACGCGCTCTCGGGCACCTCTGTGGTGACCGCCTCCGCCCTGCTGGACCTGCTGACCCGCGAGGAACTGGACGGGCTGGTCGCGGCCTGTGCCGGGGCACGCTGCCCGGCGCTGCTCTCGCTCTCGGTGGTGGGGAGGGTCGATCTCGCTCCGGAGGATCCGATGGACGACGAGATCACGGACGCGTTCAACGCCCACCAGCGCCGTGAGGACCAGGGGCGTCGACTCCTCGGACCGGACGCGGTCGCGGCGGCTTCGGTGGCCTTCGCGCGCCACGGCATGGCCGTGCGGGTGCACACCAGCCCGTGGCGGCTGGGGCCCGTCGGTATCCCCGCGGTCGCCGGAGCGGCTGCCCCGCCGGTGCCCGCCGCCGACGCCGCGCTGATGGCCCGGCTGACCTCTGAGCTGACCGCGGAGTGGTTGCAGGGCTGGGTGGGTGCCGCCCGGGAGCAGCAGCCGGACCTGGGGGCGCGCGCCGATGCGTACCTCCGGCGGCGGCTCGACGCCTGCGCGGTCGGCGAGCTGCAGGTGGTGGTGCACCACAGCGACGTGCTGGCCCTCCCGGGGCCACGGGGCGGCACGTCGTGATCCGGGCGGTCCGAACACGCCTCGGCGTGCTCGGGGGTGCGGCGATCCTCGTGGCGATGCTGTGGTGGCAGGGCACGGGCGCGTTCGTCGACGGGATGCGGGGCATCGACGCGCCCGTCGTCCTCGCCGCGCTCGGCATAGGGCTGCTCACCACCGTGTTCAGCGCCTGGCGCTGGTGCCTGGTGGCCCGCGGTCTCGGGATCCGGCTGCCGCTGGGCCGTGCGGTCGCGGACTACTACCGGTCGCTCTTCCTGAACGCGGCGCTGCCCGGTGGGGTGCTCGGCGACGTGCACCGTGCGGTGCGGCACGGGCGGTGTGCCGGTGACGTCGGCCGGGGCGTGCGGGCCGTCGTCCTGGAACGGGTCGCGGGCCAGGTCGTCCTGATCGTCGTCGGTGCGGTCCTGCTGTTCGTGCAGCCTTCGCCGGCCCTGGCGCAGGCGGGCCGGGCGGTCCGCGGGGCCGCCGGGTCGCCGGGCGGACTCACCGCACTCGCGGCGGTGTGCGCCCTGGGGGTCGTGACGGCGGTGCTGCTGCGCGCCCGTCGCGACACCGCACGGCGGCACGGCAGGATCCGGGCCGCGCTGACCGAGGCACGCGCCGGGTTGACCGCCCGTGCGGTATGGCCGGGCGTGCTGGTCTCGTCGGGCGCGGTGCTGGCCGGGTACCTCGCCATGTTCCTGCTCGCCGCCCGCGCAGCCGGATCCGCGGCGCCCGCCGCCGAGTTGCTGCCGCTGATGGTGCTGGCGCTGCTCGCCATGGCGCTGCCGCTGAACGTCGGCGGCTGGGGGCCCCGCGAGGGGGTCACGGCGTGGGCGTTCGGCGCGGCAGGCCTGGGCGCCGCCCAGGGCCTGACCGTCGCCGTCGTGTACGGGCTACTCGCCTTCGCCGCGAGCCTGCCCGGGGTCGCCGTGCTCGTGGCCCAGTGGGTCGCCGGGATGCGCCGCCCTCAGGTCCAGTTCGAAGAGGGTGTCCTCGCCGAGGGTGGCACGGCGCGTGGGCGGTCGGAGGGCGTCCCGCATCAACTCGGGCCCGGCGAAGCCCAGGCCCGGCACTCCGTTGCCGATGAGCACCGGTGCCACGGTGACGTAGAGCCGCTGGAGGGCTCCTGCGTGCAGGAAGCGCGACACGGTGACGCCGCCGCCCTCGACGAGCACGCGGCCCAGACCGCGCCGCGCGAGTTCGCGCACCAGGCGGCGCGGGGCGAAGTCCTCGCGGTCGGGCAGGACGAGCACGTCGACGCCCGCCAGGTCGGACGCGGCGTGCGCGCGTTCGCTGTCGGCGCCCACCACCCAGAGGGTGCGCGCCGCGCCGTCGCTGAACACCCGTCGTTGCAGGGGGACCCGGCCGTGCGGGTCGAGAACGACGCGCACCGGATTGGCGCCGGCGCAGGCACGGACGGTGAGTTGGGGGTCGTCGGCGACGGCGGTGCCGGCTCCGACGAGCACCGCGTCGGCGAGGGCGCGCAGGCGGTGCAGGTGCTCCCGGTCCTCTTCGCCGGTGACGTAGTCGGCGTCGCCGGTCCGGGTCGCGATGAATCCGTCCAGGCTCTGGCCCAGTTGGGCGAAGGTGAAGCGGGGGCCGGCCAGGCACAGCGACAGATAGCGGTCGGCGAGGTCGACGGCTTCGGGCGAAGCGTTTCGCCAACGGCGGTGGCCTTCCGTGTCCTTGAGCAGCCCGGCGGCGTCCGCGTCCTGGTCGGTGCGGATGGTGCGCAGCCTCTTCCAGGCTTCCGCGGCGTCGATCACGAGGTGTCCCCGGTCGGCGGTGATGCTGGTCATCGTGCCTCCCCACGCGTGTCGTCCGCGCGGGCGGAGCCGGCGGCAGGGGCACCGCTCGGCGGCGGGACCGAACCCTCCGCCTGCGTCCCTGCCGGACCCATCAACGCGAAGTACGCCGCGAAGGATTCGACGAGGCCGGCGAGCAGTTCCTTACCCTTCCCTGACGACGCCTTCGACGGACGACCGATCACACCGGTTTCCGTGTAGGCACGCATACCGAGCGTCAACAAATGTTCCCGGTCATCGGCGAGGCAATCGGACGTCTCATAACCGGGACGGATCAGTTCTGGATGAGCATGCAGCAGTATGGACGTCTCTACTTCACCCGCATGCATATCGCTGTGCGAGGTCGTCTGCACACCGGCCCTGTCCCGTGCCGCCTTCCAATCGGCGGACCCGGGGAAAAGCGCCATGCGCGTACCACTGCCGGCGGACTCCTGAACCACGTTGCGCAGTACGTAGTTCCCACCGTGTCCATTGACGAGGACCAGGTTGTGGATACCGGAACGGCGGAGGGATTCGGCGATGTCCTGCACCACCGCGTAGAGGGTGGCGGCGGAGATGCTGACGGTGCCGGGCCACGCGGCGTGCTCGTGGGAGCAGGAGATCGTCACCGGGGGCAGGCAGTGCACCCGGTACGCGGCGGCGACCTCTCGGGCTATGGCGCAGGCTATGACGGTGTCGGTCATCAGCGGGAGGTACGGCCCGTGCTGCTCGAAGCTCCCGATGGGCAGGATGGCCACGCCGGCCCGGTCGACCCGCACGTCCTCCGTCGTCGTATCCAGTGGCAACAGGCCGTTCGCCAGGGGTCGCGAGCGCGGACCATTCATCTTCTCCGGCCTTTCTTTCTTCGTTCCACGGGAGCAGGTTACCCAAAAGTATTCGCCCACCGGTCCAAGATCCCTCACAGGATAACCAGTTGACATCCACTCAACGAATTCCCGTCCCCAACTCCGGAGGTTACCCGATATGATCAGGGACATGATAGATAGCGATGGCGCACACCGCGAGAGTGCGGGTTCTTCAGGTGTGGAACGCGTGGCAAATGTCCGGCTGTCCACCGAACACGGTGTTTTCCTCGCTGTCGGATACCTGGACCGCAATCGCGGTGAAGAACAAATAGCGTTGGTGTACGGCGACGTCGAGGGGGAAGGGGCCCTTACCCGACTGCATTCCGAGTGCCTCACCGGAGACGCCTTCGGATCGCGGCACTGCGAGTGCGGCGACCAACTGTCCGCGGCGCTCCAGGAGATCGCGCGCGAAGGGCGGGGGGTCCTGGTCTACCTCCAGGGTCACGAGGGCCGCGGCATCGGTCTGCTGGCCAAGCTGCAGGCGATGCAGCTCCAGGCGGAGGGGCTGGACACGGTCGAGGCGAACCTCGCCCTCGGTCTCCCGGCCGACGCCCGGGACTACCGGGTGGCGGCGGAGATCCTCCAGGACCTCGGCGTACGGTCCGTACGCCTGCTGTCCAACAACCCGCTCAAGCGCGACGCCCTTCTGCGCCACGGCATCGGCATCGACGAGCAGGTGCCGCTGTTGACCCCGCCGCGCGAAGAGAACCTCGCCTACCTGCGGACCAAGCGGGAACGCATGGGCCACAACCTCCCCCACCTGGACCTGCTGGCCGACCAGTCCTGACGGGCCCGGGCGGGCCCGGTGGGCCCGCCCGGGCGCAGGCCGCCGACGCCCGCGGCCGGTGCGCGAATCCCGCAACCTCTGGTCACCCACCGTGTACGGGAGCGACGGCGCCCCTGTGCCGGAGCGCCCCTCGGCGCTCATACTGGGAGCACGGAGCACGGAGCACACGAGGCCGCGCGGGTGTCGGCGATGAACACACACATGCCCATCGATGCCATGGACGGCGCCGGAGCCACCCCGGACGCCGGCGGGTGGCTCGGCGCCCTGCCCGTGGCGCTGGTGGCCACCAGCGCCGACGGGAAGATCGTGCGCTGGGAACCCGCGGCACAGCGCTTGCTCGGCTACCGCCCCCCGGAGGCGATCGGGCGCCGCATCGTCGACCTGCTGCACCCCGGCGCGGACCGGAGCCTCGGGCACTCCCTGTGGGAGGCGGCCGCCAGCGGACGCGGGGTGATGGGCACGGTCACCGCCTGGCACCGCGACGGGCACCCCCTGGAGCTGGAGATCTGGGCGTGCCCGGTACCGAGCCGGCGCAGCGGCAACACGATGCTGGTCTTCGCCACCGACGCCAACGAGGCCCGGCGGGTGAGGGGGTCCTCCGCCGTGTGGGACGGGCTGTTCGCCCGCGCCCCGGTCGGGCTCGCCATGTTCGACACGCGGCTGCGCTTCCTGTGGGTCAACCCGGCGCTGCAGGCCATGAACGGCGCGCCCGAAGCGGCCCACCTGGGGCGGCGGCCGTCCGAGGTCCTCCCGCACGGGAACGCGTCCGTGCTGGAAGGTGTGCTGCGCGGGGTCCTGACCACCGGTGAACCCGTCCTGGACTTCCGCCACACCACCCGCACGCCGGTGCACGCCCGCCACGAGTGTGTGTGGTCGTGCTCCTGCGTCCGCCTGGAGGACGCCGCGGGCCACGCGATCGGGGTCACCGCCTTCATCATCGACATCAGCGAACAGCAGCAGGCCCACCTCGAGGCGGAGGCGAACCGGCACCGGCTGGCCCTGCTCAGCGAGGCGGCGGTGCGCATCGGCACCACCCTCGACCTCGACCGCACCGCGCAGGAACTGGCCGACCTGTGCGTGCCCGACTTCGCCGACGTCGTCACCGTCGACGTCCCGGAATCGCTCGCCGCGGGCGGCGATCCGGGATTGGGCATGGTCGGCGGAACCATCCTGCGACGGCTGGGGAAGGCCCCGCTCACCAGTTCCCCGGCCGGGGACACCCTCGCGCCGCTCGGGCACACCCTGGCGTTCCCCGGCTCCGCGCCCTACGCGCAGGTGGTCGTGAGCCGCCAGCCGTTCCTGATCGCCCACCTCGACGCCCGCGCCATCGCCCCGGCCGCCGCGCACACCACCAGACCGGAGGAACTGCTGCGGATCGGTGTGCACTCGTTCATGATGGCGCCGCTGATCGCCCGCGGAACCGTGTTGGGGATCGCCACGTTCTACCGGTCCGACCTACCGGAGCCGTTCGGCACCGAGGACACCACGCTCGCCAGTGAGCTCTGCGCCCGCACCGCTGTCTGCATCGACAACGCCCGCCTCTACCACCGCGAGCACGACACCGCGGTCATCCTCCAGCGCAGCATGCTGCCCCAACACATCACGCCGCCGCCGGGCGTCGAGGTCGCCCACCGGTACCTGCCGGCGAGCGACGTCAACGAGGTCGGCGGCGACTGGTACGACGTCGTCCGTCTGCCCGGGGGCAAGGCGGGGCTGCTGATCGGGGACGTCATGGGCCACGGCACCCCCGCGGCCGCGGTGATGGGACGCCTCTCCAGCTCGGTGCGGGCGTTGGCCCGCCTGGACCTGTCCCCCGTCGACCTGCTGCACCAGCTCGAACACGCCCTCGCCGACCTCGCGGAGCCGATGCTCGCGACGTTCCTCTACGCCGTGTGCGACCCGACGACCGGGCTGTGCCGCATCGTCCGCGCCGGGCACCCGCCGCCCGCCGTGGTCACGCCCGACGGCACGGCGAGGATCCTGGACCTCCCTCCCGGGGTGCCCCTGGGAATCGGCGGCGTCGACTTCATCACGACCGACGTCACGCTCGCCCCGCGCAGTCTGCTCGTCCTGTACACCGACGGACTCGTCGAGGCCCGAGGCACCGACATCGACGACCGGCTCACCGAACTCACCCACCTCCTCGGCGCGCCGGGCGACGAACTGGACCACGTGTGCGACACCTTGGTGACGCACCTCGTGCCCGCCTCGGCCGACGACGACATCGCCCTGCTCGTCGCCCGGATCGGCACGGGCGACGAGCAACGGGCCACGGGCGCCCGACCGCCCACCGGCCGGGACCGGTGACGGACGGACGGACGGCGACAGCGGAAGACGAGACGAGCCCGTCCGTCCGGTCGCGACCGGAGGCCGCTCAGTCGACGACGAGCATGTAGGTGTTCTCCAGGTCGTCCTGTACGACGTGGGCCTCCCCGTCGACCGTGCGGACGTGCAGGTCCTCGTCGGGCTCGTGGACCCGGAAACGCCACCCCTCGGGCAGTCGCAGTCGCTCCCCCAGCGCGGGGAGGGAAGCCATGGTCAGGCTGTCGTCCACGATGTGGGCGTACGTCTGCATGACGTAGGTCTTGCCGTCGGGGGCCAGCAGCGAGTAGACCGGCTTCCCCGCGGCGAAGACGTACTCCGTGTCCCGTCTGACGACGATGTCGGCGTAGTACTCCTTGTCGGGCCCCGACACGTCCCGCCCCGCAGGCAACGGGACCTGCGCGACCAGACGGGCTTCCAGCCCGTCGAACGTCTCCGTGCCGCCCACCTCGTAGGCCGTGATCTCGTCGACCACCCAGAACCGCGGGCCGTTCAGGATCACCGCCGGCACGTCGAACTCCTCCGCCAGCGCCTGGGGGTTGAGGGCGTCCCACCACTCCGGCGGGCAGTCGTTGAGACCGAGAGTGTTGTAGACGGCCGCCCTGAGGCTCCCGTCCTTGTCCGGGGTGATGAGCACCACTTCGCCGTAACGGGCATCGCGAAGACCGCTCACGTGCCGGGGGGCTTGCGTCGTGTGCGACATGTGCTCCTCCTTCTCACTGCCTCCCCGTGCGCTTCCGCTGCAGACCGCCCGGGTTTCCGGAGGCCGTGGGGCGGGGCGCAGGGACGGCAGTGGGTCGTTCCCTCGGGCGACGACAGCACACCAAGGGTGCGCAACATGACGAAATCCGCCACATCTCCCACCATAAGGGCCGCTCCGTGGAGCACAACGCGACGCGGTTGCCGGGCAGTCGGGCGTGGACACCGCATGCCGTCGCCGGTGCGGCGTCGTATCATTCCGGCGCCTGGTCCCCGCTGTGGGAGTGTTCGTACTCGGTGAGCAACAGGGCTATGTCGTCGGCCCGGTAGGCCCAGCCGCGGGCACCGTGCAGCAGTCGGTCGGCGAGTTCGTCCAACGAGTCCGCTCGGGCATGGGCCAGCGAAGCCCGTAGCCGGTCGATGCCCACCTCGATGCCGGTACCCCGCTCCTCGACCAGACCGTCCGTGTAGAGGGCCAGCACGGAGCCCGCCGGGAGGTCGATCCAACGACCCGGGTAGTGGCTCGCACGGTCCACTCCGAGCAACGGTCCCGGGTCCAGGCCGAGGACGCAGGTGGCACCGCCCGGGTCGCGCAGCAGCGGCGGAGGATGTCCGGCGCACACGGCGTACGCCCGGTGGTCGCGGGGTTCGACGCGCAGGTAACAACAACTGGCCAGCAGGCCCGGGTCGAGGTCGATCAAGGTCTGGTTGGCCCCCGCCACCACTTCACCCGGCACATGGCCCACCGCCGTGAAAGCCCGTACGGCACTGCGGAGTTGGGCCATGGTCGCGGCAGCGGCGACGCTGTGGCCCTCGACGTCCCCGATGACGAGGCAGACCCCGTCTTCCGTGGGGATGACGTCGTACCAATCACCGCCGATGTCCATCCCACTGGTGCCCGGTAGGTAGCGGGCGGCGGTGCGGACACCGGGAACCACGGGCAGCCGGTGCGGCAGCAACGCCTGCTGCAGACCGCGGGCGAGCGCGAACTCCGAGTCGTAGAGCCGTGCGCGTTCCAGCGCCTGGGCGATCAGGCCGGCCAAAGCGGTGAGGACGCCGCGGTCCTTGGCCGTGAACCGGTGAGCCTCGTCGAACCCGAGCACACACGTGCCGATGGGACGGCTCGAGGCGATCAGCGGCAGGTACGCCCAGGAACTCACCCCGTCCGTGGGGATGTCGGGGTAGCCCTCGCAGAGGTCCGCCTGCGACTCGATGAAGAGCGGGGCGCCCGACGTCAGGGCTTCCGTTCCCGGAAGTCGAGCGTGCAGCGGAACGCCCTCCAGCCAATCGAGGAAGTCCTCGTGGTCGCCGGTGTGGAAGATGAGGTGCATCGCCCCCTCGCGCACCACGTGGATCGCCAACTGCTGGCCGCCGAAGGCAGGGAGGAGCTGGTCGGCGACGACGCCGCAGACCTCGCGGGCGGTCACCGCCTCGGTCAGCGCGCAGCCCAGTTGGAGGACGTGGTACATGACGCCCATGCGCGCCGCTGGGGGAGCGACCGCCGGCGCGTCCGGGACGGGCGGCGGCACACTCCCGCCGCCGGGCACGGGCGGTTCCGCAGCCGCGACGTCCGGCGCTGCGGCGTCCACTGCGGCCCGTCCCACCGGGACCACCCACCCGGTCACGCCGTCGGCCTCCGGATGGAGGTGGAAGGCCAGCCACTGGCCGGACGGCCGGCAAGCCGTGAACGAGACCGGGGCCTGTTCGATCATCGCCGTCCTGTACCGGAACTCGATGTCCGGGTCGGACAGCCACGGCAGCACGTCCCAGAGGCAACGGCCGAGGAGCTCCTCGACGCGCACCCCCAGGAGCCCGCCGAGCCGCTGGTTGAGGTGGCTGACCCGCCCGTCGGGGGCGAGGGAGAAGAGCCCCTCCCTGAGCCGTTCCACAGCGGCCGCGGCCGCCGTGCCCACCGTCGCGTCGACGACCGACCCCACCAGGTGGGTGCCGGTGTCCTCACCGCCGGTGTGCTGCAGGCGCCCCCACAGCTCGACCGTCCGGTACCGGTCGGCGCCCGACGCCTCCCGTACCCGCAGTCGTCGTCCGCCGACCCGCCCCTCGGCCGCCGCCGACCGCGCCGTGCCACGGAACGTGGCGAGGTCACCGGGGTGCAGCCGGGCGGCCAGCACCTCGGGCCGCAGGTCGGACGTGTCCGGATCGAGGCCGAAGATCGTGCGGAGCTCGTCGTCCGCGCTGAAGGCGTCGGTGTCCAGATTCCAGTCGAAGAGCCCCACCCGCACGGCCGGGTCCGTCGGCGCCGGGGTTTCGACGGGCACCGTCTGCAGATCGCACTCGACCGCGTCACCCGTGCGGTCCACGAGGTCGGCGAGGGCGGCACCGAGCCGGCCCGCGGCGGCGCGCAGCTGGCGACGCTGGGCCTTGGTCAGGCCGGCGCCGCCCCGCGACGCACCCCAGACCACGGCCAGCGCCCCGAAGGACTCCCCCCGTGTCCCGATCGGCACCGCACAGGACCCGAAGGAGTGCGGCAGGGCCATCGCGAGCTGCGGGAACCGGCGCACGGTCTCCTCGGCCCCGGCCAGGTGGACGGTGCGTCCCGTGCGGTAGGCGACGGCGACCGGAATGGGGCTGTTCACCGGTATGAGGCGCCAGCCGCCGAGCTGGGAGGGCGGCACCCCGCACGTCGCTGCCAACACGACCGCACGCCGGTCGTGGGAGCGGATGAACACGCTGCCCGCGTACGCACCGGTACCCGCCACTGCCTTGACCACGGCCGCGGCGAGCAGGTCGTCGCGCTCCGCCGTCGGGCTGACGATCGTCCCGCGCATGTTCCCAGTGTGCGCAGGGTCGCGGGATGCGGCCCGGCAACGCACCCAGCGGGGCGCTCCGATCACGGACCGCGACGGCCGGGTGGGCCAAGCGGGTGCAACCACTGCACCGTCCTGAGGAGCCCGGTGGTGTGCCTGTTTGGTGCTCGGGGGCCACGTCTATTGATCCCGTGCTTGATTTCGGCCGCTGCCCCGATGCCCGCCGGGCGGTGCCCCACGTCGTCACGGACCGGGCGCTCGACGGGCGTCCACGGAGCCGCAGCGCCGATTGAGGCATGGGAGATCAGCCGATGGCGGTGGAGGTGGTGCAGACGGCGGAACAGCCACACCTGTCCGGCACCGGGTGTTCGACGGTCCCCACACCGACAACAACAGGATCACCACTCATCAAGCGCCTTCCGAAGGAGCCCCGAACACGATGCCCAGACGCTCGAGATGGCGGATCGCCCTGGCTTCCGCCGCCGCAAGCCTGATTGCCGCTGCTCCGCTGATCACGGCCGGGCCGGCACACGCGCAGTATCCCCCGACGGCCGGCCTCCTGGTCGACGACACCACCCTGTTTCCCGGCCAGACCGTCACCATCGGACCCGCGTCCGGCTACCAGATCAACGAGGCCGCGCTCGCCCGACTCGTCTCCGTGGCGACCGGAGCCGGCGGTGCCCAGGCGGCTCCGGCTCCGCAGGCACGTGCGGCGGAACGCCCCATGGCGAACCCCACCGACTCCTACGACCGCGACCACGACCGGCCGACGCACTCGCCCTCACCGACGTCCAGCGAGACGTCCTCGTCGGCGCCGCCGTCCGGCCCCGTGAACCTCGCCACGTTCATCGCCGACTCCGGCGGCGTGGTGAACGGACAGGCCGAGATCCCCAGAGACACCCCCACCGGTACCTACAACCTCCAGCTCATCGGCCAGGAGTCGGGACGGCACTTGTACGCACAGGTGACCGTGGACCCGCGGAACGGCGGGGGCCAGCCCGGCGACGGCGACGGTGACGGTGACGGCGACCACGGACGCCCCGGCAACGGTGACGGCGACCACGGACGCCCCGGCAACGGTGACGGCGACCACGGACGCCCCGGCAACGGCGGCGACGGTGACGACCACGGACGCGGCGACGACGGCGACCACGGTGACGACCACGGACGCGGCGACGACGGCGACCACGGACGCGGCGATGACGGCGACCACGGACGAGGCGGCGACGGTGACCACAGTTGGTCCGGTGGCGGCAACGACCACGACTCCGACAAGGGCGACAAGGGAGATAAGGGCGACAGGGGTGACAAGGGAGACAAGAGCGACAAGGACAAGGTCGGGCTTGCCAACACCGGTTCCTCCGACGCCCCGGTGGCCCTGATCACCGTGGCGGGCGGCCTGCTCCTGCTCGGTGGTGGCTCACTGCTGATCGCCAAGCGTCGCCGCTCGGGCGCCCGACGCGGCTGACGACCGGCAGGGACCCCGGGGAGGAGAACACCGGCCACCGCCTCGGCGGTAGTCCGCCGCCTTTCCGGAACGGCCCGGTACGACGGGAGCACCGTCGTACCGGGCCGTTGGCGCGTCCGGCCCCGGGACCCGACCGCCCACCGGCGAGGGGACGACGCTCGCCCGCCACCCACGCGGACAAGGATGGAAATGGGCCTTCCGTCCCATACTGGTGCCATGCCCGATCCTGACAGCGCGCCCTCCGCAGCGGCCCCGGCCCCCTTCCGGGTCCTCATGGTGTGCACCGCCAACCTCTACCGTTCCCCCGTCGCCGCCTGCCTCCTGCGGCGGCGACTGGCCGCCCTGGGCGCGGCGATCCACGTGAGCAGCGCGGGAACCGACGCCGTCCCCGGCACACCGATGGCGGCCACTGCCGCCGCCCTGGTGCGCGAACGGGGCGCCGATCCGGCCGGGGTGAACGCCCGTCGGCTGACCGCTGGACTGGTCGAGGGCGCGGACCTGCTGCTCGGCGCCGCGACGGAGCACCGCGAGGCAGCGGTGCGGTTGTCCCCCGTCCGGGCACTGTGCCGGGCGTTCAGCCTGCGGGAGTTCGCCCGGCTGGCGAGCGCCGCGGACGCGGCGGGGACGACAGAGCCCGCCGCGCGTTTCGCCGCGCTCGTGGCAGGCGCGGCGGCCCGGCGCGGTACGGCTGGGGCGTCGGCCCACGACGACGACGTGGCCGATCCGCTCGGCGGGAGCCCCGAGGAGACACGCGCGTGCGTGGCTCGGATCGAAGAGTCGGTGGAACGGATCGCCGTGGCGATGCAGGCTTGACGGGCCTCGCGAACGCAGTCAGGGAATTCCCCGCCGGATAGTGGTCATGCCGGCCGGAAACCCCGGCTGGGCACCGGCATCCGCGGGCTCGCCGTTCTCGTTTCCGGAAAACTGCTTCCCCCGTCGACCGGGCACCGGACAGGCATGCGACGAACCGTCAGCGACCGCACGCACCTGTACCTGACTGCGCATTTCCGGGCGCGTCGGAAGGGCTATTCCACAATGACTGCGACGGAATTCACGGCTGCGTGTTCGACTCCTGAAATCCCTGGCGGGAGAAGGTCGCCGCCCTCGTACGGAATGCATGCACTCCGTTGGGGTACGAAAAGGCTGGCGAACATGCCGTGTGACCGAAATTCCGCAGCGCAGTCCTAGGGTGATTGTTCCACCCACTCGCTCCGATCGGGGACGACCCTTGGATTTGCGTGACTACCTACGAGTCCTTTCCCGCCGTTGGCGGGTCATCGCCCTGGTCACTCTCCTGGGAACCGGGGCGGGCATTCTGGCAACCACTCTCGCCACTCCCGAGTACCAGGCGACCACCACGCTGTTCGCGTCGCTCCAGGGCGACACCGACACGTCCCAGTTGAACCAGGGCAACGCGTTCACCCAGGCCAGGGTCCAGTCCTACGCCGAGGTCGTGACCAGCCCCGACGTGACCGGGCCGGTCGTGAGGTCCCTCCGGCTCCGCATGACCCCGTCCACGCTGGCCGAACGGATCAAGGCCGAGGCCCCCCTGAACACGGTGCTCATCAGGATGACGGTCACCGACACGGGGGCCGCACGAGCAGCGCGCATCAGCAACGCGGTGGCCGCCCGCTTCGCCCAGGTGATCAAGGAGCTGGAGCGTCCCGAGGGGAGCGACGACCCGTCCCCGGTGCGACTCACCATCACCCAGCCGGCCGCGGTGCCGACCGCACCGGCGTTCCCGAACGCCCAGCTCAACATCGCCCTGGGTGTTGCGGCAGGGCTGCTGCTCGGGCTCGCGCTCGGGTTCACGCTGGAGAAGGTGGACACGTCGATGCGCAATTCCAAGGACCTGTCCGCGTGCCTGGCCGGCGCGGGCGGGCCGCCGGTCCTCTCCAGCATCGTGCAGGACCCGCGGGCCTCGCGGCAGCCGGTCTCGATGCGCGCCGACATGCACTGCCCGCGGGCGGAAGGATTCCGCAAACTCCGCGTCAATCTGCAGTTCGCCGAGGTCGACAGGCGGCCGAAGGTGATCGCCGTCACCAGCCCCCTGCCGAGGGAGGGCAAGAGCAGCGTGTCGGTCAACCTCGCCGCCAGCCTGGCCGAGGAGGGCGCGCGGGTGTGCCTGGTCGACTGCGACCTGCGGCGGCCCTCGATCGCACCGGCCCTCGGCCTGGTCAGGGATGCGGGGCTGACGACCGTCCTGGTGGGCAAGGCCGAACTGAGCCAGGTCCTGCAATCCGCAGGAAGCTTCTCGGTGCTCAGCAGCGGGATGATCCCGCCGAACCCCACCCAACTCCTCGGGAGCACCCAGTTCGCCGACCTCCTGCGCTCGCTCGCCGAGCAGTTCGACCACGTCGTGGTGGACACGGCCCCGGCCCTCCCGTTCGCCGACACCCCGGCCCTGGCGTCCGCCATCGACGCGTACCTGCTGGTGGCACGGGCGGGCAAGACGAGCAAGAGCCAGGTCGTCGAAACCCTGCGGATCCTCGAACGGGTCAACGTCCCCGTACTGGGAGCCGTACTGAACGCCGCACCGACCCGCGGGGACGGCGAAGTGCACGGCTACGCGCACAAGTACCAGCCGAAGCGGAGCGCGGCCGACCGGCTCGGTGCGCTGTCGGCGCGGCTGGTCCCGAGAGGGCGGTCCGCCCCCAAGGACGCCGGCTCACCGGCCAAGAGCCGGATCTAGCACACCGCACGCACCGGCCGAGCGCGGCGCCCGGGTACGCCGCCACCGGCGGATCGCTACCCGGGCGCCGCCGTGTCACGGGCCACGGCGGCGAGCGCGGGTGCGCTCCGCTCCGGTCCGCACCGGTTCGGTACCTGCGGCTCGGCCGCGGTGCGGCGGTGCCGACCGCACGCCCGGCGCCGTGGCCCCGAGGCTCCGGCCCTACGCCGCGGGAGCGGGCTTTCCGGTCCTGCGGGCGGGGCAGGCGGCGGGCGCCCAGACGCCGTGCCAGGGTGCGGCCATGCGCCCTGCACTGCTGGTCCGCGTGGTGGTCAAGGTCCTCGCCTGCGGGATGCTCCTCGCGTCGTGCGCGCCCGGGGGCGGGAACGGACGTCCCGGAGCCACCCCGCACCGCGGGCGACCATCCGTGGTCGAACGGCTGCAGGTCGATGTCATTCGTGTGCTGCCGCACGACCCGACGTCGTTCACCCAGGGCCTGGAGCTGGTGGACGGGACGCTCTACGAGAGCACCGGAGTGGCGGGGGAGTCCACGGTGCGCGCGGGGCGGCCCGGCGGGTCCCCCAGTGTCCTCACGCGGCTGCCGCCGCCCCTGTTCGGCGAGGGGCTCACCGTGGTGGGCCGGACCCTGTGGCAGCTCACCTGGCAGGACGGCGTCGCGATCGAGCGGGACGCGAGGACGCTCGCCGAAGTGCGCCGGATCGCGTACCCGGAGGAGGGGTGGGGAGTGTGCCACCAACGGCACCGCGCCCGGCTCGTCACCAGCGACGGCTCGTCCCGGCTGACCTTCCGGGACCCCCGGACGCTCGCGAAGACCGGCGGGATCGAGGTCACGGCCCGAGGACGGCCCGTGGGTCGGCTGAACGAGTTGGAGTGCGTCGGCGACCTCGTGTACGCCAATGTCTGGCCGACCGACCGCATCGTGCGCATCGACACCCGCACCGCCACGGTGAGCGGGGAAGTCGACGCCACCGGCTTGCTGGCCCCCGACGAGCGGGGCCGGGCGGACGTCCTGAACGGCATCGCGGCCGTGCCCGGCACCGACCAGTTCCTGATCACCGGCAAGTGGTGGCCGAAGACGTTCCGGGTCAGGTTCGTCCCTCGGTGAGCGGCAGTCACGCCGCCGGCCTTACGGTTGCGGACCGAGCCTGCGGCACGGCGCGGGCCTAGGATCGGGTCGCGGACCCGGTGCCGAGATCGCCGGGCCGATGCGGAGGTGGTCAGGTGGAACGGCTGCGCCGACTGGTCGTCCTGCGGCATGCGAAGTCCGCTTGGCCGCCGGATCTGGACGACCACGACCGCCCGCTGGCGGAACGGGGAGTGCGCGACGCACCGGCGGCAGGCGAGTGGTTGCAAGGCTCCGGGAACGTACCCGACCTCGTGCTCTGCTCCACCGCCGTCAGGGCACGCAGGACCTGGGCACTCGCGGCGGAGCCGCTCGGCGGCCGGCCTACCGTGGTCCACGACGCGGGCCTGTACCACGCCGACGCGCCTCAGCTGCTGGACGCCGTGCGCGGCGTGGCCCCCGACACGGGGTGCGTGCTGCTCGTCGGGCACAACCCCGCCGTCCAGGAGCTGGTGCTGACGCTGGCCGCCGGAACGGGCGGGGACGCCTTGGTCCGCGCCCGGGAGAAGTTCCCCACGTGTGCGATCGCGGTGCTGGAAGTGCGGGGCCCTTGGACCTCGCTCGGCCCGGGCTGCGCCGTGCTGACCGACCTGGTGGTGGCACGCGGCGAACGGCGGTGACGTCCCGCGGCGCAAGTGCGGCACCGGAGCAGCGGGCGGACGGCGCACCGCCGCTACGGGGCCGCGTGGGTCGCCTGGACGCTCCCTCGCTGCGGGGGGAGGATCGGTCACTGGGGGTCGTGAACCCAGCGCCGGTACCCGGAAGGGCCCGCGGTCCGCACCCGGACCTCCGTCGTGCCGGTGTCACCACAGGAGGTGATTCCGCATGAAACTCCCCACCGATCGCCCCGGCCGTTCCACCGGAGTCGGCATGCGACCGGCCGCGTCACGGGTGGGAGCGGCCGACGCCGGTCTACTCCTGCTGCGGGTCGCCTTCGGCGTGATCATGGCGGGTCACGGCGCCCAGAAGCTCTTCGGCTGGTTCGGGGGGCCGGGACTGGACGCGTCGGGGAAGGGCTTCGCCGTCCTGGGCTACGAGCCGGGCACGTTCTTCGCCGGTCTCGCGGGGGCGTCCGAAGTGCTCGGTGGCTTGGGCCTGGCGCTCGGACTCCTCACCCCACTCGCCTCGGCGGCCCTGATCGGCGTCATGGTCAACGCCATGGCCGTGGCCTCCGGCGACGGTCTGCTCAGCGCGGGAGGAGCCTTCGAGTACCCCATGACCATCGCCGTGGTCGCGCTCGCGGTGGCCGCCATCGGGCCAGGGCGGCTGTCCCTGGACACGCGGTTCCCGTGGCGCGACGGGGGCTGGCGTCCGGCGGCGTTCGCCCTGCTCGCGGGGCTGGCAGGTGGCCTCGTCGTCCTGCTGCTGTGACACCCCGCGGCGGAGCCGGTCAGGACTACCGCGCGGCGGGACGGGGCCGGCGACCCACCCCGCACCCAGGGCGGGCACACCCCCGCCGACACGGCACCGCGCGAATTCCCACACGCACCAACGGAATTCCCTCACGTACCGGCGCAATCCCCTTACGCACCGGTGTCCTTCACGAAGACGAAGCTCTCCGAGTTGTAGTAGTTGGGCAGTTGGGCGAGGTGGGAACCCTTCCTGGGCGGATTCTGCTCCCACCAGTCCTCGGGGCCCAACAGGTGGTCGGAGTAGTCGCTCGCCGGGACGCGCGGAACGAGCTTCAGCCGGAAGGCGGCGGTGCCCCTCTCCGGTACGAACGTCCACAGCTGCGTGTCGCGTTCGGGGGAGGCATCGGCGCGACAGTCGTTCTGGACGACCCGGACGACGTTGCCGCCGTTGCCGGTGCCGTCGAGGCACTTGTGCGTGCCCGTGTTGCGCAACCGGTGACTGCCGTAGCCGGCGTCGACGGCTTCCCACCGCTGCCATGCGGAGGCCGAGCAGTCCTCCAGGCGCAGCATGGCCCCGTCGTCCGCGCCCACCGGGCCGATGCACAGCCCGGTGCTCTTGTTGACGAGCCGGAAGCCGGTCGGGGGCCGGCTCGGCGTGCTCACCACGGCCGTGGCCGGCTGCGTCGTGGCGGACGGACGGGCCGTGCGGCGGGGGGCCGTGCTCTCGCGTGGTGGCGCAGAGGTCGTGGCGGGTGCGGACGTCGGTGCCGGGTCGTCGGGAAGCGCGAGGCTCGGGGGCGTGGCGACACTGCGGGGCGGGGGCGTACCGGTGTCCTTCACCGGACCGGTCGCGGAGACGACGAGGACGGTCGCCGCGAGCGCGGTGACCACCACCCCCGTGAGGGCGGCGGCGCCGACCGGTGAGGCCGCCACGAGGCCGCGGAGCCGACGCCGGCCAGCGCCGGAGGACGGCCCGGAGGCCGTCGCGTCGACCGGCGCGGCCGGGAGGTTCGCGCGTCCGTCGCCCGCCTGGGCGGCCGCCTGCTGCAGCAGTGCGGCGACCTCCGCGAGCGTCCCGCCGTGGAGGGTGGTGAGTTCGGCCATCACCCGCGCGCAGCTCGGGCAGCTGCGTACGTGCCGGTCGAGTTCGTCGGAACGCCGGGAGGTCCCGCTCCGCACGGTGTCGTCCATGACGGCGCCGAGGTGGCGGCAGGCGCGGCTGGGGGCCTCGGCGGTGTAGGTGCGCACGTAGGTCTCGCACAGGTGCAGGCGGGCCAGCGCCTCGGAAGACCGGTCCGCGTCGGGTCGCGGTTCGGGGCCGTCCGTCGGGGCGGGCGTTTCGGCGAGCTCAGGGCACAGGGCGGCTCGCCAGGACGGTTGGAGGGTGCGGAAGGCGCGCAGGAGCAGTGGGTCGTCGTCGGAGGCCGTCGGGGTCAACTACTGCTCCTCGTGCACGTGCTCGGCGTTGCTGGTTCGGGAGGGGACACCGGCGGGCGGGCTGCCGACGGCGCCGTCCTGACGAGGAGGTTCCGGGGGACGACGCGGACCGCATTGTCCGGAGCCCTCACGGTGGTCCCTCCGGCCCCGCGGGAGGGAATAGTGCGGGTGCGCGGCATCCGGAGTCAAGTGTTCCCCTGCGTAACACCAGTTGGGACGGAGAGGTGTACACATCCCGCCGAACCTTCCGGAATTGATGATTCCGAATCGAGCAGCCCCGCGCGTCCGCGCCCCACAGCGGGTTCCCGGCCGACCGGCGGCGGCGACCGGCCGACCGACCGACTGGGGGACGGATGACCGGCGGGGGCCGCCGCTACCGCAGCAGGCCACGGGCGACGAGCCGGCCCGGGCAGCGTGTCCCCACCCCCACCCGCCCGGTCCCGGCTCCGGGTCTCCTGGGGCCGCCCCGCCGGGAGACTGGCCCGTACGCCCGGGCGCGCCACAATGGTGCAGGGGGCTGTCTGTCGCCAATGGGTGAGGCGGGACGCTCCATGCGATACGTAGCCGTGACGGCACTGAGCGACATCGGGCTGATCCGTGACCACAACGAGGACAGCCTCGTCATCGGTCCGTGGACGCTGTGCGGAACCGTGACCGAGAACCCCCAGACGCTACTGTTCCCGCTCGGCACTCCGCTCGTCGTCGCCGTCGCGGACGGGCTGGGCGGACAGCCGGCAGGCGAGGTGGCCAGCGCCCTCGTCGTCCGCCGGCTCGCCTCGCTCGGCCCGTCGCTCGACGGTGAGGAGGCCGTCCGCGAGGCGGTGGGCCTGTGCAATCGCACGGTCTACTCGGCGGCCGACGGCGACCCCGCGCTGATCACCATGGGGACCACGGTCGCCGGGGCCGTGGTCCTCCCCGAATCGCTGCTCGCGTTCAACGTCGGGGACAGCAAGGTGTTCGGCTCGGCCGACGATGCCCTCCAGCAGTTGAGCGTGGATGACAGTCCGCCGCCGGCACCCGGACGACGCACGACGTCGGCGGTCACCCAGACGCTCGGCGGCAGCCCCGCCTTCACCGCCGTCACCCCCCACGTGACGACATCCCCGCTGTCCGCAGGGGCCCGCTTCCTGGTGTGCACCGACGGCTTGACCGATCCGGTACCGGACGACGAAGTCGACGGCCTGCTGCGGGTCCACGACGACGGGAGGGCGGCGTTCGAGCTGTGGAAGGCCGCCATCGAGGCCGGCGGCCCGGACAACATCACGCTCGCGCTGATCCGCATCGGCTCGTAGGCCCCACGGCCGACCCGGCCGGCGACATCGCTCCGGCGGCCACACCCACCGGAGCGCGACTCGCAGGGACCTTCCCCGCACCGGCGAGAACGCGACGCCCCCGACCGGCGCCGGGTGCTCCGTAAGGCGGTACCACGGCGGGCCTCCGGAAGCGCCTACACAAACGGAGTTATTTGCTCCGCTAGCGTCGGAGCCCCGAACCCATAATGAGGTGTCCATGACCACGCCTTCCTACGACGGCCTCCGAGCGATGTTCATCAACTGCACGCTCAAACGCTCGCCCGACGTCAGCAACACCGAGGGCCTGATCGACAAGAGCCGCGCGGTGATGGAGTCCAACGGGGTGACCACCGAACTCGTACGGGCCGTCGACCACGACATCGCCACCGGCGTGTGGCCCGACATGACCGAGCACGGCTGGAGCACCGACGCATGGCCCGCCCTGTACGAACGGGTCATCGCCTCCGACATCCTGGTCCTTGCCGGACCCATCTGGCTCGGCGACAACAGCTCCGTGATGAAACAGGTCGTCGAGCGGCTCTACGCCTGCTCCTCGCTGCTCAACGACCGCGGACAGTACGCGTACTACGGGCGCGTCGGCGGCTGCCTGATCACCGGCAACGAGGACGGCGTGAAGCACTGCGCCATGAACGTCCTGTACAGCCTCCAGCACCTCGGCTACACCATCCCGCCGCAGGCCGACGCCGGCTGGATCGGGGAGGCCGGCCCCGGCCCCTCGTACCTGGACCCCGGATCCGGCGGCCCCGAGAACGACTTCACCAACCGCAACACCACCTTCATGACCTGGAACCTCATGCACCTCGCCGCACTGCTCAGGCAGGCGGGCGGCATCCCGGCCCACGGAAACCAGCGCTCGGCGTGGGACGCCGGCTGCCGCTCCGACTTCCCCAACCCCGAACACCGCTGAGCACCCCGGGGCGGACGGGCGCACCATGGAGGCATGGACGCCGCCCGCCTCGGGGAGATCAGTGCTCCCGGGCGCCTCGCCGCACCCGGCGAAGGGATCAGCCCGGAGGAGCTGGCGCTCGCAGCCCGCAACCACGGGCTGCCGTTGGAGGCCCTCGCCTACGACGTCAGCCCGCCCGGACTGCATTACGTCCTCGTCCACTACGACATCCCCACCGTCCGCGACGACGCCGCGTGGCGGCTCACCGTGCGAGGCCGGGTCGGCACCCCGCTGGACCTGGGCGCGGCCGACCTGCGGTCGTACGAGCCGGTGACCCACCGCGTCACGATGGAGTGCGCGGGCAACGGCCGGGCGCGGCTCGACCCGCGCCCGGTGAGCCAGCCGTGGCTTCTCGAAGCAATCGGCACGGCGGACTGGACGGGCGTGCCGCTGCGGCTCCTGCTGGCCGAGGCGGGGGTGTCGGCGGACGCCGTCGAGGTGGTCTTCACCGGCGCCGACCACGGCGTGGAACGCGGCGTCGAACAGGACTACCGGCGCAGTCTCCCGCTGGCGGTGGCCACGGGCGACGACCCCGAAGTGCTCGTCGCGTACGCCATGAACGGCGCTCCCCTGCCGCCCCAGCACGGGTACCCGGTCCGGCTGGTGGTGCCGGGCTGGTACGGCATGGCGCACGTGAAGTGGCTGCGCGACGTCACGGTGACCGACGCCCCGTTCACCGGCTTCCAACAGACGGTCGCGTACCGCTACAAGCAGGCTCCCGACGACCCGGGCGAGCCGGTGGCCCGCATCGCGCCGCGGGCCCTGATGGTCCCGCCCGGCTTCCCCGACTTCATGTCCCGCGCCCGGGCCGTACCCCCCGGCACGGTGGAGCTTCAGGGCCGGGCGTGGTCCGGCCGGGCGCCGGTCGTACGGGTCGAGGTCAGCCCGGACGACGGCCGCACGTGGGTGGACGCCGTCCTCGACCCGCCGGCCGCAGGCCACGCCTGGGCCTGGCGGCGCTGGCGCACGACGTGGGCGGCCACACCCGGCAGCCACGTCCTCAGCGTCCGTGCCACCGACGCCACCGGCGGGACGCAGCCGACGGACCAACCGTGGAACCGCGGCGGCTTCGGCAACAACCTGGTGCAGCGGGTCCGGGTGCTCTGCGTGCCGCCGGGGTGAACCGCGCCCGGACCGCGGTGCCGCGACGGCACGGCCGTCCACGGCGCCCAGCCGGTCCCAGCCGGTCCCGAGTTGCGAGCGGGCCGGCCATGGGGTTGTTTCGAAGGAGATCCCCCTTGGGGGTGAACACCGTGCTGTTCGACGACCGCGTGGACGCGGGCAGACGCCTCGCCGAGGCGTTGCGGCATCTCGGGGAGGCGGACCCGGTCGTGCTCGGGCTGCCGCGGGGCGGGGTCCCGGTGGCCTTCGAAGTGGCGCGGGCACTCCGCGCGCCACTCGACGTGATCGTGGTGCGGAAACTGGGTGTCCCCTACCACCGGGAGCTGGGGTTCGGAGCCATCGGCGAGGGCGGGGTACGGATCATCAACGACGAGATCGTCCGCCGGGGCCGTGTCTCGGACAAGGACGTCGCGGCGGTGGAACGGGCCGAGGCGGCCGAACTCGTGCGCCAGGCAGAACGGTTCCGTGCGAACCGGCCGCGCGTCGACGTCACGGGCCGGACCGTGATCCTCGTGGACGACGGGATCGCAACCGGCTCCACGGCCGCTGCGGCCTGCGAGGTGGTGCGAGAACAGGGCGCGGCCCGGGTGGTGCTCGCCGCGCCGGTGGCGCCACCCGACGCGGTGACCTGGCTGAGCACGGAGGCCGACGAGGTGGTGTGCCTGTCCACACCACGCGCCTTCTCCGCCGTGGGGGAGTGGTACCGGGACTTCTCCCAGACGCCCGACGAGGACGTCGTCGCACTGCTGGCGCAGGCCGCCGCGCCGGTCGCGGAGCCGCCGGACATCGACGCGGTCGAAGAGGTCGAGGTCGAGGCCGGCGGGGTGCGTCTCGCCGGGGAGTTCTCCGTACCCGCAGGGGCCGGGGCAGTCGTCATGTTCGCCCACGGCTCGGGCAGCAGCAGGCACAGCCCGCGCAACCGGTCGGTAGCGGCGGCCCTGAACCGCGCGGGACTCGGCACCCTGCTCTTCGACCTGCTCACCGAGTCCGAGGCCGCGGACCGGGCGAACGTGTTCGACATCGAGGTGCTCGCCGCCCGGCTCGCGGGGGCCACCCACTGGATGCGCACCCGGGTGGCCGTGCCGATCGGCTACTTCGGGGCGTCCACCGGCGCCGCGGCGGCCCTGTGGGCCGCGGCGACGCCTGGTACGGACGTCGGGGCCGTCGTCTCCCGCGGCGGCCGTCCCGATCTGGCCGGACCGCGGCTGCCCGGTGTACGGGCGCCGACCCTGCTGGTCGTCGGCGGCCGCGACACGACGGTGCTGGACCTCAACCGGCAGGCCCTGACCGCGCTGCGCTGCGAGAGCCGTCTGGTGGTCGTCCCGGGCGCGACGCACCTGTTCGAGGAGCCGGGCGCACTCGACGAGGTCGCGGAACTCGCCCGCGACTGGTTCACGGTGCACCTCACCCCGCAGGGGTCCTGAGCCGCGCCCGACGCACGGGGAACAGCCCGGCGCGGCGCGGGGACGTGCTCGCTGCGGGACATCGCCCGACCGGGAACGGCCTCACCTCTCCAGGACGAGCGCCAGCCCCTGCCCCACGCCGATGCACAGCGTCGCCAACCCCGTGCCGGATCCCACGGCAGCGAGCTGGTGCGCGACCGCTCCGGTGAGCCGCGCCCCGGACGCACCGAGCGGATGGCCGATGGCGATGGCCCCGCCGCGCGGGTTGACGACGGCCGGGTCCAGACCGGGCAACTGCTTCACACAAGCCAGGGCCTGGGCCGCGAAGGCCTCGTTGAGTTCCACGGTCGTCAGCTCGCCCAGCTCGCGACCTGCCTTCTTCAGGGCGCGGCGAACGGCCTCGACGGGGCCCGCCCCGAAGTACTGGGGCTCGATGCCGGTCACGGCCGAGGCCCCGATGCGGGCGAGCGGTTCACGGCCGGTCGCCCGCAGCCCGTCCTCGTCCACGAGGAGCAGTGCGGCGGCCCCGTCGTTGAGCGGGGAGGAATTGCCCGCCGTGACACTGCCGTCCGCACGGAACACCGGCTTCAGCTTGGCCAGCGCCTCCGGCGACGTGCTGTCGCGGATGCACTCGTCCCGGACCAGGTCCACGCCCTCGACGGGCACGACCTCGCCCTCATACAGGCCGTCGGACCAGGCGCGAGCCGCGTTGCGGTGGCTGGCGAAGGCGAAGGCGTCCTGCGCCCCGCGGTCGATCCCGTACCGCTCGGCGAGCAGCTCCGCGCCCTCGCCGAGGCCGACCGTCCACTCCTGGGGCATACGTGGGTTGACCATCCGCCAGCCGAGCGTCGTCGAGTACATCTGCTGGTGCCCGGCGGGAAAGCCGCGCTCCGGCTTCTGCAGTACCCAGGGGGAGCGGCTCATCGACTCCACCCCGCCCGCGACGGCGATCGACGCGTCACCCACGGCGATCGCGCGGGCGGCCTGGACCACGGCCTCCATGCCCGATCCACACAGGCGGTTCACCGTGGTGCCGGGCACGGTCACCGGAAGCCCGGCGAGCAGTACGGCCATCCGGGCCACGTCGCGGTTGTCCTCTCCGGCGCCGTTGGCGTTGCCGAAGAAGACGTCGTCGATGCGGGCCGGGTCGAGCGCGGGCGTGCGGGAGACGAGCGCGCCCAGCACCCCCGCGGCCAGGTCGTCGGGGCGTACACCGGCCAGGGCTCCGCCGTACTTGCCGATCGGCGTGCGGACGGCGTCGACGACGTACACCTCGCGCAGACGGTCGCTCATGCCAGCTCCTCCATGGACGCGTCCTCGACGGCCCCGGCCGCCGTCGGCGGAACGCCGACGGCGCGGCACCGGGTGCGTACGGGCCCTGCCGTTCGGCGGACCACCCCGCGGACTGACGGGCAGGAACGGAGGTCCGTCACGCGTCCCATGCCCCGACCGTCCTCCCCGGGCCGGACCGATGACCGGTCGTCCCGCGATTCGATCGCCTGATGAACTATCGTTCATTGACGACTCGAGTCTGTGTGCACCCAGCACGCATGTCAACGCCCCCCGGGAGCGACCGGAGGAACGATGTCCGCCGCCACCCCCGCCGACGACCCGACCGAAGCCGACGTCCCGGTGGCTGCCGGCGCTCCGGCCGAAGTCGTCGGTCCGCTGGCACGCGGGATCGCCGTACTGCACCAGGTCAGTGAGGCGGGCGGACGAACGGGCCTCGCCGACGTCGTCCGCAGCACCGGACTCGCCCGCTCGACCGTCGACCGCGTCACCGCGACCCTCGCCCACATGGGCTACGTACGGCTCGACGGAACCACCGTGCGGCTCGCCCCCCGCGTCATGGAGCTGGGCAACGCCTATCTCGGCGCACTCGGTTTCCCGGAGCGGCTCGGACCGTTCGCCGAGCAGCTGGCCGCGGAACTCGACGCATCGGTGTCCCTCTCCGTACCGGACCTGGACGGCGTCCGCGTCGTCCACCAGACCACCCGCCGCCGGCCCATGCCCCTGGCCTTCCGGATCGGCGACCTGGTGCCGGCCGAGCGCACCGCGCCCGGACCGCTGTTCGCGGCCTCCTGGACCGGAGAGGAGTGGGCACGGTGGCGACAGCGCCGAAAGGCCGATCCCGAGGGCCGGCACTTCCCGCTGGTACCACCGTCCCGGGGAGGCTCCGCCACGGACCTCGGCGAGCGGGCCGCGCGAGCCGGCGAGGACGGCTGGGCGGTCGACGACCAGCTGATCGAACCGGGGCTCATCGGCCTCGCCGCACCCGTACGCGATGCGTGCGGCACGGTGGTGTGTGCCGTCGCCGTCATCAGCCACACCAGCCGGCACAGCGCCGACTCGCTGCGGCGGGCCGCCCTTCCCCGGATGCGGCGCACCGTCGTCGCCATGGAACGCGAACTGCTGCGCCCCGCGCCCGCCGCCGAGGCTCCCGCCGCCGGTCCCGCCGACTGGACCGCCCCCTCCAAGCGGGAGCTGGGCGCCGGTTTCATCGCGTCCCTGGCTCGCGGCCTGACCGTCGTCACCGCCTTCGGCGAGGGCCGGTCGGAGCTCACGGCCACGGCGATCGCGACGGCCACGGGGCTCAGCCGGGCCACGGCCCGCCGCGCCCTCCGCACGCTGGAGCAGCTCGGCTGTGCGACCGCCCGCGGGCCCGTGTTCCGGCTCACCCCCCGCGTGCTGGCGCTCGGCTATCCGCCGCTCTCCGTGACGACCCTGCCGGAGATCGCCGCACCGCACCTCGCCGCACTGGTGCGCCAGGTGCACGACTCCGCGTCCCTGGCGGTCCTGGACGGCGACGACATCCGCTACACGGCCAGGGTCGCCACGGAGCGCATCATGAGCGTCCACATCACGATCGGCACCCGCTTCCCCGCGTACGCCGCCTCCATGGGCCGCGTCCTGCTGGCAGGGCTTCCCGCCGGGGAGCGCGCCGAACGGCTGGCCCGTGTCCGACCCGCTCCCCTCACCCCGCGGACGATCACCCGCGCCGACGCGCTCGCCGCCGTGCTGGACCGGGCCGCCGCGGACGGGTACGCCCTGGTGGACGGGGAGCTGGAGGACGGGCTGCGCTCCCTCGCGGTGCCCGTGCACGACCGGAGCGGGCGTGCGGTCGCCGCCCTCAACGTGGCCATGCACAGCAGTCGCCGCACCACTGCCGACTGCCTGCGCGACGTCCTCCCGCAGCTGCGCGCCACGGCCGCGCGTGTCGAAGCGGACCTGTGCGTGGCGGGACGCTTCACCCACATCCCGGTGGTCTGACGCCGGCGCACACACCGCGCCACGACAGCAGTGCCACGGTACGGAACGGACGGGGCGTCAGGCGGTCCAGAAGTCCCACCACCGGGTCAGGACCAGCATCCCGATGGTCCCGGTCCACAGCACCGGGGGCAGCCAGCCGAACTCCCGCAGCACGTTCCGCAGTGCCGCCGGTGCCGGGAGGAGCCGCTGCACCACGTTGTGCCGCGTCACGGCACAGAACAAGACGATCGTGGCCACCCAGGCGAGCGAGCACCACAGGCACAACGCACCGATGCGGTACAGCGACTGGAACTGCAGCCAGGTGCAGAAGCCGACCCCGAAGAAGGTGCCCCCGTGCATTCCGAGCCAGAACCAGCGCCGGTACCGGGCACCCGCGAGCAGCCCCGCACCGGCGCCGACCACGACTCCGTACGCGACGAGACCCAGCATGGGGTTGGGGAACCCGAACGCGGCAGCCTGCTCGCTCTTCATGATGTTCCCGCAGGACACCACCGGGTTGAGGCTGCAGCCCGGGACGAAGCGCGGGTCCTCCAGCAGCTTGAACTTGTCGAGGGTGATGACCCAGGAGGCGACGAGGCCCGCCAGGCCCGCGACCACCAGCAGCCAGCCGAGGCCGGGACTCCCGGCGGACGCGGTCGGCGGAGCGTCGTCCGGTGGTGTCGCCGGATGCGGAAGCCGCGCCCTGGTCCGTGTATCCATCTCCGTGTACCCCTCTCCCGCCGTCTCCTGACGGATCGTCTTCTGGTGGTCTCCGCCCGACCTGGGCGGATGCGCGCACGCAGTAGCGGAGCCCACTCCCAACGCGACGGATCGTCAGATTCCGGTTAGCGTCACGGATGTCCGTCCATCCTCGAACGAGGAGCTCGCCATGGAACCGACACGTCACCGCGGGGCGGCCGTAGCCGCCCGGGACATGGGGATAAGACCGGGGCTCGCCGAGACCCCACGGACGGCCGCCCACTCGGTGGCCATCTGCTCGGCGAGCCCGCCCCCGCACCCGTGACCCACGAGGTCACGCCCGGCCCGGCCGGCGGCGCACAGCCGCCGGCCGGGCCTTCTCGTCTGAGCCTGCCGGCGCACCGTGCCGCCGGACCCGGCTACTGCCGCACCGTGCGCACCGGGAGCAGACAGTGTGCCGCGGTGGACAACATCGCCTCGTCCCCCACGAAGGCGTGCAGCTCCGACTCGGCGACGGGCTGTCCGGGAACGGCCTGCGGCCACGGCTTGGTCGCGAAGACGAAGTAGACGTGACCCCGCTCCCCCATCGCCGCCAGCCACTCGGGCGGTACGGTGCACCGTGCGGCGAGGTGAGGCGTCGTCAGGACCGCCTGGTCGCCCTCGACGAGGAGCGTCAGGGGGAGCCCGGCCGCCTGGGCTGCGTCCACGAACTCGGCCCCGATCGGCAGCCCCGCTTCTTCGAGCAGTCGCCTGGCGGCCGACTCCACGGACGCGGGGCCGCCCTCGCCGTCCCCGAGGGAGTACGCCAGCAGGAAGGGCATGGCCCGCCGGTCGTCCGGATGCTCTCCGCTCCAGGCCAGGACGACGAGTGTGCCCAACTGGGTCGGATGGTACGCACGTACGGCAATGGGGGTGGTTGAGGTCACCTTCGGACTTTAGCGACTCAAGCGGATCATCCGGACGACCGCATCACGCCCACGGGCGAGCCGCACCGTCGATCACCCCGATGGTGTCGCGCTCGCTCGCCCGTACGTGCCCGGCCCGCGGCCACCCCCGACCCGACCGCCGACCGGGTTCGCCCGGGAGTCGTCAGGAGGCGCCCACGGGCAGCCCGCCGAGGAGCTTCCCGGCGCCGGTGTCCTTGGCCTTGTTCAGGTTGTTGGCCGCACCCTGGGCGGAATTGAGCAGCGCGCCGTCCTGCTCCGTGTCCAACGTACGGTTCGCCAGCGGCTGCGCGGCACCCGTGGTCCGGTCCGCAACGGTCTCCATCGCGCCGGTGACGCTGTGCGGGGTCGGGGAAGGCGCGGCGGCGAAGGCGGGCGCGGCGGCGCCCACGACCGCCAAGGAACCGGCAACGATCGCAGCGGCCTTCATGGGCTTCATCAGTGAATCTCTCCTTAGACGACGCGTGTCGTGCGCGCAAGCAGCCTGCGGATCAGGCATATTGCGGATGCTCGTGGATATCTGTCGTGCGCTTACGCCCTCTGTAACGACCCCCGGGCACACCGGAAACTCCGAACCGCGGGAATTCTCGTATTCCCCACCCGAATGAAGGGGACCGTTCGGATTCTCCTACCAGCTGCCGACGGCGTCCGCGCACAACCCAAAAACCGCTCTCCCCGCCATGGCGGTCCCGTGGCGGGGAGAGCGGCCTGACCGGCCCGAAGGCAATCAGCCGTTGACGCAGGCGTTGCCACCGGTCGGGTTGAGCAGCCCGATGACGCTGACCGTGTTGCCACAGGCACCCACCGGCACGTGGACCGGAACCTGGGCCTCGTTGCCCGAGAGGACGCCCGGCGAACCCGCAGCGGTGCCCGTCGCACCGCTGTCGGCGACGGCGAGGCCGGCCGAG
>NZ_JBHZCF010000007.1:72320-274214 GCF_042755225.1 Streptomyces sp. NPDC059169 | reverse complement strand
GCACGTGGACCGGAACCTGGGCCTCGTTGCCCGAGAGGACGCCCGGCGAACCCGCAGCGGTGCCCGTCGCACCGCTGTCGGCGACGGCGAGGCCGGCCGAGCCCGCAACGGCGGCGGCGACAACGGTGGACAGGGCAAAAGCCTTCGCGGTACGCGACATGGAGAAGCACTCCTTGTTCATGTGTTTCAGTGCCGAACGTGAATGCTCGGCCAAAAGGTCAACGGAAGTAGCGGCCGTGAGGTTGTGCGGCCAAAGGGGTGACGCAGCCCGGCACACGAGCGCGCCGTGCCCGGCAGCGCGGTGCTGCCGGGCGGGACGTTCGTCAGCCGTTGCCGCAGGCGTTCGCCATGGCCGGGTTCAGCAGGCCGATGACGGAAACCGTGTTGCCGCAGGCGTTGACCGGCACGTGGACCGGGGCCTGGACGACATTGCCGGACAGGACGCCGGGCGAGCCCTCCGCAGCGCCGGCCGCACCACTGTCGGCGGCAGCCATGCCGGCACCGCCCATGACCAGTGCGGCGCCGGTGCCTGCGAGGGCGAGCGACTTGGCGATTCGCTTCATCATTTCTTCCTTCCGGTTAACCGATGAGGCACACCATCAACGACGGCAACCGAACTCCGGATACGCGGGAACACCAAAAGGGTTAATTCGCGGCACGCCATCCTGCGCGGTTCTGCGCAACGTAGGGGTTAGAGTCACTCCGATCCCTCGAAACACGAAGAACACACGAAAACAGGTTTCGCAGGGATTACCGACCACGGCCGGTCCGACACCCGTCTGCCTGAACTCCCCCACGACAAGAACAACCGTTCGGGGTGGGGCCTCGGCCCCGCTCAGGTGACGCGCCTCGGGCGCGCCCGGGCCCCGGCGACAGCACGTCCCTTCCCCTGCGGCCGACGAGCCGCACCCGGCACCACCCCGCATCCGAGCCAGTCCACGAGCGGAGACCTGCCCGTGCCGCTGTCCTCCCCCACGAACGGCCGCCGCCCCGCCGCGCTCCACGTCGTCCGCCCGTGGCGCGCCGGGACCGACGCACGATGGGCCCTCATCCGCACCGGCGTGGACACCGAGCCGTGCCTGCCCGGCTCCGTGCTCGGCCCGGTCGACGACGGCCCAGACGACGAGCAACTGCCTGCGGACGCGCCAGGAGCAGCGTGGTTCGCCGGTGCCGCGGAGGACGCCGCGCCCTGGCGCAGGACGGCCGACCTCCTCATCCCGCCGCCCCGTCGGGAAGGCAGGACCTCGGGCCGGTCGGAGGCCACGCCATACGGTCGACCCGCCGCGGTGACGGCCGCGTACCGGGCGGGCGAGAGCCCGCCGCCCGGGCACGCGCCGTTCTGTCCGGCGCCCCTCCGGGGTCTCCGTGCCCTGGCCACAGCCGACGGGGACCTCCTGCTCGACGCGCCCCCGCGCGCCGCGCTCGGCCGCGAGGGTCACCAGCGCGCCCTTTCCGGCCACGACGTACGGCACGCCGAGCGCGCGGTCGCGGAGCTGTGCCGCGACCGCGACGGTGTCCGCGCCGAACGCCCCATCCGCACCACGGAGGTGAGTCCCCATGACCGAACCGGACGGCAGACCAGACGGCAGACCAGACGGTGCGACGGCAGGAAGGCGTCGCGCGCGGCGCCGGGATCCGGGCCTGCCGCAGGCCCGCCACCGCTACCAGGACCGAGGCGGATTCACCGTCGAGATCTGCAGGAACGAGCGGCAGTTCGCCCGTGTCGCCGACGCCTGGCAGCGGTTGCACCGCCACTGCCGCACCGCCACCGCCTTCCAGAGCCACGCCTGGTTGTACTCCTGGTGGCTGTCGTACGGCGTTCCGGGGCGGCTGCGGATCGTGCTCGTCCGACGGGGGCCGGTACTCGTGGCGGCGGCGCCGCTGATGCTGGTCCGCAAGCCGTTCCCGGCACTCGTGCCGCTCGGCGCCGACATCACCGACTACGGAGACGTCCTGCTCGACGACCACTGCGCGGAGGAGGCGGCTCGGGCGCTGGCCGGAGCGCTGGCGGAGACGGCCGGCCACGCGGTGATCGACCTGCGGGAGGTGCGAACGGGAGGGGCCGCGGAGCGGCTGTACGCACACTGGCACGGGCCGCGTCTGCGGCGGGCCGACTCAGCGTGTCTCGAACTGCCCGGCGTTCCGTTGGACGACCTGTTCGCCAGGCTGCCGGCTCCGCAGGCCCGGCAGGCGCGTGCCGGTCTCGGGGTTCTCAACGCGCTCGGCATCGACCAACGGCCGGTCCCTTGGGAGGACGTCCCCGTTGCGGTGCGGACGCTGGTCAGGCTGCACCGCAAGGGACGGAAGGCGGCACCCGAGCACGTGCAGCTGCGGTTCTCGATGCATCTGGCCCGTGCCGTGCGGGAGATGGCACGCAACGGGCAGGCCCGGATGACGGAGTTCGTGCTGGACGAAAGCGTCATCGCGGTCGTGCTGGTCTTGATCTCACCCGGGCTGACCTGCGGATACCTGTACGGCACGCACCCTGACCTGCGGGAGAGCGAAGCGGACGTGGCGATGATGATGCTGCACACCTGTGCCGGGCAGGGAACGGGCCGGACCGTACTGAGCCTGCCGCGCCAGGACGGGACGAACCCCTACCGCTGGCGCCCCGAGGTCCGCACCAACCACCGCTATCTGCTGGGGTGTCGGCGCAGCGTGGTGCTGTTGTGGCTACGGGCGCTGCGCGCCTCCGTGGACGGGCGACCCGCGGGGGGTGAACGGTCCGCACGACGTCCCCGCCACGGCGGCGGAGCGCGGATCCCCTGACGGGGGGCACGGCCCTCGGAGCACGGCGGCCGGCCGGGAGGATCGAGGGGGCGACCCTCCCGGCCGTGCCGCACGGGACGTGCAGGCGCGTCAGCGCCGGGCTGCCACCGCACCGCGGCGGTAGAGCACGCCACCGCCGGCCAGCAGGGCGGCGGCGACGCCCGCAGCCGCGAGGGTTCCGGCGCTGCCGGTGTGGGCCAGCTGCGGAGCACCGACGGCGGGCGTGGCGACCTCTTCGGAGGTTGACGAGCCGTCCACCGGGGTGGCCGGGACCTCAGGCTTCACGGGCACCTCGGGGGTGACCGGGATCTCCGTGGTCACGGGGACCTCGGGGGTGACCGGGACCTCGGGCGTCACCGGCACCTCGGGGATCTCGGGGATCTCGGGGATCTCGGGGATGACCGGAATCTCCGGCGTCACCGGAATCTCGGGGGTGACCGGAATCTCCGGCGTCACCGGCACCTCGGGAGTGGTGGGCTCCTCCGGAGTGGTGGCGGCCGGCAGCCCGCCACCACAGGCGTTGCCACTCGCCGGGTTGAGCGCGCCGACCACGTCGATCGTGTTGCCGCAGGCGTTGACCGGCACGTGGACCGGGGCCTGGACGACATTGCCCGACAGCACGCCCGGGGAGCCCTCCGCGGTGCCGCTGGCCATGGAACCGGACGCCGCCGTCGCACCGTCCGACTCGTTGCTGCAGGCGTTGCCGAACGCCGGGTTCAGCAGCCCGACGACGTTCACGGAGTTGCCGCATGCGTTGACGGGGGCGTCCACGGGCAGCTGGACGACGTTGCCCGACAGCACGCCCGGGGAGCCCGTGGCCTCGCCGTCCGCCTGGGATGCGGCGCTGGCGTACGCACCGCTCAGAGACAGAATGCTGGTGGCCGCCGCGGCCGTCAGGATTCCCTTGCTGATGACCTGTCGCATCTCGATGTACTTCCCGACTCTCGATTCGAGAGCCAGCCCCGGGGTGCACGCGGTGGGCACCCCACGACCGGCATAGAACGACCCTTCAGGCCTGCGTGACGACTACCGTCAGCCGTTCACGCAGGTGTTGCCGAACGCCGGGTTCAGCAGGGCGATGGCATTGATGCCGTTACCGCAGAGATTCACCGGCACGTGCAGCGGAACCTGGACGACGTTGCCGGAGAGGACGCCCGGTGAGCCGCCGGCCGAGCCTTCGGCACCGGAGTCCGCGAGGGCGGGCGACGCCATGCCCGTAGCCAGTACCGCTCCGACGAACAGGGTGGCGGTCTTCCCGTACTTCATTGTGGATTCCTCCTCTTGCGGTCAGGTAGTCGCCGCGGCAATGCCACTTACGCACTACCAACGAGCAGCGAGGGACGAGGAAACCCTTTGGTAATCAATTCCGCACGTTTCACTCGGAAGCGGGGTGCACCGCTCCGCCAATTCGCACGGGAGCTGTCGTGTCGTCAGGAGTGCGACCACCCGTGCTGCGACCGAGCTCAACCCTTGCCCCCGTCGACGTCATCGCCGACGCGCGGGGCTTGCGGCTCCCTCACCACCACAGCTCTTTCGATCACCACCACCTGTCTTCCCGCCGAACCCGCCGGCTTGTCCGCGCGTCGGTTCAACTCGGAACGAGGGGTTTGGTTCCGGGGCGTCACCCAAATGGCCCTGTGCGGGATATCAGGAATCCTGTATGACCAACTGTGAATATGCGTATCAGGTGCGTCGGGAAAGGCGGATGAGCATCACCAGCGAGGCCAGCAGGAGCGCGTGACAAGAGCCGTCCACTCCCGGTCGGGAACACCGGGGACCGCTCTGCCCTGCCGCGACCACTGGGCCGCGAGTGACGCGTAGATGGGCTCTGCCGGCCGATCCGCCGGATCCCTGCGGCTCGCGGGAATCAGCGTGTGCCGTTCCCAACGGCCCTTGAACTCCGTCATGCCCCCAATATCCCGTATGGGCAGAGGTCTTGGTGCGAAAGCGGCGAACGCTCCGGCGGGCGCCCGGCGCGCTCGACCGTTCGAGTGGGGTACCGACGGTTCCTCCGCGGCGCGGGCCCCGGCGGAGCCCCACGAGCTGCGCCGACCGTTACGGCACGCGCAGGACAACGGCCGGCGCAGGACAACGGCCGGCGTACGACAGCACGCCGGGCGCACGGCAGAGGGTTCACACGGCCCGGCAACTCCCCCGGACCCGCCGGCTCACGCCGGCTTGACCGCCCTCAGGACGACGAACTTCGGGTTGCTCGCCACGGTCTCGCAGGTGCCGAAGAGACGACGGAGACGCACGTGGTAGCCGAGGTGGCGGTTACCGACCACCCACAGCTCACCGCCGGGGCGCAACGCGGCGCGCGCGCCGGTGAACATGCGCCACGCCGTGCGGTCGGTCAGCGCGCGGTGGGTGTGGAACGGCGGGTTGTTCAACACCAGGTCCGCCGACTCCCGTTCCACCCCGGAGAGTGCGTCGCCCGCGAGGAACGCCGCCTCGACGTCCCGCCCGACGTTCGCTCGGAACGTCGCCTCCGCCGACGCGACGGCCTGGAACGACTCGTCCGTGAAGACGACTTCGGCCTGGGGGTGCGCGACCGCCACGGCCGTGCCGACCACGCCGTTCCCACAGCCCAGGTCCACGACGCGGGCCCGACCCCGGGGGCGCGGCAGGTGCTGCAGGAAGAAGCGGGTGCCGATGTCGAGGCGCTCCGCGCAGAAGATTCCCGCGTGGTTCACCACGGGTCGGCCCGACATGGCCCCGATGCCGGTGGGCAGGGTGTAGGTACGCGGCCACGGCTCGGTCACCGGGGCCCCGGTCCGCGCCGGGTCCGGGGTGCAGAAGATCAGCCGCGCCTTCTTCACCGCCAGGGAGGTCCTGGTCGGGCCGACGATCCGCTCGAAGAGCTTCAGCGTCGACGTGTGGATCTCGGTCACCATGCCCGTACCGACGACGAGGGTGTCCGCGTGAAGGCCCGGAGCGAGCCGCTGCAGCTGGTCCTCCAGGAGAGCGAGGCTCTTGGGGATCCGGACGAGCAGGACGTCGATGCGGTCCGGCGGTGCGTCCTGCGTCGTCAGCAGTGCGACCCCGGCCGCCTCGGCTGCCGTGCGGTTTCGCGCGAGGTTCGCCCGGGTCGCCGACTGGGCCAGGTACGAGTCGCTGATCTGCACGGGACGGTGTGCGGCCAGTGCGGTGGCGAGGGCGCCCCAGCGGTCCCCGAGGAGGACGAGGGTGCCGGACGGCTCCCGGTCCTCCAGGTGGCGCAGCAGGTACTCGTCGGAAGCGTCCCAGGCACGGAGCTGGTCACGGGAGTCCTCGGGGAAGCGGGTGAGCCCGAGGTCACCCCGTGACGTGGAGAAGGTCTTCATCGTCCTCCCAGGCTACGCGGCTGCTAGCCGGCTTTCCCGGAGAGCTCCGCGGCCCCGAAGGAGACGTCGAAGCGGTCGCACCAGATGGAGATGCTCCGGTAGCGGTCGAGGTCCAGGCCGGCGGGCAGCGGATAGTTCTGGTCGCCCTTGTTGCCCTTGAGCTCGCCGAGGCTGACGTACGCGCCGTCGTCGAAGACGTGCCAGCCGTCCTTGCCCGCCTTCACCGGCTGGTCGGTGAGCCAGACGCGCAGGGCCGGTCCGTTGCTGGTGTCCAGGTCCTCCAGCCGCAGGGTCCTGCTGCCGTCGGGCAGCTCGACGATCTTCACGGTTCCGGACGTGTGGTGCTCGTGGCTGATGAACGTGCCGGTGGCGAGGGTCTTCGGCGTACCGGTCCCGGCCGTGGCACCGGGCGACGGCGGCGTCGCCGTCACCGGAAGCTCCTCGCGCACGGTCTGGTCCGCCCACAGCTTCCACGGCTGGAACCAGTACAGACCTGCCGCGACCAGCACGGCGACCACGGCGAGGCCGACGACGACCCCCGGCTTCCTCAAGACTGCTGTCTTCATGATCCCCATTGAAGCGGCCCGGGACCGCCGGCGGACCGCTCCGCGTGGTGACGGAAGTCTTACGTCATGCGCCCGGCATCAGGCGTCGCCGCCCTCCAGGTCGCCCTCCGTCTCCAGGAAGACCTCGCGCAGCTCGGCGAGGACCGCCGGGTCGGGCTTCTCCCACATACCGCGCGACTCCGCCTCCAACAGCCGCTCCGCGATGCCGTGCAGGGCCCACGGGTTGGCCTGCCGGAGGAACGTGCGGTTCTCCGGGTCGAGGACGTACGCCTGGGTCAGCTTGTCGTACATCCAGTCGGCGATCACGCCCGTCGTGGCGTCGTACCCGAAGAGGTAGTCCACGGTCGCGGCGAGCTCGAACGCGCCCTTGTAGCCGTGGCGGCGCATCGCCTCGATCCACTTGGGGTTGACCACGCGGGCGCGGAAGACCCGGGAGGTCTCCTCGACGAGCGTGCGGGTGCGGACCGTCTCGGGACGGGTCGAGTCGCCGATGTACGCCTCGGGGGCCGTGCCGCGCAGCGCACGCACGGTGGCGACCATTCCCCCGTGGTACTGGAAGTAGTCGTCGGAGTCGGCGATGTCGTGCTCTCGGGTGTCGGTGTTCTTCGCCGCGACCGCGATCCGCTTGTACGCCGTCTCCATCTCCTCCCGGGCGGCACGGCCTTCGAGGCCCCGACCGTAGGCGTAGCCGCCCCACACCGTGTAGACCTCCGCGAGGTCGGCGTCGGTGCGCCAGTCGCGGGAGTCGATGAGCTGGAGGAGGCCCGCGCCGTACGTGCCGGGGCGGGAGCCGAAGATCCGGGTGGTGGCACGTCGCTCGTCACCGTGGACCGCGAGGTCGGCCTGGGTGTGCGCGCGCACGTGGTTGACGTCCGCCGGCTCGTCGAGCGAGGCCGCGAGGCGCACCGCGTCGTCGAGTAGCCCGATCGTGTGCGGGAACGCGTCGCGGAAGAAGCCGGAGATGCGCAGCGTGACGTCGACACGGGGGCGGCCCAGCTCCTCGGCCGGGACCGGTTCCAGTCCGGTGACCCGGCGCGAGGCGTCGTCCCAGACGGGGCGGATGCCGAGCAGGGCCAGCGCTTCGGCGACGTCGTCGCCCGCGGTGCGCATCGCGCTGGTGCCCCACAGGGAGAGGCCGACGGACGTCGGCCACTCGCCGTTGTCGTCGAAGTAGCGCGTGAGCAGCGACTCTGCGAGGGCCTGGCCGGTCTCCCAGGCGAGGCGCGACGGTACGGCCTTGGGGTCGACGGAGTAGAAGTTGCGCCCGGTCGGAAGGACGTTGACCAGCCCGCGCAACGGCGAACCGGATGGACCCGCGGGCACGAAGCCGCCGTTCAACGCATGGACGGCGTGGTCGAGTTCATCGGTCGTGGCGGCGAGGCGGGGAACGACCTGGCGGGCCGCGAAGTCGAGGATGTCGGCGACCTTGCGGCCGTGCCCCCCGGCCACCGCCGGAACTGCGGCCGGGTTCCAGTCCGCCTCCTCCATCGCCTCGACGAGGGCGCGGGCGGTGGCCTCCGCCTCGTCGGCGCCCGTGCGGGTCGCGGCCGACTCGTCGAGGCCGAGGGCTTCGCGCAGTCCGGGCAGCGCGGTCGTCCCGCCCCAGATCTGCCGGGCGCGCAGGATCGACAGGACGAGGTTGACCCGCTCCGGACCGGTGGGCGCGCCACCGAGGACGTGCAGGCCGTCACGGATCTGCGCGTCCTTCACCTCGCACAGCCAGCCGTCGACGTGCAGCAGGAAGTCGTCGAAGCCGTCGTCGTCCGGACGGTCCTCCATCCCCAGGTCGTGGTCGAGCTTGGCCGCCTGGATCAGCGTCCAGATCTGGGCGCGGATGGCGGGCAGCTTCGCCGGGTCCATGGAGGAGATCTGCGCGTACTCGTCGAGCAGCTGTTCCAGGCGTGCGATGTCACCGTAGGAGTCGGCGCGCGCCATCGGCGGGATGAGGTGGTCGACGAGGGTGGCGTGCACCCGGCGCTTGGCCTGGGTGCCCTCGCCCGGGTCGTTGACCAGGAACGGGTAGACCAGCGGCAGGTCGCCGAGCGCGGCGTCGGGGGCGCAGGCCGCGGACAGTCCGGCGTTCTTGCCCGGCAGCCACTCCAGGTTGCCGTGCTTGCCGAGGTGGATCATCGCGTCTGCTCCGAAGCCCCCGTCGTCCTGCCGGGCCGCGATCCAGCGGTAGGCGGCGAGGTAGTGGTGCGAGGGCGGCAGATCAGGGTCGTGGTAGATCGCGATCGGGTTCTCGCCGAAGCCGCGCGGCGGCTGGATGATGATCAGCAGGTTCCCGCGGCGCAGGGCGGCCAGCACGATGTCGCCCTCGGGGTTGCGGGAGCGGTCCAGGAACATCTCGCCGGGCGCCGGGCCCCAGTGCTCCTCGACGCCCGCGCGCAGCTCGGCGGGCAGCGTCGCGTACCAGCGCTCGTAGTCGGCGGCCGGGATGCGGACGGGGTTGCGGGCCAGCTGCTCCTCGGTGAGCCAGTCCTGGTCGTGGCCGCCGGCGTCGATGAGCGCACGGATCAGCTCGTCGCCGTCACCGGACGCGAGGCCGGGGATCTCCTCCGCGCCGAAGTCGTATCCCTCGTCGACGAGTCGGCGCAGCAGGGCGACGGCGGAGGCGGGCGTGTCGAGGCCGACCGCGTTGCCGATGCGGGAGTGCTTGGTCGGGTACGCGGAGAGGACGAGCGCGATGCGCTTGTCCGCGTTGGCGATGTGGCGCAGCCGGGCGTGGCGCACTGCGATGCCGGCGACGCGGGCGGCGCGCTCGGGATCGGCGACGTACGCGGGCAGGCCGTCCTCGTCGATCTCCTTGAAGGAGAACGGAACGGTGATCAGGCGGCCGTCGAACTCGGGGACCGCGACCTGGCTCGCGGCGTCCAGCGGCGAGAGGCCCTCGTCGTTCTCCTCCCAGGCGCTGCGCGAACCGGTCAGGCACAGGGCCTGGAGCACCGGTACGTCGAGCGCGGCGAGCTCTCCGGCGTCCCAGGACTCGTCGTCCCCGCCCGCCCGTGGCTCCCCGCCGCCTTCAGCGGGGGCGCTCTGCGGCGAGAGGTCCATCTCGGCCGCCTGCGCCTCGGCCGGCCGGGTGCCACCGGCGGCGAGGACGGTGGTGACGACGGCGTCCGCGCCGCGCAGCCGGTCGAGCAGCTCCGGCTCGGGGGTGCGCAGTGAGGCGACGTAGAGCGGGAGGGCCCGGCCGCCCGCGTCCTCGACGGCGTCGCAGAGGGCTCCGACGAACGCGGTGTTGCCGCTCATGTGGTGGGCCCGGTAGTACAGCACCGCGATGGTGGGGCCGTCGGTGACGCGCGGGGTGCGGTCGAGCGGACCCCAGCTCGGGGCTGCGGCCGGGGGCTCGAAGCCGTGGCCGGTGAGCAGGACGGTGTCCGACAGGAAGCGCGCCAACTGCTCCAGGTTGTCCGGGCCGCCGTGCGCCAGGTAGGCGTGGGCCTCGGCCGCGATGCCGATGGGCACCGTTGACGCCTCCATCAGCTGGGCGTCGGGGGCCTGTTCGCCGGTCAGGACCACGACCGGGCGGGTCTGGTCGGCGGCGAGCAGCACGTCGAGACCTTCCGGCCAGGCGCGCAGACCACCGAGCAGCCGTACGACGACGAGCTCGGTGCCCTCCAGCAGATCGCGCAGTCCGCCAGGGCCTTCGGCCTGGGGGGTACCCGCAGCCGGGAGCCGGGAGGGGTTGGCGAGGCGGTACTCGACCGGGCCCGCGGCCGCACGGGCGCTGAGCAGGTCGGTGTCGGAGGTCGACAGCAGCAGGATCATGGCGTGCGCAGGCCTTCCTCGGGGTGTCCGCGCCCCGGGTGGTCGTAGGACGGCGGGAGTTCCTGGCTCGCCGGGCCCCGGGGGGCCGGCTCACAGTGGCGGGACCGCGCCGGATTCTCACCGGGCTTCCTCCCTAGGGTCCTGGGACCCCGTGCCGTCTGCATAGTAGAGGCTGCCCTCACCGGCAGGGCGGTCACCTGGAAGGACGTGGGTATGCTCGCCGCCATGCCGCCCACACCCGCAACACCCCCGAACCGGGGCGAACCTCGCATACGGGAACGGTCCGATGCATGCCCGGGCGCACTGCGGCTACATCCGGCCGACGACGGGCACCTGGCCCGACTCCGGCTACCCGGAGGGCTTCTGACGTCACATCAGCTCACCACCCTGGCGCGGGCCGCCGAGGAGCTGGGCGACGGCATGCTGAGTGTCACGTCGCGCGGGAACGTCGAGCTGCGCGGACTGGGCGAGGAGTGCGGTGCACAGCTGGCGGACTTCCTGCGGGACGCCGGACTGCTGCCCTCCGACACCCATGAACGGGTCCGGAACGTCGTGTCCTCACCGCTCGCCGGACTCGACGGACTCGGCTGCGGCACCGTGCAGTTGTGGGCACGACAGCTGGACGCGCTGCTGTGCGCGAGCGGGCGGGCGGCCCGGCTCTCCGGTCGTTTCCTGTTCGCCCTGGACGACGGGCGGGGCGACGTGGCGGGGCTCGGGGCGGATGTGACCTTGCTCGCAGCGGACGGCGGTTCGGCCGTCGTGCACGTCGGAGCACAGGCCTTCCGCATCGCGGCGGGGGACGCACCGCGGGCCGCCCTCGCGGCTGCCGAGGCCTTCCTCACGGCGGCGGAAGACTCCGGCACGGGAGCCTGGCGGGTGCGGGAACTACCGGCCGGGCAGGCACCGGCCGTGGGTGCGCAACTGGAGGCGGCGGGCATCGCGGCGACGCGGGTGCGCGCGGACGCAGGGGAGCGGACGGACCCCACCGGGGCGGCCACGGACGGCCCTCGGGCAGCCGGCGCCGGCACGGAGCACGGCTCTGGGCCCGGAGCCGGTCCCGGCCCGCAGGGCGCCGGCCCCCGCCCCGGGCTCGTCGAAGGTCCCGGCCGGTGGGCCGTGTCCGTCGCCGCCCCCCTCGGCCGACTCACCGCCGCCCAGGCCCGCGCGCTGCTGCCCGCGCCGTCGGACGAGGTCCGCCTCACTCCCTGGCGCGGGGTCGTCGTGCCCGGCTTCACGGACCCGGACGAAGCCCGCGCACGGCTCCGCGCCCTGGACGAGGCCGGCCTGATCACCGGCACCGGGTCCCCCTGGTACGGCGTAGGCGCCTGCACCGGTCGGCCCGGGTGCGGCAAGGCATTCGCGGACGTACGCGCCGATGCGGCGACCGGTCGGGACCGCCCCGGCGAGGACGCCCCGCCGACGGGTCCCGACCCCACGGGTCCGCAGCCCTCCGACTCCCCTCCGCAGGCCCTCCTGCCCGTGTACTTCTCCGGCTGCGAGCGCCGCTGCGGCCATCCGCACGGGGAGCACGTCGACGCCCTCGCCCTGCCGGACGGCACGTACCGGGTGACCGCAGGCGGCGCCTCCGTAGCCGTCGCGACCACCGCTCGGCTAGCCGACGCGGTCGCGGCGGCCCGCAGATCCACATCGACGACCACACCGACGAAATGAGCGAGAAGACCGTGTTCGACTACGAGAAGGACGGTGCGGAGATCTACCGCCGGTCCTTTGCCACGATCCGGGCGGAAGCCGACCTCGCCCCGCTGCCCGCCGACGTCAGCCGGGTCGCGGTACGGATGATCCACGCCTGCGGCATGGTCGACCTCGTCCGCGACCTTGCCTACTCCCCCGACGTGGTGGCCCGCGCCCGCACGGCCCTGCGCGCCGGCGCACCGATCCTCTGCGACGCCCAGATGGTGGCGAGCGGTGTCACCCGCAAGCGGCTGCCCGCCGACAACGAGGTGATATGCACCCTCTCCGACCCGTCCGTGCCCGCGCTGGCCGTCGACCTCGGCACCACGCGGAGCGCCGCGGCGCTGGAGCTGTGGCGTGACCGGCTCGACGGTGCGGTCGTCGCCGTCGGCAACGCGCCCACGGCGCTGTTCCGGCTCCTGGAGATGATCGAGGGAGGGGCGCCCCGCCCGGCGGCCGTCATCGGCGTACCGGTCGGCTTCATCGGCGCCGCCGAGTCCAAGGAGGCGCTCGCCGCCCACGCGTCGGGCCTGGAGCACCTGGTGGTGCGCGGACGGCGCGGCGGCAGTGCCATGGCCGCGGCAGCGATCAACGCGATGGCGAGTGAGGCGGAATGACCACGAAGACCCCCGGACGGCTGTACGGCGTGGGGCTCGGCCCCGGCGACCCGTCCCTGATGACCCTGCGGGCCGTCCAGGTCATCGCCGAGGCCGACGTGGTCGCGTACCACTGCGCCCGGCACGGCCGGTCCATCGCGCGTTCCATCGTGGCCGAGCACCTCCGACCGGACCAGGTCGAGGAACGGCTGATGTACCCCATCACCGTCGAGACCACCGATCACCCCGGCGGCTACCGGGGCGCCCTCAACGACTTCTACGAGGAGGCGGCCGAGCGGCTGGCGGCGCACCTCGACGCCGGACGGACCGTCGCCGTGCTCGCGGAGGGCGACCCGTTCTTCTACGGCTCGTACCAGCACATGCACAAGCGGCTGGCGCACCGCTACCCCACCGAGGTGGTGCCGGGGGTCACCTCGGTGAGCGCCGCCGCCGCCCGCATCGGCAAACCGCTGGTGGAAGCCGAGGAGACCCTGACGATCATCCCGGGCACGCTGCCCGAGGAGGAGCTGACGGCCCGTCTGGCGGCGACCGACTCGGCGGTCGTGATGAAGTTGGGGCGGACCTTCCCCGCTGTGCGAAGCGCTCTGGAGCGCGCCGGACGGCTGGACGACGCGCAGTACGTGGAGCGCGCGACGATGCCGGGCGAGCGCGTGGAGCCACTCGCCGGGGTGGATCCCGCGTCCGTTCCGTACTTCTCGGTCGCGGTGCTGCCGAGCCGTATCGACACGGCACCCCCGGTGCGTGAGCGGGGCGAGGTGGTCGTGGTGGGTACGGGGCCCGCCGGTCCGCTGTGGCTCACCCCCGAAACGCGCGGCGCGCTGGCCTCCGCCGACGACCTGGTCGGCTACACGACCTACCTGGACCGGGTGCCGGTACGACCGGGCCAGCGACGGCACGGATCCGACAACAAGGTGGAGACGGAACGAGCGGAGTTCGCGCTCGACCTCGCACGCCGCGGACGGAAGGTGGCGGTGGTGTCGGGCGGCGACCCGGGCGTCTTCGCCATGGCGACGGCGGTGCTGGAGGTGGCGTCGAAGGAGCCGTACGCGGACGTGTCCGTCTCCGTCCTGCCGGGCGTCACCGCGGCGAACGCAGCGGCGGCCCGGGCCGGCGCCCCGCTCGGCCACGACTACGCGACGATCTCGCTCTCCGACCGGCTCAAGCCGTGGGAGGTCATCGCCGAGCGGCTACGGGCCGCGGCGGCGGCCGATCTCGTCCTGGCTCTCTACAACCCGGGCTCGCGCAGCCGCACCTGGCAGGTGGGCAAGGCCCGCGAACTGCTGCTGGAGCACCGTGCGCCCCACACGCCCGTGGTGGTGGCGCGAGACGTGGGCGGTGCGGAGGAGAGCGTACGGATCGTGCGTCTGGGCGACCTGGATCCGGCGGTCGTCGACATGCGGACCCTGCTGTTGGTGGGGTCCTCGCAGACCCGCACCGTCACGCGGGGCTCCGGCGAGGAGATCGTCTGGACCCCGCGCTCGTACCCGGAGGCCGGCACGGAGCCGGCCGGCGGCTGAGCGGGCGTCGGCGGCGGGGGCATCGGCGGCGGGGCGGGCGTCCGCCCCGTCAGTCCGCAGAGCCCCCGGGGGCGAGCTTCGCCACCCACGCCAGGGCCTCCTCCGGCGCCGTCGCGACCGGAACGCCACCCGGGGCCGGGGGGCGACGGACCACGATCACCGGGACGCCCGCCTCGCGGGCGGCAGTGAGCTTGGGGGCGGTCGCCGCACCTCCGCTGTCCTTCGTGACGACCACGTCGATGCGGTGGCGGCGCAGCAGTTCCCGCTCGCCGTCGAGGCCGAAGGGGCCACGGTCCAGGAGGACCTCCGTCCGCGCCGGGTACGGGGCCTGTGGGGGGTCGACCGAGCGGACGAGGAACCAGAGGTCGTCGAGGTGCGCGAAGGTCGCCAGCCCCATGCGGCCGGTCGTCAGGAACACCCGCCGTCCCAGGGTCGGCAGCGCCTGCGCCGCTTCCTGCAGCGAGCCCACGTGGTGCCAGTCGTCGCCTTCCGACGGGGCCCACCCGGGCCTGCGGAGCGCCAACAGGGGAACATGGGCGAGGGCGGCGGCCCGCGCCGCGTTGAAACTGATCGTCCCGGCGAAAGGATGGGTGGCGTCGATGAGCGCATCCACCCGGTGCTCGCGCAGCCAGGCGGCAAGGCCCTCCGAACCGCCGAAGCCGCCGGTTCGCACCTCGCCCACGGGCAGCCGCGGGGCGGCGACGCGCCCCGCGAGCGACGTCGTCACCCGCCACCCGCCCGTGTGCAGGGACTCGGCGAGGCCGCGGGCCTCGGTCGTACCGCCGAGGATGAGGATGTGCATGGGGTCCTTCGATGAGTGAGGCCGGGGGCGGTCGTGCCGCCCAACTGAAGCACACCGGCCTCCGGTCCGGCTGGACGACCGGTGCCTGCGCGACGGCCGCGACGACCGCCGCGTACACCGCCCTGCTCACCGGCGACTTCCCCGACCCCGTGACGATCACGCTGCCCAAGGGGCACACCCCGGCGTTCGCGCTGGCCGCGGAGGAGCTGACGGACGTCTTCGCGATGGCCGGCGTGGTGAAGGACGCGGGCGACGACCCGGACGTCACCCACGGTGCGCTGGTCCGCTCCACGGTTCGGCTGCTGCCCGCGGGATCCGGCGTGGTGTTCCGGGCCGGGCGGGGCGTGGGCACGGTCACCCGCCCCGGCCTGCCGCTGGACGTCGGCGAGCCCGCGATCAACCCGGTGCCGCGCACGCTGATGCGCGACCACGTCGCGGAGGTCGCAACCCGGCACGGCGGCACCGGCGACGTCGAAATCACCGTCTCCGTCGACGACGGGGAGGAGATCGCCCGCTCCACGTGGAACCCCCGCCTCGGCATCCTCGGCGGGCTGTCCATCCTCGGCACGACCGGGGTCGTCGTGCCCTACTCCTGCTCAGCGTGGATCGACTCGATCCGCCGGGGCGTGGACGTGGCGCGTGCGGCGGGCCGCACGCACGTGGCCGGATGCACGGGCTCGACGTCCGAGAAGACCGCGGTCGCGCTGTACGGCCTGCCCGAGGATTCCCTGCTCGACATGGGGGACTTCGCAGGCGCCGTGCTCAAGTACGTCCGCAGGCACCCGGTGGATCGGCTCACCATCTGCGGCGGCTTCGCCAAGCTGTCCAAGCTCGCCGCGGGGCACATGGACCTGCACTCGGCGCGGTCTCAGGTGGACAAGGGCTTCCTCGCGGAGCTGGCGCGCGCCGGCGGGGCGGACGAGGCACTGGCGGCGGACGTGGCGGCGGCCAACACGGGGTTGGCCGCCCTGCAGCTGTGCGCCGCACGCTCGGTCCCGCTGGGCGACCTGGTGGCTGCAACCGCCCGCGACCAGGCGCTGGAGGTGCTGCGGGGCGCGCCGGTCACGGTGGACGTGGTGTGCATCGACCGCGCGGGGACGGTGGTGGGTCGCTCGGAGCCCCGCGGCCCGGACCGTACGACGCCGGTCCGCTGAGCAGCCGCTGGCCGCGCGCCGTGCGGTGCCCGCACCGCACGGGTGCCCGGGGTGTTGGTCCTCGACCGCCGGACCGGCCGGTGGTGCGGGCCCGGCACCGACGTGCGCGGGGTTACGCCCATGGCCGGTCGTGCGAGGGAGCGTACTCGGAGTGCGTGCGGGTGGGCGGGCGTGGTGTGCGGAGCGGACGCCGGGCGTCACCCCGTCCGAACCGGCGCGTACCGGCCTCCCGCGCGGTTACCGGCGTGCCCCGCACCCGCCCCGCACGGAAGCCGGTCGCGACCAGCAGCTCAACACAGGTGTCGCTCGCGCGCCGGGTCGTACAGGTGGCTGTCCCGGAACTGCGACGCCGCCAGCGTGCGGCCCACGATGATCACCGCCGTCTTCGTGATCCCGGCGGCCTTCGTCTGCTCCGCGATGTCCTCGAGCGTGCCCCTGAGGACCACCTCGTCCGGCCTACTGGCCATGGCCACCACGGCCGCGGGGCAGTCCGCCCCGTAGTGCGGCAGCAGTTCCCCGACGACCCGGTCGACGTAGCGGGCTGCCAGGTGCAGCACGAGCAGCGCGCCACTGCGTCCCAGCGTGGCGAGCTCCTCGCCCTCGGGCATGGGGGTGGCCTGCTGCGCGATGCGTGTGAGGATCACCGTCTGGCCGACGGTCGGCACCGTCAGTTCCCGCTTGAGCGCCGCCGCGGCCGCCGCGAAGGCCGGGACCCCCGGCACCACCTCGTACGGGATCCCGACCGCGTCCAACCGTCGCATCTGCTCCGCCACCGCGCTGAAGACCGACGGGTCACCGGAGTGGAGCCGGGCCACGTCGTCGCCGGCCTCGTGGGCACGGACGATCTCCGCGATGATCCGGTCCAGGTCGAGCGGGGCCGTGTCGATGAGGCGGGCGCCCGGCGGGCATTCGGCCAGCAGGTCCCGCGGGACGAGCGAGCCCGCGTAGAGACAGACCCCGCACCTCGCGAGGGTCCGTGCCCCGCGCACAGTGATCAGGTCGGCGGCGCCGGGGCCCGCGCCGATGAAGTACACGGTCATGAGGGATCTCCTGCAGGGGACTTGGTGACGGACCATTGGGTGACCGGCATCGCCTGGCGCCAGCCGGTGAAGCCGCCGACCGGGACGGCGTGCGCCACCGCGAGCCGCACCAGCTCGCCGCCGTGCCGCCGGTGGCGCTCGGCGAGCAGGGCCTCGGACTCCAGGGTGACCGTGTTGGCGACCAACCGTCCGGCCGGGGGCAGGGCGTCCCAGCACGCGTCCAGGAGGCCCGGCGCGGTGAGGCCACCGCCGATGAACACCGCGTCGGGAACGGGGAGTCCGGCGAGTCCGCCGGGGGCGGCGGCGGTGACGACCCGCAGGCCGGGCACACCGAGGGCCCGTGCGTTGCGGGCGATGCGGTCCGCGCGCACCGCGTCGCGCTCGACGCTGACCGCACGGCACGTCCGGTGCGTCCGCATCCACTCGATCGCGATCGACCCGGAGCCCCCGCCCACGTCCCACAGCAGCTCCCCCGGTGCAGGGGCGAGGGCGGCCAGGGTCGCGGCGCGGACGTGGCGCTTGGTGAGCTGGCCGTCGTGCTCGTACGCGTCGTCCGGGAGCCCGGGTACGGCGGCCAGCCGAGGCGCTCCGGGCTCGCGGGCGCATTCGACGGCGATCACATTGAGCGGGTCGCCCGGCCCGTGGTCCCAGGCGTCGGCGGTGCCGTCCAGGGTGCGTTCGTGCGGGGCCCCGAGCTGTTCCAGGACGCGCATCCGGCTCGGGCCGAACCCCCGTGCGGTGAGCAGGCCCGCCACCCGGCCCGGGGTGTCCGCGCCCGCGCTGAGTACCAGCAGCCGTCGCCCCTGGTGCAGCGCGGCGGTGAGCACGTCGAGCGGCCGACCGACGAGGGTGACGGTATCGGTGTCCTCCAGCGGCCAGCCGAGCCGTGCGCAGGCGTACGACACGGACGACGGATGCGGCAGGATCCGCAAGACCTCCGGCCCCGCCACCTCAGTGAGGGTGCGCCCGATGCCGTAGAACATGGGGTCGCCACTCGCGAGCACTGCGAGGCGGCGTCCCCGGTGGGCCCGAAGGAGCCGGGGTACGGCGGGGCGCAGCGGCGACGGCCAGGGGATCCGGTCGCCCGCGCACTCGGGGGGCAGCAGAGCGAGCTGGCGCTCGCCACCGATGAGCACCTCCGCGTCGAGGAGGGCGGCACGAGTCGCTTCGGGCAGCCCGTCCCAGCCGTCGGCACCGATCCCGGCGACGGTGACGGGGGGCCTGGTCGGGCGGGGGTCGGGGCTCACGGCGGGAACTCTACTGTTCGCACCTCCGCACATGCGTTCCCACCTGCACCCGGTCACGTGGGGACGGTCACACGGGACGGGACGCGTGGCCGCCCCCTGCAGTGCTCCGGCCGCCAGCCCGCCCCGGGCCCGGACACCGGTGAACCGCGGGGCACCCGCGCGCTCACTTACCCGCGTGCTCCCCCACGTAGAAGAGCAGCCAGACGAAGCCCGCGAAGGCGTGGGTGGCGAAGACGTAGACGAAGACGCGCAGGGCGACACCGCGCTCCTTCCAGCGCTCGCTCTCGCTCATCGGCACTCCTCGGGCTGGTGGGGTGGGTGGGACCGCTCCAGCGTAAGGGCGGAAGAGGAGTGGGCGCGGCCCTCCACGGGAGGTGACCCGTGGTTCGGGCAGGGCATCCGCCGGGGCACCCCGCTCGCCGTCGAGGACGACGCGCTCCTCAGCGAGCCGTGGAGGGAGGACGGTGTCGACCGGGAGGGCAGTCCGCACCTCGCCGCGATGTCGGGCGGCGACGTACACGCGGACGGCCCGCCGTCGCGCATCCGCAGGCGGGAGCGAGCCCGCCGATGTGATGTCCGCCCGGCCGGCCACCGCCGAGGCGCCCGTCGGAGTCGTGCCGTTCGAGCAGCAGCCGGCGGCCCTGCGACCGGGCGGCGCCCCGTCCCCCGCGCGCCCGACCGCCGGTTCCGTCCGGCCACCGCCCACCCGGTCCGTTCCCCCTCTTTGTGCGTAGGGTTTGTGTCAGCTACGGAGCCCCTAGGACCGGGAGGCAGGATGGGCAGGATCGTCGTGGGCGTCGACGGCTCGGACAGCTCGCTCAACGCGCTGGGCTGGGCAGCCCGGCAGGCGCAGCTGACCGGCGACTCGTTGGAGGCCGTCACCACCTGGGAGTACCCCAAGTCGGGCTGGGGCTCCATGGTTCCGGGCATGCCCACCGATTTCGACCCGGCGCAGGCCGCCCGGCAGCACCAGGCCGACGCCCTGGAGAGGGTCCTGGGCACCGAGGCCGCGGCCGCCGTCACCCGCACGGTCCTCGTCGGGAACGCCGCCCAGGTGCTGCTGGACCGTGCGGAGGGCGCCTCCCTGCTGGTCATCGGCGATCGCGGCTACAGCGGTTTCAAGGCGGCGATGCTGGGGTCGGTCGGGCTGCACGTCACCCTGCACGCGCCGTGCCCGGTGGTGGTCGTGCGGGGCACGGTCCCCGACGAGTGAGCACGGCCGGGTCCGGGTCCGCCTGACGTCCGTCGAGCCGCGAGGGCGAAGGGCGCCCACGGGCACGCCGGAGGAGAACCGCGGGGCTCGGGCCGGCACTCCGACTCCGGTACCGCGGGCCCACGTGGATCGCGCTTCCCGTCCGGACCGGCGCGGTCGGGCCGTCCCCGACGACGCCGGGCCTCCCGCCGGTACGGACGCGCAAGGAGTGCGCGTGGAGGGCGAGGAGGCGGGCGGACGGCAAGAGCACGTCGAGCAGGTGGCGGACCACCTTGCGGCGCGGTGGCCGTGGAAGGGCGGTGGCCGTGGAAGGGGAGAGCGCCGGGTCAGTCCCTGGCCGGCTCCTCGTGGACGTAGACGGCGTAGAACACCACGCAGAAGGTCGCCGCCGCGATGATCACGGACAGCACGATCGAGGTGAGGATGCTGTCTCCGGACAGACTGTTCAGATAGCCGACCGCTATCCCGACCAGAGCCGCGTACGCCGCCGCGCGGAGCTCTTTGGGCAGGATGTGCTGGAAGCGTCCGAGGGCGAAGCAGAGCCCGGCCAGGGCGACGCAGGAGATGAGTCCGATGGCGAACTGCGCACCGGCCGAATCCCCGGCCGTCCGGGCCATGAAGGACGTGTAGAGGCCGTAGACCGCACCGAGTACGACAGGTACCGCGATGCCGAGGGATCCGTGGTGCCGTGCGGGCACGGCGGCGTGGGCAGCCATGGCAGAGCTCCTTCCGCTCCTCCGCTACTCCGTTCCCCCAGCGGACACCCGTACGGCCGAGCGGTCAAATGGATCAGGAGGCCCACGGGGGAGGGCTGCGCGGCCACGAGCACGGTCGGTGGGGCGCGCGGGTCGACTCGCCCGGGCCGCGGCGCACACTCGGGTCCGCCGACCGTGCGTCCGCCGTCAGCCGGTGCGCGGACGGGCCGCCAGTGCCGCGAGCCGGTCCAGGGCCTGCGCCAGCTCCCGGTGCGACGGTGAGGCCAGGCCCACGCGGACGGCGTCCGGTGCGGCGTGCGCACCGACCGCGAAGGCCGAACCGGGAGTCACCGCCACCCCCTCCTGCGCCGCGGCAGCGACGAACGCCTCCGCCCGCCAGCACTTGGGCAGCCGCCACCAGCAGAAGTAGGAGCGGGGATCGGTGCGGACGTCGAAACCGTCCAGAGCCCGGCGCACCAGCTCTTGCCGCAGCTCCGCGTCGGTGCGCTTCCACCCGGCCACTTCGGCCACGACTCCGCTCTCGCTCCACCGCAGCGCCGCTGCCGAGGCGAATCCCGCTGCCGTCCAGGCACCCGATCGCAGGGCCTGCGCCAGGGTTTCCCGGTGCCCGGCGGGCGGGACGAGGTATCCCACGGTCAGTCCTGGTGCCAGCCGCTTGGAGAGGCTGTCCACCAGCAGCGTCCGCTCAGGGGCGTACGCGGCCAGCGGGGCGGGCGCATCCGGTGCGAGGAAGGCCCAGGTGGTGTCTTCGATCGCGGTCAGCCCGCACGTGTGGATCGCCTCCGCCAACTGTGCCCGCCGGGCGTCACCCGCCGTCAGGGTCAACGGATTGTGCAGGGTCGGCTGCACGTAGAGGGCAGCGAGCGGGGTCGCCCGGTGTGCGGCGACCAGCGCTTCCGGTCGGACGCCCTCCTCGTCCAGGGCGATCGGGACCAGGCGGGCCCCCAACCGCTCCGCGACCATCTTGACCAGCGGGTACGTCAGAGCCTCGACTCCGAGCCGGCCTCCGGGCGGCACCAGCGAGGCGATCGCACCCGCGAGTGCCTGGCGGCCGTTGCCGGCGAAGAGCAACCGGTCGGGGTCCGGGGACCAGCCGCTCCTGGCGAGCACGCCGGCCGCGGCGCGGCGCGCCCCGTCGGTCCCTTCCGGAGCCGCGGGTCCGGTCGTCCCACCCAGCACGTCGGGGCGTGCCAGGGAGCGGAGTTCGCGGGCCATCAGTTCTGACTGGCCTTCTGCCACCGGGTAGTTGAGCTGTAGGTCGACCGTCGCCCCACCGGCCGATTCGATCAGTGCGGACCCGGGCGGCGGGGGTGCCGCCCGTACGAACGTGCCCCGCCCCACCTCTCCCACGACCAGTCCGCGCCGCACCAACTCTCCGTACACCCGGATCGCCGTGGAGACGGCGATCCGGCGGCGCCGGGCGTAGGTGCGCTGCGGCGGCAGCCGGTCGCCGGGCTTCAGCCGCCCGTCCGCGACCGCGGCCGCGATCTCGTCCGCCAACCGCCTGTAGTCCTGTGCCACCCGCCCGCTCCCGTCGCGCCCACGATTGCACCGAGAGCAAAGATCTTATTGCACCGAGGAGTTGGCGTGCCTAGCCTCGGAGCCATGCCCACAGCACGCATCGACTCCCTGACCACCGGCTACGAGGACGAGGGACACGGTCCCGCCCTGGTCCTCGTCCACGGCCACCCCTTCGACCGCACGATGTGGGCACCGCAGCTCGCGTCCCTCTCCCGGACACACCGGGTCATCGCCCCGGACCTGCGGGGCTACGGCGCCTCGTCCGTCGTCCCGGGCACCACGCTCCTGGCCGACTTCGCCACCGACCTGCTCGCCCTCCTCGACCACCTGGGGGTGCAGCGGTTCGTCCTCGGCGGACTCTCCATGGGCGGGCAGATCGCGATGGAGTGCTACCGCCTCTTCCCGGAGCGGATCACCGGGCTCGTCCTCGCCGACACCTTCCCCGCCGCCGAGACCGCGGAGGGCAGGGCCGCACGCAACGCTGCGGCGGACCGGCTGCTGGCGGAGGGCATGCGCGGGTACGCCGACGAGGTGCGGGACATGATGGTCGCCCCGTACAACCCCGAGGTCTCCGCGACCGTGCACCGGATGATGCTGGCCGCGCCCCCCGAGGGCGCGGCGGCCGCCCTGCGCGGGCGGGCCGAGCGTCCGGACTACCGGGAGTTGCTCACCACGGTGGCGGTGCCGACCCTCGTGGTCGTCGGGCGGGACGACGCCTTCACGCCGGTCGCGGACGCCGAGGCGATGCACGCGGCACTCCCCGACTCGACGCTGTGCGTCGTCGAAGGCGCAGCGCACCTGCCGAACATGGAGCGTCCCGACGCGTTCGACGCAGCGCTGCGGGCGTACCTCGAACGGCTCAACTGAAATATCCGATGCGCACCGTTCGCCCCATGCTGGCTGCATGAGCCAGAACACAGCACCGCAGGCACCCCGGAGTACCGGAACGAGTGCGAGCAGTTGGGCGGAAGGCGGCACGCTCTTCGCCGGCATCCTGCTGATAGTCGTCGGCGTGATCGGCATCTTCGAGGGCATCGCCGCGATCATCGAGGACAACGTCTACGTGCGCGTCGGCACGTACGTCTACTCCATGAACCTCACGGCGTGGGGCTGGATCCACCTGATCATCGGGATCATCGCCCTGTTCGCCGGCTGGGGGATCCTCAAGGACATGGTGTGGGGCCGGTACACGGGTATCGCGCTGGCGGCACTCAACATCATCGTCCAGTTCCTGTTCCTGCCCTACGCACCGGTGTGGGCGATCTTCTCGATGGCCGTCTCGGTGTTCATCATCTGGGCGCTGTCGATCACGAGGTCCACGGCGAGGGTCTGATCCGCGGGGCGGCGTCCCGCGGACGCCGTCGGCCCCGGGGCACCGCACCCGGGACCGACGGCGTCCCCCTACGCCCCGTCCGGTCGAGACGCCGCGTCCCGGTCGGACACGACCGAACCGTTCGGCGGCTCCGACGCGCGGCGGGACGTGCGAGGCGCCGCTCGCCGGCGCCTTCCCCGGCGACGTGGATGAACGGCACCCGCGGGTGCGGCGCGCGCGGTACGGGCGGCCCCGCTCAGCCGCCGTGCACCAACAGCTCGAACTCCTGGGCGTCGTGGGACGAGAAGATCCGGATCGTTCGGGGGTGCGCCCGCCGGAGGTCCCTCAGCAGGTCCACCTGGTGGAGCCGCTGGTGGTGGTCGTCCGCCACCAGTCGCTGGTGGAACGCCAGCGCCCGGGGGCACCGGGGGCGCCGCAGGTCGACCTCGGCGCGGAAGAAGTAGGCGTCCCCCGCGTGCAACAGCCAACGGTCCGGCTCCTGGACGGCGACCGCGCTGTGGCCTCGGGTGTGCCCGGGCATCGGGACCAGCAGGATGTCGGGGGCGCGCAGCACCCGGGCGGCGGGGAATCCCATCCAGTCGTGGTCCGCGGTGTCGTGGACGACCCAGTCGACGCCGTGGGCCCACTGGGCGGGCAGGTAGCGGCTCGCGTCGAGCCGGGTGTCCCGGCGCATCGCCGCCCGGTACTCGTCGGCCATCACGTGCACCCGCGCGTGCGGGAAGTCGGCGAGGCCGCCCGCGTGGTCCAGGTCGAGGTGGGTGAGCACGATGTCCCGGACGTCGTACGGGTCGTAGCCCAGGGCCCGGACCTGGTGGGCGGCCGTGCGCGACAGGTCGAGAACCGGCCGCACCGCATGCCGGAACAGCACTCCGAGCCGCCGCGGATCGGACACTTCCGCCGCGCCCAGCCCGGTGTCGACCAGCACGAGCCCCCTCCCGGTCACGACCAGCAGGCAGTGCGCCACGAGCGGGTCGCAACCGAGCGGGCGCATGGGGGCGCAGTCAAGGTGGTGGATGGTGATGGCGGAACGCCGCTGGGGGACGGGAATGGTTCGCACAGGCATCTGCGCCTTCTGCTCACAGGGGGATACCCGGCGCGAGGCGGCCGAGCTGGGAGAGGATGGTGGCCGTGCTGAGTGGAGGCGCCGGCGGTCCGGGAGCTCTTGGCTCCGTTCCGTGGGGGCGGCCACGCGGGCGGCCTCGTGGTACGGGGCCGCCCGTCCCTCATCTCGCCCTTGCTCCACAGCAGTTACGCCACTTACACCGTAAGTACGAAACAGGAGAGAAGCACCTACGCTGTAAGTCGTCAAGCGTTACCGCGCGTAGCCACCCGAAAGAGGAGCCGCCATCCATGGCCGACCGATCACGACGTGAACTTCCCCGACCTCGCGCACCGTTGAACCGGCAGCGCATCGTCGAGGCAGCACTGGTGATCATCGACGAGGACGGCGTGGACGGACTCTCCATGCGGCGGATCGCCGCCCGCCTCGGGGTCCAGGCCATGTCCCTCTACAACCACGTGCGGAGCAAGGACGACATCCTCGACGGGGTCACCGAGTTCGTCACCACCGACATGAAGATGCCCCGGCGGATGACGGGCGGGTGGGAGGACGGGATCCGCACGATCTCCCATGCGTTCCGGCAGGCGTCGCTGCGCCATCCGCGGGCGTGCGAGCTCGTCCTCATGCGTCAGCTCTCCACGCCCACGGCCCTCGCACCGGTCGACACCATGCTCGCGATGATGCTGGACCACGGCTTCGACGAGGAGACCGCCGTGCACGCCCTGCGGCTCTTCATCTCCTTCCAAATCGGTTCGCTGCTGCGCGAGTTCCACGGCCCTACGGCCCACGCGTCCGCTGCCGGCGCCTCCGACGGAGAGGAGGCCGGGGTGGAGGCCGCGCGGGAAGCGCGCACCGCGTACTTCGCCGGTTCGGGGTTCCCGGCAGTGGCCAAGGTGGCGCCGATCCTCGCGGTGCAGGACCACGACGCGGAGTTCGCCTTCGGCATCGAGCTGCTGATCACGGCACTGCGCGGACTGGCCCCGTCGCCGGCGGGTTCGCAGGTCCGCGCCTGACCCTGTTTCCTGGCCCACGGCCGCCTCCTGCGCCCCTCGCGGGACGGGAACCGGACGGGACCGGGCGAGGACGAGCGGGGACAAATCCACACAAAGGCCGACCAGGAGCACCCCCTGCACAGGAACGAGCAGGTCAGACCCGTCGAGTGGCCGGAATCGGGAACGGGGCGCACGCTGGGCCTATGAGCCCTGCTGGCATACGAAGAGCCGTCCTGGGTGCGGCGACCGCCGTCGTGGTCGCCGCCGGCATGACGGCTTGCTCCAACAGTGATGAGACACCGGCGTCGGTCGCGTCGAAGGCCGGGGAGGCCGTGGACTCGGCAACCTCCAAGGCCGGTGAGCTCGTGGCATCGGCGTCGGCCGAGGTGGACAAGATCAAGGCTTCCGCATCGGCCAAGGTGAACGAGATCAAGGGCGGCATCAACGCCAAGGCCGACGTCAAGGTCGGTGCCACGAAGGACGACGGCGACCACGTCGCCACCGAGATCACGGCGACCAACAGCACCGGGGATACCGCGGACTACACCGTGCTGGTCAACTGGAAGGACAGCAGCGGCAACATCCTCGACGCCACCGTCGTGAACGTCGACGACGTCCCCGCGGGCGGCACCAAGTCCGCCACGGCGAACAGCAACCGCGATCTGTCCGGCACCCCCGTGGCCGAGATCGGCCAGGCGGTGCGCCACTGACACCCGACCGGGGACCCGGCGCGGCCGAGTGCCGCCCCACTCCCACGAACTCTCCCCTCTCTCCGACCGTTTGCGCCGGTATGGAGCCCTACACCCCACCCCCCGACCACGCGTTTGGGGACGCCCACACCACCGGCACCCGGGTCCGCCGGCCCCCGTTCCGACGGCGGGCCGCGGCCTGCGGGGCGGGCACCGCACTCGCCGCGGTGTCGCTCGTCGTCGGCTTCCGGGCCGCCGACGCGGACGGGCCCACCCCGTTCCCGCAGTTCCTCGCCTTCCTGCCGTGGTTCCTGGTACCGGCCGCCGTCGGCCTGGGACTCGCGGCCGTCGCCCGCAACCGCTTCCTGCTGGTCTGGGCGGTCGTCGCGGCGACGGTCACCACCTGGTACGTCCGCCCGTACGGACCGGACCGCACGGACCACCGCGGGCCCGTCGTCGCCCACCTCGAAGTGCTCACCTCCAACGTGGAGTTCGGGCGTGCCACGGGGGACCTGGTCGCCGCGATCCGGCGCGAGAAGCCCGATCTGGTCTTCGTCGAGGAATGTGACCGCACCTGTTCGGCCGCGCTGGTCTCCCAGGTGCCGCAGCGGGACTACCCGTACCGCAACGTCGTCGAGGGGAACCTCGCAGTCGGCTCCGCGATCCTCTCGGTGCACCCGATGAGCAACACGGCGGGGATCCGGAGCGCGCTGGCCATGCCCGGGGCCGAAGCACGGATCGGCGGGCGCACCGTCCGGCTGCAACTGGTCCACCCGCTGCCGCCGGTGCCCGGTCGCATCGGGGCCTGGCGCACGGAACTGGCCGGAGTACGCGCGTACGCCGCCCGTGCCGAGGGCGTCCCGACGCTCCTCGCCGGGGACTTCAACGCGGGCCAGGATCACGCCGCCTTCCGCCGCGTCCTCGACGCCGGAGGACTGCACGACAGCGCACGGCTCGCCGGGGCCTCCCGGGCCCCGTCATGGCCCTCCGCCGCCCCCCGCCCCCTGGGCACGCAGATCGACCACGTGCTCGTGAGCGATGATTTCGCCGTACGCGGCGTCCGGTTCCTGGACTTCACGGGTACCGACCACCGCGCACTGATCGTCGAGCTCGCACTGCACAGTGGGTGACCCTCGTGGACCGTGTACGGATGACGCCGCCGCCCTGGCTGGTGTCCGGGCTGCGTCCGCAGTCCGCGCCGATCCCCTGGGCCGCGGTGGTGCGCGCCTCCGTCGCCCTGTCCGCACCGCTCGCGGTCGGCTTCGCCGTCCACCAACCGCAGTACGGGGCACTGGTGTCGATGGGTGCGCTGTCGGGTGTCATCAGCGACACGGCCGACGCGTACCGGATGCGGTTCTTCACCATCGCCGTACCGCAGCTCTTCGGTGCCGTCGGCGTCACCCTCGGCACCCTCGTGTACGGGGAGGGCTGGATCGCCGTCGGCGTGCTCACCCTCGTGGCACTCGTGTCCGGGATGATCTCGTCGATCGGCGCGGTCGCCTCCGTGTCGGGGCTGCTGCTCCTGCTGAACGCGGTGGTCGGCGCCGGTCTGCCGATGCCCAGCCCCTGGTGGAAGGCGCCGCTGCTGCTCGGTCTCGGTGGTCTCGTCGTGCTCGCCCTGGCGCTCGTGGGCTGGCCGCTGCGCGGCGGCGCGGCCGAACGGTCCGCGGTGGCCGCCACCTACCGGGCGGTGGCCGACCTGCTGGCGGCGGCGGGCAGCGACGCGTACGACGAGCGACGGCAGGCTGTCACCCACTCCCTGAACACCTCCTACGACCTGGTGCTGGCCCGCCGGACCCGTGACCACGGCCGCAATCCGTCGCTCGTGCGGCTGCTGGCCCAGCTCAACGTGGTGATCCCGCTCGTCGAGGCGGCCCCGGCCGCACACCAGCAGGGCCGCCCGCTGCCCGCCGCGGTACCGGCGGCGGTGCGGGTTCTGGCGGATGCCGTGGAAGCGGCCCGAACGGACGCCGCCGTCCCGCCCCTGCCGCCCGCGGACACCCCCTCCGGACGGGCCGTCGACCAGGCCCTGCGGCACGCGGCGGTGGTCGTCCGGGAGGCGGACCCCGGCCCCGACACCCTGGACGACCGGCTCGGCCGCCCCGCCGCCCTGCGCGTCCGGGCCCGCCGCACCACCCGTGACGCGCTGCTCTCGGCGGCGTCCTGGCGCTACGGCCTGCGGCTCGCACTCTGCATCGGCATCGCCCAGGCATTCGTCTCACTGGTGGTGGTGGACCGCTCGTACTGGGTCGCGCTCACCGTGACCTTCGTCCTCAAGCCGGACTTCGGCTCGGTCTTCTCCCGGGCAGTGCTGCGGGCCCTGGGCACGGTAGCGGGCCTGGTCGTGGCGGCCGCCGTGCTCTCGGAGGTGCCTCGTGGCTGGTGGGACGTGCCCGTGATGATGGTGCTGGCGGCGCTGGTGCCGGCGTTCTCCGCGAAGGGGTACGCCTTCCAGACCGCGGCGATCACCCCCGTCATCCTGCTGCTGTCCGATCTGCTGAGCGGGCGGGGCACGGCCCTGATCCGGCCACGGCTCGTCGACAGTTTGATCGGGTGCGCGATCGTGCTGGTGGCGGGCTACCTGCTCTGGCCGGAGAGTTGGCACAGCCGGATCGGTGACCGGCTCGCGGACAGCGTGGACGACACGGCGCGGTACCTCGCCCTCGCCTTCGGGACGGACGGGCGGACGCAGCGCGGTCCGTTCGACGACCAAGGAGAGCGGGTGCGCTCCAGGCGGCGGCTGTACCGGGACCTGTCGGCCGTGCGCTCCGAATTCCAGCGGGCCCTCACCGAACCGCCGCCCACCGGCACGCGCGCCGCGGCGTGGTGGCCGCTCGTCGTTGCGGTCGAGCGGATCGCGGACGCGACGACCGCCGCCCGCGTGCGCGTCGACCACGGTGCCGCACCGCCGGCGCGCAGCGAGGTGACCGCGATCGTCGGCCAGTTGCACGCCCTCGCCGAGGGCATCCGCTCGAGCGAGGAACTCGTCGGGGTACGGGTGGACCTGGGCGGCGACGAGACCGGCGTCCTGGAACCGCTGCGCCAGGAAGTCGCGGCGGCCCGGGCCATCGCCTCGCCGGGCCCCTGAGAACCGCTGTCCGGCCCCACCCGGACCGGACCTCCCGCGGGGACCGTTCGGCGACACCCTGCCCGGGAGACCGGCCCGCGGCACTCCCCACGAGGCATCCGCCGGACGGCGGGGGCGAGGGCTTCGCCCGGCGAGCAGCCGGGACGGACACGGCCCCAGCCATCCGGGGAAGACCGAGCACCCTGCCGCCGGCCCTGCGCACCGGGGGTGCCCGGAGCCCCGGACGAACCATCACCCCCTGCCGTGCAGGCGGTCCAACTCCCGGCGCTCCCGCTTCGTCGGTCGTCCGGCGCCCCGGTCCCGTACTCCCGTCGGTGCCGTGAACTCGCGCGGTGGGGGCGGCGGGCTGTTGTCCACGTACGCCTGCACGGCCGCCGGTGCGCCCACCCGCTTGCGCAGCACGCGGGAGACGACCACGACCCGCTCCCGCCCCGCGTGGAACAGCCGCACTTCGTCCCCGGCCTTCACCGCGTGCGCCGGCTTGACCCGCTCTCCGTTGACCCGCACATGACCGGCACGGCAGGCCGACGCCGCCTGCGAGCGGGTCTTGGTGAGCCGCACCGACCAGATCCAGCTGTCGACCCGCACGGTCCCCTCAGCCGTCCCCACGGTCACTTCGTCATCCGCCATACCACCGAGAGTACGGGGGACGACTACGATGCGCTCCGTCTCCCGCGTGTGGAGGCACCGCTTCAGCTCGGCGGACGATCCGTGAACCATCGCCACCTGCCCCGCCCCCCAAGGACTTTCGATGAGCAGCAACTCCGGCAGAGGGCTCCAGCCAGGCGTCCTCGGCACCTTCGACACGATCGTGATGGCCGTCGCGGGCAGCGCCCCGGCCTACTCCCTCGCCGCGACCACCGCCGTGCTGGTGGGCGCCGTCGGTTTGGCCAGCCCCGCGGCGTTGCTCTACTGCGCGATACCCATGCTGGGCATCGTCCTGGCCTTCGGCCGCCTCGGCCGGATCGACGTGAACGCCGGGGCCAGCTACTCGTGGGTGGGCCGCACCATCCACCCCTTCCTGGGCTTTCTCTCCGGATGGGCCCTCGTCGTCTCCGCCACCATCTTCATGGTGGCCGGCTCGCTCCCGGCCGGCTCCATGACGCTCGCTCTGTTCGACACGGACCTCGCGGCGAACACGGCGCTCGCCACGGCCGTGGGCGCCTGCTGGTTCGTCCTGATGCTCCTCGTGGTGCTCGGCGGTGCCCGGCTGACCGTGCGGGCACAGCTCTTGATGACGTGCCTGGAGGTCCTGCTACTGGTGCTCTTCCTGCTCGCCGCACTGCTGCACAAGGGGGCCGCGGCAGCCTTCGACTGGTCCTGGTTCGGCTTCGAACACTTCGACGGAACCTCCGGATTCGCCTCGGGCGCCTTGGTCGCCGCGTTCTACTACTGGGGCTGGGACGTCACCAGCAACCTCAGCGAAGAGACCCGCAACAGCCGCAGGACCGCCGGAATCGCCGCCCTCGTCGGCGTGGGCGTCGTCTTCCTCCTCTTCGAGGCGTTCACGGTCGCCGTCAACGTCATCCTTACCTCCGAGCAGATCGAGGCGGGCAACGCCAACGTCCTCGGCTTGCTGGGCGAGGCGATCTGGCCGGGCGTCGGCGGGAAGCTGCTGATCGTCGCGGTATTGCTGTCGACGGTCGCCACCCTGGAAACCACCCTGCTCCAAGTCACGCGCTCGCTGTTCGCGATGGGCAGAGACCGCACGATGCCACCCGCCCTCGGTGCGGTGCACCGGCGCTGGAACACTCCCTGGGTCGCGATCGCCGTGGTCGGCGCGGTGGCCCTCGTCATGTTCGTCGCCGCCAACGCCCTCGGATCGGTCGGGCAGATCGTCGCGGACGCGGTCAGCGCGATCGGCCTGCAGATCGCGGTCTACTACGGGCTGGCGGGGATCGCCGCGGTCGTCGCCTACCGCAAGGTGCTGCTGACGTCGGTGGGGAACTTCGTTCTCGGCGGGCTGTGGCCGCTGCTGGGCTCCGCCTTCATGTTCTGGACGTTCTTCGCCTCACTGGGCGACTTGAGCCGCGCCGCCATCACGATCGGCCTCGGCGGGCTGGCGGTCGGGCTGGTGCCGATGCTCTGGTACTGGCGGCAGGGCAGCGCCTACTACCGTCCCGCGAAGCTCGACGCGTCCCGGGCGATGGAGGTGGAGGAACCGTACGCCGGTGCCTCCGCAGCGCGGCCGGGCGCCAGCCGCGACTCCATGGCCACCGACTTCTGACCGAGAAAGCAGGCAGACATGGCTGCTCGCCGCCGTTTCGAGCCGGACTTCGACCCGGACTTCGGGGACCGCGCACTCACGGAGGCCCGCCAGGACATCGTGATCGGGCGCTGGCAGGGAGTCCGGGACCTGCTGCACGCCACGGGTTCCGACTGGCCGCGGCGCACCCACCGACTGCGCCAGCTCTCGCACGCCTCGGCGGGCTCGTCGGCGGTCGAGGCCTGGCGGGCCGCCGAGCCGGACAACCCGGACGCCGCGGTGCTGCGCGCCGCCACCGAGGTGGTCCGCGTCTTCGACCGCGCCATCGCAGCGGGCCGGGGGGCACCGCTCGACCGCGGCCGGATCGACGTGGCGGTGATGAGTTGTCTCGGAGCGGCGGAGGCCGCACCGAGGGACCCGATGCCCTGGGTGTCCCTGCTGACGGTGGCCCGGCTCTACGAAGGTGGCGTCCGACGCCGCGAACTACGCGGCTGGTGGGACGAGTTGCGCCGCCGCGACCCGGACAACATCGAAGGACACGTACAACTGCTGCGCTACTGGTCGGCGCGCTGGCACGGCACGCACGGCGCGATGTACGACCTGGCCCGCGACGCGGCGGGCGCGGCGCCGCCCGGCTCCCCGCTGCCGGTGCTCGTCCAGATCGCCCGTGTGGAGGAGTTCCGCTACGTCGCCGAGGCGGCCCGGGGCCGGGCTCCGGTCCGTGACTTCGGCCAGCACTGGAAGCACGAGCTCGCGGTGACCGAGGTGCGTCGCACGTGGGACCGGTGGATCGGCGGACGTGCGGGCGGACCGGTGCTTCCGGAGGAGGTCGCCGAGCTCAACTACCTGGTCCATGCCGCCTGTTACGCCGAGGAGCACGAGGTGGCCCGTCGGCTGTTCCTCATGCTGGGCGACCGGGCCGCCCGGGCGCCGTGGTCGTACACGGGCGATCCGGCCGAGCAGTTCCTGCGGTTCCGCGGCTCCGTGGGCGCCGGCTGAGCCCCTCCCCACGGGCCCGGTGGGAGCGCCCGGGCCCGTGGGGTTCTCTGGAGCAGTTGGCGTGCGCGCCGGCGGCACCGGCCCGCACGGTGAAGCCCGCCCCCCACGGGCATCAGACGCCGATGTCGCGTCCGTCCTTGCGGTAGACGGCGACAACCGCCGGGCGGACGATCTTGCCAGGCCCGTCGGGCCACACCGAAGCGGGCTTCTCGACGGACGCGCCGTCGACCTCGCCGGGGTGCTGGACGGCGACGAGCACCCTTCGGTCCTGGATGATCGGTCCACAGGTCTCGGCGCCCGTCGGAACCGTCAGGAACTGCTTCAGCTCACCGCGGCGATCGCCATGCGTCGCCACACCGAACAGGCCGTCGTGCGAGCCGAGTTGGGAACCGTCGGTGGAGATCCACAGGTTGCCGTGCGGGTCGAAGGCCACATTGTCCGGGCAGGAGATCGGGCTGACCTTGTCCTTCGGGAAGCCCGCGAAGTAGGTGGCCGGGTCGCTCGGGTCGCCGGCGACGAGGAACAGCCGCCAGGCGAACCCGTCGCTCGCCGGGTCGTCCCAGTGCTCGGCGAGCTCCAGGATCTGGCCGTGCTTGTTGAGGTTGCGCGGGTTGGCCTCGTCCGCGGGTGCCTTGCCCGGCTTGCCGCGGTCGGTGTTGTTCGTCAGCGCGACGTAGACCCGACCGGAGCGGGGACTCGGTTCGATGTCCTCGGGCCGGTCCATCTTGGTCGCGCCGGCCTTGTCCGCGGCGAGGCGGGTGAAGACGTACACCTCGTCGGCGGTCATGCCCGCGACATGCGAGACGTCGCCGGTGGCCAGCGGGATCCACACACCGGAGCCGTCGAACTCCCCGTCGTTCGGGAGCTTGCCGGTGCCGTCGATCTCGGCCGAGCTGTCACCGGTGAGCTTGGCGACGTAGAGGGTGCCCTCGTCGAGGAGGGTGAGGTTGTGCGCGTGGGCCGCGCGCGAGTTGCCCTTCTTCATCCGCTTCGACGAGACGAACTTGTAGAAGTAGTCGAAGCGCTCGTCGTCACCCATGTAGACGACGGGCCGTCCGTCACGGGTGAGTCGCGGCTGCGCGGCCTCGTGCTTGAAGCGCCCGAGGGCCGTGCGCTTGCGGGGGGTCGAGTCGGGGTCGTACGGGTCGAGCTCGACGACCCAGCCGAAGCGGTGCGGCTCGTTCGGCTCCTGCGCCACGTCGAAGCGCTTGTCGAAACGCTCCCACTTGCGCTCGGAGGCACCGCTGCCGATGCCGTAGCGCTTGTCGGTCGGGCTGGAGCCGTTCGCGAAGTACTGGTTGAAGTTCTCCTCGCCGTGCAACGTGGTACCCCAGGGAGTGGTGCCGCCGGAGCAGTTGTTGAGGGTGCCGAGGACCTTGGTGCCGGTCGGGTCGGCCGAGGTCTTCAGCAGCGCACTGCCTGCGGCCGGGCCGGTGAGCCTGAACTCGGACGTCGCCGTCAGACGCCGGTTGAGGTGGTGCCGGGTGACAGGGGTGAGCTTGCCGCTCCTGCGCTCCTCCTGGACCACGACGACGCCGAGGCCGTGCGCGGCCCAGGCGATCTCGACCTGCTCACGGGTGGGGTTGGCCGGGTCGTACCCCTTGAACATCAGGACTTCGTCCGTGTACTCGTGGTTGGCCACGAGGAGCTGGCGGCCGTGCTCCGCCAGCGGGAGCAGGCTGAGGAAGTCGTTGTTGTAGCCGAACTGCCCGGCCTGTGCCGCAGCGGTCTGTCTGTCGGCGTCGAAGGCGGGAGCCCCGCGGAGTATCGGCTCGCCCCAGCGGATCACGACGTTCTGGGTGTAGCCGTCGGGGACGCTGACCCGGTCGGCGGTGTTGGGGGCAACCGGCGTGTAGCGGAGGCCGCGGGCGCCGCCGCCGGTGCTGCCGTGGCCGTGCCGGGCCGCGGTGGCGGCCTGGGCGGCGGGTGCGCCCTGGGCGACGACCGCGCCGCCCGCGGCCGTGGCCACGGTCACGACCGCGGCGGCGCGCATCACCGAACGGCGCGACAGCGCACCGGCGATGACGTCGCCGACGTACGCGTTGTCGCTGGTGTTCGGCACCTCGTGGAAGCAGGCATCGCCGCAGCGGTAGCGGCAGGTGAGGGCGGATCGACCGCCCGCGTGATTCGACCCCAGCAGCGGAAGCAGTTTGCGCACTTCTTCCTCGTCCTCCCCGGCGCGCCCGCGCCGACACGGTGTCGGAATGTCTCCGGCCGTGACGCTAGGGGCGCACCCGCTCCGTGCGACGGCCGGCGAATGAACACGGAGTGAATGGGCGGCGACGGAGGTGGGCTTGACGGGGGAGGGGGTTCCGGTTGTGCAGAACGGACGGCCGCTAACCTTACGTCCCAACCCTGGCCAGGGATGCGGCGCTGCCGCCTCCGGACCGGACATTGCCGGACAATAGTCGCACCCAATTCACGCGAAAGGCCTCGCCCATGGGCATTCGGAGCTTGCTGCGCAAGGTGTTTGGACGCGAGCGCATGGAATCGTCATCGGCCACGACGACGACGGCGCCCACCTCTGTCCCGCCCCAGGCCGAGGCACCCGGCGCCACACCCGCCTCCACGGAGGACCGGGCGGCCGACCTGGTGTCGGCGGCCTTCGACACCCCGGCGCCCCGCCCGACGATCCCGTCGGCGCGCACCCACGAGACCGCCACCGAGCCGGAGGCCCCGGCGACGGGGGCGAAGTCCCCGACGGCCGCGCCGTCGCCGAGGTCGCCCGAGGCGTCCGAGGGAGCCGGAGCCGGGAGCGGGGGCGACGCGGGGACCACGGCGGACACCGCGGCAGCCGCGGACACCGACGAGCAGGTCGCACCCGGATCCGCTCAGGCAACGGAGGCAGCGGGCGGTACGTCGGAAGCCGCCGTCGAGGACGCGCCGGGCACCCCGGCGGCAAAGGCACCGGCGTCCGAGCACGCGGGGACGACCGAGGACGTCGCGCACGTCGGGGACGACACACCGGCCACCGGCGCCCCCACCCCGCCGCAGCCCGAGGGCGCGGACGTCCCGGCCGACGCTGAAGAGGCCGTCGCCACGGAGACTCCGGGCGCCTCCGCCACGCCGGGCGCCCCGGGGGCCGGAACCCTGCCGGAGGCCGAAACACCCTCCGCGTCGACGGACGAGAAGAACCGGGAAGCGCCGGCGGAGACCGGGGTAGTCCCCGCCCCGGCCGCGGAAGAAGCCCCGCAGCCGGCCACCGAGGAGGCCCAGCCGACCCCCGCCGACACGCCCGGGACGGAACCCGCCGCCGAATCCACGGCGACGGCCGCCCGGGGTGGGGACGCCGCCGGTTCCGCCGCCCCGGCGGAACCCGTGGCGGAGACGGACGCCCCGCCCGGCCCCACGATCGACGCGGAGCCGGCGCCCGCCGCGGCGGAAGCCGAAGCGGCAGCCGAGGACGCCGCCGCCCCCGGAGAGGCCGACTCCGCCCCGTCCGGGGACGAGGCCGTCCCGGCCCACGCCGCCGCGGAGCCGCCCGCTGCCGGCGCCACGACCACCACCGGCGGGGCCGGAGCGGCGCCGGAGACCCCGGCTGCACCGGCTGAGAAGCCGGACGCCCCTTCGAGGGGGGCCGAGACCGAGCCGGCCGCGGTCGAGGTCGAGGTCGAGGTCGACAGCACCGGGGGTGGGGACGCCCCCACCCCGGCGGCCGCCGAGGGGAAGCCGGCCTATTCCCTCGCCCGCCTCAAGGCCCGCGCCGCCGGGCTCGTCGGGGCCTACAAGGCCGCCGGGGCCGCGCTGAAGGGCGCGAACGCCACCGGGGCCCGGGCCAGTGTGTACCTCGTGCTGGACCGGTCGGGCTCCATGCGCCCGTACTACAAGGACGGCAGCGCACAGCAGCTCGGCGAGCAGACGCTGGCGCTCGCCGCACACCTGGACGAGGCCGCGTCCGTCCACGTCGTGTTCTTCTCGACCGACGTCGACGGGACCGGCGAGCTCTCCCTGACCGACTACGAAGGGCGCGTGGACGAACTGCACGCCGGCTTCGGCCACATGGGCAGGACCAGCTACCACCGTGCCGTCGAGCAGGTGCTCGAGCACTATGCGAAGTCCGGCTCCGAGGACCCCGCACTGGTCGTCTTCCAGACGGACGGCGCCCCCGACGCCAGGCAGCCCGCCAAGCAGGCCCTCGTGGACGCCGCCGACAAGCCGCTCTTCTGGCAGTTCGTGGCATTCGGGGAGTACGAGGCCAAGGGCTTCGACTTCCTCCGCAAGCTCCAGGCGGACAACGCCGCGTTCTTCCACGCCGGCCCCGACCCCCGGGAGCTGACCGACGAGGAGCTCTACCAGGGTCTGCTGGGAGCCTTCCCCGACTGGCTGGCCAAGTTCGGCCGGCGCGCCCCGTCGCCTTCGCGGAGCCGGTGATCCGGCCGGTCGGCCGTCCTGGGCGGGGCGGCCGGCCTCCCGGGGGGCGAGGTCGCGGGTGACGCGGTCGCCACTCGTCGGCTGCCCCTCGGCCCCGTCCGCCCCGCCGCCCCCGCTCGTGCACATCGGGCGCGTCGGCAGTCGTCGGCGCGGGCCCCGACGCTCGAACGGCGTTGCGACGGAGCCTCGGGGCCGCCTTCGCCCGGCACGGCACCCTGCGTCGGCCGGTCAGCTGTCGGTCGAGCCGAGGACCGCCGCCACGATCCGGCGCGCGTACCCGGCGTCGAGCCCGTGCGGGCGGAAGAGGATGCGGTACATCAGGGGCGCGACGACGCCATCGATGACCGTTTCGACGGCCGGCGCCTCCTCATCGCGTTCGGCCGCTCGGGTGAGCATGACTCCGATCTGCTCGGCGGCATAGGCGGAGCACCGGCCGGGGTTGCCGCCGTCCGGATCGCCGAGGAGGGCGTCGCGGATGTAGGCACGGCCGGTCGGCGAGGACATCTCGTCGAAGAACTGCTCGGCCCAGGCCGCCAGGTCGGACCGCAGGTCGCCGTGGTCCGTGGGCACGGAGTCGGGCCTCAGACGCTCGACCGCCACGTCCGACAGCAGCTCCTGAAGGTCACCCCAGCGACGGTAGATCGTCGACGGCGTCACGCCCGCCCGCTGAGCGATCAACGGCACGGTCATGGCATCCCGACCCACCTCCGCGGCGAGTTCACGCACCGCGGCGTGCACCGACGCCTGGACCCGGGCGCTGCGTCCACCGGGGCGCACCATCTGCCTGCTCACCCGGACACCTTAACGCAAAGAAATTGCTTCTAGAGGGGTCATGTCCGATCGGGCGAGCCTGCCGGGCCCCGATACGCACGCGTACGCACACCCGGACGCCGCCAGGCACCCCGGCGAGCACCCCCACGGCCCCGAGCAGGCACCCCGAAGATCTAAAGCTAAAGGTTTGCGTTAGTGGTCCACCGAACCCTACGGTGACTTAAAGCAAACCGATTGCATTAAGAGGGAGTCTGCCCATGCACCCGACCTCCGTCCCCACCTGGGCCGTGGGCGACGTCACCGTCCACCGCATCGACGAGATCCTCCTGCCCCCCACCACCGGGCCGTGGCTGCTGCCGGACGCCACCCCCACCGTCGTCGCCGGACAGGACTGGCTGCGTCCTCACTTCGCCGACGAGGAGGGCATCCTCCACATCCACAGCCACAGCTTCGCGTTCGCCCTCGGTGAGCTGCGCATCCTGGTGGACACCGGCATCGGCAACGGCAAGGAGCGGGCCAACGCAGCCTGGCACGACCTGAACACCGACTACCTCCGGTGCCTCACCGACGCCGGATTCCCCCCGGAGTCGATCGACCTGGTGATCCTCACCCATCTGCACGCCGACCACGTCGGCTGGAACACGCGTGCGATGAACGGCCAGTGGGTGCCGACCTTCCCCAACGCCCGCTACGTCACCTCCCGCACCGAGCGGGAGTTCTGGGCCGGGTACGAGATGGAGGAGGCTCGCGCGCAGATGTTCCGGGACTCCGTACTCCCGGTGGAGGAGGCAGGGTTGTTCGACCTCGTCGACGTCCCCGCCGAGGGCGTCGAGGTCGCCCCGGACCTGCGGCTGCTCCCCACTCCCGGCCACACCCCCGGCCACGTCGCGGTCGAGCTGGCCGCCCACGGCCGGACGGCGCTGATCACCGGCGACTGCATCCACCACCCCGTACAACTCGCCCATCCCGCCATCGGCGCGTGCGTCGACATCGACCCCGAACAGTCCGAGGCCTCGCGGCGCGCGCTGCTCGGCTCCCTCGCCGACACGGACACCCTCGTCCTGGGCACTCACTTCGCGCCGCCCACCGCCGGCCGTGTCGTCTCCCACGGAGGCGGCTACCGGCTCTCCCCCGTCCCCGCCGACCGGCACTAGCCGATCCGTCGTCCGCCTCCTCCATCGGCCGGCGCTACGGGGGCGACCGCTCCGGGCGGCAGCGGCGCTGCACGGGGACGGTGGGGCGCCGCCCCGCCCGCGCGGCTCCCACTCCACCTGCCGCGGGGCGCCGCGGATACCCACGAGCCCGGGAATCGCGCGGGTCAGTGGATCTTCGCGGGGCCGATAGGATTTCGACCATGGCGGCCACTGGATCCGAGAAGCAGGGAGCGAAGGCGTTCTACGTCACGACTCCCATCTACTACGTCAACGACGCTCCTCACCTGGGCCACGCCTACACGACCGTCGCAGGCGACGTGCTCACGCGCTGGCACCGTCAGCGCGGCGAGAAGGTGTGGTTCCTCACCGGCACGGACGAGCACGGTCAGAAGATCATGCGCACCGCGGAGGCGAACGGCGTCACCCCGCAGGAATGGTGCGACAAGCTCGTGGAGGAGGCGTGGAAGCCCCTCTGGGAACACCTTGAGATCGCGAACGACGACTTCATCCGGACCACCGAGAGGCGGCACACCGACCGCGTCCAGGAGTTCGTCCAGGACCTCTACGACAAGGGCGAGATCTACAAGGGTGGGTACGAGGGCCCCTACTGCGTGGGCTGCGAGGAGTACAAGCTCCCCGGCGACCTGATCGACGGCGACGGGGGCGAGTACGCCGGGCAGAAGCTGTGCCCGGTGCACAAGAAGCCGGTGGAGATCCTCAAGGAGGAGAACTACTTCTTCAAGCTCAGCGAGTACGGCCCGAAGCTGCTGGAGTTCTACGAGGCGAACCCCGGTTTCATCCAGCCCGAGTCGGCCCGCAACGAGGTCGTGAACTTCGTCAAGCAGGGCATGCAGGACCTGTCGATCTCCCGCTCGACGTTCGACTGGGGCGTCAAGGTTCCGTGGGACGCGGCGCACGTCATCTACGTGTGGATCGACGCCCTGCTGAACTACGCCACCGCAGTCGGCTACAACGAGAACCCGGACAAGTTCCAGGAGACGTTCCCGGCGAACGTGCACCTGATCGGCAAGGACATCCTCCGCTTCCACGCGATCATCTGGCCCGCGATGCTCATGGCCCAGGGCCTGCCGGTGCCCGGCAGGGTCGCGGCCAACGGCTGGCTGATGGTCGGCGGCGAGAAGATGTCGAAGTCGAACCTGACCGGCATCAAGCCGCAGGACCTCACCTCCCACTTCGGCGTGGACGCCTACCGCTGGTACTTCCTGCGGGCGATCACGTTCGGGCAGGACGGCTCGTTCTCGTGGGAGGACTTCACCGCCCGCTACACCAGCGAACTCGCCAACGACTACGGCAACCTCGCCTCGCGCGTCGCGGCGATGGTCGGCAAGTACTTCGACGGTGCACTGCCGGAGGCGACCGCGCCCGGTGACGCGGAGAAGGCCGTCCACGAGGGCCTGGCGAAGGCCGTGGCCGAGGCCGACCGGAAGATCGGTGAGGAACTGGACTTCCAGGGCGGCATCCTGGCGGTCTTCGATTTCGTCAAGCAGGTCAACGGCTACATCACGGAGCAGGAGCCGTGGAAGGTCGCCAAGACTGCCTTCCCCGATGCTGCTGGCACGGCGGGCAGCGACGAGGGCAGGGCCCGGCTCGCGACCATCCTGTACACGGCGGCCGAGTCGCTCCGCGCGGTCGCGGTACTGCTGAACCCGATCATGCCGGAGACGTCGCAGAAGCTGTGGGACTCGCTGGGCGCCGAGGCGTCCCTCGGAGCCCTCGCGGACCAGCGGGTCCAGGACGCGGGCGACTGGGGCGGGTTGCCGGCGGGCTCGACGGTGACGAAGGGCGCGGTGCTGTTCCCGCGCCTCGAGGAGCCCAAGAAGGACTGAGCCGGTCCGGCCGGGCCGCACGTGCCGTGCCCGTCGTCCTGCGCGGCCACCGGGGAGTCCCGGAGCGACCACCACGGGACGCCGGAGCGCGAGTCCCGAATGCAGCGGGGAGGGCCCTGAACCGTGTGGTTCCGGGCCCTCCCCGCTGCGTGTCAGCGCGCCAGCGAACGCCCGTCCCCCATCACGATGACCGGGTACTTCGCGGGATCAAGCCAGCGCAGCAGCACCCGCATCCGGGCCAGGGGCAGCGAGACGCACGCCTGGGTCGGGCCTCCGTGGTCGACGTGCAGCCACACTCCGCCGCCTCGGGCCGCGCCCAGCGGACGGCGCCGGTCCATCGGTGACGTACCCGCTTCGCGGTTGTAGTTGATCGCCACGACGTAGTCGAAGGAGCCGGCGAGCGGTTCGCCGAGGAAACCCGTGCCCTCCGCGTTGAACAGGTCCGACTCCTCGTACGGGAGCCTCGTCCCCGGGTTCGGCAGTAGTCCGCCCGCGTCGGTGAGCCCGAAGACTCCGATCGGGGAACGGACGTCCCCGCCCCAGTGCTCGTCGGTCCAGCCTTTCAGGGCGTTGTGCGCCGGCCAGGGCTCGGTGAGGGCCTTCCAGCCGGTCACCGGGTCGCGCTCGTACAGGACGGCGCGGGACGAACTGGAGTCACGGCCGGCCCCGGTGACGACGACGGCCTGGGACGCGCCCGCAGGGACCAGGGCCCGGGTCTTCGGCCCCAATCCGGGGAGCTGAGAAACGCGCCCGGAGCTACCGTCGGCCGTCCCCGGTCCGGGTCGGTTCCCCCCGCCGCCGGCCTGCGCCGACGCGCCTCCCTGGGCCGCCGTGCCGCTCCCACCCGTCCCCCGCCCGGTCGTGCCGTGCGCCTCCGGGGCGGGACGCGACCGCGAGACACGCGGATGGGGGGCGCCGTCGGCCGGGGGTGGCGGCGCAGCGTCCGCGCAGCCAGCGAGCAACAGCCCGGCGGCGAGCAGCGGCGCCGCTCTGGTCAGTACGGTGCTGGGCACTGCGCGATGTCCTCTCGTGGTGCGACCGCTTCTCGGGGTCGTGCGTGCTGCCTTCCGCACCCTTCCCGCTCGGGACGCGGCCGGGCGACACGGACGGCGCGAACGACTCAGAAGGAGCACGAAATCCACGCGGGGGGCGGGGTCCCGTGGCCCTCCCGTGCCCGGACGGACGGATCGCCGTGCGCAGATCGGCGGCCGGGGCTGACGCGTCCGCCCCGAGCTCCGCGCGAGCCCCGGCGGGCTGACGGGGCCACGGTGTCGCGGGGCGTGCCCGGGGCCCGTCCCACGCGCGTGGCCGTGGATGACGAAGGGGCCCGGAACCAGCACGGTTCCGGGCCCCTTCGGTCGTTCGGCTACTCGCCGGGCTTCGCCGGCGGCTTGCGCAGCGCGATGTTCAGCTCGCGCAGTCGTGCTTCCTCGACCTCCGCGGGCGCGCCCATCAGCAGGTCCTGCGCGTTCTGGTTCAGCGGGAAGGCGATCGTCTCGCGGATGTTCGGCTCGTCGGCCAGCAGCATCACGATGCGGTCGACGCCCGGCGCGATGCCGCCGTGCGGCGGGGCGCCGTACTGGAAGGCGCGGAGCATGCCGGAGAACTCCCGCTCCACGGTCTCCCGGTCGTAGCCCGCGATCTCGAACGCCTTGAACATGATGTCGGGCTCGTGGTTCCGGATCGCTCCGGAGGACAGCTCGACGCCGTTGCAGACGATGTCGTACTGCCAGCCGAGGATGTCCAGCGGGTCCTTGGTCTCCAGGGCCTCCAAGCCCCCCTGCGGCATGGAGAACGGGTTGTGCGAGAAGTCGATCTTGTTGGTGTCCGGGTCCTTCTCGAACATCGGGAAGTCGACGATCCAGCAGAACCGGAAGACGTCCTCCTCGAAGTGGCCCGAGCGGCGCGCGGCCTCGACCCGCACGGCCCCCATGATCTTGGAGACCTCGTCGAACTCGCCGGCGCCGAAGAAGACCGCGTGGCCCGGCTGCAGGCCGAGGCGCTCGGTGAGGACCTTGACGTTCTCCTCGGTGAGGAACTTGGCGATCGGGCCGGACAGCGTGGGAGTACCTCCCAGGCCCTCGGGGCCGTGCGGGACGTCGTCTCCGACGCGCACCCAGGCCAGGCCCTTCGCGCCCTGCTCGACCGCGTACTCGCCGAGCTGGTCGAAGAACTTCCGCGGCTGGTCCTGCACCGCCGGCACCGGCAGGGCTCGCACGTGCTTGCCCGCGAACGCCTTGAACTCGGAGCCCTCGAAGACATCGGTGATGTCGACGAGCTCCAGCCGGGCGCGCAAGTCGGGCTTGTCGTTGCCGTACTTCAGCATCGCCTCGCGGAACGGGATCCGCGGGAACGGGGAGGTGACGTGGCGACCGCCGCCGAACTCCTCGAAGAGTTCGGTCATGAGCTGCTCGATCGGCCGGAAGACGTCCTCCTGCTCGACGAAGCTCATCTCCACGTCGAGCTGGTAGAACTCGCCGGGCGAGCGGTCGGCGCGGGCGTCCTCGTCACGGAAGCAGGGCGCGATCTGGAAGTAGCGGTCGAAGCCCGCGATCATCAACAGCTGCTTGAACTGCTGCGGCGCCTGCGGCAGCGCGTAGAACTTGCCCGGGTTCAGTCGGGACGGCACCAGGAAGTCACGGGCACCCTCGGGAGAGGTCGCGGTGAGGATCGGGGTCGCCATCTCGTTGAAGCCGAGCGCGGTCATCTTGTGCCGGATGGCGGAGATGACGGCGGTGCGCAGCATGATGTTGCGGTGCATGCGCTCGCGGCGCAGGTCCAGGAAGCGGTACTCCAGGCGCCGCTCCTCGTTGACGCCGTCGTCCGTGTTGATCGTGAAGGGGACCTGGGCGGAGGCGCCGAGCACCTCGACGTCGGTGACCTCGACCTCGACCTCACCGGTCGGCAGGTCGGGGTTGACGTTCTCGGCGCCACGGGCGGAGACCTTGCCGTCGATGCGGACGACGCTCTCCTTGGAGAGGTGACTCAGGGCCTCGTTGGCGGCGGTGCCGGGACGGGCGACGAGCTGGACCAGACCGTAGTGGTCGCGGAGATCGATGAAGAGGATGCCGCCCAGGTCTCGGCGATTGTGCAGCCAGCCGCTCAGCCGGACGTCGGTGCCGACGTCAGAGGAGCGGAGCTCGCCGCAGGTGTGGGACCTGTACCGATGCATCGTCGTTCATCCAGTCTTCGCGATGGGAGGTGGGCAGACCCACCCAGGTTACCGTCCGGGCAAAGATCCCCTTCCCGGATTACCCCCGGGGCGGGCCGGAGGCCGCCGCCACCCAGCAGGTGACGGCGACGACATCGCGAATACAGTGGGGAAATGCGCACCGAGGACGTCCTGGCCGCGATCGCGACCGGTGTATGGAGCTGGGACGACGCCTCCGGGACGGTCACCCTCGACGCCGAGGCCGCCCGGCTGCTCGGGCTGGCCGGGCCCGGCACCCACAGCGAGTCGGCCGTACGCTCCCGCTTCCACCCGGTGGATTGGAACGAGGTCAGCGGCATCGTCGGTCTCGCCCTGGTGGAGGAGACCCTCGCAGAGGCCCGCATGCGGATCGTGGACGGGCGGGGCCGGGTGCTGCGCACCGTGCGGGGCCGTTGCAGGCCGGTCCAGGAGAACGGGACGTACCAGCTGACGGGGACGATCCAACAGGTCGCCGAACCCCAGCCGGGCACGAGCGCCCGGACCCCCGTCACCGGTGACTGGCGCCGCTCCCGCGAGGCGTTCCTCCTGGACGCGGGCCGGGCGCTGGCCGAGGCGCGCTCCACGGCCGAGGTGCTCCGGGTGGCCGCCTCGCTGTCGATGCCGGGGTTCTCCCCGGACGGTCTCGCCGTCTTCGGCGTCGACGGCGACCGGCTCAGGGTCATGGGCCACCAGGGTTTCCACCGCACCGACCGGGGTCCGCTCGCCGACATGCCGCTGGACACGGAGTACCCGGCGGCCGAGGTCATACGCACCGGCCGCGCCCTGTACTTGCCCGCGCCCGAGGACTACCGCAGCCGCTACCCGACCTTCTGGCCGCTGATCGAATCGTTCGGCCGGCAGTCCTGGGCTTTCCTCCCCCTCACCGTCGCGGGCCGCACCATGGGCGCCTGGATGGCGGCGTTCAAGCACCCCGTGGCGTTCACCCCCGACGAACGGTCGGTCCTGACCACCGTGGCCAGGATGCTGGCGCAGGCCCTGGCCCGGGCCGGGGTCGCCGAGAGCGAGCGCGAGCTCTCGAAGGGGCTGCAGCGTTCGATGATGCCCTCCCTCGGCTCCGGCATCCCCGGGATGTCGGTGGCGGCGCGGTACGTCCCGACCGGCGGTGGTCTGCAGGTCGGCGGTGACTGGTACGACCTGATCCCCTTGCCGAACGGGAAGATCGCCCTTGTCATCGGCGACGTGCAGGGGCACGACGTGCGGGCCGCCGGGTTGATGGGGCAGCTGCGGATCGCACTGCGCGCGTACGCCTCGGAGGGCCACCGCCCCGACGCCGTGTTGTCCCGCGCCTCCCGGTTCCTCACCGGGCTGCACGACTACACGGAGAGCGAGGCGTTCGACGACGGCGACCCGGTCGGCCCCTACAGCGGTCCGCGCTTCGCCACCTGCCTCTACCTGGAGTGCGATCCGGCGAGCGGCAGCCTCGAGATCGCACGCGCCGGTCATCCCGACCCCGCGATCCGGATGGCGGACGGCACCGTGATCATGCGACCCACCGCAGGGGGCCTGCCGCTCGGGATCGACCCGGACAGCGACTACCCGACCACCCAGGTCGTCCTGGAACCCGGCGAGACGATCATGATCTGCACGGACGGGCTGCTGGAGACCGGCGGACACGACATGGACAGCGGCTGGGAGCGGATCCGCACGGTACTGGAGGAGCACCAGGACGAGACCGGCACGTTGGAGAAGCTGGCCGACGCGCTCGTCCAGGCCGTCCACGGGCCCGCGTCGCACCACACCACCGGTCCGCTCGCCGACCGGCGCGAGGACGACGTCGCGGTCGTGCTGCTCTCCCGGCACGGCGCACCGGCCCGCCGGGCGCCGCGCCGCACGGTCCTCACCGTCGCCCAGGCCGAGCCGGAGCGGATCGCCGGGGCCCGCGGCCAGCTGCGGGACCTGCTCCACGACTGGTTGGACGCGGAGCAGGTCGACTCGGCGGTGCTGATGGTGTCCGAGATGGTCACCAACGTCCTCGTCCACACCGACGGCGACGCGCTGATGGTGGCGGAGGCGGAGGGGGAGCACGGCAGCCGGAGGCTGCGCGTGGAGGTCTCGGACGCCAGCGACGAGCTGCCGCACATACGGCGGCCCGGCGAGCTGGCGTCGTCCGGCCGCGGTCTGGTGCTGATGGAGATCCTCGCGGACGCCTGGGGGGTGGATCCCCGTGGCGAGGGCAAGTCGATCTGGTTCGAGCTCTACGAGCCGGGGCCGCCGGACGGTTCAGCGGCGCCACCGCCGTCCGCTCCGCCGGTCGGACCGTCGGTGGGTTCACCGACCGGTGCGTAGCGCCTGCGCAGCTCGCCCAGGACCCCGAAGGCGGCGGCGGTCACGGGTACGGCGAGCAGCATCCCGAGGATCCCGGCGATGCCGGCTCCCGCAGTGATCGCCAGCATCACGACCGCCGGGTGCATCTGCACCGTGCGGCTCTGGATCACCGGCTGCAGGACGTGCCCCTCCAGCGCCTGGACGGCGAGGACGACGCCGAGCGCCCAGAGTGCGATCACGAACCCCCGGTCGGCGAGCGCCACCAGCACGGCTAGCGATCCCGAGATGAACGCCCCCAGGTACGGGATGTAGGCGAAGACGAAGACGAGCGCACCGAGCCCGGCCGCTCCCGGCACCCGGAGGACCAGCAGGCCGACGGTGATGCACACGGCGTCGATCAGGGCGATGAAGGTGGTGCCGCGCATGAAGCCTTCGACGGCGCCGAAGGCGCGCTGCGCCATGGACTCCAGGGTGTCGCCGGTGGACCGGGGCGCGAGGGTGCGCAGGGCGCGCAGGGCCCGGTCGGAGTCCCGTAGGAAGAAGAAGATCAGCAACAGGGACAGCACGGCGATGGCGATCATCTGGGCGACCACGCTGATCCCGGAGATCACTCCGGAGGCCGCGGTACCGCCGAACTTGGCGAGCAGGTCCTTGGAGTTCGACGCCAGGTCGTCCAGCGAGGTTCCCGCGGCGCCGAAGTGCCTCGTGAGGTCCCTGGCGGCCTGCCGGAGCGAAGAGATGATCTGGTCGCCGCTCTCGACCAGCGCATTGACCACGATGTACAGCGCCCCGCCGACCACGGCGACCACTGCGGCACAGGTCAGCCCGGCGGCGAGGCTCCGCTGCACCTTCATCCGGACGAGCCACCGGTAGAGCGGTCCGAGCAGTGCCGTACCGAGCAGGGCGAGCAGCACGGGGATGACGGCCGTCTTGAAGGTGGTGACCAGCCACACGCCGACCGCGACGACCCCGGCCACCAGCAGGACGACCACGCACCAGGCGGCGACGCGTCGAACGGGTTGGGGCAGGAGGGGTTGCACGGGACCGGTCTGCACGGCACCCAGCCGATCACGCCGCGGACGGGCGCACCCCTCCATGGGGACCGGCTGGGTGACGGCTCATCAGGTGAGCGCCTCCGGGTGGGTGGTGTTCGGGGCACGGGTCCCGGGGGAAGCGGCGGCCGGCGCACCAAGCGCCGGTGCGCCACCCGTCCTGCGGTTGCGCCGCCCGCCCGCCCCGCCCGCCTGAGGTGCGACGCGCCGTCACATCCCGTGTACGGCGGGGATGGTGCCGAGCCTGCCCTTCTGGAAGTCCTCGAAGGCCTGGCGCAGTTCCTCGCGGGTGTTCATCACGAAGGGTCCGTAGTGCGCCATCGGCTCGCGGATGGGCCGTCCTCCGAGCAGGACGATCTCCAGGTCACCGGTGTGCGAGCCGTTCTGGGTGTCGTCGGCCCACACGGTCAGCGCACCGCCGTCCCCGAACACCGCGGTCTGGCCCATGTGGATCGGCCGCCGCTCGGTGCCGACCGCGCCCCGGCCGGCCAGGACGTACGCGAGCCCGTTGAAGTCCTCGCGCCAGGGGAGGGCGATCCGGGCGCCGGGCCGCAGGGTCGCGTGGATCATGGTGATGGGGGTGTGGGTGATCCCGGGACCCTGGTGGCCGTCGAGCTCGCCCGCGATGACCCGCAGCAGCGCACCGCCGTCCGGGGAGGTCAGCAGTTGCACCTGGCCGCCGCGGATGTCCTGGTAGCGCGGGTCCATCATCTTGTCGGCGGCAGGGAGGTTGACCCACAGCTGCAGCCCGTGGAACAACCCGCCGGACATGACGAGCGACTCCGGCGGGGCCTCGATGTGCAGCAGACCGGACCCGGCGGTCATCCACTGGGTGTCGCCGTTCCGGATGGTCCCGCCGCCGCCGTTGCTGTCCTGGTGGACGAACGTCCCGTCGATCATGTAGGTGACGGTTTCGAAGCCTCGGTGCGGGTGCCAGGGGGTTCCCTTCGGCTCGCCCGCTCCGTAGTCCACCTCGCCCATCTGGTCCATCATGATGAACGGGTCGAGGTGGCTGTAGTCGATCCCGGCGAACGCGCGGCGCACCGGGAAGCCCTCCCCCTCGAACCCGCTCGGCGCCGTGGTCACGGCGAGCACGGGACGCGACGGCGCGTCGGCGGGTGCGGTGACGCGCGGCAGGGTCAGCGTGTTCTCGACAGTCACTGCAGGCATGGGGGTGACCTCCTTGTACGCCCAGATTAGTTGAAGAGTGAACTTCTTGCCACCCGGAACGCAGAACGCCCGGGAGGAATTCCTCCCGGGCGCCCACCACGATTCCACCCGCACCGACGCACACGCGCCGGCCGGCACGCGCATCAGCCGTACATACGGCGCATCGCGAAGTCGACCATCTGCTCCACCGCCTTGGCGTCGAACACCATGCGATGCTCCCCCTCCATGTCCAGGACGAACCCGTACCCGGTCGGCAGCAGGTCGATCACCTCGGCCCCCGTGATGACGAAGTACTTCGACTCCTTGCCCGCGTACCGCCGCAGCTCCTTCAACGACGTGAACATCGGGATCACCGGCTGCTGGGTGTTGTGCAGGGCCAGGAAGCCGGGGTTGTCGCCCCGCGGGCAGTAGACCTTCGACGTGGCGAAGACCTGCTGGAAGTCCTCGGCCGACAGCGACCCGGTCGTGAACGCCCGCACCGCGTCCGCGAGCGACGGCGGCGACGGCTCCGGATACAGCGGCTGACCTCCGTATCCGGGCGGCTGCTCGCCGTAACCGCCACCCGGCATGCCGCCAGCCATCGGCTGCTGCGGCGGGACACCGTAGTGCTGCTGGGCACCGGGGTTCTGGTCGTAGCCGTACATGGGCGCAAGCCTACCGAGCCGGCACGGCCGCCGGGCCCGACCGCCCGGTCCGCTCCCACACCTCCCGCCGCCGACCCGACCGGGGTCCGGGGGCTCCGGGCGCGCGCAGCCCGCACCACCGCGTGCGCCGCACGTCACACTTGCCCGGATAGGGGTTGCTTCTTATTACCGACGGGTAGCATCATCGGGACTACCAACTGGTAGACCTGTGTACTGCCGCACGAGGAACCCCTCCCGATCCGTTACGGAGCCGTCGCCATGGGGCACTACAAGTCGAATCTCCGCGACATCGAGTTCAACCTCTTCGAGGTGCTCGGCCGCGACAAGCTGTACGGCACCGGCCCGTTCGCGGAGATGGACGTCGAGACCGCAAAGAGCATCCTCGAGGAGATCGCCCGCCTCGCGGAGAACGAGCTCGCCGAGTCCTTCGCCGACGCCGACCGCAACCCGCCGGTGTTCGACCCCGAGACCAACACCGCTCCGGTCCCGGCGTCCTTCAAGAAGAGCTACAAGGCCTTCATGGACTCCGAGTACTGGCGCCTCGGCCTGCCGGAGGAGATCGGCGGCACCACCGCGCCCCGCTCGCTCGTGTGGTCCTACGCCGAGCTGCTGCTGGGCTCGAACCCCGCGATATGGATGTACTCCTCGGGTCCGGCGTTCGCCGGCATCCTCTTCGAGGAGGGCAACGAGGCACAGAAGAAGATCGCCCAGATCGCGGTCGAGAAGCAGTGGGGCTCCACGATGGTCCTCACCGAGCCGGACGCCGGCTCGGACGTCGGTGCCGGTCGCACCAAGGCCGTCCAGCAGGAGGACGGCTCCTGGCACATCGAGGGCGTGAAGCGCTTCATCACCTCCGGTGAGCACGACATGGAGGAGAACATCCTCCACTACGTGCTGGCGCGCCCCGAGGGCCACGGCCCCGGCACCAAGGGCCTGTCCCTCTTCCTCGTGCCCAAGTTCCACTTCGACTGGGAGACCGGCGAGCTCGGCGAGCGCAACGGCGTCTACGCGACCAACGTCGAGCACAAGATGGGCCTCAAGGCGTCCAACACGTGCGAGATAACGTTCGGCGACCAGCACCCCGCCAAGGGCTGGCTGATCGGCGACAAGCACGACGGCATCCGCCAGATGTTCATGATCATCGAGTTCGCCCGCATGATGGTCGGCACGAAGGCGATCTCCACCCTGTCGACGGGTTACCTGAACGCGCTGGAGTACGCCAAGGAGCGCGTCCAGGGCTCGGACCTGTCGCAGTTCATGGACAAGACCGCGCCCAAGGTCACCATCACCAACCACCCCGACGTGCGCCGCTCGCTCATGATGCAGAAGGCCTACGCGGAGGGCATGCGCTCCCTCGTCCTCTACACCGCCTCGGTCCAGGACGACATCGCGACGAAGGAGGCCGCGGGCGAGGACGCCAAGTCCCTGCACGGCCTGAACGACCTGCTGCTGCCGATCGTCAAGGGCTACGGCTCCGAGAAGGCCTACGAGCAGCTGGCCCAGTCACTGCAGATCTTCGGTGGCTCCGGGTACCTGCAGGAGTACCCGATCGAGCAGTACATCCGCGACGCCAAGATCGACACCCTCTACGAGGGCACCACGGCGATCCAGGGCCAGGACTACTTCTTCCGGAAGATCGTCCGTGACCAGGGCGCCTCGCTCAACCTGCTGGCCGAGGAGATCAAGAAGTTCCTCGCGGTCGGCACCGGCGGCGACGAGCTGGCAGGAGTCCGCGACGCGCTCACCAAGGCCGCCGTCGACCTGGAGGCGATCGTCGGCCGCATGCTGACCGACCTCACCGCCACCGGCGAGGACGTCAAGAACATCTACAAGGTCGGCCTCAACACCACGCGCCTGCTGATGGCCTCCGGCGATGTCGTCGTCGGCTACCTGCTGCTGCGCTCCGCGGCCGTCGCCGCGGAGAAGCTGGAGACCGCTTCCTCGAAGGACAAGGCCTTCTACCAGGGCAAGATCGCGGCCGCGAAGTTCTTCGCCGCCAACGTCCTGCCGGGCGTCGCCATGGCCCGCGAGATCGCCGAGGGCGTCGACAACGACCTGATGGAGCTGGACGAGGCGGCGTTCTAGGCCGATCCGGCCCGGTCCACGGGCCCGGAACGCCGCACGCAAAGGCCCGCCCCACCTGGGGCGGGCCTTTGCGCACACGGTCGCGCCGAACCTATCGGTGCGGACACCCCTCGGACGTCCCGATCCACCAACCCCCTGCGGGCGACCGGACGTCGAACCCCACGCGGCGGAGAGCACCCCCGGGGGGCGATGGGAACGGCGGCGCCGCAACACCGTGCCGCGCGCTCACCACGATCCGGCGCACGGCCGCCCGGCCGCCGGACGGCCCTCATAGGCTGGGGACCATGACCAGCAACGCACCTTCCCGCTTCGACCGCGGACACACCGATGACCTGATGACCTTCCTGGCGGCGAGCCCCACGCCGTACCACGCCGTCGCCGGCGCCGCCGAGCGCCTGGAGAAGGCGGGGTTCCGGCAGGTCCGGGAGACCGACGCCTGGGACGGCAGCACGGGCGGACAGTACGTCGTACGGGGCGGAGCGATCATCGCCTGGTACGTGCCGGAGGGTGCCGCACCGCACACACCGTTCCGGATCGTCGGTGCGCACACGGACTCGCCGAACCTCCGGGTGAAGCCCGAACCCGACATGGGCTCCCACGGCTGGCGGCAGATCGCCGTGGAGGTGTACGGCGGACCACTGCTCAACTCCTGGCTCGACCGCGACCTGGGCCTCGCCGGACGGCTCTCGCTGCGCGACGGCACGACCCGCCTGGTGAACATCGACCGCCCGCTGCTGCGCGTCCCACAGCTCGCCATCCACCTGGACCGCTCGGTCCACGAGAAGGGCCTCCAGCTCGACAAGCAGCGGCACATGCAACCGGTCTGGGGCCTGGGCGGCGACGTCCACGACGGCGACCTGATCGCGTTCCTCGAGGAGGAGTCCGGGATCGAGGCGGGGGAGGTCGCCGGTTGGGACCTGATGACGCACGCGCTGGAGGCTCCCGCGTACCTCGGACGCGACCGGGAACTGCTGGCCGGTCCCCGCATGGACAACCTCATCTCCGTCCACGCCGGCACGGCCGCGCTCACCGCGGTGTCCGCCCGGGACGGCCTCCCGTACATCCCGGTCCTCGCCGCCTTCGACCACGAGGAGAACGGCTCCCAAGCGGACACCGGCGCAGAGGGCCCGCTGCTCGGGTCGGTACTGGAGCGTTCGGTGTTCGCCCGCGGCGGGTCCTACGACGACAAGGCGCGCGCCCTCGCCGGCACCATCTGCCTCTCGTCCGACACCGGGCACGCCGTGCACCCCAACTACGCGGAACGGCACGACCCCACGCACCACCCGCGCGCGAACGGCGGCCCGATCCTGAAGGTCAACGTCAACCAGCGGTACGCCACCGACGGCAGCGGACGCGCCGTGTTCGCCGCCGCGTGCGAGCGCGCCGGGGTGCCCTGGCAGACCTTCGTCTCCAACAACGCGATGCCCTGCGGCACGACGATCGGGCCGATCACCGCCGCCCGACACGGCATCCAGACCGTCGACATCGGTGTGGCGTGCCTGTCGATGCACAGCGCGCGCGAGCTCTGCGGAGCGGACGACCCGTACCTGCTGGCGAACGCGCTCGTGGCCTTCCTCGAAGGCTGACGCACCGTCTGCCGGACGCGCCCCGCAACCCGTCACGACCAGGTACCGCGGGGCGCGTCCGCCGGCCGCCGCCCATCGGCCGGGACGCGGCGGCACCACCCGTGCCCCGCACCTGACGAACCGGCCCCACGCACCGGGCGGTCGGCGCCCGCCGCCGGGTACCGGTTGACGTGAACGCGCCCTGCGTAGGTGCTACGGGTCGGGGTACCCGTACCACCCACGCGGATTCAGGAGGCGTACATCATGGGCCTGGGAGGCTGCATCCTGCTGATCGGTGCGGGGGCGATCCTCACCTTCGCGACCGACTGGAAGACCGAGAGCGTCAACCTCGACCTGGTCGGACTGATCATGATGGCGGTCGGCATCATCGGCGTCGCCACGTTCACGAGCATCGCACGACGGCGGAGGGCGGTCGTACCGCCGGTCGCACCCACCTACGTCGACGAGAACAGGCCGATCTGACGCCGCCGGCATCCGGGAAACACCGTGCCGTGCACGGTGTTTCCCGTGCTTCTCCTGCAACACCCCACGGACTCGGTGCGCCACCGGGTCACCCACACCCCCTCGGCACGGGTGACCGGTTGCCCGGACGCCAGGGCGGGACGGCAGGCCCGGCGCCAGGAGCCGCCCTGCACAACAGCCCGGCAGGACCGGCTACCCGTCCATCCCCGCGAGCACCAGTGGCAGCCGCGCCGCGCCGCCCTCCGTCACCCGTACCGGAACTCCCCAGTCCTGCTGGTGCACGTGGCAGGCCGGGTACTCGTTGTCCGGATCGTCGTCGCACGACGCGGCCATCGCCGACACGTGCAGCACGCCCCCCGTCACCTCGGGGTCCAACCGCAGCTCACGGAACAGGTCGGTCCCCGAACCCCCGCCGCCCGCCAGCAGCTCCGGCGGGGTCGAGGAGACCAGCAGCCGCGTCGACGGCCCGTACCTCGTGTCCAGCTTCTGCCCCGACGGCGGCTGGAACACCACGTCCAGCCTCAGCGTCCCCGGGGCGACCTCGGTCGCGGCCCGCTGCGTACGGTGGGCGACGGCCTCGACCCGGACGGCCTCTTCGGGCAGCCTCAGCCGGGTCAGCCGGTGCCGCGCGGACTCCACCACGACGATGTCCCCGCCCGCGAGCACGGCACCGGACGGCTCGCGGAGATCGGTCGCGAGGGTCGTCACCTCATTGGTCGCCGGATCGTAGCGGCGCAGCGCGTGGTTGTAGGTGTCGGACACCGCCACCGACCCGTCGGGCAGCGCGGTGACGCCCAACGGGTGCTGGAGGAGCGCCTGACCGGCCTCGCCGTCACGGTGCCCGAAGTCGAAGAGGCCCGAGCCGACGGCCGTGTGGACCACCCCGTCGGTGTCGATCCACCGCAGTGCGGACGTCTCCGCATCGGCGATCCACAGCCGGTCCGGGGTGGCCGCGAGCCCGGACGGCTGTGCGAACCACGCTTCGGCAGCCGGTCCGTCGACCAGTCCCTCGTTCGTCGTGCCCGCGGCGGCCTCGACCGTCCCGGACTCCGGGTCGTACGTCCAGAGCTGGTGGACACCGGCCATGGCGATCCACACCTTGCCCTGCCACCACGCGACGTCCCACGGCGACGAGAGGTCCACCTCCAGGGCCGGGCCGGAGGTCGGCGAGCCCTGCCACCACTGGCGCCCGGTACCGGCGACCCGCTCGACGGCACCGCTCGACGGGTCGTACGCCACCAGCGCGTGGTTGACGGTGTCCGCGACGATCACCCGCGCTCCCCCGGAGGCTCGGGGGAGCAGCGCGAGGCCCTGCGGCTCGCGGAAGTCCCCGTCACCGATCCGGCGCACGACGGTCTCACCGTCCGGTCCCAACTCGACCAGTTGGTGCCGGGTCGTGTCGGACACCAGGAAGTTGCCGTCCGGGAGCAGCACGGCTTTGCCCGGGAAGCGCAGATCGGTGGGCACGGGCTCCGGCGGCACGTACGGGCCGTCACCACGCCGCAGGGTGCCCTTCGCCCGGTGCTCCGCCTCCAGTTCCTCGACCAGCCGCTCGATGGCGTGGGCGTGGCCCTCGCCGGCGTGCTGGGCGACGACGTACCCTTCGGGGTCGATCACCACCAGCGTGGGCCAGGCCCGCACGGCGTACTGCTTCCAGGTCGCGAGCTCGGGGTCGTCGAGCACCGGGTGGTGCACGCCGTAGCGCTCGACAGCGTCGACCACGGCCTGGTGATCGGCCTCGTGCACGAACTTCGGCGAGTGCACGCCGATGATCACCACGGTGTCCCGATGCTTCTCCTCCAACTCCCGGAGCTCGTCCAGGACGTGCAGGCAGTTGATGCAGCAGAACGTCCAAAAATCCAAGATCAATGTGCGACCTCGGAAGTCGGCGAGCTTCAGGTCCTTCCCGCCGGTGTTGATCCAACCGCCCTTGCCGATCAGCTCGGGGGCACGGACACGGGCACGTCGGCGGGGCTCGGGGGTGGGCGCCGGGGCAGCATCATTCATGCTTCAAGCCTGCCATCCGGCCCGTAGTCTCCGGATGGCTCCGCTCAGGGTGCGGACCGGCTGCGGACCGGCTGCGGACCGGCTGCGAAGAAGATACGGAGAGAGGGATTCCGGGTGCGCGGCGGAAAACCGTTATCGCAGGGCCGCGCCCCCGGTCTCCCCTCTTGCCGGACGGACCGGCGCGTGCGGAGAGCGGAGCTGCGATGCACCACGGCGACGGCCACGACTGGCACACGGAAGACCTGTGGAGCGGCGCCGGCCGGTATCAGGTGGGCCGCAGCAGTGGGCATCGGGCCGTGCGGAAGGGGCGGCACGGTCGTCGTCGGCAGGCGGGACTCGCTGAGGTCCCCAGGATCTCCACGAACATGATCGTGGGCGGCCTGGCGGCCGCCGTGGTTGCGGGCGGCGCGTTCGCGCTCACCGGCAACGGCACGGACGACGGGACGACGGGCGACGCGTCCTCGGCCGTCCAACAGACCGCGGAGGACCCGAGAGCGGACCGGCTGCCGGGTACGGTCCTACCGGGGTTCACACCCGTGGCCCCGACCCCCCGGCCCCCTGCCGGAACGCCCGCGGCGGGCGCGACCAAGAGCCCCACCGCCCCGACCCGGCAGACCGGGGCCCCCTCCACCGGCCCCGCCCGGAACACGGCTCCGCCCGCCGCGGCAGGCCCCACGAGCCCTTCCCCGTCGGCCGGCACACAGCTCACCGGCGCGGCCGCCGAGTACGCCGACATCATCGTCCAACTGGTCAATCTCGAACGGGCGAAGGCGGGCTGCTCCCCCGTGCGAGCGGACGCCCTGGTGCAGGCGGCGGCCCAGGCGCACGCCGACGACATGGCCGCACACGGCTACTACGCGCACGTGAGCCCGGGGGGCGGTCACGCCAACGACCGGATGCGCACGGCGGGTTATCCGGCGGGCAAGTGGGGGGAGAACCTCCACCGGGGGCCGTCGAACCCTGCCGTCGCCATGCGCGACTGGATGGCGAGCCCGGCACACCGCGCGAACATACTGGACTGCGAGTTCGAGGACGTGGGCGTCGGGGTGAACCTCAGCGCCAACGGCCCCTGGTGGGTGGAGAACTTCGGCTCCAGGGGCTGACGCGGCCTTCTCGGGTGCGGCCGGGCCAACTCTCCAGCGGAGCCGGGACACGGGGGCTGTCCGGGGTGTTTTCACTCGTGGTCGGGCGCCCGACTGCTGCGCGGGCGGGTGATGCTCGGCCTGGTCTCCGGCGCCACCGGCCACGCCTTCGACCTCGCCGCGTTCCTCGCGGACTTCCACGACGCCCACCCGTCGGTCGAAGTGGCGCTACCGAGGACACCATGGAACGGATACAGGCGCCGTGCTCCTGGCTGGTGAGCTCGACATCGCCGTCCTGGGGCTCGCCGGGGAGGTGCCCCTGCCCGGGGCGGCCGCCCGGACAGTGATCGACGTCCCGCTGTTCGCCGCGGTCACGCCCGGCGATCCGCTGCTCGACCGCGGCGACGGCACGAGCGGGCGTCGGGGATCGGCCGGCCGCCCCGGATGACGTCGGTGATCTCGGCGGGGCACGTCGTTCCGGTGGGCGAGTGGGCGAGCACGTTGTGCGCGGCGAGGCAGTAGGTGCAGCGGACTGTACGGTCGCCATTCGTGGAGCACGCGCTCCACGAATAATGCGGGCGGAGCCGTGGGGCGCCACGTTTCGCGGGGCGTGGCGTAGGTGAGGCGCGAGAGTGGATATCGCAGCAATATCACCAGTTCTGGCGCATGTTGATGACGTATCAGTTCGGTTCCTTCTGCTCTGATCATGATGCCGATCGGCATCCGTTCACAGAGAAGGTGGTTACGCATGACCAGTGACCCGACTCCGTCGGTCACCGAAGCGACGCTCACCGACATCGCCACCAACGGCATCTGGGGTCCAGGCCACAGCGTCAGTCAGGCCGTCGTCGATGTGTCCAGGGCGCTGCTCGCCTCCCTTCAGGGTGAGGAGGGCGTCGAACTCCCGCCGGAGCTCTCGGAGCTGGTGGCCGAGGTGCAGCGGATCGCCACGATCACACTCCCCCGCATCACCACGCACGACGATGTCCGGCTGTCGGCGTTCAGGATCAACCTGAAGGACGACGCCCCGCACCCGGTGGTGATCGTGCCAGCCGGCTGGAACCCGTTCGGCTGGCTGCCCTTCCTCTACGCGTACCTCAAGCTGGCGCAGCGCGGCTACCACGTGCTCGCCTACTCGCCGCGCGGCATCGGCATCGAGGGCTGGCTGTCGACCTCCGAGGGTTTCGTCGATGTGGCCGGGCCCAACGACTGGGCCGACGGCTCGCATGTGATCGACTACGCGCAGCAGACCCTTGAGCCCAGCCGGATCGGCTTCCTCGGCGAGTCCTACGGCTCCGGGATCAGCCAACTGGTCGCCGCGCACGACCCGGCCGACCGGGTCGACGCCGTGGTCGCGCTGAGCACCTGGGGGAACCTCGCCACCAGCCTGTACAACAACGGCACCCGGCACCTGGAGGCCGTGCAGGCGCTGATCGACTTCACGGGCGGCCCGCTGGAGAAGAAGTTCGACGAGAGAGCCCAGCAGCTCCTCAAGGACTTCCTGAGCGGCCGGAACCTCGACGATGTGGTCGAGTGGGGCACCGACCGCTCCCCGGAGACGTACGTCGACCACACCAACGCGCGCGACATCCCGACGTTCATCTCGAACACCTGGCACGAGACGCTGTTCCCGGTCAACCCGGTGCTCGACCTCTTCGAGCGGGTCACCGTGCCGAAGCGGCTGAACCTGTGGATCGGCGACCACGGCGCCCCCGAGGGCCCCGGCCTGGCCGGGCTGGTGCCCGGGGTGCCGTTCCCCGGGCTGGCGGAGCCGACGCGGGAGGCCTACGAGTGGCTGGACTACCATCTGCTCGGCGTCGACAACGACGTGCCGAACTGGCCGGCGGTGAACAGCCAGAGCATGTTCACCTACCAGACGGTCGCCGTCCCGGGCGACACCAACCCGATCACCGTGCCGGCGCGCCGCGAGACGTACGCGTCCTGGCACGAGGCCACCACCGGCAGCGAGGTCTGGTACCTCACCGGCGCCGGCGACACCGGTGACGCCTCACTGACCGAAGAGCCGGCCGTCGGGTGGTCGCGGGACTTCAAGGCCGGCGCCCTGACCTCCTCCATCGCTGGCGAGCTGCTCAAGGCCGGGCAGCGGGAGTGGTTCGGCAACCCCAACAGGTACAAGTTCGCGGAATTCGAGCGCGATCAGCTGCTGGTCTGGTCGACCGACCCGCTGACCGGCCCCGGTGAGGTGGCCCGCCGGATCCGGGGCGCCGCCACCGTGCGGCTCACCGTGCGCAGCAGCGTCGACGCCGCCACCGTGGTCGCATACCTGTACGACGTCGCCCCGGACGGCACCGCCCGGATCATCACCCACGAGCCGTACACGACCACCGCCCTGACCTCGAAGGCCGACACCACCATCGTCTGGCTCCTCCAGGCCGTCTCCTACGACCTGCCGGTCGGACACCGCCTCGCCCTGGTGATCAACAGCCGTGACCCGCTGTACTCCCACGCGGGCTCGGACCTCCCCGCCCTCACCGCCATCACGGTCAGCTCCGTGAGCGAGAGCGAGGCCCGGCTGGAACTGCCGCTGGGCTGATGCCCCAGGGCTCCACTGCCCGTACAGCAGCCCGCCGATCGGTGTACAGCGGGCTGCTGTACGGGTGTCGCCATCATGCGGTGGCCGCGGGTCACGGCATTGACGCCACCCGTTGGCTGGCGATGTTCGACCAGGCGATGGCTCGTATCGCGGCCGGTTCACGCAGGTGAACCGCGTGCCGCGGCCCGCGCCTTCCTCGGACGATCGAAGGCACCATGGCTCACAGCTTCGCACGGCAGGTCGCACCACGGTTCGGCCAACGCCACCAAGGAGACAGGGCCTATGCCTGCGACGGACGCTCCGGCGGCGGTGCGAGCCCGAGGAGGCGGTCCTTGAGGGCCGGGAACTGCTCCCTGGTCTCGGCGGGCTTCGCGGGATCGAGGTCGACGGTCAGGACCTCCTCACCCGCGCCCGCCTGTGCGAGCACCTGGCCCCAGGGGTCGACGACGATGCTGTGGCCGGACTGTTCGACCCCCGCGTGGGTACCGGAGCAGGCGCAGGCGAGGACGTACGACTGGTTCTCCACGGCGCGGGCCTGGTTGAGCAGGGTCCAGTGGGCGCGGCGGCGCTCGGGCCATCCCGCCGAGACGACGAGGACGTCGGCGCCCGCGTCGACCAGGCCCCGGAAGAGCTCGGGGAAGCGCAGGTCGTAGCAGGTCGCGAGGCCGAGGGTGACATCCGGGAGCGGTACGGTGACGAGTTCCCTGCCGGCGGCCATCATCACGGCCTCGCCCTCGTCGAATCCGAAGCGGTGGATCTTCCGGTAGGAGCGGACGAGCCGCCCTTCGGGCGAGAAGACCAGCGAGGTGTTGTAGAGGACGCTCGCGGACCGGCCGTCGGGCGACGGGGCCCGCTCGACGATGGAGCCCGCGTGCAACCAGACTCCCGTGTCGCTCGCGGCCCGGGCCATCACGGCGTGGGTCGGCCCGTCGAGCGGCTCGGCCTCCTTCTCGAAGGATTCGTAGGCGAACGCTCCGACGGGCCACAGCTCGGGGAGGACCACCAGGTCGGAGCCCTGCTGGTCACGTACGAGGGAAGCCGCCCGCCGGCGGCGGGAATCAATGGATTCGTCCGGGTCTACTGCGAACTGGATGAGCGAGGCGCGCACACTACCACCGTCCTGGCATTCGAGCCGTCAACACGGGCCTACGATCGTCACACGAAAGCACTGCCGGGGTGCCCAAGGGCAGCGTACTGTTCTCTCCCGGGGGGCCACCCCCGGCACCCCCCGCAGCTGCCCAGTACCTGGCCCGCGCACGACCGTCGAGGGGTTCCGTGACCGCCCATCCCAGTCTCCAGACCTACGCCGACGCCTGGACCCACTCCATCGACGCCATAGCCGAGCTGGTGCAGCCACTCGTCGAGGGGGAATGGAACCGCGCGACACCGTGTCCCGGGTGGTCGGTGCGCGACATCGTGTCGCACGTCATCGGCATGGAATGCGAGATGCTCGGTGACCCCCGGCCGATCCACACCCTGCCGCGCGATCTCTACCACGTGCGCGACGAGTTCGCGCGCTACATGGAGATGCAGGTCGATGTTCGTCGGCACCACACCGCGCCGGAGATGACGTCGGAGCTGGAGTACACGATCATCCGTCGGAACCGGCAGCTGCGGAACGAGAACCGTGCCCCCGACACGATGGTCCGCGCCCCGCTCGGCGCCGAGCAGACGCTCGAGCTCGCCTACCGGATGCGGGCGTTCGACGTCTGGGTGCACGAGCAGGACCTCCGTACCGCATTGGGGGTTCCCGGCAACCTCGATTCCCCCGGAGCCCTGGTCGCGCGGGACAACTTCCTCGCGGTCCTTCCGAAGGTCGTTGCCAAGGACGCGGGCGCGCCGCCGAACTCGGCAGTGGTCTTCGACGTGAGCGGGCCCGTGGAGTTCCTGAGGACGGTACGGGTGGACGCGGAGGGGCGCGGCTCGATCGACGGTTCGCCGTCCCTGGGACCGGCCGCGACGCTGGCGCTGGACTGGGAAACGTACGTGCGGCTCGCCACGGGGCGGGTCAGGCCCGCGGCCGTGGCCGACCGCATCAAGATCGAGGGCGATTCGGACCTGATGCAGGCCATCCTGGACCGGTTCGCGGTGACGCCGTAGCCAGTGGTCCGACGGCGGTCCGGATCGCGCGCGGGGGTGCGTCCCCGCCGTCGCCCCTGGCTGCTGGCACCGGGCCCACGACACCGGACCGCGCGTTCCTCTTCGGCGTCCCGGGCACGGGCCGGTGGCCCACCGCTCCCGGCCACCTCCCGTGGCCCGGTGGGCCGGTGGGCCGGTGGGGCGCCCGGCCGTGACCAAGCGTCGGGCGACGGGGCGCCCCCGGTCCGAAACGGCCTCGTGGTGGCCGCCGGAGCCGGGCGACACCATCGCGCCGTGCCGGTCCGTCACGCGGGGACGTGCAGCGCTTCCACCCTGCTGGCCACCAGCCGCTCCTGCTCCAGTCGCACCGTGCGCCCCCGCAGTCGCAGGATCTGCCAGACGCCCAAGGCCTCCAGGGCGAAGACCGAGGAGAACGCGAGGCGGTAGTTTCCGCCGGTCGTGTCCAGCAGGACCCCCACCGCCAGCAGCGTCGTCATCGACGCGACGAAACCGCCCATGTTGACGATGCCGGAAGCGGTGCCCTGGCGTTCCGGGGGATTGGCAGGACGCGCGAAGTCGAAACCGATCATCGACGCCGGACCACAGGCCCCGAGGGTCGTGCAGAGCGCGACCAGCAACCACACGGGGGCCCGGTCTCCCGGCCAGAGGAGGGTCGCTCCCCAGAACGCCGCGGTCACCGCGACGGTTCCGAGGGCGAGGGGGGCGCGCGCGGCACGGTGCCGGGCGATGACCTGGCCGTAGACCAGGCCCACCACCATGTGCGACACCACCACCAGGGTGAGCAGTTCACCCGCCCTCTCCCGGGAGAGCCCCTGCGCCTCGACGAGGAAGGGCATGCCCCACAGCAGCAGGAACACCATGGCGGGGAACTGCGTGGTGAAGTGCACCCACATACCGAGCCGGGTACCGGGCTCGCGCCAGGACCGGGCGATCTGGCGGCGGACGAAGACGGCGCCGGCGTGCTCCACGGGTGCCGGCGCGTACCCCTTCGGATGGTCCTTGAGGAAGAGCACGAGCAGCACCAGGACGACCACACCGGCCGACGCGCTGCCCGCGAAGGCCGCCGTCCAGCCGAGGCCGTGCAGCATCCGGGAGACGACGAGGGTCGAGACGAGGTTCCCCGCCATGCCGAAGAGCGCGGCGATCTGGGCGACGAGCGGACCGCGGCGGGCCGGGAACCAGCGTGAGCCGAGCCTCAGCACGCTGATGAAGGTCATCGCGTCGCCGCAGCCGAGCAGGGCGCGGGACGCGAGGGCCGTCCCGTAGGACGGGGAGAGCGCGAAGCCGAGCTGTCCCGCGGTGAACAGCACCACGCCGATGGCCAGGACCTTCTTGGTGCCCAGGCGGTCCACGAGGAGGCCGACGGGTATCTGCATCCCCGCGTACACCAGGAGTTGGAGTATGGAGAAGGTGGAGAGCGCAGAGGCGTTGACGTCGAACCGGTCTGCGGCGTCGAGGCCGGCGACGCCCAGCGACGTGCGGAAGATGACGGCGACGAAGTAGACGGCGACGCCGATGCCCCAGACGACGAGGGCGCGGCGGCCACCCGGAGGGTCGCCGGGAAGGGAGCGGGGCTCTCCGCTCATCGCGCCTCACCCCGGACGAGCACCGTGACCCAGCCCAGGTGGCGGCGCACGCACTCCGCGGCAGCCTCCGGGTCGCCTGTCCTGATGACGTCCAGCAGTTCGGCGTGCTCGGCGACGTTCTTGGCGATCCGGTCGGGGTGGGCGTGCATCACGGCCACGCCCATGCGCAGCTGGCGGTCGCGGAGTTGGTCGTAGAGGCGCGAGAGGATCTCGTTCCCCGCGTGACGGACGATCTCCGCGTGGAAACACCGGTCGGTGACGGCGACATCGGCCAGGTCGCCCGACTCCGCGCGCCGCCGGTGCTCCTCCAGGAGCTCCTCCAGGCGGGCGATGAGCCGTGGGGGTGCGGGGACGGCCTTGCGCACGGCGAACTCCTCCACCAGCAGGCGGGTTTCGACGACGTCGGCGATCTCCTGGGCGGACACCGCGAGGACGAGCGCGCCCTTCTTCGGGTAGAGCTTGAGCAGCCCTTCCATCTCGAGCTTGAGCAGCGCTTCGCGGACGGGCGTGCGGGAGACGCCGACGGCGTCGGCGAGCTCGCCCTCGGTGAGGAGCGTGCCTCCCTCGTAACGGCGGTCGAGAACGGCCTGCTTGATGTGGTCGTAGACGCGGTCGGCGGCAGGCTGTCGAACGGGAGCGGCGGGCATGCGCACAGCTTAGATACAACAGGGGTGCAACAGGAACGGATGTCCAGCATGCAGACGGCCGGGGTGCGGACCGGGCGTCGGGGCAAGGAGGTCCAGGCGCCACTCGTGCATCCATCCGCGATGCTCACGCGTCTCACAGCGGGACCCTCCTTTCCCTCGGGCCCCACTCGACTGTGAAAGCGACGACTTTCAACGCATTCCCGACCATCGGAGCGTTACCTTTGATATCCAGCCACAAGGGCCTGCGCCGTGCCGCCACCGTTGCTCTCGCCGGCGGTCTGCTGCTGACGGCCTCGCCCATGGCCGCTCCCGCGCAGGCAGCGGTACCGATCCCGAGCATCAGCGCCAAGGGCGGCTTCCTGCTCGACCAGGCGGACGCCAAGCCGATCTACGGCAAGGCCAACAACACGCGCCGACAGATGGCCAGCACCACCAAGCTGGTCACGGCCATAACGGTGCTCACCATCCCCGGCGTGGACCTCAACAAGAAGATCACCGTCAAGCAGGAGTACCGGAACTACGTCGTCCGCGAGGGCGCGAGCACCGCGGACCTGCGCACCGGCGACAAGCTGACCGTCCGCCAACTGCTGTCGGGGATGATGCTCCCGTCGGGCTGCGACGCGGCCTACGCGCTGGCCGACGCCTACGGCACCGGGACGACGTCTGCCGCCCGCACCAAGTCGTTCATCGGCAAGATGAACGCGAAGGCCAAGCAGCTCGGCCTGGTGAACACCAAGTTCGATTCGTTCGACGGCATCTCGGCCGCGGGGAACAACTACACGACCCCGTGGGACATGGCGAAGCTCGCGCGCCACGCGATGAGCAGCGCCACCTTCCGTGACGTGGTGAAGGCCCAGTCCTACAAGACCACCGCGACGACCAGCACGGGCGCCACCCGCACGTACACCTGGTACAACACCAACACGCTCCTCGGCTCCTACAGCGGTGCCATCGGCGTGAAGACCGGCACAGGCACGGCCGCCGGCCCCTGCCTCGTCTTCGCCGCCACCCGCAACGGCAAGACCTACGTCGGAGTCGTCCTCGGCAGCTCCAGCACCACCGAGCGCGCCAAGGACGCGGCCAAGCTGCTGGACTTCGGCTTCGGTTCGACCTCCGCCCGGACGATGCAGCTGCGCTCGCTGCCGTCCGGCGCGCAGCGCGACTGACCCGGCGCCCGTCTGACGGCACCCGACGAAGAGGCCCGTCCGCCGTTGCGGACGGGCCTCCGCCGCTTCTGAGTACGGTGGCGACACGACGGAGGTCCCGTGGCGCGCGGCGTCACGGGACCTCCCCCAGTACCGCTCGTGGACCGTTGATCAGGCCCAGGTGATCAGCCGCTTGGGGTTCTCCAGGATCGCGGCGGTGTCCGCGAGGACCTTGGAACCCAACTCACCATCGACCAGCCGGTGGTCGAACGACAGCGCCAGCGTGGTGACCTGACGGGGCTTCACCTTGCCCTTGTGGACCCATGGCTGGAGCTTGATCGCACCGACCGCGAGGATCGCGGACTCGCCCGGGTTGAGGATCGGCGTACCGGTGTCGACGCCGAAGACGCCGACGTTGGTGATGGTCACCGTGCCGCCCTGCATGGCTGCCGGGGTGGTCTTGCCCTCGCGCGCCGTGCTCACGAGCTCGCCGAGCGCCTCGGCCAGCTGCGGAAGGGTCAAGGCGTGCGCGTCCTTGATGTTCGGCACGATCAACCCGCGCGGAGTGGCCGCGGCGATGCCCAGGTTGACGTAGTGCTTGAGCACGATCTCCTGGTTCGCCTCGTCCCAGGCGGCGTTGACGTCCGGGTTGCGCTTGATCGCGACCATCAGCGCCTTGGCGATCAGCAGCAGCGGGTTGACCCGCAGCCCGGCCATGTCCTTGTCGGACTTGAGCTCCTCGACGAGCTTCATCGTGCGCGTCACGTCCACCGTCACGAACTCGGTGACGTGCGGCGCGGTGAAGGCGCTGCCCACCATCGCCTGGGCGGTGGCCTTCCGTACGCCCTTGATGGGGACGCGGGTCTCCCGGGCGCCGACGACCGGGGCGGCGGCAGGAGCCACGGGCACGGGCTCGGCAGCCGGGGCGGGCACCCCGACCGGCGCGGCCGGAGCCGCGGCGGCGTGGACGTCCTCACGGGTGATGATCCCGTCGGGGCCGCTCGGCACGACCGTCGCGAGATCCACGCCGAGGTCCTTGGCCAGCTTGCGCACCGGGGGCTTGGCGAGCGGCCGCGCCGCGGGGGCCGCGGCGCCGTGCCCGTTGAGCTCGGCCTGCACGGCGGCCTGGACGGCCTGCTTCTGCTCGGGCGTCGAAGCACCCTTGCGCGGACGGCGCTTGGTGGACGACTCGGCCACGCCGTAGCCGACCAGCACGGGCTGGCGGCCCTTCGGCGCGTCGTCGTCGGCCTCCGGCTCGGCGGCGGCGAGCGAGGGCTCGGTGGCCGCCGGCGGCGGCTCCTCGGCCGGTCCTGAGCCCGGCGCCACGTCCACGGTGATGATCGCCGTGCCGACGTCCACCGTGGTGCCTTCGGCGAAGCGCAGCTCGTGCACCACACCGTCGTAGGGGATCGGCAGCTCGACGGCCGCCTTCGCGGTCTCGACCTCACACACGACCTGACCGTCGGTGACCGTGTCACCGGGCTGCACGTACCACTTGAGGATCTCGGCCTCGGTGAGTCCCTCGCCCACGTCGGGCATCTTGAACTCGCGGAAGCGGGTGTCCGTCATCGTCGTCACGAACCTCTCCTCAGTACGCCAGCGAGCGGTCGACGGCGTCGAGCACCCGGTCCAGTCCCGGCAGGTACTCCTCCTCCAGCCGGGCCGGCGGGTACGGGGCGTGGAATCCGCCGACCCGCAGCACCGGGGCCTCCAGGTGGTAGAAGCACCGCTCGGTGATCCGGGCGGCGATCTCCGCGCCCGAGCCGTAAAAGACGGGGGCCTCGTGGACGACGACCAGCCGGCCGGTCTTCTCCACCGACGTCTGGACGGTGTCGAAGTCGATGGGGGACATCGACCGCAGGTCGACGACCTCGATCGACTTGCCCTCCTCCTGGGCGGCCGCGGCGGCCTCGAGGCAGACCTTCACCATCGGGCCGTAGGCGGCGAGGGTCACGTCCGTGCCCTGGCGGGCGACGCGGGCGACGTGCAGCGGGTCCGGGATGGCCTCGGTGTCGACCTCGGCCTTGTCCCAGTAGCGGCGCTTCGGCTCGAAGAAGATCACCGGGTCATCGCTCTGGATCGCCTGCTGGAGCATCCAGTAGCCGTCCGAGGCGTTCGACGGGGAGACCACCTTGAGCCCCGCGACATGGGCGAAGAGCGCCTCCGGCGACTCCGAGTGGTGCTCCACCGCGCCGATGCCGCCGCCGTACGGGATGCGGACGACGACCGGCAGCTTGATCTTGCCGAGCGCGCGGGCGTGCATCTTCGCGAGCTGGGTGACGATCTGGTCGTACGCGGGGAAGACGAAACCGTCGAACTGGATCTCGACGACGGGCCGGTAGCCGCGCAGGGCGAGACCGATCGCGGTGCCGACGATGCCGGACTCGGCGAGCGGGGTGTCGATGACCCGCTCCTCGCCGAAGTCCTTCTGCAGCCCGTCGGTGATGCGGAAGACCCCGCCGAGCTTGCCCACGTCCTCGCCCATGATGAGGACCTTGGGGTCGGTGTCGAGGGCCTTGCGCAGCGACTCGTTGAGCGCCTTGGCGAGTGACATCTTCTCTACGGCCATGGCTACTTGCCCTCCTGCGGTGCATCGGCGAACGACGCCTGGTAGGCGGCGAACTGCGCGCGCTCCTCGTCGACCAGGGCGTGCCCGTCGGCGTAGACGTTGTCGAAGATCGCCATGTCGTCCGGGTCGGGCATGGCGCGTACGGCCTCGCGTACGCGCTTCGCGAGCGCGTCGCTCTCCTCGTCGAGGGCGGCGAAGAACGCCTCGTCGGCGTGGCCCTCGGACTCCAGGTACTTGCGCAGCCGCAGGATCGGGTCCTTGGCCTCCCAGGCCGCCCGCTCGTCGTCGTGGCGGTACCGGGTCGGGTCGTCGGAGGTGGTGTGGGCGCCCATCCGGTACGTGAACGCCTCGACCAGGGTCGGGCCCTCGCCACGGCGTGCGCGCTCCAGCGCGGAGCGGGTCACCGCGAGGCAGGCGAGCACGTCGTTGCCGTCGACCCGGACGCCCGGGAAGCCGAAGCCCTGGGCGCGCTGGTACAGCGGCACGCGGGTCTGGCGCTCGGTGGGCTCGGAGATCGCCCACTGGTTGTTCTGGCAGAAGAACACGACCGGCGCGTTGTAGACCGCCGAGAAGGTGAACGCCTCGGCGACGTCGCCCTGGCTCGACGCACCGTCACCGAAGTACGCGATGACCGCGGAGTCGGCGCCGTCCTTGGCGATTCCCATGGCGTAGCCGGCCGCGTGGAGCGTCTGCGAGCCGATCACGATCGTGTACAGCTGGAAATTGTTGCTGTTGGGGTCCCAGCCGCCGTGGTTCACGCCACGGAACATGCCGAGCAGGTTCGTCGGGTCGACCCCGCGGCACCAGGCGACGCCGTGCTCGCGGTAGGTCGGGAAGACGTAGTCGTCGTCGCGGAGGGCACGGCCGGAACCGATCTGAGCCGCCTCCTGGCCGAGCAGCGAAGCCCACAGGCCCAGCTCGCCCTGGCGCTGGAGCGCGGTGGCCTCGGCGTCGAAGCGCCGGGTGAGGACCATGTCCCGGTAGAGCCCGCGGAGCTCTTCGGGGCCGAGGTCGATGCTGTACTCCGGGTGCTCGACCCGCTCCCCTTCTGGCGTCAGCAGCTGGACGAGCTGGGGTTCGCTGCTCGCTGGCTTCTTCGCGGCGCTGACGCGCTTACTGCTGCGGCGCGGTTTGCGCGCGGCAGTGCTCTCCACGGTCACGTGCGTGCTCCTCCGTCGGTCCGGCCCCCGGGATCCGCCGGGGTCCAGTGCGGCTCGCCTGTATCCCTACGGTTGCACGGGGTGGGGTGCGGCTCTGCCGGGAACAGGCGTGACAGGTGCCCCGGCGAGCGCCTGCCAAAGGCACGTTACCCAGTGGGCCGCATTCCTGCGAAACCCCATTTGACCTGCATTTTTGCTTGGATTTCCAAGTAAATCGGCAAAGCGGGGGAACAACCACTGGTCACAGCCTTGCAGGCTGCCGGAACACCGGCACGTTATCCCGGGTACCCCGGGCATTGGAAGAGTGAATATGTGAGACTGGCCCCGTGCCCGAAGAAGGAAAAATCACTGTATTTCTACTTGACGACCACGAGATTGTCCGCCGCGGCGTTTACGAGTTGCTGACGGCGGAGGGCGACATCGAGGTCGTCGGCGAAGCGGGCACGGCGGCAGACGCGCTGGTCAGGATCCCTGCAACCCGTCCCGACGTGGCAGTGCTCGACGTACGCCTGCCGGACGGCAGCGGTGTCGAGGTGTGCCGGGAAGTTCGTTCGGGCAACGAGGACATCAAGTGCCTCATGCTCACGTCCTACGCGGACGACGAGGCCCTGTTCGAAGCGATCATGGCCGGGGCTTCGGGATACGCCCTGAAGGGGATCCGGGGCGCCGAACTGCTGACGGCCGTGCGGGAGGTGGCCGCGGGGAAGTCGCTGCTCGACCCGGCCGCCACCGCCCGGGTCCTGGAACGGCTTCGCGACGGCGAAGGGCCGAGGAACGACAAGTTGGCGAGCCTCAGCGAGCAGGAGCGCAGGATCCTGGACCTGATCGGGGAGGGCCTCACCAACCGGGCCATCGGAGAGCGCCTCCACCTCGCCGAGAAGACCATCAAGAACTACGTGTCCAGCCTGCTCGGCAAGCTGGACATGGAGCGGCGTGCGCAGGCCGCGGCCTACGTGGCGAGGCTGCAGGCGGAGCGTCGCTGACGTGTTCCGCCGGGAGTCGACCACGTGACGGGACTCCCCGTAGGAGCCGCGAGGCACACGCTGCACGACGACACCCACCGCCCTGCAGCGGATGTCGTTCCGCATAGGCCCCAGGTCCCGTCATGTCAAGGGGCGACATCGCCGACACGCTGCGTGATCTAACATCTGGCAAGTGCCGCGCTCATTTGATACCGCCTCGCCTCCGCTCGGTGCGCTGCTGCGCCGGTACGAAGACGCGGGCGAGCCCCTGTCCTGCGAACCCGTCACCCAGGGCCTGCTCAACCGCGGCTACCGCCTCGCCACGACACGCGGCACCTACTTCCTGAAGCACCACCTGGACGCCCCCACCGCCGACCGCGCCACCATCGTCCGTCAGCACCGGGCCACCCAGCGTCTGCACTCCCTCGGCGTCCCGGTCGCCCCGCCCGTCCAGGACGCAGCCGGTGACACCGTTGCGGTGATCGGCGGCCGGGCCTACGCGCTGCACCCCTGGGTGGACGGCAGACACCGGCGCGGCGCCCAGCTGACCACGGCCGAGTCCCGCCGGCTCGGCGCACTGCTCGGCCTGGTCCACACCGGGCTGGAACAGGTGATGGACGCCGAGCAGGGCCGCCGCGACGCACCCGACCACCCGTACGACAGCGCCGACCCCGAGGAGACCTTCGCGCTCATCGACGAGTTGCTCCGTCTGTCCCGCGGACACCGGCCGCGGGACAGTTTCGACGTGCTCGCCGAACACCGGCTTCTCGAGCGGCGCCTCCTGCTGGAGCGCCACGCCCACCGGCGGCCACCGCCCGCCACCGCGGGCGGCTGGGTGCACGGGGACTTCCACCCGCTGAACGTCCTGTACCGCGGCGACCACCCGGGTGCCGAACCGGCCGCGATCGTCGACTGGGACCGGTTGGGTGTGCAACCGCGCGCCGAGGAGGCGGTGCGGGCCGCCGCGATCTTCTTCGTCCGGCCCGCGGGCACCCTGGAACTCGCCAAGGTCCGGGCGTACGCACGCGCCTACCGCCGGGCGGCCGGAGCAGGCAACGCGGAACTCGCCGCCGCCGTGCACCGGGTGTGGTGGGAGCGGCTCAACGACTTCTGGATACTGCGCTGGCGCTACCAGCTCCACGACCGCAGGGCCGACCCGCAGTTTCCTGCGGTGTCGGCCCTGGCAGTGTGGTGGACGCGCGAGTACGACGCGGTGTGCGAGGCCTTCGCCGGCTGACGGCTCAGGCGGCGCCTACGGGGTGGTGCCACCGTTCACGGCGCCGACGTCGGTGCCGGTACCCGTGCTGGTGCCGCCGTTGTCCGTACCCGTGCTGGTGCCGCCGTTGTCCGTACCCGCGTTCGTGCCGCCGTTGTCCGTACCCGCGTTCGTGCCGCCGTTGTCCGTACCCGCGTTCGTGCCGCCGTTCTCGGTGCCCTTGCTCGTGCCCTCGGTCGTGCCATCGGTGGTCCCGTCGGTCGCGGACGGGCTCCAGGACGGCTCGTCGCTCGGGCTCTCCGGCGCGGACGGCGTGCGGTGGCGCGGCCTCTCCGACGGCGGCCAGTTCCCCTGGTTGCCGCCCGAGGACGTGTCGGGCTCCTCGCTCTCCTCGCTCGGCGTCTCCGACGGCGTGTCCGAAGTCTGCGGCGTGGAGGGCGTGTTCGTGACCTTGTTGTCGTTCTTGGGCTGCGCGCCGCCGGTGTTGGCACGGTCCAGCGCGAAGACCACGCCGGCCGTGATCGCGACGATGGCGAGCACGACGAACAGCAGCACCTTGCCGCGACCGCCGCCCTTGCCGTTTCCGTTGCCCCCGTGGAAGCCCCCGTCATCGGGGTTCTGCGGCGGCAGGATGGGGCCCATCGAGGTCTCGCCCTGCGGCGCGTGGCCGATCACGGTCGTCGCACCGAGACCCATGGCCGCGGTGTGGCCACCCTCGTGCATCTCGACCGGGCCCGTGTTCCACGTACCGGTGTGGCTCCCCGCCTGCTGGAGCATCTGCAGCCCGTACTGCAACAGGCCGCGCATCTCCTCGGCGCTCTGGAACCGGTCGTCCGGGTCCTTGGCGAGCGCCCGCATGGCCAGTCCGTCCAACTCCGGCGGAGCCACATCCGAGACTTCGGACGGCGGCACCGGCATGTCCTGGACGTGCTGGTAGACCACGGACAGCGGAGTCTCGCCGGTGAACGGCGGCCGCAGCGCGAGCAGTTCGTACAGCAGACAGCCCGTCGCGTACAGGTCGGAGCGGTGGTCGACCGCCTTGCCGAGGGCCTGTTCCGGCGAGAGGTACTGCGGGGTGCCCATGACCATGCCGGTCTGGGTCATCGTTGTCGACGCGCCGTGCAGCGCGCGGGCGATGCCGAAGTCCATCACCTTCACCGCGCCGCTGTTGGTGATGATGACGTTGGCGGGCTTGATGTCGCGGTGCACGATGCCGTGCTGGTGCGAGTACGCGAGGGCCTCGAGGACGCCGGACACGATGATGAGTGCCTGCTCGGGCGGCGGCGCCTCGGCGTTGATGAGCAGATCGCGAATGGTGCGGCCCTCGACCAACTCCATCACGATGTACGGCACGGACTGGCCGTTCACCACGTCCTCGCCGGAGTCGTACACCGCGACGATGGCGTGGTGGTTGAGTCCGGCGACCGACTGGGCCTCCCGCGTGAAGCGGGCCTTGGCGACGGGGTCCTCCGCGAGGTCGGCCCGCAGCAGCTTCACGGCGACGGTCCGACCGAGCCGCACGTCCTCCGCTGCGAACACCTCGGCCATACCGCCCCGGCCGAGACGATGGGTCAGGCGGTAGCGGCCGTCGCCGACGAGTCCGCCCACACCAAAGGAGTCCGCAGCATCCGACACTCCGCCGCCACTTGCTTCGGGTTCGGGTGCCATCAGTCCTCGCCGTCGTTTCTTACCGGGCCGCGCGCGGTGCGCGAGCGGCGTCCCTCGTGTGCTCTGCCACGTCACGCTACAGGCTTATTGTGGCGCTCCGGTTCGAGATGGACCGGCCATCAAACCCGTCGCCGCTACACCGATGCAAATTCCGTTCGGTTCCTGTAACGCTTGCGAGACTCTTCTTGTGCGTAGGGTCACGGAACGGGCACCCGGCTTGACGTGTCGAAGCCCTGGGGCAGACTGGGCCCGTAATCCGGATCACTGTGGCCACCGCACGACGGCGGGCGCCTTGGGGGGAAGCACAGCCATGAGCCAGGACGGCGCACGCAGTGGCCGCTACGCAGGTGGCGCGGTAGCGGGCGGCCGCTACCAGCTCCGCGACCTGCTCGGCGAAGGCGGCATGGCTTCGGTGTACCTGGCATACGACAGCGCGCTGGACCGCCAGGTCGCCATCAAGACGCTACACACGGAGCTCGGCAGGGAGCAGTCCTTCCGAGAGCGGTTCCGGCGCGAGGCGCAGGCTGTGGCCAAACTCTCGCACACGAACATCGTGTCCGTCTTCGACACCGGCGAAGACGAGCTCGACGGCGCGCTGATGCCGTACATCGTCATGGAGTACGTCGAGGGCCAGCCGCTCGGCTCCGTGTTGCAGGCCGACATCCAGCGCCACGGGGCAATGCCGGCGGACAAGGCGCTGAAGGTGACCGCCGACGTCCTGGCGGCCCTGGAGACGAGCCACGAAATGGGCCTGGTCCACCGGGACATCAAGCCGGGCAACGTGATGATGACCAAGCGCGGCGTCGTGAAGGTCATGGACTTCGGCATCGCCCGCGCCATGCAGTCGGGCGTCACCTCCATGACGCAGACCGGCATGGTCGTCGGTACCCCGCAGTACCTCTCGCCCGAGCAGGCCCTGGGACGCGGCGTCGACGCCCGCTCCGACCTGTACTCGGTCGGCATCATGCTCTTCCAGCTGCTCACCGGCCGGCTGCCGTTCGACGCCGACTCGCCGCTCGCCATCGCCTACGCGCACGTCCAGGAGGAACCGGTCGCCCCGTCCTCCATCAACCGCTCGGTGACCCCGGCGATGGACGCGCTGGTGGCACGGGCACTGAAGAAGAACCCCAACGAGCGCTTCCCGAGCGCGGCCACGATGCGCGACGCATGCATGCGGGTCGCGAGTGCGGGACAGACGGGCACCCCGGTCATCGTGCAGGGCGCCCCGGTGAACAGTGGTTCCGGCGTGGGGTCCGCGGTCTTCCCACCGGTCGACCAGACGGCCCCGGCACCGGCGCCGCACAGCGTGCAGCAGCCCTACCAGCCCGGTCCCTACGGAACACCGGCGACGGGCGCCGTGCACCCGCCGACACCACAGCCGCAGGCCTACGGCTACCCGCAGCAGGGACCGGCCCCCACGTACCCGGCCCCGGGGTACCAGACGCCGGCGACGGCGCCGGCCCCGTACGGCATGCCGCACCAGCACGCACCGGTCGTGTCCTCCTCGGGCCGACAGCGCAGCCGCCGGGGATACGTCCTCTGGTCCGTCGCAGCAGTGGTGGTGACCGCCGGGCTGATCGCCGCGCTGGCCCAGCTGGGCGGCGGCGACGAGGCCGGCGGCACGTCCGGGCCGAGCGCGTCGGCGGTCGCCGACCACAAGGGGCCGGACCTGAGCAAGACGATCGAGGAGGAGAAGTGCACTTCTCCGCAGGAGGGCCAGGACCCGGAAAAGATCGTCGTGCCGAACCTCGTCTACAAGAACATCACCTCGGTCAAGGAGTGCCTCCAGGCCGCTGGCTGGACCCTCCAGACGGAACGCCCGGTGGACGAGGCCGTCTACGGCGAGGGCACGGTCATGACCCAGTACCCCGTGCCGGGGACGGAGGCGTCGGCGGACGACCTCAAGTTCACCCTGGAGGTTTCCACGGGAGACCCGGAGTAGGTTCCGGATACCCGTCGCGCTGGCCTTCCGCTCCGCCTGCGGGGGCGTGCGCCCCGAGGGGCAACGGTCCCGGGCACGCCGCCGGGACCGGGAGCCCGAGGACAGGCCCCGACCGTCTCCACGTTCCGCGGGAACCCGTCGGTCGCCCGGGCGGGCTACCGCCTTACCGCCCGAGATGCCGCCCGCGCCCCCGCATGTGACGCTGAGTCCGATATCTCCGTGACCGGCTCGGGAGGGGGTCACCCCGTGGCTCCGAAGCTCCGTACGCACGGCGTGCTCGCCGTCGCCGCCCTTGTGCTGGTCGCGCCGTCGGGCACCGCCCACGCGTACGACGACCTCCCCGCCACACAGAACGCCGGGGACCACCGAACACGCGACGGCACACGGAGCGGCGCGCCCGCCGGCAGGTCCGACGGCCCATCCGACGACCGAGCAGACGGCGGCGAGGACGGCGGCGGCCACGACCGCGGGCACGAGGACGGTTCCGGGGTGGTCGGCGGCACGTTCGTCGGCCACCGCGGCGGTCCGAGGCGCTACGTCGGCACCGCCCCGTCCGGGATTCCTTCCGGGCCCGAGCGGCCCGAGGCGGACGATCCACGGCTGGACGCCCTGCGCCGACACGACGACCGGGGGCGCGGCGGCACCTCGCTGGACGCCTACCGGGACGGCGCCAGGACGTGGCCCTGGGTCTGGGACGGCCGGGAGAGCGCGGCGAAGCCGGCAACGAAGCCGACGCCCTCCGCCCCACCCTCGCTGGCGGGGCGCCAGGCGGGCGAGGGACGTACCCGACCGGGGCGGACGGCCGCGCCGCCCCCCAGCACACCGGAGCAGGACCCGGAACACGATCTCCGCCGGGACGGCGACCCGGATCTGGCGTCGGATCCCGCGTCCGCGTCCGGTTCTGCGACACCGGACGACGACGCGGGCGAGACGGATTCCGCCCTCCGCCCCGGCACTTCGCCCCCCGCGGCACTTTCCGCCGTCCCCAGCGCGCAAACTGCCGAAGGCCGGGGCGGAGCCCGGTCGGTCGCCGCGCCGCTGGAACGCCAGGGGCCCGTGCTGACGCTCGGTGCCGGCTGTGCCCTGATGGGGCTCGGACTGGGATACATGGGGCTACGACTCCGTCGCCGTTGAGGCACTCGGTAAGGGCCCAGGGACTCCACGTCCCCCTGCCGTCCCGGTGGGTCCTCCCTCAGACCGACCCCCCGGGTCCCCCTCAGGATGGTTGCCGCCATCGACATACTCGGTATACATACTGAGTATGTCGATCCGCCACGGTCTCCTCGCACTCCTCGAACGCGGCCCGCGTTACGGGTCCCAGCTCCGCACGGAGTTCGAGTCCCGCACGGGGGCCACCTGGCCGCTGAACGTCGGCCAGGTCTACACGACGCTCGGCCGGCTGGAGCGCGACGGCATGGTGGTGCAGGACGGCGAGGACGGGGCCGGGCACGCGCTGTACGTCATCACCGACGCAGGACGTCAAGAGCTCGAGGCCTGGTTCGCGCGGCCCGTGGACCGGACCAGCCCGGCCCGCGACGAACTGGCCATCAAGCTCGCCATGGCGGTCGGCACACCGACGGTCGACATCCGCAACGTCATCCAGTCCCAGCGCCACCACACCGTGAAGGCGATGCAGGACTACACCCGACTCAAGGCGCAGGCCATGGAGGCGGGTCCCGTCGACCGGGACGAGGTCGCCTGGCTGCTCGTACTGGAACAGCTGATCTTCCAGACCGAGGCGGAGGCCCGCTGGCTCGACCACTGCGAGGCCCGACTCATCCGGCTCTCCGCGGCAGCAACCGCGCAACCGAAACCGGCTCCGGCTCCGGAGCGGGCTCCGGCAACGGTCCACGGCCTCCGGGGGCGGCGGCGCTGAGCCCAGGCTCACAGCCCGCCCCGTCCCACCTCTCACATCCGCTCACGTACGCGTCCCACGTACGCCCTAGGGGGACCCTTCATGTCCGACGATTCCCACCAGCCCCGTCAGCCACAACGCCCCGTCCTACAACTCCAGAACCTCACCCGCGTCCACGGCAACGGTGCCACCGAAGTGCACGCGCTACGCGGAGTCGACCTCGACGTGTTCCCCGGCGAACTGGTCGCCGTCATGGGCCCGTCCGGCTCCGGCAAGTCCACCCTTCTGACCATCGCCGGCGGACTGGACACCCCGACCTCCGGCAGGGTGATCGTCGAGAACACGGACATCACCGTCGCGGACCGCAAGAAGCTCGCCGCCCTGCGGCGCCGCAGCATCGGCTACGTCTTCCAGGACTACAACCTCATTCCCGCCCTGACCGCCGCCGAGAACATCGCCCTGCCGCGCGAACTCGACGGAGTCTCCGCCCGCAAGGCCCGCGTCGAGGCGGTCACCGCACTCGACGAGATGGGGCTCGGCCACCTCGCCGACCGCTTCCCCGACGAGATGTCCGGCGGTCAGCAGCAGCGTGTGGCGATCGCCCGCGCCCTCGTCGGCGACCGTCGACTCGTCCTCGCCGACGAGCCGACCGGCGCCCTGGACTCCGAGACCGGTGAGTCCGTCCTCGCGCTGTTGCGCGCCCGCTGTGACGCGGGTGCCGCCGGGATCCTCGTGACGCACGAACCGCGCTTCGCGGCCTGGGCAGACCGAGTGGTGTTCTTGCGCGACGGTGCCGTCGTCGACCAGACCCTGCGCTCCGGAGCGGACTCCCTCCTGAGCGGGCAGGCGGCCGAACGGTGAGGAACCGGTACCACTCCTGGCGTGCCGCGGTCCGCATAGCCCGCCGCGACGCCGTCCGTGCCAAGGGACGCAGCTCCCTCGTCCTCGCCATGATCGCCCTGCCGATCCTCGGGGTGAGCGCCGCCGACCTGACCCTGCGCAGTGCCGAGCTCTCCACCGAGCAGAAGGTGGAGCGCAAGCTCGGCGCTGCGGACGCCATGGTCTCCGACGCGCTGAGCGGTGGGGCGCCCGTCTACCAGAGCCCCGACGGCGTCAACTCCGTTCCCGTGGGGAACTTCGAGCAGGCGCCGTGGCCCGAAGGCTCCACGGACGTGCGGAAGGCACTGCCGCCCGGCGCGAGGGTTCTGGAAGACTCGACCGGTTCCGGCAAGCTGCGGACCACGCACGGGCTGCTGAACACCGAGATCCGCGAGCTCAAGGCGGCGGACCCGATGACCACGGGCCTCATGACCCTGGTCAACGGCCGGTTCCCCCGAGCCGCCGACGAGGTAGCCGCGACCACGCACTTCCTGGAGGCGAGCGGACTGCGCCTGGGCTCGAAACTCACGGCGCGCGGGCTCGCCCGGCAGTACACGATCACCGGTTCCTACGAACTCCCCGACTCTCTGGCGGCCGATCAGGTCAACGCCCTCCCCGGAGCGCTGCTCTCCCCGCTCGACGAGGCGCTGGCCGCCGAGCGGCTGGCAGGCACCGGGAAGACCACCCACTACCTCGTGGCCGTTCCGGACGGTTTCACGTGGAACATGGTGAAGCAGGCGAACACCAAGGGCGTGACGGTCATCTCGCGGGCCGTCCGGCTCGACCCGCCGGCCGACGCCGATGTGCCGCTCTACCAGCAGGAGGACTGGAACAACTCCTACGGCGACAGCACCGCGGCCAAGGCCGCCGCCCTCACCGCGGCGGGTACCGTCGTCGGACTCGCCATGCTGGAGATCTGCCTGCTCGCCGGACCCGCCTTCGCCGTGGGTGCCCGACGCTCCCGCCGGCAGCTCGGCCTGGTCGGCGCCAACGGCGGTGAACGCCGTCACGTCCGCGCCGTGGTCCTGGCCGGCGGACTGGTGATCGGCTTCGCGGCCGCCGTGGTGGGCACGAGCCTCGGCCTCATCCTCACCTTGGCGCTCCGGCCGGTGCTCGAGGAGTACCTGGGCGCCCGCTTCGGGAGCTTCGACGTCCGACCGCTGGAGCTGCTCGGCATCGGGCTGCTCGCCGTGGTGACCGGTCTGATGTCTGCGATCGTGCCCGCGGTGACCGCCTCGCGACAGACCGTCCTGGCCTCGCTCACCGGTCGTCGGGGCGTCCGGCGCAGCAGCAGGGTTCTACCACTGGTCGGGCTGGTCGCCGTGGGCCTCGGCACAGCGATCGCGCTCTACGGGTCCGCCTACTCCGACCAGTTCATCATCGTCGCCGGCGGGAGCGCCCTCGCCGAACTGGGCGTCGTGGCCATGACGCCCGCACTGGTCGGCCTCTTCGGCAGGACCGGCCGCTGGCTGCCGCTCTCGCCGCGCCTCGCGCTGCGCGACGCGGTGCGCAACCGCGGGCGCACGGCACCGGCCGTGGCCGCGGTCCTGGCCGCCGTCGCCGGCACGGTCGCCGTGGCCACCTACACCGCGAGCGGAGAAAGCCAGGGCAAGGCCGAGTACGAGGCGCGCCTGCCGTACGGCGCGGTCTCCTTGACGATGGAGGAGGCCGGCGGCCGGGACGTCCCGCAGGCCCGCGCGGCCGTGCAGAAGTACTTCCCGGTGGACGTGCGCGCCGATGTGGACCGCGTCGCCGTCGGCAACCTCAACTGCGGGATGTACGACGGTGGAAGAAACGGCTGCGGCCGGTACGAGGTCGTCGTGCCCAAGGCCAACCAGTGCCCCCTGTGGGCGGCGAACGGTGGCGCGGACCCGGCGGAGAGGTTCAGCACGGCGCAGCGCCGCGCGCTCGCCAAGGACTGGCGCTGCGTGGACCGCAAGGGCGGCATCAACCCCACGGAGGGCGGAGTGGTCGTCGGTGACGAAAAGCTGCTGAAGGTCCTGGCGGTCGACGACCCGACGGCGGCGAAGGCGCTGGCCGACGGCAAGGTCGTCTCGTTCGACCGGCGCAACGTCGACGGCCGCGGCTCGATCGGCATCCGCTTGATCACCGACACCGAGGCGGCCGACAGGGCGGCCGAGCAGGGCAAGGACGCCCCCGGTCCGGTGAAGGTCTTCCCCGCCCACCAGCTCGCCGAGGACGCAGAGGGCTACGGGGTGTCGATGATCATTCCGCCTGCCGCGGTGAAGGCCTCGGGGATCACCACGGTCCCGCTGGGGGCGTACTTCACGACGGACCGGTTCCCCGGTACCGAGCAGCGCCAGCAGCTCGACGAGGAGCTCGGCAGGACGGGCAGCGCGTTCGGACTCCACCTGGAAGAGGGCTACACCAGCAAGAACGGCATCGTGCTCCTGGCACTGACCATCTTCGCCGGCCTCGTCACCATCGGCGCGGCCGGAATCGCCACCGGGCTCGCCCAGGCCGATGCCGAAGCCGACCTCAAGACACTGGCCGCCGTGGGCGCCCCACCACGGGTGCGCCGCACGCTGAGCGGTTTCCAGTGCGGTGTGGTGGCCGCGATGGGCGTGGTTCTCGGTTCCGCGACGGGCGTCCTGCCTGCGATCGGACTCCGGCTGACCGAGCAGCGCCAACAGACGAAGTGGTACGAGGAGGCACTCGACCAGGGCTACGGGGGCATCGGGGGCGCACCGCACGTCCCGATCGTCATTCCCTGGGAGACGCTGGCCGGGCTGCTCATCGTGGTCCCGATCGGTGCCGCCCTCCTCGCGGCCCTGGTGACCCGGTCCCGCGGTGCCCTCGCCCGCCGAGAAGCGACCTGAGCCGGTCGTATAGGGGAACCTGAGCCCTCGTACCAGGGTGGATCACCCCGGTACGGGGGCACACCGTCTGGTGAACCACTTGTGCGAGAGAATGGACGGCATGGAGATGCCGAGGAGTGAACGGTCGCAGGAGAGCCCCCACGTCCTCGTCCTGGGGCAGGACGGAATGGCGCTCGGCGGCGGTCAAGGTGACGACGAGTCGCGCGAGGTCCCGGTGACGGAGATGGTCGAACAGCCCGCCAAGGTCATGCGCATCGGCAGCATGATCAAGCAGCTGCTTGAAGAAGTGCGGGCAGCTCCTCTCGACGAGGCGAGCCGGGTCAGGCTCAAGGAGATCCACGCGGGTTCGGTGAAGGAGCTCGAGGACGGTCTCGCACCCGAACTGGTGGAGGAACTGGAGCGGCTGTCGCTGCCGTTCACCGACGAAGCGATCCCTTCGGAAGCGGAGCTCCGCATCGCGCAGGCCCAGCTCGTCGGCTGGCTGGAGGGCCTTTTCCACGGCATCCAGACGGCGCTCTTCGCCCAGCAGATGGCGGCCCGAGCCCAGCTGGAGCAGATGCGCCGCGCGCTCCCCCCGGGTGCGCCGACCGACGAGGACACCCCGCACGGTCCGGTTCGCTCGGGCCCCTACCTGTAATCCGCACACAGCACGCGCACCGATGTGCCACGGGCCCCGTTCCCTGCCGGAACGGGGCCCGTGGCCGCTCTCGCCCACCGCGCGGGCCACGTGGGCGGTACGAACGAGGCTCCGCAGCCGGCTGCCGGCGCTCGAGCGGCTCTGCGGCCCGGCGCGCTCGCCGGCGCCCGTGAAACGCCCCGGCCGCCGCGGGAACCCAGGGGACAGGGACCACGGGAGTCCGCGGTACCGTCCCTCGGATTCCCCGGCGCAAGGATCGACACTGCCCGCGCCGGCCCGGCCGCGTCACCTGACCGGCTGCTTTTCAGAACGTCGCTGCCCACGGGCTGCTCGACCGGTGGTGCCTGACGACCGGCCACCGGCCACGGGTCGGCCGCGACGTCCACGGCACGGTCCGCTGCGCGCCCTGACTCCCTCGGGCCCTGCGGGGGGCGCAGGGCCTGCAACGGTCGTCCTCAGGCGGCTGCCGGCGTCGTCAGCACCACCTTGCCCACGTGGCTGCCCGAGTCGAGGGCGCGGTGTCCCTCGGCGGCGTCCTGCATCGGCAGGAGGCGATCCACCACCGGGCGCACCGTCCCCGCGGCGATCAACGGCCACACGTGCTCACGGACCGCGGCCACGATGGCGGCCTTCTCGTTGAGCGGGCGTGCCCGAAGTGAGGTGGCCGTGACCGCCGCGCGCTTCCCCAGCAGCGCACCCAGATTGAGCTCGCCCTTCACGCCGCCCTGCAGCCCGATGACCGCGAGACGGCCGTTCACGGCCAGGGCCCGTACGTTCCGGTCCAGGTACTTCGCACCGATGATGTCGAGGATGACGTCCGCTCCGGCACCGTCCGTCGCCTTCCGCAGTTCCTCGACGAAGTCCTGCTCTCGGTAGTCGATCAGAATGTCCGCACCCAGCTCGGCGCAGCGAGCCAGCTTCTCCGGACCTCCCGCAGTGACCGCCACCCGGGCGCCCACGGCCTTCGCCAACTGGATCGCCATGGTGCCGATTCCGCTCGCCCCGCCGTGCACCAGGAGCGTCTCGCCGGGGCGCAGATGCGCCACCATGAAGACGTTCGACCAGACCGTACAGGTCACCTCTGGAAGCGCCGCCGCGGTGACCAGGTCCACGCCGTCCGGGAGCGGCAGCAACTGGCCGATCGGCACGATCGCCTTCTCCGCGTAGCCACCGCCGGACAGCAGGGCGCAGACCTGGTCGCCCACGTTCCACCCGGGTACTGCGGATCCGAGTTCCACGATCCGTCCCGAACATTCCAGCCCGGGGTACGGGGGCGCCCCGGGCGGCGGGTCGTAGAAGCCCTGCCGCTGCAGCACGTCCGCGCGGTTCACGGCACTCGCGGACACCTCGACGAGGACTTCCCCCTCGCCGGGAACGGGATCGGGCACCTCCGCCCAGACCAGCGCCTCGGGACCACCGGGTTCGGGAATCGTGATCGCATGCATGGCCGCGAGGCTACTCCGGGCGGCTAATCCGTGCCGGGCACCGGCAGACCGTTCCTCGCGCGGACGATGGTGATGAGCCGGTCCGTCAGCTGCAGCGGGCTGGCCTCGGGCGCGTCGTAGGCGATCAGCCGGTGCCCGCGCAGCACGTTCACCACCAGGTCGTCGGTCTCCCGCACGCTCTTTCCGACCTCGCTCTTGGTCACCGGCCGCTCGATGATGTCGAGTCCGCTGCCCTGCTGGATCAGGTCTTCCATCACCGTGCCGGCGTGCGGGCTGAGCACGGACAGTCCGAGCAGGCGGCCGGCGGCGCTGGCACTGGTGATCACCGCGTCTGCCCCGGACTGGCGCAGCAGCGGTGCGTTCTCCTCCTCGCGCACGGCGGCGACGATCTTCGCCCCGCGATTGAGCTGCCGTGCCGTGAGCGCCACCAGCACGGCGGTGTCGTCACGCTGCGTCGCGATCACGATCTGCCGGGCCTTCTGCAGCTCGGCCCTGAGCAGGACGTCACTACGGGTCGCGTCACCGACCACACCAGCGAGGCCGTCCGCGTTCGCCGCCTCGATGACCTTCGAGCTCGGATCGACGACGACGACCTGCTCCTTCTTCAGCCCTGTGGCCCGAAGGGTCTGGAGCGCCGAACGCCCCTTCGTGCCGAAGCCGATGATGACGGTGTGATCACGCAAAGTGGACCTCCAACGGTTCAGCCGCCACTCGTCCCGGGTCCGTTCGGTGAGGACTTCGAGGGTGGTGCCGACCAGGATGATCAGGAAGAGCACGCGCAGCGGCGTCACCAGCAGCACATTGACCAGCCGGGCGCTGTCGCTGTGCGGGACGATGTCGCCGTAACCCGTGGTGGAGAGGGTGACGGTCGCGTAGTAGACCGAGTCGAGCAGGTCGACCTTGCCGTCAGCGTTGTCGTGGTAGCCACCGCGGTCGAGCCACACGATGAACACGGTCAGCACGAGCACGAACAACGCCATCAGCAGCCGCTTGGCGACCTGGCGCAGGGGTCGGTCGAGAGGACGCCGAGGCATCTGCACCGGTGCGGCGATCAGCTGCTCCTCGGCCTGCCGGGCCATGGCGTCATGGCCGGGAAGTTTCACGTGAAACACCCTTCGAAGGTCGGCAACCAGGGGAGGTCGAGGACCTCCAGCTGATCTCCGGCACGTGCCCCGCCGGGTGGTACGACGGCCAGACCGTGGGCCGCCGCCACGCCCCGCAGCATGGCCGGGCCGCTGTAGTGCAGCGGTACGAGCCTCTCACCGCGGTACACCACGGGCACCAACCGGGTGTCGTAGGGATGCCCCTGCACCTCGTCCCTCAAGGACGCGCGGCAGAGGGACGGGGTTGACCGCCCCGATCGCTCGCGCAGCAAGGGCTCGGCAAGCGTGAGCAACCCGGAGACCGCCGCGAGCGGGTTGCCCGGCAGTCCGACGAGGTGACGTCCGGGCGCGAGCTCCGCCAACAGCATCGGGTGCCCGGGGCGTACGGCGACCCCGTCGACGAGCAACTCCGCGCCCGCCTTGTGGAGCATCGGGCGGACGTGGTCGACGGGTCCCGCTGCCGTACCGCCGGTGGTGACGACCACGTCGGCGCGGGACCCCGTCACGGCCCGGTGGAGGGCCTCGGCGTCATCACCGATCCGCTGGGTCGCCACGACGTCGGCGCCCAGCGCAGCGAGCCAGGGGCCGATCATCGGGCCGAGCGCATCGCGGATGCGGCCGGTGCGCGGCAGTCCCTCGGAAAGCAGTTCGTCTCCCAGCACGAAGACTTCGACGCGCGGACGGAGAACCGTGGGTAGTTCGTCGTAGCCGGCGGCGGCGGCGAGCCCCAGGACAGCAGGGGTCACCGGCGTTCCGTACGCAAGGAGTTGGTCGCCGGAGCGGCACTCCTGGCCGCGCGGTCTGATGTCCTGGCCATGGGTCACCTGGCGCTGTGCGTGGAGTTGACCGTTGGCGTCCGTGCGGGAGTGTTCGCTGCGGATCACTGCGGTCGCACCCGGCGGAACACGGGCGCCGGTCGCGATCCGCACCGCGGCACCATCGGCGAGCGGCTCCGGCTCACCGTGTCCGGCGAGGATGCCGCCGCCGCGGGTGTCGACGGTCCAGGGGCCGGGCCCTGCGACCGCCCAGCCGTCCATGGCCGACGTGTCGAAGGACGGGAGGTCACTGAGGGCGAGGAGCGGCTCGGCGAGCACCCGCCCGAGCGCCACGTCCAGGGGCTGACGACCGGTGGCGAGCGGCGTGGTCCGGGCGGCCCGTGCGGCGAGGGCGCGTGCCTCCGCCCAGGAGGTGGCGGCGTGCCGCGGCCCGCTCTGGCCGGACGGCGTACGGCTTCCGTGACGCGGGCCCGACGGCCCGGGGGATCGCCGGCCGACCAGTGCGAGGACGTCCTCGAACCCGTCATCGGAGGACGCCCGGGAGGTCGAGCCAGCGGAGGGCGAGTCCGGGGAGGGCGATGGCGTGGAGTCCGGGCCGTCTCCCGAACGGCCCGCGGGCTCCTGCGCGCCACCGTGCCGAGGAGCGGCCGCACCCTCCAGTCCGTGGTCCTGGGCAGTCATCGGCTACCGGCCCCGTCAGCGCCCGGGCCCGTCTCCGCAGGCCCACCGGAACCCTCCGACCCGTCGGTGGCTCCGGCTGACTCGGCGGCCCAACGGGCCGCCAACGCCGAGGCTTTACGGGCAGCCTCCGCCACCGCCTCCGCACCGTCACCGCCTGCCCGTGCCGCCGCGTACCCGACCAGGAAGGTGGTGAGCGGTGCCGCGGGCCTGGCCACGCCGTGCGCGGCGTCCCGGGCGAGATCGAGCAGCACATGGGTGTCGACGTCGAGCTCGATTCCGAGCTCCTCCTTGACCGCGGTGATCCATTCATCCAGCACGTTCCCATGCTCCCTGATACGCGCACGGGCTGCCGCGATGTCCTCCCAGGTGTCGCAGTCGAAGGAGGCGAGCGCTCCGGCGTGGATCCGGCCGAGGTCGAGCTCCTCGGTCAGCAACCGGAGCGGAAGTCCCGAGAGGGTGCCGTGCTCGGTGGCGATGAGGGCGAGCTCGCGGCGCAGTGGCTCGGCCCGGTAGGCCGCGACGAGCGGCTGGTCCCGGCCGTGCCCGTCGGTGGCCAGCACGGCTTCCCGGCTGCCGGCCGCCAGTGCGTCGAGCAGTTGCCGGGCCGTCGTCTCGCCGAGGAACGGGAGATCGGCGGAGAGCACGAGGACGGTGGAGGCGCGGGCCCTCCGTAGACCGGCTTCGAGCGCGGCGAGCGGCCCGCCGCCCGGCGGGTCCTCGCGCACCCACTGCACGGGACGGATCGTGGGCCGTCTGCCGCCCACCACGACGGTCTGCCCGGCGCCCCGGCAGGCGGTGAGCACCCTGTCGAGCAGCGACCTGCCGCCGACGCTCACCCCGGGCTTGTCGGCACCACCGAGGCGCTTGGCAGCCCCACCGGCCAGCACGATCGCGTCGAATTCCTCATCCGCAGTCACCCCTGAAGTATGGGCCGTGGCCCACACACGCCGGACCACGGCCGCGGTCCGCGGGTGCCCGAGGGGCGCGGCGGACCGCGCGAGCCCGTACCCGCGTGGCTACAGGGTGCGCAGCAGCACCGCCGGCTGCTCCACGCAGTCGGCCACGTACCGCAGGAACCCGCCCGCCGTACCCCCGTCGCACACTCGGTGGTCGAAGGTGAGCGAGAGCTGCACCACCTGCCGTACGGCCAGCTCACCCTCGTGTACCCACGGCTTCGGGATGATCCGGCCGACGCCGAGCATCGCTGCCTCCGGATGGTTGATGATCGGCGTGGAGCCGTCGACCCCGAACACCCCGTAGTTGTTCAGGGTGAACGTGCCCCCGGTGAGGTCCGTCGGGGTGAGAACCCCCTGGCGGGCCTTCTCGGTGAGCCGCGTGAACTCCTCGGTCAGTGACTCGGCCGTGCGGCCGTGGGCGTCCCTGACCACGGGGACGACGAGCCCCCGCTCCGTCTGGGCCGCGAAGCCGAGGTGTACCGCGGGCAGCCGCACGATCTCCCGCGCTTCCAGGTCCACCTGGGCGTTCAGCTCGGGGTAGCGGGCGAGCGCGGCCGTACAGATCCGCGCCAGCAGTGCCAGGAGCGAGATCTTCGGCCCTCCCGCCGCGTTCATCGCCCTGCGCGCGGCCATCAGCTCGGTCGCGTCGGCATCGACCCAGCAGGTCGCATCCGGAATCTCGCGGCGGCTGCGGGACAGTTTCTCCGCTACGGCTCCACGCACCCCTCGCAGTGGGATCCGCTCCCCGCCCGTGAGGGTGGGCGCGGTGGTGGGCGCAGCGGCGGAAGCGGGGGCGGCCTGCCGGACGGCCGTGTGCTGCGTCCGAGTCTCACCCGCGATGCCCTGTACGGCATATTCGACGTCGGCTCGCAGAATCAACCCGTCCGGGCCCGAACCCTTCAGTTCCCGCAGGTCGACCCCGTGTTGTCGGGCCAGCCGCCGCACCAACGGGGAGATGACAGCGACCGGCCCCTCGGAGGCATGTGGCGCGACGTAGGGGGGGTCCAGTGCGGCCACCCCGCGCGGAGCGTCCGGCGCCGGGCTCTCCACCGCGCTGTCCCAGATCGGCTCGCCCACGGTGGCCCCGTCCGACGACGTCGACACCTCGGCGGGATCCACGGCCGCCTCACCCGGTGCAGGATCCGAAGCCCCGTTCGCAGCGCCCGCAGGACTCGCGCCCGACGAGCCGCCTGACAGGGCCGACGGCCTGATCCGGCGGCGACGCGCCGCCGGGGCACCAGTCCCGTAGCCCACGAGCACGTTGCCGGAGGTCTCGTCCTCCGAGGTGGACGTCGAGGGCTCCTCGTCCACCCCGACCGCCACGGTGAGCAGCGGTGCGCCCACGGGCAGCTCCGTCCCCTCCTCGCCGAAGCGCGCGGTCACCACGCCCGCGTAGGGGCAGGGCACCTCGACCATCGCCTTGGCCGTCTCGACCTCGACGACGGGCTGGTCGATCGTCACGACGTCGCCCACGGCGACCAGCCAGCGGACGATCTCCGCCTCGGTCAGGCCCTCGCCGAGGTCAGGCAGCTTGAATTCGAGCACCTGGGCCATCAGCTCTCCGCCTCCCACTGCAGCCGGGCCACGGCGTCCAGCACCCGGTCCACACCCGGCAGGTGGTGGCGCTCCAGCATCGGCGGTGGATAGGGAATGTCGAATCCGGCCACCCGCAGCACCGGGGCCTCAAGGTGGTGGAAACAGCGTTCCGTGACTCGGGCGGCGATCTCCCCGCCCGGTCCGCCGAAGCCGGTCGATTCGTGGACGACGACCGCCCTGCCGGTGCGGCGCACGGATGCGCACACCGTCTCGTCGTCGAAGGGCACCAGCGAGCGCAGATCCACCACCTCCAGGTCCCAGCCCTCGGCCTGGGCCGCCTCGGCGGCCTCCATGCAGACCGGCAGGGACGGGCCGTATGTGATGAGTGTGGCGCTGCGGCCGCGGCGGCGCACCACTGCGCGCCCTATGGGCTCCACCGGCGCCGGGGTCTCCGGCGACCAGTCGGACTTCGACCAGTACAGCCGCTTCGGCTCGAGGAAGACCACCGGATCATCGGAAGCGATGGCTTGCCGCAACAGTCCGTACGCGTCCTCCACGGTCGCCGGCGTGACGACGTGGAGCCCGGGAGTCGCCATGTAGTACGCCTCGGACGAGTCGCTGTGGTGCTCGACGCCGCCGATCCCGCCGCCGTACGGCACGCGCACGGTGAGGGGCATCGGCATCGTGCCCCGGGTACGGTTCCGCATCCGGGCGACGTGGCTGATCAGTTGCTCGAACGCAGGGTAGGCGAAGGCATCGAACTGCATCTCGACGACGGGACGCAGCCCGTACATGGCCATGCCCACGGCCGTGCCGAGGATGCCCGCCTCGGCGAGGGGCGTGTCCGTGCAGCGGTCCTCGCCGAATTCCTTCGCGAGCCCGTCGGTGACGCGGAAGACTCCGCCGAGCGTACCGACGTCCTCCCCCATGACGTGGACGGACCGGTCCTCGGCCATCGCATCACGCATCGCGCGCTGCAGGGCCTGCGCCATCGTGGCCGGCTTGGCCTGCCTGGCGGTTGCCGTGCTCATCGTGCGTCATCCTCCGGGCTTTCGGCGCACCGCGCGCCCTCGGCGTCCAGCTCGGCGCGCAACTGCGCAGCCTGCTCGCGCAGTTGAGTGGTCTGCTCGGCGTAGACGTGGGCGAACAGGTCCATAGGATCGAGCACCGGATCCGCGTTCATCCGCCCCCTCAGCTCCGCGGCCATCGCCTCCGCGGCCTCCCGGGCCGACCGCACGGCGTCCTCGTCGAGCAGCCCCAGGCCGGTCAGCTCCTGCTCCAGCAGCCGGATCGGGTCGTGCTCCCGCCATGCCTCGACCTCGCCGTCGCCCCGGTAGCGGGTGGCGTCGTCGGCGTTGGTGTGCGCGTCGATGCGGTACGTGATGGCTTCGACGAGGGTCGGCCCGCCGCCGCGCCGCGCCCTCGCCACGGCCTCGGTCAGCACCTCGTGCACCGCCGCGGCATCGTTGCCGTCGACGAGGCGGCCGGGCATTCCGTATCCGACCGCCTTGTGCGCGAGGGAGGGCGCGGCGGTCTGCTTGGCCAGCGGCACTGAGATCGCGAAGCCGTTGTTCTGCACGAGGAAGACGACCGGTGCCTGCCACACGGCGGCGAAATTCAGCGCCTCGTGGAAATCGCCCTCGCTGGTGCCGCCGTCGCCGACCATGGCGAGCGCGACGACGTCGTCACCCTTCAGCCGGGCGGCGTGGGCCAAGCCCACGGCGTGCGGGAGCTGGGTGGCGAGCGGCGTGCACAGGGGCGCCACGCGGTGCTCGCGCGGGTCGTACCCGGTGTGCCAGTCGCCACGCAGCAGCGTCAGCGCCTGGACGGGATCGAGACCACGGGCCACCGCCGCAAGGGTGTCCCGGTAGCTGGGGAAGAGCCAGTCGCGCTCCTCCAAGGCGAGTGCGGCAGCGACCTCACACGCTTCCTGGCCGGTGCTCGACGGGTAGACGGCAAGCCGGCCCTGCTTGGTGAGCGCCGTGGCCTGCGCGTTGTACCTGCGGCCTCGGACGAGCTCCGCGTAGAGCCGAAGCAGCAGCTCGGGGTCGGCCCCGGCCGCGGCGTCGGTGCCGAGGACCCGGTACGGCTCCGGGTCGGGAAGCAGCGGCGCAGGGTCGGTGCGCGGCTTCCAGGCGGGCGGCGGGGTGGGCCGGTAGGCCGCGCCCGGCCGCTCCTGGACCGTCATGCTGCTCTTCTTCAACGCGAGCACCTCCTCGTGGGAGCGGGCATAAGGACCCATGAAGGGCGCTGAGTGTGAGGCGCCTCACCTACCGATTGTTCGGTCGTGGGCGCATTTTGGCTACAGGCACCTCCAGCCTGTGGACAAACGGTCCGCCACGGCTTGGGATGGGAACAGGTCGTCCACGGCAGAGAGGCGGGGGGACGTGACAGCTGAACAAATGGCCGACGGGGAGGAGCGCGCCGTCTACGAAGTCGTGCCCGCAGCCGACCAGCGGACCCCGCTCCGGGCCCTGGACGCGATCGACCGCGACATCCTGAGGATCCTCCAGACGGACGGTCGCGCTTCGATACGCTCCGTGGCCGAGCGGGTACACGTCTCGCGCGCCAATGCGTACGCCCGCATCAACCGCCTCATCGACGACGGGGTGATCCGCGGCTTCAGCGCGCGCGTGGACCACGAGCGCGCCGGGCACGGTGCGTCCGCCTACATCACCCTGAAGATCGTGCAGAACTCCTGGCGGACCGTGCGCGAGCAGCTCCAGGCGCTGCCGGGAGCGGCGCACATCGCGCTGGTCAGCGGGGACTTCGACGTTCTGCTGCTGGTCCACACCCCGGACAACCGCACCCTGCGGGAGCTCGTCCTGACGAAGATCCAGTCGATCCCCGAGGTGCTCTCCACCCGCACCCTGCTGGTCTTCGAGGAGACCGACCTGGACCCGACCCGCTGACCGCCCGCGGCGGGTCAGCCGTCGGAACGGAGCCCGTCGAAAGCCAACCGCACGACCGCTTCCGCGACCTGCTCCCGGTCGTAGCCCGTGCCCGCCTGCGGCCGGTACCACTCCACGAGGGAGTTCACCATGCCGAAGAGCAGCCGGGTCGCCAGCCGGGTGTCCAGGTCCGCACGGAGATCGCCTTCAGCCGCGGCGGCTTTGAGCAGGTCGGCAACGCGGTGGTCGAACTCACGGCGCCGTTCCATCGCCCAGCGCTCGGTCCTGGTGTTCCCGCGGACCCGGAGCAGCAGCGTGACGTAGGGCAGCTCGGCCATCAGCACCTCGACGGTGCGGCGCGTCACGTACTCCACCCGCTCGATGGCCCGTCCTCGCGACGCCCCCGGCTCGTCGAGGATCCCGAAGAGCCCGTCGAGGGCACGGCTCACCGCGCGGCGCAGCAGCTCCTCCTTGCCCGCCACGTGGTGGTATATCGACGATTTCGAGATCCCGGCGGCCTTGGAGAGGTGTTCCATGGAGGTGCCGTCGTACCCGCGCTCGTTGAAGACGCGGACGGCGACGGACAGCAGCGTCTCCGGGGTGTAGGTGTCCCTCTTGGCGGTCGTCATCGGCTGTCCCCGCTCTCTTGGTGCTCTTCGTACCCGCGCCTGATCGTCCCGGGAGCCGGTGCGTAACGACCGGTGGGGTAGCGCTCGTGCAACTCGGCCAGGAGCTCGCGGATCCGCCGGAATCCCACCGCAGCACCCCATTCGAGCGGACCCGCGGGGTAGTTCACACCGAGCCGCATCGCCGTGTCGACGTCCTCGGCCGAGGCGACTCCCCGGTCGACCGCGTCCGCGGCGAGGTCCACGAGCATCGCGACCGTCCGGGCGACGATCATTCCCGGTACGTCCCCGATCACGGACACCCTTTTGCCGGCCGCCTGGAAGAGCCCGACCGCCTCCTCGAGGACCGCCGGTGGCGTCCCGGCCGCGGTGGAGAGGGCGATGCGAGGGGCCCGGACGTAGTCGAGCGCCAGATCGAAGGAGATGGTGGCGTGCTCGCCGGACTCGAAGGAATGACGTCCGTCGGCCGGGCGCAACTGCCCTCCGCCGGGCAGGTCGATGCGGCCGCCGATCACGTCGTCGGAGCCGCCGTCGGCGCGCGTGACCTTGACGCCCGCCGCCTCGAAGAGCTCCAGCAGCGGTTCGGCGGGGCCCAGGTCACCGCGAGCGACGATCGCCTCGGGAGCCGGTGCATGGGGCGCGGTGTGGGGCTCGGGCGCCTGCTCCCCTTCTCCGTACGCGTACCATCCGCGCCCCGACTTGCGGCCGTGGCGGCCCGACTCGACCAGTCGGCGCTGGGCGAGGGACGGGACGAACTTCGGGTGCTGGAAGAACGACTCCCAGACGGAGCGGGTGACGGCCTCGTTGACGTCCTGGCCGATCAGGTCGGTCAGCTCGAAGGCGCCCATCTTGAAACCGCCGCACTCGCGCAGGACCGCGTCGATGGTGGCGGGGTCCGCACCGCGCTCCTCGTAGACGGCGAAGGCCTCCGCGTAGAAGGGTCGGGCGAGGCGGTTGACGATGAAGCCGGGGGTGTCCGTGCAGCGTACGGGAGTCTTGCCCCAGGCCTTGGCCGTCGCGTACGCGAGAGCCGCGACCTCCTCGTCGGTGGCGAAACCGCTGACCACCTCGACCAGGGGGAGCAGCGGCGCCGGGTTGAAGAAGTGCAGTCCGACGAAGCGGCCCGGACGGCGCAGGGCCCCGGCGATGGCGGTCACGGAGAGGGAGGAGGTGTTCGTCGCGAGGACGCAGTCGTCGGCGACGACCTCCTCGATCGCCGCGAAGAGCTCCTGCTTGACGGGGAGCCGCTCGACGACTGCCTCGACGACGAGCGCGCTGTCGGCGAGGTCCGCGAGTGAGGTGGACTGCTCCAGCCGTAGGGCGGCGGCGCTGCGGGCGTCCTCGGTCAACCGCCCCTTTTCGGTCAACCTCTCCAGGCGGGCGAGGATCGCGCCGACGCCTGCGTGAGCCTGCTCGGCGACGACGTCGTAGAGACGCACGCGGTGACCGGCGAGCAGCGCCACCTGCGCGATCCCCTGGCCCATGGTCCCGGCGCCCACGACGGCGACCACGCGGTCCGGGGCGATGGCGCCGGTACCGCTGGTGCCCGTGGTGGCATCGGTGACGGTCATGACTGTGATCCTCCCCTACGGGTTATCCACAGGATCTGCGGACCCCCTTGTCCCGACCGATCGTTCGGTTACTCTAACTCTGTCCGCGTACCCCTGCCCAGCTCATCGAGGAGTTGGTCTTTCCATGCAGCTGTCCGAGACCCACCGGCCGACGCTCGACCAGGCCCTCGAAGCGATCCGCTCGCGGGCGTACTGGTCTCCGCACCCCGAGCACCCGAAGGCATACGGCGAGAACGGCGCGGCCGACGGCCTCGCGGCGTACCAGGCCCTGCTCGGCAAGCGTTTCGAGCTCGACCAGCCCGGCACCGACGACTGGACTGGCGGCGAAGTGTCGCCTTACGGACCGGAGTTGGGCGTCGAGTACCCCCACCCCGACATCGACGTGCTGCTGCCCGCGATGCGCGCGGGCATGGCGGCCTGGCGCGATGCGGGTCCGGAGACCCGCGCGCTGGTCTGCATCGAGATCCTTTCCCGTATCAGCGCGCGCACCCACGAATTCGCGCACGCCGTCATGCACACGAGCGGCCAGGCGTTCATGATGGCGTTCCAGGCGGGCGGCCCGCACGCGCAGGACCGGGGCCTGGAGGCGGTGGCCTACGCCTACGAGGAGCAGACGCGCACACCGAGGTCGGTCGACTGGTCCAAGCCCCAGGGCAAGCGGGATCCCCTGGAGCTGCGCAAGGCCTTCACCGCCGCCCCCCGCGGTATCTCCCTGCTGATCGGCTGCAACACCTTCCCGACGTGGAACGGGTTCCCCGGTTTGTTCGCCTCCCTGGCCACCGGCAACCCGGTGCTGGTCAAGCCGCACCCGAGGGCCGTACTCCCACTGGCGCTGACGGTTCGCATCGCCCGCGAGGTGCTGGCCGAAGCGGGCTTCGATGCGAACCTGGTGGCGCTGGCCGCCGAGCGTCCCGGCGAGGGCATCGCCAAGACGCTCGCCCTGCGCCCCGAGATCAAGATCATCGACTACACGGGCTCCACTGCCTTCGGCGATTGGCTGGAGGAGAACGCCCGCCAGGCGCAGGTCTACACCGAGAAGGCCGGCGTCAACACGGTGGTGGTCGACTCCACTGACGACTACAAGGGCATGCTGTCCAACCTGGCCTTCTCGCTGTCCCTGTACAGCGGTCAGATGTGCACCACCCCGCAGAACCTGCTGATCCCGCGTGACGGCATCACCACGGACGGCGGTCAGAAGTCCTACGACGAGGTGGTCGCCGACATCGCGGCCGCGGTGGGCGGTCTCCTCGGCGATGACGCCAGGGCGAACGCGCTGCTGGGCGCGCTGGTCAACCCCGATGTGAAGGAACGGCTCGACGCGGCAGCCGGTCTGGGCGAGGTGGCCCTGGCCTCGCGCGAGGTCGTCAACCCCGAATTCCCGGGCGCGGTGGTCCGCACGCCGGTGATCGTGAAGTTGGACGGGGCCAAGCCCGACGACGAGGCCGCTTACCTGTCCGAGTGCTTCGGCCCGGTGTCGTTCGCCGTCGCCGTCGACTCGACGTCCGACGCGGTGGAGCTGCTGCGCCGCACGGTGCGCGACAAGGGCGCCATGACCGTTGGCGCCTACACCACCTCGGCTGACGTCGAGCGGGCGGTCGAGGACGTCTGCCTGGAGGAGTCAGCGCAGCTCTCGCTGAACCTCACGGGCGGCGTCTACGTGAACCAGACGGCGGCCTTCTCCGATTTCCACGGCTCCGGCGGCAACCCTGCGGCGAACGCGGCACTGTGCGACGGCGCCTTCGTGTCGAACCGCTTCCGCGTGGTGGAAGTGCGCCGCCAGGCCTGACGACGCACACCACACGACGGGTGCCCGGCCCGTGCCCTGCCCGGTCGGGCGGGCAGGGCACCCGTCCGGGGCGGATTCGCGAGCCCGTCAGGCAACCCGTACGTCCGGTACCCGGAGGACGGGGCCTCGGCAGCCAGTGGGGCCGCCCGCGGCCGGTCGTGCACCCGTGTTTCCGCCGCCCAGCGCGCCGCTCCGTCCGTCCGCGCTGGGCAGGCGCGCGCGGTCAGTTCGCGCCGTCGGCAATCTCCGCGTGGCGCTGGATCCAGGCGTGCATCGCGATGGCAGCGGCGGCACCGGCGTTGATGGAGCGGGTCGAGCCGAACTGGGCGATCGAGCACACCATCGTGACGTGTCTGCGCGCCTCTTCCGTCAGCCCCGGCCCCTCCTGCCCGAAGAGCAGGACGCAGCGTCGGGGCAGTTCGGTCCGCTCCAGCGGAACCGCGCCCGGCAGGTTGTCGATCCCGATGACCGGCAGGTCCTCGGCCGCGGCCCAGGAGGTCAGCGATTCCGTGTCCGGGTGGTGCCGCACATGCTGGTACCGGTCCGTGACCATCGCCCCGCGCCGGTTCCAGCGGCGCCGCCCCACGATGTGGACCTCCTTGGCGAGGAACGCGTTGGCCGTCCGCACCACGGAACCGATGTTGAAGTCGTGGCCCCAGTTCTCCACCGCCACGTGGAAGTCATGGCGCCGGGTGTCCAGATCGGCGACGATCGCCTCACGCGTCCAGTAGCGGTACCGGTCGACGACGTTGCGCCGGTCCCCCTCGGCCAGCAGGTCGGGGTCGTACGGTCCGCCTTCGGGCCAGGGGAGCGCATGCGGCCCCACGCCGACTTCGGTCCCGTAGCCGTCGTCGTACTGGAGGGGTTCCTGGGTCTCGGTGCTCACCCGACGAGAGTACGTGCGGGCTGCTCCTCGGGGGTACCGCGCTGCCCGGGGACCTCGGCGGAGCGGTCGACGAAGCGCCCCCACGTCCGTGTGGCCCAGCCGCCGACCCGCTTGAGGAACGAGGTCGGCAGGAAGACCGCGTCCGCTGCGATCATCGCCATCGAGAAGAACGGCAGACCGAGCAGCACGGCGATGCCGGCGTGCTCCAGCATCATGGCCACCAGCAGGACGTTCTTGACCTTCCGGTTGAACAGCGTGAACGGGAACGCCACCTGCACCACGACCGTGCCGTAGGTCAGCAGCATCACGATGATGCCGCTGCTCGCGAGCAGGCCGGAAAGCGCGGGCCAGGGCGTGAAGTAGTCGAGCTTGAGCGGGTAGTACAGGGCGCTGCCGTCCTGCCAGCGCGATCCCTGGATCTTGTACCAGCCGGCCGTGGCGTAGATCAGGCAGACCTCGGCCATGATCACGACGAGCGTGGCGTTGTGCACGAGGTTCGCCAGGACGTCGAACAGCGTGCGCAGCTCGCTGCCCGGGGCGCGGCGTTCCACCGCCCACCAGACGCCTTGGGAGACCCACAGTCCCCACAGCAGGGGGAGGATCCACCACGCACCCGTGCCGCTGCCCATGACAGTCCCCGCGAGCAGGAGCGCGCCGAGCACCGACCACAGCACGGGTCCGGTTGCGTCCCTTGCCTTGTCGCGCGCCGCACGCCTGGCGTCCAGCGACCACACCCGACCGCAGCGTATGAAGACCAGGTAGACCGCCATCAGGTGGACCACGTTGTCGCCGCCATCGCCCATGAAGATCGACCGGTTCTGCAGCGACAGGACGCCGATCATGAACACGACCGACATCGCCCGGGTGCGCCAGCCGGCCAGCAGCAGGGCACTGGAGAGGACGGCGACGGCGTAGACGCCCTCGAACCACAGTGTGCTGTCGGACACCATCAGAGCGGAGAAGGCGTGGTTGTCGGCGGTGAGCTGCTGGGCCATGTCCCAGGACCAGGGGCCGTCGGGACCGTAGAGCTCCCGCCGGTTGGGGATCTCACGCAGCAGGAAGAGCAGCCAGGTCGCGGAGAAGCCGATCCGGACGATTGCGCTCTGGTAGGGGCCGAGGGCGGTCGACGTCACCCGCTGTATGGCCGCGGCCAGCTTGTGCTGGGGGCTGTCGGTCACCGGACCGCCTCCGTCCCGTGAGCGCCGACCGCGCCGCTCTCCCGCGCCTGGGGGAGGTCCGCGGCCGTCACGGTCCACCAGGGGAGGACGCGGTAGAAGGGCCGGGTGTCTATCCGCTCGTCGCTCCACGCCGGCGCCGCGACGGAGCGGGTGGCGGAGCGGAGCTGGATGCGCTCGACGTCTCCGCCGAGGTCCCGGCCGTCCAGCCGCAGCATCACGATCCGACGGACGTAGCGTTCCGAGAGCTGGCCACGCAGACCGTTCGGCTTGTTGTCGTCGGTGTGCGAGTTCGTGTAGAAGTCCCAGCCGCGCCGCAGCTCGTTCTGGTGGACGTGGCTGGGGAGCAGGCTGCCGCGGATCGCCTCGCCGTCTTCGGCGGACAAGTCGATCCAGGGAGTGGTCCTGCGGTTGCCGTCACTGGCCGTGACCTCGGCTCTCGCCTGAACCGCGATGTTCTGCTGGAGCGGATTCGGAGCGAAGAGCTTCCAGTTCTGCTCGAACTCGGGGTAGATCCATGCGTCGACGGCCTTGCCGTACTGCTTGCTCACCGTGTTGGCCGGCGCGACGTGCAGGAAGACCATGCCGAGGTGGGCGCAGCCGAGGACACCGACGAGGGCGAGCGCGACCGCGGCCACCACCTGGTAGGGCATGGACAGGCCGACGATGCCGCCACCGACGACCGAAGGGCCGGTCCGGGCGGCCCCATCCGGCTCGTCCGCCCCGCCCTTTTCACGTATGTCGCCCGACCCGGCGGCCATGGCCTCATCGGCGCGTGCTGCACCGTCGTCGCCGTACGAGTCCATCCCGCCCCGATCCCGTTCGTCCACCGCGGTTATCCACAGGGTTGACACCTTACGGGCCGCCGACTCACCATTGAAGTCATTCAACCGAACGATCGGTCGGTAGGGGGCCCGATGACGGCAGTGACACCGGAGACGACGGCGGCGACGGCGTACCAGGCGCGATTCGATGCTGCAGTGGCCGCCGACGAGCGCATCGAGCCGCGCGACTGGATGCCCGACGAGTACCGGGCCTCGCTGGTCCGCCAGATGGCTCAGCACGCGCACTCCGAGATCATCGGCATGCAGCCCGAGGCGAACTGGATCACTCGGGCCCCCTCCCTGCGCAGGAAGGCCATCCTCATGGCCAAGGTGCAGGACGAGGCGGGTCACGGCCTGTACCTCTACAGCGCCGCGGAGACGCTGGGGACCAGCCGCGACGAGCTGCTCGACAAGCTTCACTCGGGCCGCCAGAAGTACTCGTCGATCTTCAACTACCCCACGCTGACCTGGGCCGACGTCGGTGCCATCGGCTGGCTGGTGGACGGCGCCGCGATCACCAACCAGGTGCCACTCTGTCGCTGCTCCTACGGTCCCTACGCCCGTGCCATGGTCCGCATCTGCAAGGAGGAGTCCTTCCACCAGCGCCAGGGCTACGAGCTGCTGCTTGCACTCTCCCAGGGCACTCCGGAGCAGCACGAGATGGCACAGGACGCAGTGAACCGCTGGTGGTGGCCGTCCCTGATGATGTTCGGCCCGCCGGACGACGCATCGGCCCACTCGGCGCAGTCCATGGCTTGGAAGATCAAGCGCCATTCGAACGACGAGCTGCGTCAGCGCTTCGTCGACATCTGCGTCCCGCAGGCGGAGTCCCTGGGCCTGAGCCTGCCGGACCCGGATCTACGGTGGAACGACGAGCGGGGTCACCACGACTTCGGGGCCATTGACTGGGACGAGTTCTGGCAGGTCCTCAAGGGCAACGGCCCGTGCAACGAACAGCGGATAACCCAGCGGCGCCGCGCCCACGAGGAGGGCGCCTGGGTCCGGGAGGCGGCCGCGGCGCACGCCGCGAAGTCCGTGTCGAACAAGAAGCGCGACGAGGCGCAGGTGGAGGCAACGGCATGAGCAGCTCGACCGAATGGCCGCTGTGGGAGGTGTTCGTTCGCTCCCGCCGCGGGTTGTCACACACCCACGCGGGCAGTCTGCACGCGCCGGACGCCGCGATGGCTCTGCGCAACGCCCGTGACCTCTACACCCGACGCAACGAGGGCGTATCCATCTGGGTGGTTCCGTCGGCGGCGATCACCGCGTCCTCGCCGGACGAGAAGGACCCGTTCTTCGAACCGTCGGCGGACAAGCCCTACCGGCACCCGACCTTCTACGACATCCCGGAAGGGGTGAAGCACCTGTGAGCGCCGCACTCGCCCTGGGCGACGACGCGCTGGTGCTGTCGCACCGGCTGGGGGAGTGGGCGGGGCACGCCCCCGTCCTCGAAGAAGAAGTCGCACTGGCGAACATCGCGCTGGACCTGCTGGGCCAGGCCAGGACGCTGCTCTCCCTCGTCGGTGACGAGGACGAGCTCGCCTATCTGCGCGAGGAGCGGGCCTTCCGCAACCTCCAGCTGGTCGAACAGCCGAACGGGGACTTCGCCCACACCATCGCCCGCCAGCTGTACTTCTCCACCTTCCAGCAGCTGCTGTTCGGCCGACTCGCGGCGGGTGAGGGCGAGCTCAAGGGGCTCGCGGCGAAGGCGGTCAAGGAGGTCGCCTACCACCAGGACCACGCCGAGCAGTGGACGCTGCGGCTGGGCGACGGCACGGCCGAGAGCCATGAGCGCATGCAGCGCGCCTGTGATGCGCTTTGGCGGTTCACCGGTGAGATGTTCCAGCCGATGGAGGGGCTGGACGTGGACTGGGAGGCGCTGCGCACGGGCTGGCTTGAGTCGATCACCACCGTGCTGGAGCGGGCGACGCTCACCGTGCCGTCGTCGGCGGACACCGGAGCCTGGTCGGCGGGAGCCGGCCGACAGGGGCTCCACACGGAGCCGTTCGGCCGCATGCTGGCCGAGATGCAGCATCTGCACCGCAGCCATCCGGGGGCGTCATGGTGACCGAGACGCTGCTGGAGGAGGAGCTGCGACGGCTGGCGGGATCCGTGCCGGACCCGGAGCTGCCCGTACTGACGCTGGAGGAGCTCGGTGTGCTCCGCGGCGTGCAGGTGCTCGGCCCGGGCAAGGTCGAGGTCGAGCTCACCCCCACGTACACCGGCTGCCCCGCCGTCGAGGCCATGTCCTCTGACATCGAGCGGGTGCTGCACGACCACGGCATACCGGACGTGTCGGTGGTCAAGGTACTCACCCCCGCGTGGTCGACCGACGACATCAGCGCGGAGGGCCGCCGCAAACTGGAGGAGTTCGGCATCGCGCCGCCGCGTCCACAGGCCGCCGACGGACCCGTCCCGCTGGCCCTCACCGTGCGTTGTCCGCACTGTGGCTCCACGGACACGGAGCTGCTCAGCCGGTTCTCCTCCACTGCTTGCAAGGCACTGCGGCGCTGCACTGCCTGTCGCGAACCGTTCGACCACTTCAAGGAGTTGTAGATGTTCCATCCGCTCCGGGTCAGCGAGGTCGAGCGGCTCACGGACGATTCGGTCGCCGTCACCCTCGCGATTCCCGTCGAACTGCGTGAGGCCTTCCGCCACACGCCGGGCCAACACGTCGCCGTACGTCGTACCGGTGTGCACGGCGAGGAGATCCGCCGCACGTACTCGATCTGCGCCCCCGCAGCCCCTGCTGACGAGGAACCGGTGCTCCGCGTGGGCATCCGGCTCGTCGACGGCGGAGAGTTCTCCACATACGCCCTCAAGGAGCTGTCGGTCGGGGACACGGTCGAGGTCATGCAGCCGATGGGCCGCTTCGTCCTGGAGCCGCGCCCCGGACACTTCGCGGCGATCGTCGGCGGCAGCGGCATCACCCCGGTGCTGTCGATCGCGGCGACACTGCTGGCACGGGAGCCGCAGGCCCGCTTCTGCCTGATACGCAGTGACCGCACCGCGGCCTCGACGATGTTCCTCGACGAGGTGGCCGACCTCAAGGACCGCTACCCGGACCGCCTCCAGCTGGTGACCGTGCTCTCCCGCGAGGAGCAGCAGGCGGGGCTGCCCTCGGGCCGTCTCGACCAGGAGCGGCTCACGGCACTACTGGCTTCGCTGCTTCCCGTGACGGCGGTGGACGGCTGGTTCCTCTGCGGGCCGTTCGGGCTGGTGCAGGGCGCCGAGCGGGCACTGCGCGGCCTCGGTGTCGACCGGGCCCGCATCCATGAGGAGATCTTCCACGTGGATGAGGCGCCTGCCCCGGTGCCGGTCACCGCACCGGAGCACAGCACTCTGACCGCGACGCTCGACGGACGCTCGGGCACATGGCCCGTGCAGGACGGGGAGTCCCTGCTGGAGACCGTCCTCCGGGCACGCGCCGACGCCCCCTACGCCTGCAAGGGCGGCGTGTGCGGGACCTGCCGAGCGTTCGTGGTGTCGGGCGAGGTTCGGATGGACCGCAACTTCGCTCTGGAAACGGACGAGACGGAAGCGGGCTATGTGCTGGCCTGCCAGTCCCATCCGGTGACCAGCGACGTGGAGCTGGACTTCGACCGCTGACGCCCCATTCCCTTCCGCGAGAACCTGTTCTATTTTGACGATTCGTCAGATCCTGATGCCCCCAGCCGGCGGTGATGTCGGCCGGGCGGACGGAGCGCGACGGACCCGTCGGGCAGAGCCGGTGCATGGGAGGGCAGGGCTGTGGACTTCACCTTCACCGAGGAGCAGCAAGCGGCCGTCGAGGCGGCCAGGGCGGTCTTCTCGGGCGTGGCGCCCGACGGAGTACCGAGCCCCGCGCTCGCCCGAGGTGCGGTGGCCGACGACTTCGACCGGCCCCTGTGGGGCAGGCTGGCGGACGCCGACCTTCTGAGTCTGGTCCTCGCCCCGGAGCATGATGGGGCGGGCCTGGACCCGATTGCGCTCTGCCTGGTTCTGCGCGAGTCGGCGAAGGTACTGGCCCGTGTGCCACTCCTCGAGAGCAGCGCGGTCGCCTTGACGGTGCAACGCTACGGGAGCGCCGAGCTGACCGCCCGTCTCCTCCCGCGGGCCGGCCGCGGCGAGCTGGTGCTGACCGCGGCAGCCAGCGGCCGGACCGGCCACGATCCAGCCGAGTTCGCCGTGACGGCTCGCAGGCACCCGAGTGGCGAGGGCACCAGCTGGACACTCGACGGGATCCAGACCGCGGTCCCGTGGGCGCAGAGCGCCGACCACATCGCCGTGCCCGCCCGTACGGAGAACGGCCGCAGCATCATCGCTCTGGTCGCCGGCGACCAGGACGGGCTCAGCCGTGCCGAGCAGTTCTCAACCAGCGGTGAGCTGCTCGCCGAGGTCCGGCTCGATGCCGTTCGGATCGACGACGCCGATGTGATCGACACGGAGGAAGCTTGGACATGGCTGCGCCAGCTGCTCACCACGGGCACCTGCGCGCTGGCTCTTGGCCTCGGGGAACGCGTCCTCTCCATGACCAGCACCTATACGAGCAAGCGGGAACAGTTCGGTTTCCCGGTGGCGACGTTCCAGGCCGTCGCGGTGCAAGCCGCGGACCGCTACATCGACCTCCGGGCCATGGAGGCCACCCTCTGGCAGGCGGCGTGGCGCCTGAGCACCGCGGGGAGCCAGCACCCGGCGGGCGGCGGGCTGCCCGTTGCGGCCGATGTGGCGGTGGCGAAGATCTGGGCGTCCGAGGGCGTACGCAGGGTCGTCCAGACCGCCCAGCACCTGCACGGCGGTTTCGGAGCGGACACCGACTACGTCCTGCACCGCTATCACGCCTGGGCCAAGCAGCTGGAGCTGTCCCTCGGCCCGGCCGCAGCGTACGAAGAGGTACTCGGCGATCTCCTCGCCGCCCATTCCCTCAGTTGACGAGCCACCGCCAGGCCTTCCCCCAGGGATGCGGCCACCGCCACCGACGGACGCAGCACGATGCCACCGAAGACCGCAAGGACGCAGCGACCCGAAGGACGCGGTGCCCGAAGGACGCCGGCTCGCCGCGGGTGACGCCGAGGTGGGGCGCGTGCACGCACGCTGACGGACCAGCGCGGGCAGCGGGCGAACGTGCCGGTGCGAGGGCCTGCCGGCGGAGAGGGACTACAGCACGAAGGCCGGACTGCCGTCTGCCGTGACCATACTGCGACCCGCAGCCTCCCACGCCAGCATTCCGCCCTCGACGTTCACGGCGTCGATCCCCTGCTGGACGAGGTACTGGGTGACCTGCGCGGAGCGCCCACCCACCCGGCACATCACATAGGCACGGCGCCCCTCTGCCACCGCCTCGGTCACATCGCCGAAACGGGCGACGAAGTCGCTCATCGGGACGTGCAGGGCGCCGTCGACATGACCGGCCGCCCACTCGTTGTCCTCCCGGACGTCGAGCACCAGGCCGTCGGCCGGCACGGACGCGGCACCCACGGAGGGCAGCGGGGCGAAGTTCATCGGTATGGCCTTCTTTCGTTGCTGGTCCGGACTCACCCGTCGCGCACCGCCCCAGCCGGGCGCCAGCGGGGCGGAAACGTCCCTGTCGGAATTTACTGCACCAGTCCCGCCAGCTCGGCCTCGCGTTCCGCGACCTGCGCCAGCAACTGTTCGGCGATCTCGTCGAGCAGCCGGTCGGGGTCATCGGGGGCCATCCGCAACATCGCGCCGATGGCGCTCCCCTCCAGCTCCTGGGCGACCATCGTGAGCAGCTCCTTGCGCCGTGCCAGCCACTCCAGCCGGGCGTAGAGCTCCTCGCTCTCGGCAAGCGGGGACGCTTCGGGCGCCGGTCCGGCGTCCCACTCCTGCAGCAGCTCCCCCAGCAGTGCCTCGTCCCCACGGCTGTAGGCGGCGTTCACCCGGACGATGAACTCCTCACGGCGAGCCCGCTCCCGCTCGTCCTGGGCCAGGTCGGGGTGGGCCTTCCGGGCGAGCTCGCGGTAGAGCTTCCGGGCCTCCTCGGTGGGGCGCACCCGCTTCGGCGGCTGTACCGGCCGATCACTGAGCATCGCGGCGGCCTCGGGCGACAGACCGTCCGAGTCGATCCAGCTGTGGAAGAGCTCGTCGACGCCGGGCATCGGCATCACCATGGCCCGTGCTTCCTCGGCCTTGCGCCGGTCCTCCGGATCTCCGCTGCGAGCCGCGCGGGCTTCTGCGATCAAGGCGTCCAGCTCGTCCAAACGGGAGTACATCGGGCCGAGCTTCTGGTGATGCAGCCGGGAGAAGTTCTCCACCTCGACGCGGAAGGTCTCGACCGCGATCTCGAAGTCGATCAGCGCCTGCTCGGCGGCGCGCACGGCCTTTTCCAGCCGTGCCTCGGGCCGTTCTCCGCCCGGCGCCGCCGCATCCTGCTGGCCGCCCGGCACACCGTGAGCTGCGCCCGGTGCGTCGTGCGCACCGGGCGCGTGCTGTACGTCCTGCACGTTCTGGTCGTCCACGCGGTGGTCGTCCTGCTCGTCATCGTTCCGGGTCGTCGGGCCCCCGGGAGCGTCCTGGGTCACCCGCCCAGCGTATGGCAGAGCGCCGGGCTCCCCGGCAGGCGTCGGCTGCCCGGCCCGTCACACCCCCAGTTCTGCTGCTATGCGACCGCTCCGCACCGCCGCGAGCAGTTCGGCGTGATCCCCTTCCGTACGGTCCGCGTACAGCACCGCGAAACCGGCCACTGCCTCGTCCAGCTCCTCGTTCCTGCCGCAGTAGCCGGCGATCAGCCGTGGATCGACGCTGTGCGAGTGGGCCCGGGCCAGCAGGGCGCCGGTCATCCGTGCGTAGTCGTCGACCTGGTCCGCCGCCAGTGCGGCAGGGTCCACGCTGCCCTTGCGGTTCCTGAACTGCCGAACCTGGAAGGGCCGTCCCTCCACCGTCGTCCAGCCCAACAGGATGTCGCTGACGACCTGCATCCGCTTCTGGCCCAGTACCACACGGCGTCCCTCGTGCATCGCCTCGGCCGCCTCGAAGCCGGCGGCCTTCAGATGCGGCAGCAGCGCGGACTCGCGCGCCTCCTTCACCTGGAGCACGAGCGGCTCGCCGCGGTGGTCCATCAGCAGCACCACGTACGACCGCGTCCCGACGCTCCCGGTACCCACGACCCGGAACGCCACGTCGTGGATCGTGTAGCGGGCGAGCAGCGGCAGGCGGTCCTCGGACAGCGTCTCGAGGTAAGGGCCCAGCGAAGCGGCCACGGCGGAGGCCTCCTCGTCCGACACCCGGCGCAGCACGGGCGGCGCGTCCACGAAGTGGCGGCTCCCGTCCGGCCCTGCCTCGGTCGCCTTCGCGGCGAACCGCGCGCTGGTGTTGCTCCGGGCCTTCTCGGACACCCGTTCCAGGGTGCCGAGCAGGTCGCGGGCGTCCGCGTGCGAGACGAGCTCCTCGTCAGCGATCGCGTTCCACGCGTCCAGGACGGGGAGCTTGGACAGCAGCCGCATGGTCCGCCGGTACGAACCGGCGGCGTCGAAGGCCGCCTTGCGGCACGTGTCCGCGTCCGCACCCACCTCACGGCCCGCGAGAACGATCGAGGCGGCGAGCCGTTTGAGGTCCCACTCCCAGGGGCCCGTCACGGTTTCGTCGAAGTCGTTGAGGTCGATCACCAGGCGCCCGCGTGCGTCGCCGTACAGCCCGAAGTTCGCCGCGTGCGCGTCGCCGCATATCTGCGCCGCGACGCCCGTGGTCGGTGTGCCCACCAGGTCGTGGGCCATCAACCCGGCGGAGCCGCGGAGGAAGGCGAAGGGACTGGCGGCCATCCGCCCCACCCGGATCGGCGTGAGCTCGGGAACACGGCCCCGGCTGGACTCCTCGACCGCCTCGACCGCGTCCGGGCGGCCCTCCGGCATCACCAACGAGTCGTGCGACGAACGCGGGACCTGCCTGCGCAGCGCCTTGCCGATCCTCTTCGGAGAGTCCCGCTCCGGGCCCTCCCCGTGCCGTGCGAAGCCGGGGACCTCCGGCACCCGCACGACTTCCGCCGCCTCTCCGTGGACCGTACGGGCCACCGCAACCTCACCCACGTGGAACGCCTCCCCCGCCGTCGCGCAACATCAACCGCCCTGACCGTACCGCCACGCCGAGCGGCCGTCTCCCCCTGTGGACAACCTCGCGACGGCACGGACCCCAGGCCGGACGGACCGTCTCTTTCCTGCGTGTTCCGCGCCGTTGCTGCGCCGTCGTTGCCCCGTGCCGGCGTGGTTCCGGTGTGTCCCCGGGGCCTTCGCCACGGCCGTCGTCGACGTCTTGCACCCGGGTGTTCCGCCTCGTGCGCAGCCCGCCTGGATCCCCTCGGTACCCATCGGGGACCGTCCCCGTACACGGACACCGCAGCCAACGGTCCTCATGAGGCGGGGCGTGCTAACGTCCGGAACACCACGTGCCCGCTCGGGCAACCGAAGTACCTGCGGCACCTGATGGAGCGCCAAAGGACGGCGACACACGGCACGTTCGACGCGTGCCCCGCATGCCGCTCGACGTCACGTGCCGGCGCAGACGCACGGCGCACCACGACCGTCGCGCAGGAGGCCTGGGCGAGGGGGGCTCTGGCGGAGGGGCCTGCGTACCGTTCACAGCTGCGTCACCGTGCCAGCGCCCCAGCTCCCGAGGCACGCGCGGCCGACCACCGAACCCCCCTCTCCCGAGAGCATTGCACAGTGCAAAGGAGAGTTCCAGGTCCGATACCGTGCAAAACGCCGCGTGTTCCGACCTGACCCGGGCTCAGGTAGGGAGATCTTCACGGAGGTACCGGGACGTCGCGGACGGCGGACGTGTCGAGCGCCACGAACGCACGTCGGCGTCCGGTGGAAGCGAGTCGGAAGCGTACGGACATGCGGATTCTGTTTCTCCGGGAAACCGCAGCCGCGGAGGGCGCGCGGAAGGGGAGCAGGGGCAGCGCGGCCCACTCGATCAGCAGGGCACGCGACCGGCGGTGGCGAGCAGGCGGGTGGTCGCGCCACGCCCGGACGGCCGCAGCGACCCGAGCCGTGCCGCTCCCCGGTGCCGCGCGGGGGTAGGAAGGGTGTCGACGTCGCCGCGCCGATACGACTTCAGACCCGGCTCGGTCCTCGGCCGCAGCGGCCGGCGCTCCGGAAAGGTCCCCGCCCTGAACGCCTCGTTCGCAGAAGCACTCTCCCTCGTCCTGCTCCTGGCCGTACTGGCCGGCGCGGTGGTGCGCCCGTGGGGCTGGCCGGAAGCCGTCGTCGCCGTCCCGGCTGCCGGGATCGTCATCGCCACCGGCGCGATCTCACCGGATCACGCGGCGGACGAAGCAGCGCGCCTGGGGCCCGTGATCGGGTTTCTGGCAGCCGTCCTCGTCCTCGCCCAACTGTGCGACGACGAGGGCCTGTTCCAGGCCTGCGGCGGATGGATGGCGCGCACGGCTGCGGGGAGCCCGCACCGGCTGCTGGTGCACGTGTTCGCAGCCGCCTCCCTGATCACCGCGGTCCTGAGTCTCGACGCCACGGTGGTGCTGCTGACGCCCGTGGTGTTCGCGACCGCCACCCGGCTCGGCGCCCGTCCGAAACCGCACGTCTACGCCTGCACCCACCTGTCGAACACCGCCTCACTGCTGCTGCCGGTCTCGAACCTCACCAACCTGCTCGCCTTCGCTGCCAGCGGTCTGGGGTTCACCCGCTTCGCCGCCCTGATGGCCCTGCCCTGGCTGGTCGCCATCGGCATCGAGTACCTCGTGATCCGCCGGTTCTTCGCCACGGACCTGGACGCCGGTGCCCGGGCCCCGCAGCTGCCCGGTCCCCGCGAGGTGCCGGTGTTCGCCCTCGCTACGCTGGGCTGCACGTTGGCGGGCTTCGTCGTGACCTCCGCCCTCGGGGTCAATCCGGCCTGGGCGGCCGCGGCGGGTGCCGCCGTACTGGCCGGCCGTGCCCTGACCGCGGGACGCACCACCCCGGTCGCGGTCGTCCGCTCTGCGAGCCTGCCGTTCTGCGCTTTCGTCCTGGCACTGGGGATCGTGGTCCGGGCCGTCGTCGACAACGGCCTCGCCGGGCTGCTGGGCCACCTCGTGCCGACCGGTACGGGCCTACCGACCCTGCTGGCCGTCGCAGCGCTGGCCGCCGTACTGGCGAACCTCATCAACAACCTGCCCGCCGTCCTGGTGCTGTTGCCGCTGACCGCCCCCAGCGGACCCGGCGCCGTGCTCGCCGTGCTGCTGGGGGTGAACATCGGCCCCAACCTCACGTACGCGGGATCGCTGGCGACCCTGCTCTGGCGGCGCATCGTCCGGGAACACGACAGCGACGTGCAGCTGGGCGAGTTCACCCGTCTCGGCCTGCTCGCCGTGCCCACCACGCTCCTCGGCTCGGTGGTGGCACTGTGGGCCTCGCTCCACGTGATCGGAGGGTGACCACCATGACCGTCATCGCCTGGATCGTCGAAGGGACCTGGCCCGCCTGTGTCGACGCCGCACGCGCCCACGCGCCCGAAGACGCCGACATCGTCCTGCTGCACGTCAGCGGGGCCGAGGTGCCCGCCGCGGCGCACGGCGCCTACGCCGCGCTCTTCGGCCGTGCCCGACCCGACCGCGACCCCGGCACCGCCCTGGAACACCTGGCCGCGGACTCCGCCGCAGAGCTCCTGGCCGCTGCCGCGGAGCGGCTGGGACGACCCTGCAGCCGGCGGGAGCGTGCGGGACGCCCCGAACGGGAGGTCGTGGCCGCCGCCGAGGGTGCCGACCTGCTCGTCGTCGCGCGCGACGGGGACCGCAGCCACCTCGGGCCCCGCAGCCTCGGGCCCGCCGGGCGCTTCGTCGTCGACCACGCGCCCTGCCCGGTCCTGCTCGTCTGGCCGGAAGCGGCACCCGGTACGGCCACGATCCCGCACTGACCGGGCCACCGACCCCGATGCGGTCGCCGTTTCAACTGACCCGGGCCCCGGCCGGCGGCCGGGGACGCCGGACGGGCGGCGCACGCCGGCGGGGTGCCGGTGTGCGCCGCTCCCGGGTGGGGCGGGTGGCGGGAGGTGCGCGCCGCCCCCGGGAAGGCGTCCCGCTCGTCCCGGCTAGCGGGGATCGCGGTGGAAGGTCGTCTTCGCCCAGAAGTAGCCGAGCGCGGAGAGAGCGAGACACCAGGTGACGGTCAGCCATCCGTTGTTGCCGATCCCGGTGCCCAGCAGCAGGCCGCGCAGGGTCTCGATGGCCGGTGTGAACGGCTGGTACTCGGCGATCGGCTGGAACCAGCCCGGCATCGCGTCGACCGGGACGAAGGCACTGGAGAGCAGCGGCAGCAGGATCAGCGGCAGCGCGTTGTTGCTGGCGGCCTCGGCGTTCGGGCTGACCAGGCCCATACCGACCGCGATCCAGGTGAGCGCGACGGCGAAGAGCACGAGCAGCCCGAAGGCTGCGAGCCACTCCAGGACGGTGGCACCGGTGGAGCGGAAGCCGATGGCCACGGCGACGGCGCCGACGAGGACCACGCCGGTGAGCGACCGCAACACGCTGCCGACGACGTGTCCGATGAGCACGGACCCGCGGTGGATCGCCATCGTGCGGAACCGGGCGATGATGCCCTCGGTCATGTCGTTGGAGACGGAGACCGCGGTGCCGACCACGGTGCTGCCGATGGTCATCAGCAGGAGGCCCGGCACGACGTAGGCGACGTAGGCGGAGCGGTCACCGCCGCCCATGCCCGTGCTCATCACGTCACCGAAGACGTAGACGAAGAGCAGCAGCAGCATGATCGGGGTCAGCAGCAGGTTCAGGGTGAGGGACGGGTAGCGCCGGGCGTGCAGGAGGTTGCGGCGCAGCATCGTGGAGGAGTCGCGCACGGCGAGGGAGAGGGAGCTCATCGGACGGCCTCCTGGGGGTGGTCGGGGATGTCGGTGCCGCCGGTCAGGGCGAAGAAGACGTCGTCGAGGTCGGGGGTGTGCACGGTCAGTTCGTCGGCCTCGATGCCTGCCGAGTCCAGCCGGTCCAGGACGGAGCGCAGCTCGCGTTGGCTGCCGTCGCCGGGGATCTGCAGCGCGAGGGATTCGTCGTCCCGGGTTGCCGCGCGCAGTACGTGGGCGGCGCTCTGGTACGCGGCCGGGTCGGTGAAGCGGAGCCGGACGTGCCCGCCGGGGACCAGCCGTTTCAGTTCCTCGGCGGTGCCCTGGGCGGCGATCCTGCCGGCATTGAGCACGGCGATGCGGTCGGCGAGCTCGTCGGCCTCCTCCAAGTACTGGGTGGTGAGGAAGACGGTGACGCCGCCCGTGACGAGTTCGCGGACGATCTGCCACATGGTGCGCCGGGAGCGCGGGTCGAGACCGGTGGTCGGCTCGTCGAGGAAGATGATGCGCGGGTTGCCGACCAGGGTCATGGCGATGTCCAGACGGCGCTTCATACCGCCGGAGTAGGTGGAGGCGGGTCTCTTGGCGGCCTCGGCGAGGTCGAAGCGCTCCAGCAGCTCGGCGGCGACCTGCCGTCCCTCCCGCTTGGGGAGATGGTGCAGGTCCGCCATGAGGAGCATGTTCTCCTCCCCGGTGATCAAACCGTCCACCGCGGAGAACTGCCCGGTGACGCCGATCGCGGCGCGCACGGCCTGCGGTTCGGTGGCGAGGTCGTGACCCGCTACCCGGACCTGCCCGCCGTCGGCGCCGATGAGGGTGGACAGGATCTGCACGGTGGTGGTCTTGCCCGCGCCGTTCGGGCCGAGCAGGGCGAAGACCGAGCCGGCGGGGATGTGCAGATCGACGCCGTCGAGCACGGTCTTGTCGCCGTACGACTTGCGCAGGCCGGCGGTGGAGACGGCGACGGACGATGCGGAGCCCTTTTTCTCAGGCATGGGCATGACAGAAGCGCGCATGGCGCCCTCCGTTCGAAGGCTGGGACGGGGGATGCGGGGCGGCTGTGCGGACGTGGCGCTCAGGGCTTGGCCCGGAGGATGTCGACGTTGCCATGCCGGGTGCGGGCGCGGATCTTGACGGTTTCCTCCTCTCCCTCCGGGGTCTCGGAGGGCGCGAGCGTGTTGCGCACCTGGCCCGAACCCGAGCTGACGTCGAGCCAGGCGGCGGTGCCCTCGCGGACGCCGACCTCGATGGCGCCGTAGGAGGTCTCCAACTGGACCGTGCCGCGGGACACTTCTCCTACGCGCACGGTGCCGTGCGCGGTGGTCGCGGTGACCGAGTCCCCGGCGTGCCTGATTTCGATGTCGCCGTTTGCGCCGCTCACCCGCAGCTCGCCGGTCGCGGCGCCGACGGTCGTGGTGCCGTGCGAGTTCTTCAGGACGGCGTGACCGTCGACGAGACCGATACGCAGACTGCCCGAGCTGGTGGCGATCTCGGCCGGGCCCTCGACCCGGTCCACGGTGATCGAGCCGTGCGAGGCGGTCAGCTTCAGCGGGCCGGTCGCGTCGAGGCGGACGTCGCCGGACGAGGTCTTCACGCGGACCTCGCCGAGCCGGCCCTCGCCGAGCACCTGGACCCAGGCGCCGGTCATGTCGACGTTGGAGCCCGTGGGCAGTTCGATCGTCACGTCGACCGTGCCCGTGCGGCCGAACATGTTGGACTTGGGGGTCCTGACGGCCAGTGCGCCGCTCGCACAGGTGACCTCGGTCTGGCTGGCTGCCCGCACGTCCTGGTCCTTCTTCGGGTCACGTGGCCGCACCTCGACGACGGTGTCGAGGCGATCGCCCGCGCTGAACTGGAGGGAACCGGCTTCCACGTGTGCCGTGGCCGAAATCGGTTCGGGGGTGTCGAAAGAAGGCATGGTTGTCCCGTCCTCTTGGATCCGTGGGACGTCCCGCTGGTGGGACGTGGTGTGGGTGAAGTGGTGCGGGGGCGGGGCGGCTAGCGCACCCAGCCCGTGATGCTCTGTCCGACGGTGCGGGTCTTCTCGGTCGCACGGGGCCGCGTTCCGCCGTCGACCGCTGCCGACACGGCACGCACCAGCCACGCGTTGACCGACAGCCCCTCGCGGCCCGCGGCCTCCTCGGCGAGGGCCTTGAGGTGGGCGGGCAGGCGCAGGTTGACGCGGGCGGTGCCGCCGTCGTCGCCCTCGGCGGGGGCCGGGGGCCTGAGCGGTTCGACGGATGCAGCCGGCTCCGCGGGTGCACCGCCGTCGGTGGGCGGCGGTGTCACCACGAAGTCGGGGTCGAGGCCGCGCAGCCGTACGTCGACCGAGCCGGGTGCGAGCTCACGGGTGATCTCGTCCATTGCGGCGGAAAGCACGTTGAGCATGGTCAGCCGGGTCGCCGACTCCAGCGGAGCGGTGAGCCTCTCGGCCAGCTCACGGGCGTCTTCCCCGCCGGCTGCGGCGGCTACCGCGAGCTCACGGCGGAGGGTGTCGACATAGGGGGTGAGATCCATAGCGCCATAATGGCATCACTATGGCGCCATACGCAAGCCCGTCATGCCACCCTGGTGCACCCCGGCTCGACACACCCTCCCGACCTGCAGAAACAAGGCGAGGGCGCGCCGACACAGAAGGACATCAGGCACGCTCTACCGACCCCCATGACACCGGATGGCACCGGATGGCACCAAACGGCGCCAACGGGCGCCACGGCTGGCTTCCGTTCCCGCTGTCGCCCCGGGGTTGCGGTACGGATCGACGACGGGAGGACGCCTCGCTCCGTGGCCGCTGTCGGACGGCAGGGCTCCGTCGGCCCTAGAAGGGCCCGTGGAGCTCACCGAGCCGATCGGTGAGCCGCAGGTTCTCGGAGTAGTCGACCGGACAGGCGATCACGGAGACACCGTCGTGGTCCAGCGCACGCCGCAGCGTCGGAAGGAGTTCGGCGGCCGCCTCGATCCGGTGGCCGCGCGCGCCGAAGCTCTCCGCGTAGGCGACGAAGTCGGGATTGGTGAAACGGGTGTGGCTGTGGCGCTCGAGTTCGAGCTCCATCTTCCAGGTGATCAGGCCGTACTCCTCGTCGACCAGGACGAGCACGACCAGGGGGACGCGTTCGCGGACGGCCGTCTCCAGCTCCTGTGAGTTCATCAGGAACGAGCCGTCCCCCATCATGGCCAGCACCCGGCGCTCCGGACGGGCGAGCTTGGCCGCGATCGCACCGGGCAGGGCGAAGCCCATGGTCGAAAGGCCGTTGGACACCAGACAGGTGTCCGGCGCGTAGGTCGGATAGAGCCGGGCCATCCACATCTTCCCCGCGCCGGTATCGGCGAGGACGATGTCCTCCCTGCCGAGCGCGGCCCGCACATCGGCCACCACGCGCTGCGGCACGAGGGGCCAGGCGTCATTGGTCCGGCCGTAGTCGAGCTCCTCGGCGAGCAGGGAGCGGATGCGTCCACCGGCCCCCACTTCGAAGGCGAGGCCGTCGGGAAGCGCCGCTGCCAGCGCATCCAGCCCCAGGGACAGATCACCTTCGACGCCCACGGCGACCGGGTAGTGGGCGTCCACTTCGGCGGGGAAGCGGTGCAGGTGGACGATGCGCTTGTCGCCATCCGGGTTGATTTTCACGGGATCGAACTCCTGGATCTCGTAACCCACGCAGATCAGGACGTCGGCCGAGTCAAATCCGAAGTTGGCGTAGTCATGGCGCATGAAGCCCACCGCGCCGAGCGCGTTGGCGTGGTCGTCCGGGAAGACGCCCTTCCCGTGGAAGGTCGTCGCCACCGGGACGTTCAGTCGTTCGGCGAATCGCAGGAGGGCCGCGGACGCGCCCGCCCTGGCGGCGCCGTGGCCGGCGAGCACCACCGGATGCTGCGCCGCCGCGACGACCTCCGCGGCACGGGCGACCTGTGACGGCGAAGGAGCGTCCGCGTAGACCGTGTCGACCTCCAGGGGAGCGAGCCGCGTCTCGGTGCGCGCGGCCTCGACGTCCTCGGGAACCGCGAGGAAGACCGCTCCGGGACGCTCGCTCTGCGCCGTCTTGAACACCCTGCGCACCATCTCGGGCACCGCCCCGGGAGCCTGCACGCGCGCCGACCACTGAGTGACCGGCGCGAACATGGAGACCAGGTCGATGACCTGGTGCGACTCCTTGTGGACCCGCCCCAGCGAACCCTGCGCGGCCAGGGCCACCAGCGGGGTGCTGTTCGTCATCGCGTCCGCGGCGCCGAGCGCCAGGTTGATCGCACCGGGGCCCAAGGTGGCCGAGCACACCCCCGCCTTGCCGGTGAGCCGCCCGTAGATCTCCGCCATGAAGGAGGCGCCCTGCTCGTGGCGAACCAGGACGTACCGGATGGTCGAGCCGGTCAGGGCGTCGACGAAGCGGATGTTCTCCTCGCCCGGGATCCCGAAGACGTAACCCACGCCCTCGGCTTCCAGGCAGCGCACCAGGAGGTGGGCCACGTCGTCGGTCGCGGTTCCGTGGCTCTGCCCGCCAGGGCTGCGGTGAGTGTCCATGACCCGAACCTAGGCATGCCGGGTGTGTACGGACCACGCACCGGCCCCCGCCCGGGTGAACGCCCGGCGTGGCCGCCCCGACGCCGACCGGACCGGCGGGAGCAGAATCCCGCCGTCCCGGTCGTGGCCTCACCCTCCGCGTCAGCGAGCCCGCGCCGGCGGCGCCTTCGCGCGGAGGGATTCGGCCGGGCCGGGTATCGCGGTACGACGACTGCGCCACCATGACGGCGCAAGGCTGCAGGGCCCGTTGGAGCCGGCGGTTACTTCGGCGCCACGGTCTTCTCGACGTCCTGGAAGGTCGCGGCGTCCACGAGCCCCGTGTCCTCCAGGACCTCCAGGTGGTCCAGCACGGTCTGGTTGGCCTGCCGCGCGTGCCGGCGGATGAGGTCGTTCTGGGTGGCGGCCCGCACCTCACCGATCGTGGCGAAGATCTTTCCGTGCGAGGCGCGCAGGAGGTTGGCGAAGAGCCGGTCGAACTCCGCCCCCTGCGCGTTCTCCATCTGCTTCACCCAGCCCTGCTGCTCTGCGGTCGCCTCGTTGGGCAGCGGGACGCCAAGGATCTTCGCGTCCTCGCGGACCAGCTGGTCGAGCTTGCTGTGCCCGTCGATCAGGTGCAGGCCCGCCCGCTTGACCGCCTCGCTGGAAGCGTGCGTCTGGGCCAGGTGCCCCGCCGGGATCTCCCACAGGCCCGCCTGCCTCACCTTCACCAGGAAGACCTTGTCCACTTCGGTCGTCGGCTGGGGGCCGGAGGGCTGGGTCTGTTCGCCGTCGGTCGATCCGGCGCTCGTCGAATGGCCGGAGTCGGAGTGCCCGTAACCCGCGCTCGCGGACTGTCCGTAGCCGTCCTGTGCAGCGACGCCCGCGGGTGCGGCAGAAGCCTTGTCGTCGCTCCCCCGGACCACGACCAGCACGGCCACCACGGCTGCGCAGACGGCCGCAATGATCGCGACGGCTTTCATCGAGACGCTGGACTGGACTGCGCGTCGGTTCGGACGCATGGATGCCTCCCGGTTCGGCATGGAGAACTGCTCTATGTCGTCGGGAACTGGTTGTGGCGGCTGGCACGGCGCGCAGTGGGAGGTACGGATGTGGACGTCGGTCCGTTCACCGGTGGTTGTGACGTGTCCGCGGCCGATCCGGAGCCGTCCCGGTCACCTTCGTTCCTCGGGCCGCCGCGGCTGCGTCTCGCCGCGGGCGGGGCTGGGCTCCAGCCGCACGAAGGGGATCTGTTCCCCGGCCGCCCGGTACCCCACCTGGGTGCCGTCGCCCGGCAAGCCGAGGTAGGCGCACAACCGCGCGGCAGTACGGGGATGGGCTTCCGCGTACCCGGCCATGATGCGCGAACCGTCCTCGGCGGGCAGGAAGCGGGCGGTGACGGCGTGGTAGCGCCGCCCGACCTGGATGGTGGCCTGCGGAACGTGCTGCAGGTTGCGGTACCACTGGGCCGTCGGGCCGAAGCCAGAGGCCACCGTCCAGGCGCCGGAATCGGGTTCGTACTCGACGACCTCGAGGACCACGCGACGCGTGGCACCGGACAGCCGGCCGGTGTGGATGAGGAGCAGCATCCTCCGTCCGAACAGGAAGCCGAGACCGCACCGGTACATGTGGATGGGCAGTCGGGCGGCCAGGCGCGCCCAGCCGGTCGGCGGCTCGCGCCGATGCGGCTCCGTGTCCGGCGTTTCCATGGTGCACCTCCGGTCCTCTCGCGCCGAGCCCGGCAGCGGTTCGGTAACGGGATCCGTGAAAATTATTCGCAAGGGTAAGCTTTGCATAGGCTAAAGCTTCGGGGGTCCGTGACGCGGTGCCGGGGCCCCGGCTCCACGCCGCGCGCACCGCCTGGCATACCGCGGAGGCCTGCATTGGCCGAAGAGACGCCACAGCGCTTCACCCTGCTGTCCGCCCTGCCCTACGCCGTCATGGCGGTCGTGGGAACCATCGACGTCGTCGCAGGTCCCTCGGTGGGCCTTCTCCCGCTGGTCTCCCTCGGACCGGCCTTCGCCGGACTCGCGGGCGGCTGGCGCCGGACGGCCTTCATCGGAGGGCTCGCCCTCATCCTGTGCCTGGTCCTCGGCACCTACGACGGACAGATGCCGGGCCGCCGCGGCTACACCGCGCTGGCATCGGTGACGGGCGTCACGGCCGCAGGTCTCGTGGCCGCGGTGATGCGGCAGCGTCGGGAGACGGAGCTGGCCAGCGTCCGCTCCATCGCAGAGGTGGCCCAGCGGGTGCTGCTGCGACCCGTTCCGCGCAGCGCCGGGCATTTGCGCGTGGGGGTTTCGTACACCTCCGCGGTCGCCGAGGCTCGCATCGGCGGTGACCTGTACGAGGTCGTGGCCGCACCCCAAGGAGTCCGGGTGATCGTGGGCGACGTGCAGGGCAAGGGGCTGGACGCGGTGGAGACGGCGGCCCTCGTCCTGGGCGCCTTCCGGGAGGCTGCGCACGACGAGCCCGACCTGGCAGGTGTCGGGGCGCGCTTGGAGCGGGTGGCCGACCGGGAGTTGCGGGGGGAGAAGTTCGTGACGGCGATCCTGGCCGAGGTCGGTCACGACGGGAAGGTGACGCTGCTCAACTACGGCCATCCGGCACCGGTGATCGTGCGCACCGACGGAGCGGCGCGCTTCGCCGAACCTCCCGGCTACGCCCTGCCGCTCGGTCTCGGGATACACGGCACGAACGGTCCGGAACCGTACGCCGAGGGTTTCCGACCCGGCGATCAGATACTGCTGTACACGGACGGCGTGTCCGAGGCACGCGACCACGCAGACCGCTTCTACCCCCTGGGCGAACGGACCGCCCTCCTGACCGACCCGGACCCGGAGTGTGCCCTTCGGGCGCTGCGCGGGGACTTGGTGCGGCACGTCGAGGGACCGCTCCACGACGATGCGGCCATGCTGCTCCTGCGGTACCACGACTGACGACGCGATGCCGTGGGAGGCATGTCGTCGTAGGGCGACACCCGGGGAACCGTGTACGGCGGGATGCCCCGCCCAGCCCGCCCGGTCGACGAGGGGCGGAGCAGGGGACCCGCGTGGAACGGGTCCGGGCTCGACCGGGTTCCGCGGGGCTGAGAACCGCCGGGGCGGCGGGACACGGTAGAAAAGAGGCATGGCCGACAGGAGGCAGTCCCCTCAGCACATCGGCGACGTCGACGACGACGTCGAAGCCGTGACCCGTGCCGTGCTGACCGCGTCCCGGCTCCTGGTGGCGGTGTCCGCCAGGTCCCTGGCCGCCGTCGAGGAGCGGGTCACACTGCCGCAGTTCCGGCTGCTGGTGGTGCTGTCCACCCAGGGCCCCGCCAAGCTCGTCGTCCTCGCCGACCGGCTCGGTGTCAATCCCTCCACGGCGATGCGCATGATCGACCGGCTGATCGCCGCCGGGCTCGCCGACCGGCACACCAACCCCGGCAACCGGCGCGAGACCGTCCTGCAGCTCACGGACGAGGGCCGCAACCTCGTCGAGGACGTCACCGCCCGGCGGCAGCACGAGATCGCCGCGATCGTGCAGCGCATCGCCCCCGAGCAGCGGACCGCGCTGGTCGGGGCCCTCACCGCGTTCAACGAGGCGGGCGGCGAACCGGCCGTCACCGCGGCGGACAGCAGCCTGCACCCCCTCGGCTGGGCGGACGCCTCCGTACCGAAGGGGGGCTGAGCCGCGGGAACGCCGCACTCGGCCGCCGCACTCAGCCGTCTCCTCTCCCCACGGTGCCGTTCGGAGCAGCGTGACGCGGCTGGTACGTCACGACCGCAGGGAAGGGGCCGACCGCCCGCACGATGGCGGACTCCACGTCCGCCACCCTGTCGGCGAGCATCCCCAGGGCCGCGACCGCGCGCGTGACGGGATCGTCCTCGGAACCGCCCAGAGCCTGACGGCGCGCGTACGCGGACGTGATCTCCGTCCAGCGGGCGGCCTGAGTGGGGGTGAGCGTCCCCCGCAACTGGGCGAGCTTGAGCAGATTCGCTTCGGCAGCGGTGGTCAGGGTCCGGGCTTCCGCCGCGTAGTGGTCCTCGATGACCGCGGCGAGTTCGGCGTCGTTCATGACGGGCACGAGGCGCTGCGCGATCTTGTTCATGTTGCGGTACGAGCCCTGGAGTCTGAAGGGCGGCTCGGTGCTGTCGGCCTCGGCCTGCGCCGCCGAGTCGACGTACGCGCGGTTGACCGCGAGGACCGTCTCCCGGACGGTGAGCAGATGGCGGAGCACGGCGAGGACACGGTCCAGCTCCGCCGGGGCGTACGCGTGCGTGAGCCGCTCCCGTCGGGCGTCGGGACGCCCCTCGGCAAGGTGGATCAGCGTCTCCAGGTCGGCACGGTCGCGGTCGGCCAGGGGGGCCAGGACCGGGTTCGAGGTGAGGGCGTTCTCGATGAAACTGGTGGCGAAGGCCTCCTCCTTGCCGGTCAGGACATCGCCGAGGTTCCAGACGTCGGCGCGGTTGGCGAGCATGTCCGGGAGGCGGAAGGCCTGGCCGGTCTCGGTGAACGGGTTACCGGCCATGCAGACGGCGAAGCGCTTGCCGCGCAGGTCGTGGCCGTTCAGGGTGCGGGTGGCATCACACAACGGAATGAACTTCTGCAGCAGTTCGGGCGAGGTGTGCTGGATGTCGTCGAGGTACAGCAGCACGTTGCTGCCCGCTTCCAGTGCGAAGCCGATCTTCTCCAACTCGCGGCGGGCGGCGGCGTTGGGGGCGGCTGCGGGGTCGAGCGAGGTGGTGCCGTGGCCCAGGGCGGGCCCGTCGACCTTGACGAGGAGCATGCCGAGGCGGTCGGCGACGTATTCCATCAGCGTGGTCTTGCCGTAGCCGGGCGGGGACAGGAGCAACAGCAGACCGCTGCTGTCGGTGCGCCGCCGGTCCCCGGCGGCGCCGATCTGCTTGGCCAGGTTGTCGCCGATCAGTGGCAGATAGACCTCGTCGACCAGGCGGTTGCGCACGAACGTGGACATCACCCGTGGACGGTGCTCCTCCAGGCGCAGCCGGTCCTGCTCCGCCGCGGCGAGGGTGTTCCGCAGCTTCTGGTAAGCGCGGAAGCCGGGCGCTACGGACTCGGCGAAGTCGGTGGTACGGGCCAGGAATTCGTCGAGGCGGACGGTGAGCCGGCCGCCCGTGATGCGCGGGTGCGTGCCCAGGAGGCCGTCGGCCGTACCGGTCAGCGGGGCGTCCACGTCGTGGCGCGCCAGGTCGGGGCACAACTCGATCACGATGGCTTCGTCGAGGTCGCCTTCGTGGACGTCCTCCGCCCGGGCGCCGGCGTAGGCGGTGAGCCAGCCCGACACGATCCGGTGGGCACCCGGAAGGTCGCCGGCGGTGAGCCGGTCGTGCACGTCCGTCTCGTACGGTGCTGTCCCGGTTGCGTGCCGGACCCCTTCGAGCAGGGCTCGGGCCGACGGGCCGGTCGTGAACGAGCCTCCGCGGGCCAGCTCTTCGATGAGGTACGCGGCGGCGCCCGCGGGTGGTGTTGCGCCGACGCCCGGTGTACGGGCGGTGAAGGCGGCCATCGCCCCGCCGATCTCGGCGCGCAGTGCGTCGAGGGCCGGGGCGGACCCGAAGGTGTCCCGTGCCTTTACCAGCGACACGGCTTGCCGGGTCCATGCCTCCCGCGCGTCCGGGGTGGTCCCATGGGCCCAGAAGAGCTGGGCCGCGGCACGGGCTCGGGCCGGGTGGCGCAGCAGCCCGGCGCTCCGGCCAAGCCGGAGCAGGACGCCGAGGATCACGGCCGCGTCCTCGTCGTGGATGCCGCGCTCGTACCCCTCGTCGTAGGCACCCTCCGCGGCCCGGCGCGCGAGGGCGGGCAGGTCGGCGTCCACGAGGGCGTCGGAGCCGTGTTCGGCGAGCAGGCGGGCGGCGAGGTGTTCCGCCCGGTAGACGGAGTCGTTCTCGGAGGGCAGGTGCTGCCCCCAGTAGGGCCGGGTGGCGGCGAACTCGGGTGCGGTGACGGGCGAGCGGTAGTCGGTTCCGGTGAGGGCGAACGCCATGGCGTCCTCGTCCGGGAGGAGGGCGAGCTCCGGCGTCCGGGTGTTCACCGTGAAGAGGTGACGGCCGAACCTGATCGTGGCACCGCCGTCGGTGAACAGCTCGGTGCGGTCCCGCAGCGCCCGGCCGGCCTCCTGGCGGGCCGCCTTGAGGCGGTTCTCCAGCTCATCGGCTCGTACCTGGTCGCCGAGGTCGCGCAATTCCTCCGCGGTGCGGCGGACCTTCGCCACCATCGGGTCGGAGGTGAAGTACGTCGTGACGTCGTCGGCGGATTCGAGGGAGGACGCCCGGCGTGCGATCGTCTCCAGCACCCGGTCCGCCGATTCGGCGAGCCGCTGGGCTCTGCGCACACGGGCGTCCTGCAGCACCTGCCGCCGGGCGGAGAGGGCGTCCTGGATCTCCGACCGCTTGTCCGCGATCTCGACCAGGAAGTCGTCGTGCTCGGCGAAGCGGGATTCCAGGTCCTCCAGGCGGAGCACCAGCAGGGCGAGCTGTGCATCGCAGCTCTCAGGCGTGTCGGCCGCGGCCAGGGCGCTGGTCACCGACTGCCCGAGCAGGGTCAGTTCGGCGGCGAACTCGGCCCGTCCCTCCCGGTCGAGCAGTTCCCTGCGGCGCCCGTCGAGGGCCGCCCGGGCCCGGTTGATCCCGCCGAGCACGTCCGAGATCCGCCCCAGGACGGTGGTCCGTACGGTGGCATCGGCGATGTCCAGGCCGGCGACGGTCTCGCTGAGCGCCCGGAGGCCGAGTGCGTGCTCGTCCAGTCGCTCGCCGACCGGCTTGGCTTCGGCGACGGTGGCGATGGCCGCCGCTTCCGCGGTGAGCCGTTCGACGTCCGCCCGATGACCGGCGAAGGCGTCGTCCCCGCGCAGGAAGTCGATGGCACGCCGAGCGGCGGAGGCGGCCCCCGCGTCGACCTGCCGGACGAGTTCGTCGATACGGTCGGCGTCGACGTGGTGCATCTCGCGCAGGGTCTCCAGGTTGCCCCGGGACGCACGCAGTTCACCGATTCTGGTGATCCACTCCTCGGCCGTTGCCGGAGCCTCGCCCCGGATGCGCCGGTCCAGACGGCTGATCCTGTCGGCCGCGCCGGCCACCGCGTCGGCCGCCCGCCGCTTGAGGTCCTGGACAGTGCGGAACTCCTCGAGCACCTGCCCGGCCGTGGTGCGGACCTCCTCGAGCGGAGCACGGAGATCGCCCGCTTCGCCGTCGCCCAGCCAGTGGTGGATGTCGGCGGTCCGCGCGCAGGCGGCCACGAGGTCCTCGTACATCTCGGCGGTCGGCGTGGTCTCGGAGACTTGCCGGGCGACGGCGAGACAGGCGGAGATACCGGCCACAAGGTCCGCGTTGCCGATCCTGGCGAGGGGACCCGAGCCGGACGTGACGGCAGCCGCGTGCATGTCCGAGGCGTACGGGGTCCGCCACAGCTGCAGCGGGTGAACCGCGGCGGGCCCGTCGGCGTCCTGCTCGCGCAGCACGGCGAGGGTCCCGTCGTCGAAGAGGGCGTAGCCCCGGCAGGAAAGGGGGCTCGCGGTCTCCTTGCGGATCACGTTGTAGGACAGGAGCAGGCTGCGGCCGGCGGCCGGGGAGTGGAAGGCGTAGAGCACGTCCTCTCCGTTGGAGGAACGCACGGTGCGCTCGAGCGCGAGATCGGCGGGTGCGTCCGCGTCGAAGGTCTTCACGGTTCCCGTGCTCAGGCAGTAGCCGCCGGGGAAGACGATGCCCTGGTCGTCGGGCAGACGGAGGCACGCCCGGCCGATGGCGTCGATCCTGACCACCGTCCGGGTGAGGGTGTTGAACACCAGGTGGCGGTCGGTGTCTTCCTTGTAGGGGCGTACCCGCGCCAGGATCAGGGCCCCCACCCGGGCCCACGCCACGTGCGCGTCCGCGAGCGACTGCAGCGGCTCGTCGACGGGCTCGCTGTGGACACCCAGCGCGGACTCGGTGTCGTTCTCGGTCTTGACGGTCAGTGAACCGCCAACCGTGGTGACGTGGAGCTCACCGCCGGCCAGGGAGACGTGCGGGTGGCGGCCCAGCACGTGGTCGTCACGGGTGGTTCCGGTCCAGTCGATCTCCTGGGCCGGTGGAAGGACGTGGTCGCGCTCACCCCGGGCGTCCAGGAATCGGGCCCCACCGCCCCGCACCGCGGACGGTCCATCGCCCAGCTCCCAGCGCAGGACGCGGATGTCCTCGGCCTGGTCCCCGCGCTCGCCGGAGGGGGAGCCGCCCGCGGTGCGGAAGACCGCGAGGAGCCTGCCGCCCACCAGGCGGAGGCGGTGGAGCCGTGCGCCCTGGTAGTAGCGGCACAGCGCGCCGAACTCCCGGCGGAAGTCCTCGGCGTCCAGGAGACCGGGCACTGCCGTGTGGGGCAGCGGGTTCAGGTCGCGGTCGTACAGCGAGAAGACTTCCTCCACCGTGGTCCCGGGCGACAGCGCCTCCGCGGGGTCGTGCCCGAAGAGGAGCACCTCGCCCACGGCCACGACGTCGCGGGCGACCGTGCGCGTCGTGGTCCTGATGCGCCCGGTGGTGGTCAGGGCGAGTTCGGTGGAGCCGAATTCCGTGATCCGGGCCGTGTTGAGCGCTTCGGCCCGTCGGGCCAGTTCCGCGGCCTGCGCCCGCAGCCGGTCCCGCAGCACCTCGTAGGCACCGGCGTCCACGGCGTCCGTGCCCATGTCCATCGTCTCCCTTCCGTCGTACGCACGTGTGGTTGAGGTTCCGGAGCCGCTGACCCCCGTCCGGCGGCTCCGGAACCCGAGACCGCTCCCCCCGAGCGGTCAGTTCTTGGCAGCGCCGTTCAGCGCGGTGAGCGGGGTGTCGGCGAGGCCGAGCTCGCCGGCCTTGTCGAGCAGCTGGCTCAGCTGCGCGGAGGGAGCCCCGCCCGTCTTCATGAGCTTCATCAGCAGCGCGGAGACCGTCAGGTTCTGCACGTCGGCGGTCGAGACCGAGCCCAGCACCTTCGTCAGGTCGTCGGTGAAGGACGCCGAGCCGTCCAGCCAGGGTCCTGCCAGGGCCTGGGCGGTCTCGGAGTGCTGCACGAAGCCGTCCACGCCCTTGCCGAGGGCGATCGAGGACACCAGCCGGTCGAAGAAGACGGACTCGCCGCCGACGATGTTGATGTCGGCGCTCTCCAGGCCGGTGGCGAGCACCGTTGCCTGCGCTTCGGCGACGTGCCGCTGCACGTCCAGTCCGGCGAGGCGGATGTCCTTCTCCGCCTCGAGGCGCAGTCGGTACTCCTCGTGGGTGCGGGACGCCTCGTCAAGGGCAGCCATGGCTGCGGCCTTCTCGGTCAGCCCCTCGGCCTCGGCCTTGAGCTTCTCGCCGATCGCGGTGGCGTCCGCGAGCGCCTTCTCCCGGGCTCCTTCGGCCTCGGCCCTCAGCCGGGCCGCGGTGGCCTCGGCCTCGGCGCGTCCGGCCTTCTCGATGGCGTCGGCTTCCTTCTCCCGCACCTGGACGGCGGCCAGGCCCTCGGCCGCCGCCTCGGCCTGGATGCCCTCGGCCAGACGGATCTTGGCGCGGGCGTCCATGTCGGCGGCCTTGTTGCGGGCCTCGGCGAGGGTGAGCTCCTCGGCAGCGCGGTGAACGGCTGCCTGCTCGGCGGCCTCCGCGGCCTTGATGTCCTTGACCAGCCGCTCCTGTGCCTCCGCCTCGGCGGCGATGACCAGGGCCTGCCGCTGCCGCTCCGCCTCCTCGACCGCGCGCAGACGCTTGATGGACTCCTCTTGCTCGGCGACCGTGCGATCCACCGCGACCCGCTCGCGGATCACCTCGGCGATGTCGCGCCGCTCCGCCTCGACCTCCTTCTCGGCGGAGATCCGCGTCAGTTCGGTCTCCCGGTCCCGGGCGATGACCTCCAGCTGGCGGTCCTTCTCGATGCGCTCGTTCTCGACGGCGATGACGCGCTCGCGGTTCTTCGCGGCGACGGCGACCTCGCGGGCCTGGTTCTCGCGCTGGACGCCGAGCTGCTCCTCGGTCTTGAGGAACGCCGTCTGCGCTCGCAGCCGCTCTTCCTCCACCACCCGCGCGGTCTCGGCCTCCTCGCGGGCCCGCACCGTCTCGATCTCCCGCTTCTGCTTGATCTCGGCGTCTACCTGTCGGCGTTCGAGCTCCAGGATGGCCTCGCGGGCGTCGACGTTCTGCCGGGTGATCTCCTTCTCCTCGTGCCGCTGGTACTCGTTGGTGCGCACGTGCTCGACGGCGGTGAGCTCGGTGATCTTCCGGATGCCCTGGGCGTCGAGGATGTTGCTGGCGTCCAGCTGCGCGAGCGGTGTCTGCTCCAGGTAGTCGATCGCGGCGTCCTCGAGGCTGTAGCCGTTCAGGTCGGTGCCGATGACCTCGATGATGCGGTCCCTGAACTCGTCCCGCTTGGTGTAGAGATCGGTGAAGTCGAGCTGCTTGCCGACCGTCTTCAGCGCCTCGGAGAACTTGGCGTTGAACAGGTCCTGAAGCGTCGCCTGGTCGCTCGCCCGGGCGGTGCCGATGGCCTGGGCGACCTTGACGACGTCCTCGACCGTCTTGTTGACCCGCACGAAGAACGAGATCCGGATGTCGGCGCGGATGTTGTCCCGGCAGATGAGCCCGTCCCGGCCGGTCCGCGAGATGTCGATGGTCTTCACCGAGATGTCCATGACCTCGGCCCTGTGCAGCACGGGCAGGACGACCTGCCCGGTGAACGTGACGTCGACCTTCCGCATCTTCGACACGATCAGAGCCTTGCCCTGCTCCACCTTGCGGAAGAGCCGACTGATCACGAGCAGCATCGCGACGGCGATGAGCAGGGCAACGGCGATGAGCACACCGATGCCCATGGAGATGGCATCCATGAGGAATCCCCTGATGAGTGGTGGGAACGAAGGAGGAGCGCGGCCGAGTCAGCCGCGGGGATCGAGCGCCGTGTCGTACGGCGCGACCCAGAAGAACTCGCCGTCGTCGTCGTAGGCGTACAGCAGCCCCGTGCTGCCGAGCGCCAGCGCCTCTGATCCGGGCTGGCGCACCTGGACGATTGCGGTGGAGCCGTCCCGGGCGGCGACTTCCGCCTGGCCGAAGCCCGCGTCCACCCGGCTCGTGCGGATGGTGCAGGTCAGTCCGACGAAGTCCTGCCGGGACGGCGCGGGTTCATCGGGGAACAGCTTCGCCAGCGGCCTCACGAGAAGCCGGGTGACCCACCAGGAGAGGGCCAGTGAAGCGAACAGCAGTGTGACGTGGAGCAGTTGGAGCGAGGGACCGGACAGACCCGCGCGGGCGAGCAGCACCGTGCCCGTCAGGCTGGTGAACCAGCCGAGGACGACCAGAAGCGACCCGGACACGGATACCGGTACCCCGCCGAGGCTCAGCGCGTCGGTGTCGACGTCGATGTCGAAGTCGTGTTGGCCGGTGACTCCGACGAGCACCAAGAGCCAGAAGCCGAGGACGACCGCGAGCGCTGCCGTGAACAGCACCGTGGGAAAGCCGGCGACGGCGTCCAGGAACTCGGCCATCGTCCTACCCCCATCTTTCTCGTGAACCGACCGGCGCCGAAGGTGTGTGGAGTGGAAGCTTTCCGGCTCCCGGCAGGAAGCCGTCGCTCTCGGCGGAAATCCCCGGCGTGATGGAATCCTGACAGCTCGTCCAGGCCGCCCGCATTGCCGTCCACCGGCAATGTTTACGTACCCTTGATGCCGGTCGCCGCACGCGGGTGGGAGGTCCGCCCTGAGACCTGCGCGCGTCAGGAAGTCGTCATAGGCACGCCAAGAACGGGGAGGGTCCATGGCCGAGCAAGAGGTCCCGCACGAATACCTGCGGGGGTACGAACAGTCCCTCGCGTCAGCCTGCGCCACGGGCCGCAGGCTGACGCGCGACGAGCTGCAATCCCTCCGGGGCCAGGGTGAGAGGGCTGCAGAGGCCGGTCTCGGACTGCGTGCCCTGGTGCGGGCCCATCTCGCCGCCGCGCAAACGGTCCGGACGGAGTTGCCCGCGCACGCGGGCGGCCACCTCCTGGCCGCCGTCGAGCAGGCCGTGGACGCCTTCGCCGAGGGCCATGACCGGGCCCAGCGTCTCGCCGTGCGGCAGGAGGAGGCGGCCCGCCGGGAGTTCATCGACGACCTCCTCTACGGGCGCAGCGACCTGGGCCGTCTCGCCGAGCGCGCCGAGCGCTTCGGCCTGCTGCTCTCCCACGCCCACGCGGTCGCCGTGGCAGAAGGCGCGGAACCGTACGACGACGGCTCCCCCGTCACCAGACGGATCGATTCCTCGCTGGTCTCCCGTTTCGGCGACCGCCGCATCCTGCTCACCACCAAGGACGGCCGGCTGATCTGCATCGCTCCCGGCGACCAGTCCGATGTACTCGGCTACTTCGCCAAGCAGGCGTACGCGGCGACGGACGGGGGGCGGGCGGCCGTCGGCCGGGCCCACCCGGGAGCGGGCGGCGTCGTCCACTCCTACGAGGAGGCGTTGAACGCCCTCGATCTGGCTGCCCGCATGGGGTTGGAGGACCCCGTTCTGCACGCCTCGGACCTGCTGGTCTACCCGGTGCTCACCCGCGACCGGCAGGCCATGGCGGAACTCGTGAGAAGCATCCTCGGCCCCCTCAAGGGCGCTCGCGGCGGAGCCCAGCCGCTGATCGACACCCTGACCGCGTACTTCGACTCGGGTTGCGTGGCCGCGGAGGCGGCCCGGCGGCTCTCCCTGAGCGTGCGGGCCATGACCTACCGGCTCGAACGCATCCACCAACTCACCGGCGCCGACCCCGGAGACCCCGTCCACCGCTACACCCTCCAGACGGCGGTCATCGGCGCCCGACTGCTGGACTGGCCGAGGCATGACCTCTGAGGAGCGCCCAAGCGGCCCACGGCGATGGTCGGCCGCTCTCCCCCGCCCAACGGAGACAGCGGTCCGCGGGCGGTGTTCGCGGGCGTCCCGTCGCCCGCGAACACTCGTCGGAAGCAGCCCTGGGCACCGACCCTCCGGGCCGATAGTGTGCGCGGAACGCGCCGCCCACGGCGCGCGGTGTGCCGGGAAGTCCGGTCTGCGGCTCAGGGCCCGCGTCCCAGTCGTACCCGGAGGTACGCGACGGCCGCCCGCGCGCTCACGGGGTGCCGCCTCCGCTGGAGGGAGCGGCGCGCCGGGGCACGGCGCGCCAGGGTGTCAGGGGGCTCGCCGCCGCCCGCCGCACCAGAACCCCCGCCTTATGCGAGAGGAACCGACGACCCGTGATCTGGCAGTGGACCGCCCTCGCCGTCTTCACCCTCACCGTCCTGCCGGTGGCCGTCGCCCTGCTCACCGACCGGATCCCCCGCCGGCTGCGCTCCACAGCCGTGCCGACACGACCCTGGGGACTGGCCCTCCTGTCCCTGTACGCGGTCGCACCGATCAACGCGTTGCCCCGCCTCGCCGGTGCCTCGCCCGCCGTCGTCCTGACCGCCACGGTCCTCGGCGGCGTGCTGGCCGTCTCGGGCTGCACGTTGGCGACCGTCGCCACCTGTCGCGCCCGGATCTCCGTCCGGTGAGCGGCCCTTCCCGCCGGACGTGGCGGCTCGCCGGATCCCTGCTCGCATGGTGGCTGCCGCTGGCCCTCGGTCTGTGGCTCGTGGGCCGAGCCACGGGCCAGCCCGCCTCCGCGGCTTCCTGTGCCGCCTCGGCCGCGCTCCTGGCGGCCATCGGGGAGACCGGTGACTGGGTGCGCAGGCGCTGGCGGGCACGCCACCCCGCGGCCGGGCGCCGGTCGGCCGCTGCCGTCGAACCGCCCCGGAGGTGAACAGGTGCCGGCCGTCGCGTTGCCGGCATCGCCTTGATCCGCGTCGCGTGCCCGCTGGTTCCTCATCGCCACAGCTGAGTCCTGCCCCGGACGCACCACCGTCGAAAGACGGCACGCTCGGGGTGGGTCCGGTCGGGACACGGGTGGCCCGAGCCGTCAGGCCTATCCGAGGGGCGCCGTACTCCGCCCCTCCGCTCGAGGGTTGTCTCTGTCGGACCGGCCCCCGCGCTGACCTGCGCCGGGGCCCCGCGGATGCTCGTCCGGGCCGGCGCGGGGCGCCCCGGGGCACGCGGAGGATTCCGCTCCGCTCACGGAGCTTACCGGGGGAAACACCTTCAGGCCGGCCAGCTTGGTGATTCAATAAGCGCTTGCAAACCGCACTACGGGGGAGAGGAGTTGAGCCACCTCACGCCCTTCCCCCGCAACGACCGCCTCTCTGCGGCGTCCGATGCGCACCGGGCGCGGAGCGGCGCAGCAAGTGAGGGGTCCCATGCCGAAGCCGCAGAAGGTCGGACCGACGACCCTGTCCCGGGAGGGTGGCTACGACCATCTGACCGACAGGGAACTCGCCGAGTGCATACGTTCCCAGGGCCCGGCCGGCCACGGGGCCGAAACCGCGCTGAAGCAGCGCCACGCCCCGTACGCCGCGGTCTGCGCACGGCTGTGCACCCGGGGCCGGACGGCCGCCGACCGGCTGACGCACGAGGCCCTGGAGCAAACCGTCGAAGCGGCCCGCTCGGGTGTCGACCCCTCGGGCACCTGGCGCGACTTCGTCCTGACCCATGTGCACGACGCGGCCCGCAGTTGGGCTCGCGGAAGCAGAAGGGCTCTGCTCCGGCCCGCCTTCCTCGCCTGGGCGGACGCCCCCGGTGGGGGCGGGGCGGCGCCGGCGGAATCGGGGGAGAAACAGGCGCTCCGCAACGGCTTCTTCGCCCTTCCCGAGCCCGCGAGGGGCGTCCTGTGGTACTCACTGGTGGACCAGGAACCGGACGAGAGGGTCGCCGCCTACGTCGGGGTGGCTCCCGTTGCCGTTCCGGCGCTGCGGGCCAAGGCCCAGCAGGCTCTGCGCGACGCCTTCCTCCAGGCGCACGCGGAGCGCGCCGGGGACACCCGCTGCAACGGCTTCCGGCGCCTCATCGAGGCCGCGGCGGTCACCGACAAGAACCCGCGCGGCGGTGACCTCGCCCTCCACCTCGACTCGTGCCTCGCGTGCGAGAGCCTGCTGACGCAACTGATCCTGCTCTCGGACGACTTCCGCACCGCACTGGCCCACGGACTGCTCATCCGGGACGGAGCGGCATACACGTCCGCCGTCGCGCGGGAACGGCACACGTCGGGCTCCGAAGCCCCGTGGGACCGTGGGGAGAAGGCCGAGGCCGGCCCGGCGGAGCACGAGGGCACCGCCGGCCGCGTCACCTCCTCACGGCGTCCGCCCAGGCGCCGGACGAGGGTCGTCGCTGCCGCCGCGGCGGCGGTCGCCGTCTCGGTTCCCCTTCTGCTCATCGCGGGGCAGCTCGCGGGAGAGGGGACACGAGCGGACCAGGGCCGGGCCGGGGACCGCCCCCCGACGTCGGCAGCCCCGAGCAAGCCCCCGACCGGCACCGCGCAGCCGGTGCCCGGAGCGGACAGCACACCACCGCCGGGTGCCTACGGACGGATCGTGCACGCGAGCAGCGGGCTGTGCCTGGACGTCGAGAACGGAGTGGTCTCCAAACGCGGAGGTGCCGTGGCGGCCCGGTGCACCGAGGCCATCACGCAGCGGTGGGCCTTGGATGCGCTGGGGCGTCTCCACAACCTCGACGACTCCACGTTCTGCCTCAAGGCGGACGGCGACGGAGCTGGAGTCGGCCTCCGCCCCTGCTCCTCGGACAACCCGGAGAAACTCGACAAGATGGCCTTCATCGTCGGACCGTCGGGTGCGATACGACCGAAGTCGGCTCCGACGGCCGCGCTCATCCCGGATCCGGAATGGGTGGACAGCCCGGTCCCTCTGGTGCTCCGCACCGTGGACGCGAAGCGCGACCAGGACTGGACCGTGGAGTCGTTCGCGTCCGCCAAACCGAGCGCATCGACCGGCGGGCGCTGACGCACGATGCCCGGCACGGGGCCGGCACCACCCTGAAGCGCCGCGCCGCCACCGCCGCCCACATCGACGACCAGCAGAGGTCCACGACTGCGACAAGTGACGCAGGGATCATGGCTGCTCATGTGAGGAGCGTCACTGCCCGAGCACGGCAGCCTGAGCCCGCAAAGATTGCCGGGCGCAGGCATCGCTCGACGGCAACATGGCCATCCTCCCTGCTCAACGGGGGTTCCGAGCGGGCCGCGACGCGACCATCAGTCCGTTTGAGCAGCTCAGATGGGTGCCCGGAGTCCCCGGAAACCCACTGCGAACACACTGAGCCAACAGGAAGACGCGCACGGTAAACACGACGCTCTGTCCGGATAACGGTCCAGTCACGCCCCCTGGGACTTTCCATTGCTACCCACCGTTATGTGATCTCCATCACCAAACCCTTGCCAAAGAGCGTGTTAAAACTGCGCAACTCCACAACCGCCCCCACAATCTCGGCGGGCTGTGGAGTGCCGGCCCTCACCGGCAGCACGACCAGGTGGACGGTCCGAGTCCACGGGCCACCACCCAGGGGCGCCGATCGGACGGCAGCGTTCGCCCAAAAGACCGCACACCCGGCGCAATCCGAGGCGCCGGTTCCCCCGCGCCATTGAGGTAGCAACAGTGTCACTCGACTCCGTCACCCGATCCGTCGACGAAGCCGTCAGCGGACTCTTCGAACCCATCGCCAAGTGGCTCGGAGAAGTCGTCTTCTACTCCGTTCCCGTGGGCGGGACAGAGCTCCCCCTCATCGTCGCCTGGCTCGTCGTCGCCGGCCTGGTCTTCAGCAGCTGGTTCGGGCTGGTGCAGATACGCAAGTTCCGGCTCGCTGTGAACGTGGTGCGCGGCAAGTACGACGAGAAGGGCTCGACCGGTGAGGTCAACCACTTCCAGGCCCTGACCGCCGCCGTCTCCGGCACCGTCGGCCTCGGCAACATCGCCGGCGTCGCCGTCGCCGTCTCCATCGGTGGACCCGGCGCGACGTTCTGGATGATCCTCTGCGGCCTGCTGGGCATGGCCACGAAGTTCGTCGAGGTCACGCTCGGTGTGAAGTACCGCGAGGTGCACGCCGACGGAACGGTCTCCGGCGGCCCGATGCACTACCTGCCGAAGGGCCTCGCCGACCGCTTCGGCAAGAACGGCAAGACGCTCGGCAAGGTGCTCGCGGTCCTCGCCTCCGCGATGGTCCTCTTCTTCGGCCTCTTCGGCGGCAACCTCTTCCAGGTCAACCAGAGCTACGCGCAGCTCGTCTCCGTCTCCGGCGGCGAGTCCGGGATGCTGGGCTCCTCCGCGGGTGCGCTCTTCTTCGGCATCCTGATCGCCGCGATCGTCGGCATCGTCCTGCTGGGCGGAATCCGCTCCATCGCCAACGTCACCAGCAGGCTGGTCCCGTCCATGGCCGCGATCTACATCGCCGCCTGCCTGGTCGTCATCCTGGTGAACGTCACCGAGGTGCCCGATGCCGTCGCCACGATCATCAGCGGCGCCTTCGCACCGGAGGGCGTGGCCGGCGGTGTGCTGGGTGCGCTGATCATCGGCTTCAAGCGGGCCGCCTTCTCCAACGAGGCGGGTCTCGGCTCCGCCCCCATCGCCCACTCCGCGGTGAAGACCAAGCACCCCGCCAGTGAGGGCCTGGTCGCCCTGCTCGAGCCGTTCATCGACACGGTGCTCATCTGCACCATGACCGCCCTCACGATCGTGATCGCCAATCCGGCGAGCTGGGCCGAGGCCCGCGCGGGCGAGTCCATCGGCGGTGTCACGATCACCTCCGACGCCTTCGGCACCGTGCTTCCGTGGTTCCCGTACGTCCTCACCGTCGCGGTGATGCTGTTCGCCATCTCGACCGTGCTGACCTGGGGCTACTACTGCCTGAAGGCGTGGACGTACCTGTTCGGCCGCAGCAAGGTCAGCGAGCTGACGTTCAAGGTCATCTACACGCTGTTCGCGGTCGCGGGCTCGCTGCTCACGCTGCAGACCCTGATCGACATGGCGGACGCAGTCCTCTTCATGCTCGCCGTCATCAACATCATCGGTCTGTACCTCCTCGCCCCCATCGTCAAGCGCGAGTTGAACTCGTTCCTCGAGTTCGTCCGCGCCCGCAAGGCCGGCGAGCCGGACCCGTCCGACGAGGACCAGGAGCCGGCGAAGACCGCCGTCTGACCGGCCCTGCGGCACGACTCGCACGAGGGTGCCGCCGGGAAGGGAGGGAGTCCGCATACGCCAGCACATCGCGTATGCGGGCTCCCTCCCGTCGCAGCAGGTGAAGCCCCTCCTGGCAGCTCCGGGAGCGGGCCGATAGAGTGTAAAGAAAGCGTCAAGAGACGCGTATGGGTGTGCCGGGAAGTCTGGTCGGCGGTCCGAGGGCGACGTGTGCCCGCCTCATCGACGGTCCGGAAGGCCCCTCCCATGTCAGACGCCCCGCGTCAGCGCTCCCCGTTCCTCGGCGTACTGCCCCTACCGGAACGCAACGCCGTGGCCAATGCCCTGCGGACCGAGACCATCGGTGGTCTCATACTGCTGGCAGCCGCCCTGGTGGCCCTCCTCTGGGCGAACTCCCCCTGGAGCGGCGTCTACGAACAGGTCCGTGACCACCACTTCGGGATATCCGCCCTGGGGCTGGACCTGTCGGTCGAGCACTGGACGGCCGACGGACTGTTGACGATCTTCTTCCTCGTGGCGGGCATCGAGCTCAAGCGCGAGCTGGTCGTCGGCGAGCTGAAGACACCCGCAACCGCGGCGCTCCCCGTCGTCGCCGCGATCGGCGGCATGGTGGTGCCCGCCTTGGTCTATGTGGCCGCCACGACGGTCGGGGGCGGGTCGGCCGACGGGTGGGCGGTGCCCATGGCCACGGACATCGCGTTCGCCCTCGCGGTCCTGGCCGTCCTGAGCACCCACCTTCCCTCCGCCCTCCGGGCGTTCCTGCTGACCCTCGCCGTCGTCGACGACCTCGGCGCGATCCTCATCATCGCGGTCTTCTTCACCGGTGATCTCAATTTCCCGGCCCTCGGCGGAGCACTGGCCGGGCTGGTCCTCTTCTACGTCCTCCAGCGGCTCCGCGTGCGCGGCTGGTGGTGGTACGTGCCGCTCGGCGTGGCGATCTGGGCGCTCGCGTACAACGGCGGCGTCCACGCGACGGTCGCCGGAGTGGCGATGGGCCTGATCCTGCGCACCACCCGCGACAAGGGAGAGGACTCCTCACCCGCCGAGCGGACGTCCCACCTGCTCCACCCGGTGTCCGCCGGGGTGGCGGTGCCGCTGTTCGCCCTCTTCGCCGCCGGTGTCGGCGTCTCCCTCGCCTCGCTGGGCGACGTGTTCAGCCGGCCGGAGCCGCTCGGCGTGGTGCTGGGCCTGATCGTCGGCAAGACCGTGGGCATCTTCGCGGGCACCTATCTCGCCGCACGCTTCACCCGGGCCCGCCTCAACCCGGAGCTGGCGTGGGCGGATGTCCTGGCGCTCGCCGTACTGGCCGGGATCGGCTTCACCGTCGCCCTCCTGATCGGGGAGCTGGCCTTCCCCGACCCCGCCGCCGCCGAGCACATCAAGGCCGCCGTCCTCATCGGGTCGCTGATCGCAGCAGCGCTGGCCGCCGTGCTGATCAGACGCCGCAACGGCGTCTACCGCCGGCTGTACGAGGAAGAGACCCGCGACGAGGACGGCGACGGCACCCCCGACATCTACCAGCGCACTGCCGTCGTACAGGGGGCCGGCCTTCCCGGGCGGTGACACGGACCGCCGCGCCGTCGAAGCAGCGCGGGCGTGCCGCCGACGCCGATTTCCAGGTGCTCGCACGTGCGATCGCCCGTGGCCGGCCGGACCACGGGGATTCCGTGCCCGCCCCGGAGGAACGGGCTCGTCCGGTCGTCAGGACCGTGGCTTCCCGGCAGGGCCTTCCGCGGCTCCGAACAGCTCGTTCAGCAGGTGGGCGGCGGTGATCACGCCCAGCAGCCGGGTGCCGTCCTCGGTCCGTTCCGCGACCGCCACGAGGGGGCTCCGGACCCGGGCCATGAGGGCCGCCACCTCGAGTGCGGTGTCGTCGGGTTCGGCCAGGGGCGGCGGGGACGTGGTGCCCGGGAGGCAGTCCCCGACGGTGCGTCCGGTCAGGGCCTGACACAGCAGATCGGCGTGCTTCTCGTCGACCACCGCGGCGAGCGTGGGGTCCTCGATCACGTACTCGGGCACCAGAGCCCTGACCATCTGTGAGGCCGGCAGGATCGCCTTGGGCTCTCCGCGCTCGTCCAGCACCAGGAGGCCGGGGAGCTTGTGCCCGGCCATGAGTCGGGCAGCCTCCAGCGCGTCACTGCCGACGCTCACCGATTCGTACTCCACCGCCAGGTCTCGTGCACGCACGGCCGACTCCTTGTCTCTCACGACGGCCCGTCCGCTCGGACGGTCCCTGCTTACAGCGTCGACCATCGTCCGGCTCGCCGCGTGGCCTTGACACGATCCATACGGCCGCACCCCGCCGGGCGCTCAGTCCCGTCGCTGTGGTCGCCGGACAGTGCGGTGCGGCGAGCCCCGGGGCATCGGTAGGCCATGGACGTGGGCGAGCGGCCCGGTCGGAACGTCATTTCGAGCACCCGCCCCGACGCGCGGGAGCATCTTCGGGGCACGAGCACCACGCGGCGCTGCGTGTGCGTTCGCCCCGTCCCCGCGAGGAGCGGGCCGGCGCCGCGCACGAGTCGACACGGCTACGAAGCCCCGGCAGGCCCACGACACGTTCCGCGAAGTGTGCTCGGCTCCTGGAACCTTCCTTTGCACTATGCAATTCTTCCGAGGTGCAGGCGGCTCGGGCCGAGATGCGGACCACGCTCGGTGCATTCGCCTCACGACCGGCTCCTGGCGCGCGCACTCGAGCTCCTCCCAGCCAGCCACAGGGGACACGTCCGGAGGCGGCCGACTGCACCTGTGGACGCCGGCCGGAGCGCCACCGGTCCCCGCTGCCAGTGACCCCGCGGAGCAAAGGCAAGGCCGTGCCTGCACATCGGCTTGCTCATGTCCCTGCGTCCAGACCATCCGGGGTCACTCCCGGCGGGTGGGCGCACCCTCGACCGAACCGGATGGCCATGTACGGGCAAGAATCATCGAGTCAGCCGTCCCACTCCCGGCGCGCCGTACTCTGCGCCGGGATCACCGCCGCGGGATCGGGACTGCTCTCCGCGTGCTCCGGCGGGGCACCCGCCGGCGGCCGCCACGACGGAGCCCCCGGCGCCGCTCCCGCACGCAACACCCCGCCGCCGGGCGGCCGGAAGACGGCAGCCACAGGTACGCCGGGCACGGATCGCTCGCCCCGGCGCCTGGTCTGCACCGCCACCGCGAGCACGGTCGACCTGGGCGGCGGGCACACCGTCAGGACGTGGACGTACGACGGCGACCTGCCGGGTCGTGAACTCCGTGTCGCCACGGGCGACACGGTCGAACTGACGCTGAACAACCATCTGCCGGAGCCCACCACGGTCCACTGGCACGGAGTCGCCGTGCGCAACGACATGGACGGCGTACCGGACGTGACACAGCGGCCGATCAGTGCGGGGGCGTCCTTCACGTACCGCTTCCGCGTCCCGCACCCCGGCACCTACTGGTTCCACCCGCACCTCGGCCTGCAGCTCGACCGAGGGCTCTACGCACCACTGATCGTGGAGGACCGCAACGAGCCCCTCGCCTACGACCGCGAGTGGGTCGTCATCCTGGACGACTGGATCGACGGGGTCAACGGCACCGCTCCGCAGGACGTCTTCACGCGGCTCCGCAAGGGCAGGCCGGCGATGGGGCACGGGACGGGCAACGACGGGCGACGACGTGATCACGCGCGGGGGAGCCGACCGTCCCGGCCCGCCGGAGGGGTGGACGCCGGATACGGCCCGGCGTGGGCCCACGAGCCGGGCCGACGGGACCCGTCCGCGCCGCCGTACCACGCCGACGGCGCATTCCGGCTGCTGAAGGGGGCCGCCAGCAGACTGCTGGGCGGTCATGCAGGGGACGTCGACTACCCGCACTACTTGGTCAACGGGAAGACAGCGGAAGATCCCACACAGTTCCGGGCCAGGCCGGGCGAGCGCATCCGGTTGCGCATCATCAACGCGGCGGCCGAGACGCCTTTCCGGGTGGCGCTCGGAGGCCATCGGCTCACCATCACCCACAGCGACGGCTTCCCCGTACAGCACCACCCGGTGGACGCGGTGCTCCTGGGGATGGCCGAGCGCTACGACGCGCTCGTCACCGTGAAGGACGGGGTCTTCCCCCTGACCGCGCTCGCCGAGGGCAAGGGCGGGGCCGCGCTGGCCGTCCTGCGCACCGGCGGCGGCGCCGTGCCGAAGCCGTCCGTGCGTCCGGCGGAGTTGCACCGGAACGTGCTGGTGTCGGCCCGCAGTCTTCGGCCGGACGAGTCCGTGGCGCTGGACCGACGCCGCCCCGACCGCCAGCTCAAGATCACCCTGACCGGCAGCATGAAGGACTTCGACTGGGGCATCGACCACATGCCGTATTCGCCGGACAGGATCCACGAGGTCGAGCGCGGGGAGCGCGTGCGCCTGGTGGTCATCAACGCCACGGACATGTGGCACCCCGTCCATCTCCACGGCCACACCTACGGCCTTGCGGGCATCGACTGCTTCGGCGCCCGCAAGGACACGTCCGTGGTGCTGCCGCACCAGAAGCTCGTGGCGGACCTGGACGCGGTCAACCCGGGGCTGTGGATGCTGCACTGCCACAACGTCTACCACTCGGAGTCCGGGATGATGACGACGCTCGGCTACCGGTAGCCGGTCCGGCCGTTCCGCCTCGCCCGGCTGCTCCCGGCACGAGCACCGCGGTCCACGCCCGCCACGACGGTCAGGCGAGGAAGAAGTAGCGCAGCCACAGGTACCCCGCCGAGATGATGACGGTGACGGCGGTGACGACGAGTCCGTACTTCGTGAACTGCCAGAAGGAGATGGGCGTGCGGTTGCGCTCGGCGATGCCGAGGACGACGACGTTGGCGCTCGCACCGATGGCCGTGGCGTTGCCCCCGAGATCGGCGCCGAGGGCCAGGGCCCACCACATGACGTGGTCGGCGCCGCCGCCCATGGACTGCACGAGGTCGCTGGTGATGGGGGCCATCGTGGCGACGTAGGGGATGTTGTCGACGACGCCGGACAGCACGGCGGAGGCGCCGAGCATCAGCATGGAGCCGCCGAGTTCGTTGTCACCGATGGCGCCGGCCAGGGCTTTGGACACCTCGCCGATCACCCCGGTCTCGATCAGTCCGCCGATCATGATGAACAGCCCGGCGAAGAACGCAAGGGTGGGCCACTCGACCTCTTCGAGTACGTCCGAGGTCTCCGCAGTGGACAGCGCGATCAGCAGGCCGGCGCCGAGCAGTGCCACGATGCTGGGCGCGTAGTGGAGTACCGGGTGCAGGACGAACCCCGCGATGACCAGGGCGAGGACGACCAGGCCCTGGACGAGGAGCCGCGGGTCACGGATGGCCTCGCGCTCCTCCAGTTCCATCACCTCGGCCGCCCGGGCCTCGTCGTACACGAAGGCGTCGCGGAACAACCAGCGGCACATGGCGACCAGGACCACGATCAGGACCGCTGACAGGGGGGCCAGGTGGACGATGAAGTCGTTGAAGGTCAGGCCCGCCCGGCTGGCGATGATGATGTTGGGAGGGTCACCGACGAGGGTGGCCGTTCCGCCGATGTTGGAGGCCAGCACCTCGGCGATCAGGAACGGCGCCACCGGGAGCGCGAGTCGCTCGCAGACCAGCAGTGTCACCGGGGCGATGAGCAGCACGGTGGTGACGTTGTCGAGCAGCGCTGAGGCGACGGCCGTGATCACCACCAACATGACCATCACCCGGAAGGGTTTGGCTTTCGCCCTCTTCACGGACCAGATGGCCAAGTACTCGAACATGCCGGTCTTCTTCAGCACGCCGACGATCATCATCATCCCCATCAGCAGGAAGATGACGTTCCAGTCGATGCCGCTCTGCTCGGAATAGAAGGCCGACGCGTCGTTCGTCGCTCCGATCGCCAACATCAGTCCGGCGCCGCCGAGGGCGGCCGCCACACGGTGGATCTTCTCGCTGATGATCAGGGCGTAGGTGCCGGCGAAGACGGCGATGGCGGCCCAGCTCTGCCAGTTGTTCACGATGCTCCGATGATTCGTTGTCCCTTGGGGGACGTCGTGACGATGGACCCGGCACGGCGTTCGTCCTCCACGGCCGCGAGGGCCGGGACCACAGGACTACCCGGGGGGTCCACAGGGCGGATCGTCCCCCATCTCGAGCGGATGGGGACGGGTTCGTCATCGCGCAAGGTCGGCCTCCGTCCGGTGGGGGGCTTCCGCCGTCTCCTGGTCCGCCGGGATGCCCGCCAGGTCGTCGACGTGGAAAAGACGGGCGATCGGCACGTCCGTGCTGCTGTGGGCGATGATCGAGGCCGCGATGCACACCGCGATCAGCGTGTAGGCCTGCTGCCCCTGCGGAATTCCTGATTGCAGCACCAGCAATCCGTACACCACCGAGGCGAAGCCCTTCGGGCCGAACCACGCCGCGACAAGCTTTTCCCTCCGGTCGAAGCGCGTCCCGACGAGCGACAGCAGGAGGGAGGCCGGCCGGATCAGCACGATCGCGAGGATCACGGCGACGTATCCGCCGAGGGAGAGGTCCGCGAAGAGCTGCGGGGTGAGCAGCGCGCCGAAGACCAGCAGCGCGGCGAACTTCGCCAGCTCGGCCAGTGCCTCACCGAGCGGCTCGAACGCCGCCTTCGCCTCCGGCGAGGCCGCGGTGAGGACCGCCCCAGCGGAGAAGGCCGCCAGGTAGGGGTTGGCGTGGGTGAGGTGGCACAGCCCGTAGAGGATGATCCCGACGGCCAGCGGCAGCAGTGGTTGCAGCTTGGGCTCCGCTCCCAGCAGCCGGAAACGCACGAGACCGGCCACGAACAGCGGCAGCAGGATCCCGAAGGCCAGTCCCAGCCCCAGTTCCACAGCGATCTCCCCGAACGACGCATCCCCCTGGCCCGCGGTCGGACCGGCCGCGGCGATGAGGACCAGGACGACGGGAAGCGCGAGACCGTCGTTGATGCCGCTCTCCACGTTCAGCAGCTGCCGCAGCTTGGCCGGCACTTCCTTCCGCCCGACGATCGCCGAGGCGAACACCGGGTCGGTGGGCGCCAGCACGGCTCCGACCAGGAAGGACGTCGTCCAGTCCAGTCCCACCAGGTAGTGCGTCACCAGGGCCATGCCGACGAAGGCAAGCGGCATGCCCAGGCCCAGGGCCCGCGCGGGGTTCTTCCAGTTCGCCCGCAGTGTCGGGAAGGACACGTGCATGCCGTCCGTGAACAGCACCGCGAACAGTGCGAGATCCGCGGTGACCGAAACGATTCCGCTCTCCGGCGTGACGTGGATCAGCCCCAGGAATCCGTCACTGACCAGCGCGCCGCCGAGGAGGAAGAGCAGGGAAGTGGACAGCACCGTACGGGCAGCGAGCCCGGAGAGCAGCACGGCGATGAGCAGTGCGACCCCGAAAACGGCAACGAGCACCATGTGGACGTCCCCCGATCGGCAAAGAGAGCTCTCTCGAATTCGCCGACCAGACTTCCCGGCACACCGCTGGGCACCCTACAGGCTATTTACGCGACATTGACAGGCCCCTTTGGCGCACACCCGACGCGGCCACACTGCCGGAACCCGGCAAGATGCCCGTATGCCTCCTCGTACGCAGCTCCGGCACCGGCCGGGAGTGACGAGGAGCCGCCCGACGTCGCCACCCGCCGACGACTCCGGTGAGACCGTCGGCCTGAGCCTCCCGGCGGACCCCTGCGCCCCCTTGTGGGAGCCTGCTCCTCCGGGTCTTTCTAGGCTGTTCGTGATCTGCACTCGGAGGGCGGGACATGGCGACTTGGGGACTGATCGTCGAGATGACCGTGGGCACGGGGGAGCGAAAGCACTCCGAGGCTTACGTGTTGGCGCACGTGGAAGGTGCGCGCGAAGAGGCTCTGGCGGAGCTGGAAAGGCGCGCCAGGCGGCACTTCCCGGAGCATCCCCGGAGTCCGAAGCGCCGGCGGCTCTTTCGGTACTCCGACGGTTTCCTCCTGGTCGTCGACGGCGCCTGGCAGTCCTACAGCACGCGGTTCACGCTCGCGGAGCTGCTGGAGGACAGCGCTGCACCGGTCGTGTCTCGGGCAGCCACGAGCGAGGCCGAACCGAAGCCCGCGGACGCTCCTCCGACACCGACACCGACACCAGCACCAGCACCAGCACCAGCACCAGAGGAGCGATACGCGGACGGCGTGCCCGTGAAGCCCTCCTGGCTGGGCCGCCCCGACCTGCCGTGACACCCCCGCCGCGTCCTCGCCCCGGGCCGGAACCCGGGGGCCCGGACGGAGGACAGCCGCGCGACGGGCTGCCCGGACGGCGGCCGCCCACCGGCAGTGGCCCAGAAAACCCGCCACGGGACTGCCCGCTACGGTTGGCGGACGACGGCGGCGTAGCTGCCGACGCCGAGGACGCAGTCTCCAGGAAGTCGTCCGTCCTCGGTGATGAGTGCGCAGAGCCGCCCGTCCTCCTCGTCGAACTCGACGTCCTTGACGGTTCCCAGCCATTCGCCGTTTTCGGAGAGGACCGGCTTGGCGAAGGGCTCGTGACTCTCGTGCTCCTTCGCGAGGGAATCGATCTCGTCCTCCGGCAGCAGGTCCTCCGCCGAGCGGACGGTGACGGCGTCCCTGCCGAACGACTGGATGTTCCGCCACGTCACGGCGTAGGCCTTGTGCCCATGACGGGCCTTGAGGCGGACCGCCGAGATGCGGGGCGGCGAGGGTGCGACGGAGCAGGCGACGACGCGCCCGAAGGTCTCGGCGCTTCGGACGTCCACCACGCTGCGCCCCTGAGCCTTGCTGAACAACATCATGTCTCCCCCTCGAGTCGTCGCCGCAAGCCGTCCGCCGCGGTCGGCAGACCGGCCGCGTCGCCTGCCGTGAACTCGGCCGTACACGCCGGTACGACCACCATTTCCTCGGAGACGGATTTCGGCTTGATCACGGGAAGGAACACGGTCCGTCCCGTGTCCGTGGCCGAGTCGACCTCGTACCCGATCACCCGGGCGCTCTTGCCGACTTCGATGATGACGTCGGTGACGGTGCCCAGACCGGTGCCGTCCTCGGTCATCATGCGGGCGCCGATGATCCTTCCTGAGCCCGGTGCACGGGTGTACTCCTGAGCGGCCGTGTCGTCGTCCTCCATCGCCTTCTCGTCGCGGATCATCACCGCGTCCGGGCCCAGCCCGTGGACCTTCCGCCACAGCAGTGCCCTCTTCAGCGGACCGGCGAGCATTCCCCGTCCGCTGAGCGTGAAGCACATGATGTTGCCGTGCATCGGGTCGAAGATGACGTCCTTGATCTGGGCGACGTCCTCGCCCCCGAGCGTGACCACCGGCTCCTCGCTGATGTCCCTGGCTCGCAGATACGTATTCACGTCCGCCCCCCTTTCTTGCCGGACGGCGGCTTCCTACCGCCGGCTATGACATTGCCGCTACGGCGCCGGGCCTGAAGGGCCAGCGCCGAGGACGCGAGGGCGGCCAGCACGGCGACCGCGATGATCAGCCAGCTCCACCAGTCCATGAAAAACACCTCCCAGCCCCGGCCGGCCTTCCGTGGGGTGGAGGGCCACCGCGGCGCCGATGGGCGCCGACGCCACGGCAGTTCCGTTCTCGACCCGAGTCAGGTGGTGCCGGGGCTTCCACCTGTGCGTTGCCGCAGGGGCCGGCGCCGACTGCGTCGGCGACGTGACGGCCGAAGCGGGTTGCTCCCTCGGATGCCCGTCCGATGAGGGCTTGCCTAGCGGCTACCCACACAGGCCCGTGTCACCCACGACAGGAGGACATCCGCGGCGGGGCATCGGAGCCCCATGGTGACCCGTCGGCGCTGCACGGCAGCGCAAGAGTGAAAAACACCCTTTAAAGGAGAATTCTCATCGAACTATGAGAAAAGTCAGATTCCCGCTTGATCGGCGGGGGTAGGCAGAAGGAAGGGAGCGACCGGTGCCGACGCCCGGCCACCCGACCGCCGACGCCGGAGGGCGTCCGGCGTCCCGTGCCCCCGCATGCGCAAGGAGGGGACCCATGGATCTATGGGCGATCTGGTTGATCATCGCTGCGGTCCTGGTCCTGGCGGAGATCGTCACTCTGACCGCCGCGTTGGGCACGCTCGGCGTGGCCGCCCTGGTCACGGCGGGATCCGCGGCACTCGGAGCACCGTTGCCCGTCCAGCTGCTGGTGTTCGCCGTGGTCGCCGTGGTCAGCGTGCTGTTCCTGCGTCCCGTCGTCCTGCGCCGCATTCGCGAGCCTCAGAAGGAACGATTCGGCGTGAGCGCGCTGGTCGGCAGGACCGCCTATGTGGTGTCCGAGGTGACGGGCGCGGACGGCAGGGTCCGCATCGGCGGTGAGGAATGGACGGCTCGTGCCTATGACGAGACGCTGGTGATCCCTCCCGGGACGGCCGTGGACGTCATGGAGATCAGCGGCGCCACCGCACTCGTCTACCCCCGGGAGTGAATCATGGAGGCTTCGGCGCTCTTCCTCGTCGGCCTGGTCGTCGCGCTGCTGGCGGTCTTCACCGTGTTGCGGGCGGTACGCATCGTGCCCCAAGCACGCGCCCGCAACGTCGAACGACTCGGCAGGTACCACCGCACGCTGCAACCCGGACTCAGCGTCGTCATCCCCTACATCGACCGGGTCTACCCGGTGATCGACCTCCGGGAACAGGTCGTGTCCTTCCAGCCGCAACCCGTCATCACGGAAGACAACCTCGTCGTCGAGATCGACACGGTCGTGTACTTCCAGGTCACCGACCCCCGCGCTGCCGCCTATGAGATCGCGAACTACCTCCAGGCGGTCGAGCAGCTCACCGTCACCACCCTGCGGAACGTGGTGGGGTCGATGGATCTGGAGAAGACCCTCACGTCGCGCGACATCATCAACAACCAGCTGCGGGGCGTGCTCGACGAAGCCACAGGCAAGTGGGGGCTGAGGGTCAATCGCGTGGAGATCAAGGCCATCGACCCTCCGCAGTCCATCAAGGACGCGATGGAGAAGCAGATGCGGGCCGAGCGGGACAAGCGGGCAGCGATCCTCGGAGCCGAAGGCCAACGCCAGGCTCAGATCCTCACAGCGGAAGGCGAGAAGCAGTCCGCCGTCCTGAGGGCGGAGGGCAACCGGACCGCCGAGATCCTCAAGGCCGAAGGCCAGTCCCGGGCGATCGAGGAGGTTTTCCAGGCGGTGCACCGCAACGACCCCGACCCCAAGCTGCTCGCCTACCAGTACCTCCAGGTGCTGCCCCAACTCGCACAGGGCACGGGAAACACCTTCTGGGTGATCCCCGGCGAGGTCACCTCGGCGCTCCAGGGCGTTTCCCGCGCCTTCAGCGAGGTACTGCCCCAGTCGCCGGCGACCCGGGAGTCGTCCCCCGACACCAGGGCCGGCCGGCAAGCCGCCGACGACGCTGCGCAAGCGGCGGAAGCCGCGGCCGAGGCGCTCGCCGACGCGGTCCAGGCCGACGGAGGAGCACCCGGCACCTGACGCGTGACGAAAGACCGGGGGAGGAGCGGTGCACCCTGGGTGGACACCGGACCGTAGCAGCGCGCCGCGCAGAGCAGCATCGGCAAGGGCGCACTCAAAGCCGGCTCCAGGCTCTCCGTTGGCACCGGCAGCGACCCGAATGCCCCGCCTGAAGCCGACCCGAGTGAAGAGCTCCGATCGGTGCTACCTGCCGGGCTGTTGAACCTGCCCGCTCCGGAGCCCTGACGGAGGCCTCCCCCGTTCGGGCTCCGTCCCGAAAAGCATTGCACAGTGCAAAGAAATCGTCCAGGCACTTGTCCTGCTTCGCCGTCTTCGCCCCGCCCCGGCTGCGCCCCCGTCTTCCTGCGTCCTCCCACCCCCCTGCACCCTCCTCCTGGCGACGGCCGCCGGCCCCCTGGCGCGCCCCCCTGCCCGTTGCCCCGGTGACGTCGGCTCCCCGGACCGCCTCCTCGCCCGGTGGCTGCCGTGCCCCGGCCCGGTGGGTCGGGCGACCAGGCACGCGCATCACCCCGGGGGCGGGCCGTACCGGCTCGGCGCCCATCCGCCGACCCGGCGGCTCCCGTGCGCCGCCGCCCCTCCAGACGGCCGTCTTCAGGACGTCCGAGGGTCCCGCCGGGGCACCGTCCGCCGCCCCAGGAGCTCTGCCAGTCCGCGGCGGGTCGCCGCGAGGACGACACGGTCCTCGGCCCGCAGCACGTACCCGGGGTGGAGGTCCCAGAGCAGGCCGGCCGTTTCCTGCTCGTCGTCGGAGCGTGTCGCTGCCAGGTCGGGACGGCGTTCGGCGGGCGCCGCGGTGTCCAGGGCGATCACCCGCCACGCACCGGGTTTGAACGCCTCCACGACGGTACGGCCCTCGAACTGGGAATGACCCGCCACATCGATCGCGGCGAACAGGAGGACCTTGCGTTCCACGGGGATGGCACCGAGGATCTGGCGCCCCATCATCGCTCCGGCGAACGCAGGTGCGGCGAGCGTCGAAACGCTACGGCTGCGCGTGAGCGCCTCGGGGTGGGCGACCCGCAGGGTGCGGTAGACGGCGGTGGCGAAGTCATCGTCGTACAGCCGCAGCGCCACCCGGAGATCCGGCTTGACCGTACGGGCGTACAGGGCGGCTTCCAGGTTCGTGGTGTCGGCGCTGGTCAAGGCCAGCAGCGCGTGAGCGCGGTGCACCTTGGCACCTTCCAGAACACCCTCCTGCGTGACGTCGCCCAGCACCACGGGCACCCGCAGCCTCCGTGCGAGCGGAATGCCGCGAGCCTCCGGGTCCTCCTCCACGCACACCACCGGGATGTCGAGTTCCCGCAGCCGGGCCAGGACCCGCGTACCCACCTTGCCGAGGCCCAGCAGGACCACGTGTCCGGACAGGCCCCGGGGCGGTCGGAGCAGCGCGTGGGCTCCGCGGAAGGCTCCGAGAGCCTCCAGCCCACCGGCCACGACGACCGGCAGCAACGCCAGCCCGACCAGCCCGGTCAGGAGTTGGAGCACCTGCCGGGAGGTGGATTCGCCGATCGCCGGATCGTTGATCGCGAACAGGTCGAGGAACGTGAGGTACGCGGCATGCAGGGGGTGGCCGCCGATGGCGAGCCAGGAGGCGACGGCGAGCATGAGCACCGCCGCCGCACCACCGGCCAGCGACCAGCGCAGTCGCCGTGAGAAGACCTCACCCAACGGCGCACCCCAACGGGTCAGCTGACGTGGCGGTACCGGCGGACCGGCGTACGAAACGGTCTCCAGCACCACGGTCCCACGGCCGGTGGCCTCCCTGAGCGTGGCGTCGTCGGGCAGCAGCATCGGTCCTTGGGTGCCGCTGCTGTCCGACCCCTCCGCCCCCGCCGGATCGTTCGTCGTCGACGAGAGCAGCGCCAGGGTGACCAGGCCGGGAGCGGGCACCTCGCCACGCCCGGGTGGCGTGCGCTCCGCAGCTCGCAGCAGCAGCCCGTCGGCCTGGACGACCTTGCTCGTCCCCGCGACGGCGGTCGCCGCCAGCGCCGGAGCGGCGGTGTCGGCGTCGGACAGCACCGTGGTGGAGGCGTCCAGCACGACGGTGTCCAGTCCGGGCATCGCGACCATCGCGGCCTGGTCGAGCAGTTCCTCCAGATGCTGGCCCAACTTGCGGTTGTAGAGTCGGATCACCAGCCGGAGCCCCGGATTGAGCCGACGGGCCGTCAGTGCCCCCCGAATGTTCGTCTCGTCGTCGTCGTAGACGAGGGCCAGCGCTGCCGCCCGTTCCACGTCGGCGTCGCGCAGCGCTTCCTCCGACGGTTGGTCCGCACCCAACTCCCGTACGGGGAGCAGGAACTCACCGCTCGCGCCGATCTGGTCGGGGTCATCGGGCTGGGTGATCGCGGCCGACACACGTCCGAGAAGGGCTGATGGCCACAGGCGGGTCGGGGCGATGCCGGGCGGACGGCTTGCGGTAGAACCGGAAGGGGGCACGAGCAGCGTCACCCGCTCCCCGTACACGTCGTGCAGCTCGGCGGCGAGACGGGTGGCGAGCGCGTCATCGCCGCAGACGATCATGTGCCCTGCTGACACGACGCGTTGAGGCTGCTGAGGAAGAAACGACACGCCTCTAGCCTCTCAGTGCGGGCACGCACCGTCGCACGCACCGTCGGAGATCTCGGCCCGTCCGTGGGCGTCCTTCGAGGCGCGCCGCACACCCTTCCCGGCACCCCAGCGTGCATGCTGGGCACTGGCTGCGCCGCGCCTTGGGAGACGCGTATGAAATGGCTGGTCTCACTACTCGGAGCCGGGCTGGCCATGGCCGCGCTGCGGGACGTCTTCCACACGCTGTGGCACCCGACCCGTCACGGCGGGCTGAGTCGGCACGTCATGGCCGGACTGTGGAAGCTGTCCCAACACCTGCCCTTCCGAAAGCGGGCGGCGGGACTGGCCGGTCCGCTCGCCATGGTGACCGTGGTGGCCATGTGGGCGGGCACGGTCGTCATCGGATGGGCGCTGATCTACTGGCCCCACCTGCCGGGTGCCTTCTCCTTCGCCACCGGCCTGGAGCCGGCACAGCACGGCGGGCCCGTCAACTCGCTCTACATCTCGCTGGTCACCGTGACGACCCTGGGGCTCGGCGACATCGCCCCGGCCGAACCGTGGCTGCGCATCGTCGCCCCTCTGGAAGCACTCGTCGGCTTCGCACTGCTCACGGCGACGGTCTCCTGGATTCTCGAGATCTACCCGGCACTCAGCCGCAGACGGGCCGTGGCACTCCGCCTGTCCCAACTGCAACGCAACGACCTGCAGCGCGACGATCCGTGGTCGAGGCTCGACTCCTCATTGGGGGCGAGCGTCCTCGACGACCTCGGCAACCGGTTGGCGGGGATCTCCGTCGACCTGCTCCAGTACGCCGAGTCCTACTACTTCCACGAAGGCCAGGACCAGACGTCCCTGGCCGCCAACATCGCGTACGCCATGGAACTCGCCGACCGCGGCAGGAGCGCCCGGAACGCCGAAGTACGACTCGCGGCAGCTCTGCTCACCACGGCCCTCGCGGACCTCGCCACCGTCCTCGACGAACGCTTCCTCCACAGTGGCGGCGCCCCTCACGACGTCTTCCGGGCCTACGCGAAGGATCACGGCAGAAACGGCGGGTGATGCACGAGTACCGCGTTCCCGCGCGCCCGGGTTCCTCGATGCCTCCGTCCGATCTGCCCACTCTTGTATGAGCCGAGCACGGAATTGAGTTTCTGGAACTCCGCGGGCGACATCTCGTCGCCCTTCTCCTTGATGAGCTTCGCGGCCTCCTCGGCCTTGCGCAGTGCATCGATCGCGGAATCGCGGTCCCCGTACGCAGCGCCGGAGAAGCCGAACTCCGCCTGGTCGGCGATGGCCTTCAGGACCCGGGACGAGGTCCTGTCGCTCTCGGTCGCCCGGTGCAGGATCCTCTGTACGTCGTCGCGAAGCTGATCGACGTCCTGCTGGGAGTGGTCGGGAACAGACGTGCCCCGTCCGGCCCGATCGGGGTGGATCAGCATCGTGACGGTGAAGCCGCCTCCGCCGTGGACGTCACCGTGATGTTCTTCTGCCGGACGCGCTCGAGGGCCTGATCGAGCTCCTTCTTGTAACCCACGAGTTCATCGTGGGTGTCCTTGAGTACGTTGCGGATCGTCGTCGCCTACGTGTGCGCGTCGGAAAGCTCGCCCGCCGTTTTCGTGATGAACGTGCTGGAGACGGTGGCATTGACGCCCGCCCAATTCGCCTTTTCCGCCTTCGCCTTCAGGTCGTAGCGGGCGTCGGTCTCCATCGTCTTCAGCTTGTCGACCACTCCGTTCCACGCGGTGATCGCTTCGCTCGGCACCTGGCGAGGGGGCTCCCTTACGTCCGCTGCGAGCCGGACGATCGGCAGCTCACGGGTGGCGCGGCACCCCTCCGGCGCCGACGGGCCGGAGCCGTGGTGCCCGGCTTCCCGCGAGGGCCTTGGGCTGTGCCCGGGTGGCGTGGAGGGCGGCGGTGCGTCCGACAGGTCCGGAGGCGATGAGGACGACGTCCCGCATCTCCGTTCCGGAGTTCACGCGGTCTTCTCCGGGGCGAGCTCCTCGATCAGTCCTTCGACGAGCTTCTTGATCTCGTCGCGGATCGGACGCACGGCCTCGACACCCTGGCCCGCCGGGTCCTCGAGCTGCCAGTCCAGGTACCGCTTGCCGGGGAAGACCGGGCAGGTGTCGCCGCAGCCCATGGTGATGCAGACGTCGGACTCCTTGACGGCGTCCACGGTCAGGATCTTGGGGGTCTCGGCGGAGATGTCGATGCCGGCCTCGAGCATGGCCTCGACCGCAGCCGGGTTGACGTGGTCCGCCGGGGCGGAGCCCGCGGAGCGTACCTCGATGCGGTCACCGGCGAGGTGGGTCAGCCACCCGGCGGCCATCTGGGAACGGCCGGCGTTGTGGACGCAGACGAACAGGACGGAGGGCTTCTCGGCCATCGGAGGTCTCTCTTGTCTCGCGAGCGGTGTCGTGCCACGTCACGGGGTGGACATCAGGCACGGATGACATCAGCACCTGGTGGCGTCAGCAGCCACTGATGTGAAATTATCACTCCATGATGACGTCAGTCGACACTGATCTGATTCGGGTTCTGGGCGACCCGCTCAGGCTCCAGATCGTGACCCTCCTCGCCAAGGAGACGCTCTGCACCACGCACCTGGTCGAGGAGACCGGCGCGCGGCAGACGAACCTCTCCAACCACCTGAAGGTGCTGCGCGAGGCAGGAGTCGTGGAGACCGAGCCGTGCGGCCGGTTCACCTACTACCGACTCCGCCCGGACGTCATCGCTTCACTCGCCGGCCAGTTCGCCGACCTCGCGGAGATTGCGCGCGCTACCGCCGAGGCGAACACCAAGCGGTCCTGCCCCTGATTCCCGTCGCCCGACGCGACTGCACCGAGGAGTCCTGTTGACCGCCACCCAGGCCGCTGGCCACGAGGCCGAGACCGCAGCGGAGCCCGCCGTGCCGATCAGCGCACCTGCGCCGGTCGGCACCCCGCCTCGCGTACCCCTGGTTTCCAGAATCGCCGCAGAATTCGTGGGCAGCACCGCCCTGGTCGCGGTCGTCGTCGGCTCCGGCATCCAGGCCACCGAGCTCACGAAGGACGTCGGCCTGCAGCTCCTGGCCAACTGCTTGGCGACCGTCTTCGGCCTCGGCGTACTCATCGCACTGCTCGGTCCCGTCTCCGGAGCGCACTTCAACCCGGCCGTCACCCTGGCCGAGTGGTTCACCGCCCGGCGCGGCGGCCCCGGTGTCACTGCTCGCGAAGCTGCCGCGTACATCCCCGCCCAGGTCTCCGGGGCCATCGCCGGTGCCGCGCTGGCGGACGCGATGTTCGGTGAGCCCCTCGTGAAGTGGTCCACCCATGACCGCTCGGCCGGCCCCCTCCTGCTGGGTGAGGTCGTCGCCACCACCGGTCTGGTTCTGCTGATCTTCGGCCTGGCCCGCACCGACCGCCTGCGCTTCGCGCCGGTCGCCGTCGCTTCCTACATCGGTGCCGCCTACTGGTTCACCTCGTCGACGTCCTTCGCCAACCCGGCGGTGACGATCGGCCGCGCGTTCACCGACACCTTCTCGGGCATCGCCCCCGCTTCCGTGGGCGGGTTCATCGGCGCCCAGCTCCTCGGGGCGGCCGTGGGCCTCGGACTCGTTTCGCTGATATTCAGCCGAGCTCGGGCATGAGCACCGCGGGCCTCCGCAGGTCGTCGGCCGAGGTGAACACGTGGTGAACAGCACGTCGAGGGAGATTCCACGGCCCCCGAAGCGATCTAGGCCCTTCGTAAGGTGAGCGGATGGCCATCACTTCGACTGACACGCCCGTTGAGGACGCGAGCAGAGAGACGTGCACTCCCGGCGCAGCAGGCCAGTTGATCGATCCCGAGGAGGTCGAGCTCATGGCCTCCAAGCTGAAGGCCGTCGCAGACCCGATGCGGCTGCAGATGCTGCACCTCATACGCCAGGCACCCAACGGCGAGCTGTGCGTATGCGACCTCACCAACCGCCTGGCATTGAGCCAGCCCACGGTCAGTCACCACTTGAAGATCTTGACCACCGCGGGTCTCTTGAAGCGTCAGCGGCGCGGCACCTGGGCGTGGTTCTCGGTCGTCCCCGATGCCCTGCGGGAACTCCAGGAGTCGCTGTTCCCGCCCGCAGGCTGACCCCCACGGTCACGCGGAGGTCGGCGGCGCGATCTCATCGACCGGGCCCTCGACCAGCTTCCTGATCTCGTCGTGGGTCGCACGCACCGCAGCGGCCCCTGATCTGCGGGTCCTCGAGGCCCAGTCCCACCCGCGCCGCACCTCGACCTCGCGCCGCACCGTAGCCCCGACAGCGAGATCCGCGCCCTCGGACCACCGCTTCCCGTCGCCCCACCGCCCACCAAGCCCGCGGGAAACGCCATCCCCATCGGGTGAGTTTCGGCCATGCACGGGCACCTTCACGACTCGACCGCCGGTCAGGATCACATCGAAGGTTGCCGATTGATTTCACCCAGATGACCGATGCTTCGACCGTCGACACCAAGCGGGATCCACGCGCAACGGACTGATCGCTGCGGGCAGCGCCTTCACACTCCATTCCCCTTCTACCAGGGGAATTTGGAGCCGTGGGGACCACGCGAACGAGCCCGGACAGCCCAACAACATACGCCCCAAACAGACCGTGCGCCGGTCATCCAGCTGTCCGGTTTACACCCGCCACCGCTCGGCCATTCATCGATCTATTGACATACATCGCTTGACGCTGGCAGGGTTCCGGCCGTCGGTCGACCGAGCCGTCATCGACCAATGCCCCGGCTCCGCCCTGGTTCGGCACATCTCTTACTTTGATCACTCCCTGGGGGACGTGTGACTCAACCACGTGTGCTCGTGGCGTCCGCATTCGAAGCAGAGCTCCAACCTTTGACGTCGGCCTGTGCGGCGGCTGCCCTGCAGAGCCAGGGCGCCGAAGTCATCGGTTGGGATGCGCATCTGCTCCCCGACGCCGTTCCCGACGGCCCCTTCGACCTGACCCTGGTCTCGGTCCAGCAGTTCGAGGGCCTGGAGCGCGGCATGGCCCTCTCCCGACAGCTCTCCGAGGCGTACGGGACCGCGGTGGTGGCCTTCGGCCAGTACGCGCAGATGAACCATAGCGAGTTCCTCGAGGTCGTCGACGGCGTCGTCATGGAGGAGCCCGAGCTCGTCGGTCAAGAGCTGGTGCGGCTCGCGGGCCGATCGCTGTCGCTCGAAGCGGTACCGGCGTTGATGACCCGTCACGGCATGCGACCCAAGCCACCGCGTCGCCGTATTTCGGTGCCCAAGCCGGCACGCGACCTCTTCCCTTCCCTTGTGCACTACCCGGCCCACCACTCGCCGTTCGGACTCATGGGCAACATCGAGGCCTCCCGCGGCTGCCACCACAAGTGCACGTACTGCTCCGTGTACGGGGCCTACGACGGCGGCGTAGCGGCGTACGACGCCGACAGCGTGCTCACCGACGCACTGCAGCTCGCCGAGGAAGGCGTACGTCACTTCTGCTTCATCGACGCCGAGTTCTTCAACTCCCGCACCATCGGGATCGGCGTGGTGGAGCGGCTGGTGGAGGCGATCGGACCGATCACCTTCGAGGTCACCACCCGCGTCGACCACGTCCTGGACTACACCAAAGAGCTGGAGAAGCTCGTCTCCCTTGGCCTGCGGCGGGTCACCTGCGCTCTGGAGTTCCCCTCCAACCGGATCCTTCGGATCTTCGACAAGCACATCGATGTCGACCACATGCAGGAAGCGATCACCGAGGCCGAACGCATGGGCTTCGAGCTGTACCCGACCTTCATCCCGTTCACTCCGTGGATCGAGTACGACGAGCTGCTGGGCTTCGAGGACTGGCTGGTGAAGACGGGACTCGCCCGCGTCACCGATCCCACGGCGCTCCAGACGCGCCTGCTGCTGTTCAAGGGCTCGCCACTGCTGTCCTCGCCGTGGATGGAGGACATCGCCACCGTCGACCGCGGCTTCTGGGTGGAGTGGACGCACCCCGACAGGCGGGTCGAGGAACTGTGGCAGCAGCGCCGGACGGACGCCGAGGACGCGGGCAAGATCCGCTGTTGCGTGAAGTGCTGAACCGCCTCATCTCACTCCAAGGAATCCGACATGGGTGGATCACCCCGCATCGTCATTTCGACCGGCCGGGCGCTGCCGGACATGGACTGGGCCGGCGAGCTCGCCGGCCTCACCGACTCCTGGCCGTACCTCGGCCCGAGCTGGCTGAGGGCCACGGAGAAGGTCCTGCCCGACGTGCAGCCGTGGCACACCACGGCCACACGCGCTCGAGGCGAGCTCGCCCTTCTGCCGGGCTACGTCCTGTCCACGCCTCCGGTGGTGGACCACGAGCCCCGCACGTACCTCGGGTGGCGGGCGCCCACCGGCGAGGAAGTCTGCTGCGGTGCGCAGACGGATGCCGGACGCAGCGCCGAGGTCGACGCACTGGGAACCGACCCGTTCTTCCCGACACTGCTGCTGGGCTCGCCGCTCGGGTACCGGACCGAGATCGCCTACAACTTCTGGACGCCCACGCTGGTGGGCGCTGTCGTAGAGGAGCTCGTACCCGCCGCATTCGATGCCGGCATCCGCTGCATCGTGGCGCCCTGGATTCCTGACAGGCGCGGCAACGAAGCGCTCGTGGCAGCGCTCGACGGCGTCGGCGGCCACAGCACCTTCTGGGGCTACGAGGACTTCATGAGCCTCGATGCTCCCGACTGGGAGGGCCACCTGGCCGCCCTTCCACTCAAGAAGCGCCAGCGCATCAAGGGGGACGTCCGCCGCGCCGAGGCGGCCGGCGTCACCATCCGGCGAACCGACCGGGAGGACATCCGCCCGCATGTGGCACGGATCGCCGAGCTCACCTGCCTGAACAGGGAAAAGAACGGGGCGGGCGAGGAACCGGCCCACATCTCCGGCATCCTCTCCGCCCTGATCGACGAGGGCGCGGACGTCCGCGCATACCTCGGCTACAAGGACGACGCGCTGGTCGCCACCTGCGTCACCATTCGCAAGAACCACCGTCTCTTCCCCAAGTGGGCCGGATTCGACTACGCGAAGATCGGCGAGCGGAGCGGCATCTACTTTGCGCTCGTTCTCGACGCCCCCGTCCGAGACGCCTACGCCGAGGGCCTGCGCACCGTCGAGTTCGGTGCCGGTGCCCACCAAGCCAAAGCCCTGCGTGGATGCACCCCCCGGGCCGTCACCACGTCCATGGTCCTTTCCGACCCGGAGCTGCGGCCGAGGGCAGCCGCATGGCTCGACGCATTCGGCCTCAGCCGGCACACCGCATTCGGCGACGCGGTGGCCCCCGCCCGACCCGCCGCCCTGCCACTGCTCGGCGAAGCAGGCGGCGGCGGCTGCTGCTCCACGACCTGAGCCCTCCGGGACAACGACACGGACGAGAAGGACGAAATGATCACCTTCATACCCCTGACCGGTTTCCTCGGGGCGGGCAAGACCACCACCATGACCGCGACGGCACTCGCCCTTCAGGAGCAGGGCCGCGAGGTGGCCGTCATCACCAACGACCAGGGGGTGGAACTGGTCGACACGAAGCTCATGCGCAGCAAGCTCCACAGCGTCGCCGAGGTCACCGGCGGGTGTTTCTGCTGCAAGTTCGAGGACCTCGTCGAGGCGGTCGTCGCGCTCGTCGCCTCCGACGGAGTCGACACCGTCATCGCCGAGGCCGTCGGCAGCTGTACCGATCTACAGGCGACGGTGGTGCGCCCCCTGCGCCGGTACTACGGGGAGCGCATGGTCGTCGCGCCCCTGACAACCGTGGTCGACCCGCTGCGTCACCTCGCCTTCGAACGCGCCTCCCGGCGCGGGGAACCGGAATCGGACCTTTCCTACCTCTTCCGGCAGCAGCTCACCGAAGCCGACGTGATCGCGGTCAACAAGCTCGACACCGTCACCGCTGAACGCGCCTCGGCACTGCTGGATCAGCTGCGCACGCAGTACCCCAACGCCTCCGTCGTCGGGTACTCCGCCGGCACGGGTGCGCATCTGGACTCCCTGCTCCGCGCGTGGGCAGCGCCGGCCACCAACGAAGCAGTCCGGCTCGACATCGACTACGACCGGTACGCAGCCGCCGAAGCCCAGCTGGCATGGATGAACCAGGAACTGGGCCTGGACTCGACGGGAACCGGTTTCGACGCTGCCGCGTGGGCGCACACCGTCCTGCAGGAGCTCTCCGACTGGTCCGCGAGACAGGGGGCCGTGATAGGCCACGCCAAGCTCACGGTCGAACTGCCCGACGGTGACTTCGCCAAGCTCAGCCTCACCCAGGCGGGTGCGGATCCCACGCTGGACCGCTCCGCCGGCACTGCGGCCACCGCGGGCCGGGCCGTCATCAACGCCCGGATCGCCTGCGAGCCCGACGCCCTGGACCGCGCCGTGACGAATGCGGTGGCAGCGGCCGACCGCGCCCAGTCGGTCACGTCCTCGGCCACGTCTCCGGTGTCGTTCAAGCCCTCCTACCCGCGCCCGGTGCACCGCCTCGCACCGGCTGGCGCCTGACGCTGAGGACACTCGTCATGACTGACACCACCAGTGCCATGGGGAAGCTCCAGGAGGAGGTCCGCGCGTACTACCGGTCCAAGGCCGCTGAAGCCGAGACCCACGGCGCCTGCTGCTCGCCCGATCCGAACACCTTCGGGCCCGCCGCCTACGACGAGATGGGCCCCGACAAGGCTCCCGACGCCGCTCTGCTGGCCAGTCTCGGTTGCGGCAACCCCACAGCGGTCGCCGAACTCCGCGAAGGAGAAACGGTTCTGGACCTGGGCTCCGGAGGTGGTCTCGACGTCATCCTCAGCGCCCGCCGCGTAGGTCCCGACGGCCGGGTCTTCGGCCTGGACTTCCTGGAGGAGATGCTCGCGCTGGCTGCCCGGAACGTCGAGGACGCCGAGGTGGACAACGTCGTGCTCCTCAAGGGCACCATCGAGTCCATCCCCCTGCCGGCGGACACCGTCGACGTGATCATCTCCAACTGTGTGATCAACCTGTCGCTGGACAAGCCTGCCGTGTTCGCCGAAATGGCGCGCGTCCTGGCGCCCGGCGGCCGCCTAGGCATCAGCGACGTCGTGGCCGAGGACCGCCTGAGCGTCGAAGAGCGCGCCGAGCGCGGCGGACACAGCCAGTGCATCGCCGGGGCCCTGTCGGTCTCCGAATACCGGGAGTTGCTGGCTGCCGTCGGCTTGAAGGACGCCGAGGTCGTGTTCACCAAGGAGGCCGCGGACGGACTTCACTCCGCGATCGTCCGTGCCCGCAAGCCGGCGGGCACCGAGGCCGCTGCAACACAGCAGTGCGACCCCGACGACACCTGCTGCTGACCAAGCCACGTAGGACCTTCGGCAGCGGCTCAGATGGTCGCCGCCCTCTTCCCGGAGGACACCGCCATGTCTTTCACCGCCGTGCTCGTCTTCGTACTCGTCGCGGCACTGGCCGCGGCGAACGGCAGCAATGACGTCCCCAAGGGCGTCGCCACCCTCGCCGGGGCGGGCGTGACGAAGTACCGGACCGCCATCATCTGGGGCACCGTGACCACCCTTGCCGGGTGCGTGTTCTCGCTGGCGCTCGCCGACAAGATGACCAAGCTCTTCTCCAAAGGGATCGTCACCGCAGCACCCACGGAAGCCTTCGCCGTCGCCGTGCTGGCCGGAGCGGTCAGCTGGGTCGCTCTCGCCACGGTGCTCCGACTGCCCGTGTCCACCACGCACGCCCTGATCGGCGCACTGCTGGGTGCAGGACTGTTCCTTGCATCCGACAGCATCGCCTGGAGCGCGATCCCCCAGAAACTGGTGGTCCCCCTCCTGATGAGCGTGGGAGTCGCGTACGCCGTCTCGCTGGTGCTCGCCCTGATCGTCAACCGCGTCGGCCGACGCAACCGGGGCCCCGGCCCCACTGCGACCAGCGAAGGCACCCCGTCCCCGACGGGCACTCCCGAAGCCGCCGAGCCCGGCGCTGTTCTCGCCGCGGAGCGCGTCACCACCGACCCCGCGGACACGCCTCGCACCGCTGCCAGCAGCCGGATGTTGACGGCCGCGCACTGGCTGACCAGCGGGGCGACAGGATTCGCACGGGGCCTCAACGACACCCCGAAGATCGTCGCAGTCGGCGCTTTCGCCCTCATCCCAGCCGGCATGACGACATGGCAGATCATGCTGCTGGTGGCCGGTGCGATGGCGCTGGGCTCGCTCGCGGGCGGCATAAGGCTCGCCGAGCGCCTGGGCGAAGGCGTGATCCGGATGAACCACACGGAAGGCTTCCTGGCCAACCTCACCACCGCCACGCTCGTGGGCCTCGGTGCCGGCTACGGACTCCCCATGTCCACCACCCACACCTCGACCGGTGCCATCGCCGGATCCGCCGGAGCCACCCTGAGCCGGCTCAGCGGAAGAACACTCAAGCACTTCCTGATCGCCTGGCTGGTCACGCCTCCGTTCGCGGCGGCGGTGTCAGCCACCGTGTTCCTGGTCGTCCGCTGAGGATTCCGGTGCCCGGGACCTCGCTGGAGCGGAAGACCATCGAGGAGTACGCCCGCGGGTTCCGGGTCCTGGCGGACCCGACGCGCATCCTGGTCGTGCGCTCCCCCGGTCGCCGGGCGCTCCGGATTCGCGCAGCCGGACGCCTCCTCAGCCGATCAGGGAACTTCGCCGTTCCAACATCACGACGTCCCGCCAGACGCCGTGCTGCCGGGCCACCCGTTCACGCGTGCCGACGACACGGAAGCCTGTCGCAGCGTGCAACGCCAGACTGGCGGCGTTCTCGGGGAAGATGCCCGCCTGGATCGTCCAGATGCCGGCGGCCTCGGTGGAGGCGACGAGGGCTTCGAGAAGCACCCTGCCCACGCCCCGCCCGCGAGCGTGGCAGCTCACGTAGACGGAGTGCTCGACGACGCCTGCGTAGACGGGGCGGCTGGAGACACGCGACGCCGTGATCCAGCCGAGGACTCGCCGGTCACCCGGCTCCAGCGCGACCAGTCGGTGATCCGGCAGCCTGGCGGCGTCGAACGCCTCCCACTCCGGCGCGGTGGTCTCGAACGTGGCATCGCCCTCGTCCATGCCCGCTTGATAGATCGCGAGAACCTGCGGCGCGTGGTCGACGGTCATGGGGACCAGAGCCAGGCCCGATCTCAGCTGTACGTGTTCGTCCACGTCCCCACCTTCACCGATGCGGGCTGAACACCGCCACTGCCCTGACGCCCGGGCATGGACCGGCTCCCGCGGCGTCGACAGTACGCAGCCGCGACGGGAACCCGGAGCGCGGTTCACAGGAGGCCGGTCAGAGCAGTGGTAGTGCGATCAGGCCGATGGCGATGCTGCCGAGCAGGCCAACCGCGAGGTAGAACGCGAAGGCCTTGGTCTTCACGACACTCTTCACGGCCACCATTGCCGGAATCGTCGTGACAGCGCCGCCGAGGAGAAAGGTGACACCCGCCGCCGCGTCCATGCCCTGGTTGAGCAGGCCCTCGACCACCGGAATGGCCCCGACGCCGTTGAGGTAGAGGGGAACGCTGATGGCCCCCGCCAGGAGCACGGAGAGGACACCGTCCGTGCCGAGGAGGGAAGAGACGACATCGCTGGGGACGTACCTGACGATCAGCGCCTCGAAGACGATGGCCAACAGCAACCACTTGCCCAGCGCGAGGGAGTCACCCCAGATCTCCTTGAGGATGTCTCCTGCCCTCAGGTTCCTGACATCACGGCGGGCAAGCACGCGCCACGGCGTTCCGTCGTCCGCGTCCGGGTCGTCGTTCTTCACCGACGAGCAGGCACTCGGACCCGGAGGGGATTCTGCTCCCGTGCCGCCGCTGGAGCCGGCCCCGGCTCCCACAGCGACCGGCGTCGGAGCCTTTGCGTCGGAACGCGCCGGAGCTGGCGCCGCAGCCGGGTTCTGCGACGAACACGCCTTGGCCGGGGTCGTCTCCTTGGCTCGCCGGAGCGGGTCGGCGAAGCGGCCGCGCCGCTCCAGGGCCAGGACGATCAGTCCTGCGCCGAAGCTCAGGACCAGCGCACCCACGAGGCGAGCAGTGGCGATCGGGATTCCCAACTGCGCCGCGGAAAGGGCGTAGATCTCAGGGTCCATGGAGGGGGATGCGATCCAGAACGACATCACGGCCGACAGCGGCACCCCCGCCATCAGGAAGCGCCGGATCAGCGGGATGACCGTGAAGGAACAGAACGGGCTGAAGGCTCCGACGGCGGTGACGACGGCGATGCCGAGCACCCCTCGTCGTCCGTCGGCGAAGGCACGCTTGGCGACGACGTCGATGGACAGCCGCTGAACGGCGATACCGAGAATGACGGCTAACAGGAACCACGGGAGGTAGTGCAGCACCTCACGCACGACGAACAGGCTGAGAGCCTGCAATTCGTTCACAGGTGGACCTCTCTGAGAGGGCGGCACGCAGGCGGTGAAACAGCGGCGCCGGGAAGCACGGCAAGGCCCTGGCGCGCAGCAGAGGGAGGTTCCTTCAACACCCCTGGCTTCATCTATTATCGATGATAGACGATTAAAGAGGTCGCGACAATGACGCATCGCCGGGATCGGCCGGACCCACGCGGCTCACGCGGCAACCCAACCCCCTGCAGATCGCTCACCGCACCTTCCGTCCAACCGCAGGCGGTTCCAACACCGAGAAACGAGGCATCCTCATGATCGAGCAAGGGTGCGGCGGACCACGCCGACGGCGCACCAAAGGGCGGGGCCGCCGTGAATGACGGTCCGAGCCGGCGCGGCAGCCCCACAGCGCGGCTTGCTCGACAGTCGAGGAATCGAATATCATCGATGGACCATGAGTGGCACGATGAACGCCCAGCTGATCGACCGGGAAACGGCCGAGTCCTACGCGACCTGGTTCAAGGCCCTTTCCGACCCCACGCGCGTACAAATCCTCAATCTCCTGGCCCTTTCCCCTGGTGCGATGAGCGTCGGGGAGATCGTGGAGCAGGTCGGCGTGGGCCAGTCCACGGTGTCCCACCACCTCAAGCTGCTGGCGGACGTCCGCTTCGTCCTGCGAGAGCGCCAAGGCACATCGATGCTCTATTCGATCAACGTCGCTTGCGTCGCCTGTTTCCCCAGCGCAGCCGACGCCGTGATGGGCCGTCCCGCAGCCTCAGCTTGAGAAGCGGCCCCATGCCGAAGCCGAACGAGACGTCCCCGCCTCCGGCGCGCGGGCCCTCGGCGAGCCACGACTGCACCCGTTGGGATGCGGAGACCGCACGGGGCCGGCTCCTGCCGCCTTGATCGGAGTGGCGCGGCCCGTTCGAGACACTGCCCACGAGATCGCCCCTGAATGACGGGGCACCGTCGTCGCGTCGACGCGGGCAGAATCGCCACGCACCAATGGGCGAGGACGATCAGCGGCCGGCGGTCAGGAGGCCGGCCATGGCAGCCAGCACCTCAGGGGCGACCCGGTAGTACACCCAGGTCCCGCGCCGCTCGGATACCAGCAGTCCCGCTTCGCGAAGCTTCTTCAGGTGGTGGGAGACGGTCGGCTGGGAGACGCCGACGTCCGAGATGTCGCACACACAGGCTTCACCACCCTCGTGCGAGGCGATCAGTGAGAACAGTCGCAGCCGGACCGGGTCGCCGAGTGCCTTGAACATCGCGGCGGTCCGTTCGGCCTCCTCGGCCGACAGGGGGCGCTCGGTCAGCGGGGGGCAGCACGGCGCCACGTTCTCCGGATCGAGCAGCGGCAGCACCTTCGTGTTCGACATGCATCTATGTTCACACATGTCGAACCAGGAGCCCAGGCACTGCCGCACCGCTTGCGGCCGCGCGAGATGCGCGGCGAACCGCCGGCCGGACGCCGCGCCCCGCCACCGATGACCGCACATCAAGCTGCCCCACCACCACTCCATCTTATTTGATGAATGTCTATGTTGACGTTCATCAAAACAAGTGCCATGCTGAACGAAAGCAATCGACAAACATCGAAATAGGAAGGTGGGGCCATCGTGAAAGCGCCCACCCCCGCGCTGCCCGTCGTGGTGATCGGAGCCGGCCCGATCGGTCCGACCGTCGCCCACCTCGCCGAGCGCGGACTGGAACCGCTGCTCCTGGAGGTCGGCGACAGCGCGGGCAGCGCCGTGCGGAAGTGGAGCCACGTGCGGCTGCTCTCCTCCCGGGCCGAGAGGCTCCTGGCCCGCACTCGCCCCTCAGATCGACCCGAACGCCCACTCCTGCGGCACGGCTTACCCACACGGCGGCAACGAACTCCCCGATCCTGAAGGACGTCCATCTGGTCGGCACGAAGTCCCACGGCCGTGCGCCGACGTTCCTCGCCCTCACCGCCCATGGACAGGTGCGCTCCAACACCGCCGCCCTCGCCGGCGACAAGGAAGCCGCCGAGCGCATCGAACCGACCCTTCCCACAACCGGGTTGTGCGGCGGAGCCGGACCCTTCGACGAACCTGACGCAGCCCCACCCGACGCAGGCGCCGGGTGCCGTGCAAACCCCACGACGGTACGAACAGGCGCCGGAACCCCGGCCACGTCCGTCGGTTGGTGACCCATCAATCCGCCGAACCCCAGAGGAGGCCCACCATGTCCCGCCTACAGCTCGCCCTCCGTGTCCCCGATCTCGCCGCTTCCATCGCCTTCTACAGCAAGCTCTTCGGTACCGAGCCGGCCAAGATCCGGGACGGCTACGCCAATTTCGCCATCGCCGAGCCGCCGCTCAAGCTCGTCCTCATCGAAGGCACAACAGGTGAGGACACCCGCATGGATCACCTCGGCGTCGAGGTCGAAAGCACCGGGGCCGTCCACGCCGCTGCCGCCCGGCTGAGCGAGGCGGGCCTCGCGACGGCGGAGGAGACCGACACCAACTGTTGCTACGCCCTCCAGGACAAGGTCTGGGTCCACGGGCCCGGGCGGGAGCCCTGGGAGGTGTACGTCGTCAAGGCAGACGCGGACACCCTCAGCAAGCAGTCGGGCAGCACGTGCTGTTCCAGCCCGGCGGCCGCCGAAGCCGATGCGCACGACAAGGCCACCGCAGAGAGCTGCTGCTGATCCGCGGGATGACAAACCTTCACGTCGACCAGGGCCGCGACCGGACCGGGAGATCGGTCGCGGCTGGCCGGCGCGAGCCCCACCGGCTGACCGGGCAGCCTACAGCGGGCCGATTTGACGCACAGACAAGGGAGTTCCGTACTCGTCAGCCCGGTCAGGCGGGTCCGTCAAGCGGGCCAGAAGCCCGCGGCGCCGGTCGGATGCGGCGTGCGCCTCACCGACGGGCACCGGCAGGCAGTGGAGCCGTGAGGGAGATCACGGTCGGCCGTAGCGTGGCTTCGTCTTGACGCCGTACGAGAGAGATGGCGGGCCGGATGACCTGCCATCTCATCCTTCGGCGTTGGGATCCGCCGCGGTATGTCTGACGCTTTATGTGGGGGCTATGTGAGGGGTGTTAACACGTGTTCCGTGGGAAGTTGCGCCGGGCCGCCGGGTAGCGGTTAGCATCACGGCATGGTTACGGCCTGGTCTCCCTCCGGCTCGCGGTTCCGCGCTTCTGCAGGGCCGCTGGGTCTGATGTGGTTGGCTGTGCTGCTGCTCAGCGTCGCGTTCACGCATGGCGTGAGCGCGGAGAGCGCCGGGGGCCATGTGACGGCCGGCGTCACCGCGCCGGTGCAGGTGTCCGCGGGGATTCACGAGGGGCGCGCGAGCGGGACCGGAAGCAGTGACGATGTCGCGTACGCGTTGACAGAGGTCGCAGCCGTCGACAGCCGTCACCATGGTGACGGCTCTTCCCATCCGGCTCAGGGATGCGTATCCGGCCAGCCGCAGCAGGGCCCGGATCTGGCGGCTCCCTGTCTGGCCCCAATGGATTGGGCGTCTCCCACGGACGTCCATACAGTGGGGAAGTCCGGCTCGTCCCGGCTTGAGTCGGCCGTTCCGCCATCGACGGGTGCGGGAAACCCAGTAGTTCAGCAGGTCTAGATTCCGGCGTCCCCGACCGGTCGCCGCCTCCCAGCATCGACAACCCCCTCCCCTGCCGGGCGGGTTGGTCGAATGCGGCCGGTTCCCGGCACTCCAGACGCCCGTAGGTCGCACTCTCGTGCGCTGAGCGGGATCTCCGGTGCCTGCGCGGAACCCTGCTGATCTCTGTCTGCCGCTCACCTCCTGCGAGGTGAGAAGCGGCCGTCATCCGGAGGAACCATGCCGTTCCACCCTCCTCTGCACTCTCACCTCAGCCGCCCTGCTGCCAGTGGTTTATGGCTGCTTCGCCTGATGGCCTTGGTCCTCGGCGGGCTGCTCCTCTGGGGGTGCGCCTGCTCTGCAACGCATGACAGCGACCGTCATACGCACGGTCAGATGCCGGTGTCGTCCGGCCACCGCCCGGTTGTGGCAGAAGTCGTCGAGCGGGAGATGCCCGATGGGCCGCATCCACACCCCGGCGCTGCTTGCGAGCCGTACGTGGTTGGCCAATTGCTGCCGCACGCCAGGCAGTTGTTCACGGACACGGCGGTCTTGGCGGTCTTCACCGGAGTGGCTGCTGGGGTGACTGCCGCCGTGGCCGTCCGTCAGCAGGCCGCGTCTCCCGAGGGCGGCAGATCCCGGATACGGCGTTCAGGCCGGTTCACACTCACCGTCGTCTGTCGGTGGCGGATCTAGACCGGTGCTTTCGCGGCCCGGCGACAGAGGCCGCCGCGTGCTGCCACCGGGCCGCGGCGCATGCCTCGTCCTGGTCCGGGCGGCGCGCGAGATGAGCACCCCCGTCACGCCATCACTGAATCGAGAGCGGAAGATGCACCCGCACACCACCGAAGACATCACACCCTCCACCCGCTCAGCCCTTTCCGGGCTCGTTGGCAACACCCCGGTTCTCCGGATTTCCGAGCCCTTCGCCCCCGCCGATCGCGGGTTCTGGGCAAAGCTGGAGGGCTTCAACCCCGGCGGAATCAAGGACCGCCCCGGCCTGCACATGGTCAAGCGGGCCCGTGCCCGCGGTGACCTGCGCACCGGCGGCAGGATCATCGAGTCCACCAGCGGCACCCTCGGCCTCGGCCTGGCCCTGGCCGGCATGGTCTACGGCCACCCGGTCACGTTGGTCACGGACCCGGGGCTCGAGCGGTCCATGACGCAGCTGCTCACCGCATATGGCGCCCAGGTCAACGTCGTCTCCGAACCTCACCCCACCGGCGGCTGGCAACAGGCGCGGCGCGACCGGGTCGCCCAGCTGATGAAGCAGCACCCCGGCTCGTGGTGCCCGGACCAGTACAACAACCCCGACAACACCACCGCCTACACCCCGCTCGCGCTGGAGCTGGCGTCCGGCTTGGGCCCTATCGATGTGCTGGTGTGCAGCGTGGGCACCGGCGGGCACTCCGCCGGCGTCTCCCGCGTTCTGCACCACCTCTACCCGGAGATGAAGCTCGTCGGCGTCGACACCATCGGCTCGACCATCTTCGGGCAGGCCGCCCGCACCCGGCTGATGCGCGGCCTGGGCTCAAGCATCTACCCCCGCAACGTCGCCTACGGCAACTTCAGCGAGGTCCACTGGGTAGCCCCCCACGAGTCCGTGTGGACCTGCCGCCAGCTCGCCTCGTCGCACTACGCCACCGGCGGCTGGAGCGTGGGGGCGGTCGCCCTGGTGGCCGGATGGCTCGCCCGCACCCTGCCCGCGGACACGAACATTGCGGCAATCTTCCCCGACGGCCCCCAGCGGTACCTCGGCACGGTCTACGACGACGACTACTGCGCCGCCCACGGCCTGCTCGACTCCCCACCGTCCGTCGAACCGGAGGTGATCGGCCGCCTGGACGAGAAGGAGGTCACCCGTTGGACCCGGTGCACCAACGTGGTCGACCCGCTCACCCTGTCCGACCCGACGCAGAAGAACGAGGTGGTCGACCTGCCCGCTGAATCCAGCGCGGAATCCGACGTGCCGGTGGAGACCGGGGCTGTCGAGAAGCTCGCTCAGTCCGACGCGCCGCAGGAGGGGAACCGGTGAAAGGGACCATCGCTCAGGTGCGCTCCTACGAGCGCAGCGTTCAGCTGTTGATGGTGAACCAGTTCACCATCAACCTCGGCTTCTACATGCTGATGCCTTACCTGGCTGCACACTTGGCGGGGCCCCTTGGCCTCGCGGGCTGGCTGGTCGGGCTGATCCTCGGCGTGCGCAACTTCAGCCAGCAGGGCATGTTCCTGATCGGCGGAACACTGGCCGACCGCCTCGGCTACAAGCCGATGATCATCGCAGGAATGGTGCTGCGCGTCGTTGGCTTCGCCACCCTCGGACTGGTCGACTCCGTAGCCGCCCTGATCGCCGCGTCCGCCGCGACAGGCCTGGCCGGGGCCCTTTTCAACCCCGCCAGCCGGGCCTACTTGGCCGCAGACGCGGGCGAGCGCCGGATCGAAGCCTTCGCGCTGTTCAACGTCTTCTACCAGGCCGGAATCCTGCTCGGTCCGCTGGTGGGAATGCTGCTGACCGGCGTCGACTTCCGCATCACCTGCCTGGTGGCAGCGGGAATCTTCGCTCTGCTGAGCATCGTGCAGATCCGGGCGCTGCCCGCCCGCCGGGGCGACGACGCGAAGGACGAGAAGGACGGCCCGCGCGAGAGCGTGCTCACCCAGTGGCTCGGCATCCTGGCCAACCGCCCGTTTCTTCTCTTCTCCGTGGCCATGATCGGCTCGTACGTCATGACCTTCCAGGTCTACCTGGCGCTCCCGCTGGAGGTCCGGCGCCTGGGCGGAGAAGGGCAATTCGGCACGGCCGCGGTAGCGGTGCTGTTCGCCGTCTCGGGGCTGAGCACGGTCCTCTTCCAGACGAAGGTCACCGCCTGGTGCAAGGCCCGTATGGAGCCGGGCTACGCGCTCACCTGGGGGCTGCTGGCGATGGGGGTGGCCTTCCTGCCCCTCCTTGTTGCCACAGCGGTGCCCGTGCCCGGCGGCGGAACGGCACTGTGGCTGCTTGCTGCAGCGCCGCCGGCGCTGTCCGCCCTGCTGCTGGCTCTGGGCACGATGATTGCCTACCCGTTCGAGATGGACACCATCGTCCGTCTCGCCGGCGACCGCTTGGTGGCCACCCACTACGGGCTGTACAACACCATCTGTGGTGTCGGTATCGCGCTCGGTAATCTGCTCACCGGTGCGGCGCTGGACGCCGCCCGGGCAGCCGGCGTCTCCGCGCTCCCGTGGATCGCGCTGTGCTCCCTCGGCTTGGCCTGTGCCGCCGCCCTGTACGGACTGCACCGCACCGGCCGCCTGGCGCCGCCCGTGCGCGAGGCGCAGCCCGAGCCCGTGACGGCCTGACCGACGGTTCCGCGCCGGAGGGGCGAGCGAGTCCGCCTGCCCCTCCGGCCGACCGCACCCACTTCCAGGAGCACCTGATGCCGACCCCTGCTCTCCCGTCCCCAACCGGCCTGCATTTGCGTCCTTTTCGGGCCGTGCGCTACAACCCGGCCCAGGCTGGTGATCTGTCCCACGTGATCAGCCCGCCCTACGACGACATCGGACCCGCCCGTGCACGCTCCCTGCGAGTGAGGCCCCATCACATCACCCAGTTGCTGCACGCTGACGATCCGCGGACCGCCGCCGGTCAGCTGGACCGCTGGCGGCAGCGTGGCGTACTGGTCCGGGACGCCCAGCCCGCCATCTACGTCTACCAGCAGCAGCGCGGCGCGCGGATCCTGCAACGTGGACTGATCGGTGAACTGCGCCTGGCCCCCGGTACGACCGGCTCCGTTCTCCCCCACGAGGACGTACAGCCCCATGTGGTCCGGCAGCGCGCCGGATCCATGGCCGCTCTGCGCGCCCAGCTGGAACCGCTACTGCTGACCTACCGTTCCACCGAGTCGACGACGGCTCGGATCGTCGATCACGTCACCCGTCGTCCACCGGCGGCTGTCGCCCGTACCGGCGCGATCACCCACACGCTGTGGGCCTGCACCGCCCCAGGCGAGCAAATCCTCATCACCGCCGGCTTGGCACGGTGCCGCGCTCTCATCGCCGATGGCCACCACCGCCACGCGGCCTGCCTGCGGTTGAGCGAGGGGGAAGGGCTGAGTCCGTGGCGGAGCAGCCTTGCTCTGCTGGTCGACTCCACCACCCATCCGCTGCGGTTGTCCGCGATCCACCGGGTGATGCCGGGCCTGGAGCCGGAGAAGGCCGCGGCGGCCGCCGCGGATGTGGCCCAGGTGCGGCAGTTGCCCGGACCGCGTCTGCCGGAGCCCGGGGAACTGGTGCTCGCCGGATCCGGCCGGGCCTGGGCGATCACCGCCCCCGAACCGGAGGCGCTGCACGGGGCTCTGAACCACCGGCCACCGCAATGGCATCAACTGGCCGCGGCCGTCACCGATCACCTCCTTCTGGACCGTGCCTGGTCGGTGCCCGACCTGCCGGGTGCCATACGCCATGTGCACGACGCAGACCAGGCGGTGGCCTGCGTGGCCGCACCGGGCAACGGCGCCGCGGTCCTGCTGCCCACGGTCACCGAGGACACCGTGTGGGACCTGGTCGGCGCAGGAGTGCTGCTGCCCCGGAAATCGACCTCGTTCGGCCCCAAGCCGGCCGCCGGGCTCGCCCTGCGCGTCGTCGACGCACCGTAGACGACGCCGTGCGCCCGTCCGGAACGACACTCCCAATGCCCCGGGCGCCGGGCCGGGCCCGGAGCAGGCCCTGGCTTCGTCACGGTGGTGCAACTCCGCGACGCGCAGCCCACGTCAGGGCGCGCGGTATCGACGGATGTGAGGGCATGCGCTGGCACGGCACCACTCCCGGGACGGTCCTGGGCAAGGGGGTGGTGCCGTGGGGCCGCTCCAGGCCGTGTTGATCAGTGACCGTCCCCGGCGTCGACCTCGAGCCGCTTGGTGAAGGTCCTGCCGCCGTCCCGGGACTCGTGCACGCCGGTCTGGGTGGCGGCCAGGATGTGCCGGGCGTCGACCGCTGTGAGCGCCTGGGCCTGTCCGCCGGGCACCGTGCCCGCCTTCTGCCAGGTGGCACCGCCGTCGGTGCTCCGGTGCAGCCCGCCCGAGTCGTCGAGTCCGTACAGCACCTCGGACGCCCACGAGAGGAAGGCCATCGCCGGCTGCTGGCCTGCCGCGAAGGTCCTGCCGCCGTCGGTGCTCTTCGCGATCCCGTCGGCGGTGGTGGCCAGCACGATGGCCGGGTCGTCGGGGCTGACGGCGATGTCCAGCGCCTGGGGACGGGCGCGGTCGTCCCAGGCGGCTCCGTCCTTGCTGACGCGCAGCAGGGCGTTGGTGCTGTCGTAGCCGTAGATGGTGTCGTGGGCGTATTCGAGAGCATGGAAGTCGACTTCGCCGGCCAGCGAGCGGGTCTTCCAGGTCTGCCCGGAATCGGTGCTCTCGATCAGCCCGCGGTTGGCGGGACCGCCAGTGCCGGCGGCGGGGTGGCCACTGGCCAGGAAGGTCTTCGCCTTGGTCACGGTGAAGCCCATGAAGTCGTCCTTGCTGGTGCCTACCGGCCGGGCCGAACCGTCCTTGCCGAGCGTGAGGACGCCTTCGTGGGTGGCGACGTAGAGCCGACGGTCGGCGGGGTCGATGCCGAGGCCGTGCACGTGACCGTGCACCACGGCGGATGGTTCCGTGTCGGCAGTGCCGGTTCCGGAGTCGGAGTTGCCGGAGCAGGCAGTCAGCGCGAGCCCCAGTGCGAGGATCGCGGTGGCGGCGAGAGGCCGCTTGGCTGTGTTCGTCATTTTCCTCGTCCTGCCGGGGATGGGGGCTTTGCCCGACGTGCGGGCCAGGACGGCAGGGACAGGTTCCCTGCCGTCCTATCGGTTCCGTCAGTGGCTGTGGCCGTCGCCGTGTCCGGTTGACTCACCTCCTCCGCTGCCCCCCTTCGGGGTGACGCTTGCGGCTGGAGCATCCGGCGCAGGAGTACTGGGTGCTTCCTGCTGTTTGTGCTCGGGTTCCTCCGCGGTGCCATGGCTGTGTCCGCCTCCCTCCCCGGGCTCGCCCATGGAAGCTGCGACGTACCGCAGACCGAAGAACGTGACGACAGCGGCGATGAGCACGGTCAGCCCCACCATGCTGAAGATGCGCTGCCAGGGTGTGTCCGCGTCCTTGATGACGTACGCGACGAATGACACGGCCAGCCCCAGTGGGACCAGAACGGCACCGCGCGCCGGGAAGTCGTCGAAGTGCTGGAGACCGCCGCTGAGCATGCCGATGCCGAACGACAGCGTGAGCGAGGCTAGGACCACAACCAGCATGCGAGGCGGGCCGGGCCGGTCACGGGTCAGCACGAATTCGTTGAGGATCGTGGCGGCCAAGAAGACCAGGGCACCGTAGAAGGCGATCCGCGCATAGCGGTCGGGGTCGAGTGGGTGGTGCACCACTGCTCCGCTGATGAGGCCGGCACCGACGAAGTAGCCGACGTATCCGAGGTAGCGGGCGGGCAGGGACATCCGCCGGGCCCGGCGGGTGCGGGCCCTGCGCAGTGCTGCCCGCCCACCCACAGGATCGGCGGTCGTAGCGGGGGCGGGCCTGTCGATGAGCTGGGACGAGGACAAGAGCATGGCTCCTTGGCGGGTCCGGCGGCCGTGGCGGCGCCGTGGCATGGCAAAGGGAAGCGGGAGACAGCGGGACGTCCTGCAGGTGTGCGGGAAGGCGTCACGCGCAATGCCGGACCGGGCAGGGAGGGCGAAGACGACCGTCCGCCGCAGTCGCGGGGAGCCGGAATCTAGATCAGCTGGATGACTGAGTGCGCCGTACTTCGGGGCGGGGGGAGCGCCGACCGGTCCCCGGGCAGGCTCGACTTCCCGACCACGGTCAGCAGGCAGAACGAATGCAGGTCGAGCGGCGCCGGAGCGGGAGCCGGCAGACCGGATCCCTGCTGCGGCTGCCCCGACACGCACTCGCCGGCCGGGTGGGAATCCTGATCGCCACCGTCATGACCGGGCGACGTGGGCTGATCGTCCTCCCGCGCCGCGTCGGAGCCCGGCACGAAGTGCGCCGCAGGCATGGCGGCACTGGTGGTCGCGTGACTCGCGGCGGTCTCGGCGCTCACGCCGTGCGTGTACAGCAAGCCGAACAGCAGGACCGCCAGCCACAGCACGCGCAGCGGACCGGCCGCCAGGCCGGTCCGAGGCTTGCTGGATGGCGTCCAGGCCGTGACCATGCGCCGAGCCTAGCCGCAAGCCTGCCGTCAGCGTCCCGCGGCCCCGACGGGTGGGGGCTGCGGTCGGCTGCGCTCGCCACGGCCCGCACCGGGCTCAGTCCAGACAACGCCGAGGCGGAACCGGATATAGCTGAGCGCCGCCCTCCCGCCGCCGCAAGAAGAAAACCCCTGGGCACCCGGACCCCCGAGGGTTACCTCACCAGACGACGACGTAAGACGAGTCACACCCCAGCAAGCCGACCGAGACCAGCCGAAGGCCGACGACCGGAGGCGCGGAACCGAACTGCCCGGCGGCTCCCCAGTCGCCGGGCAGTCACGCGTACAAGCCGCACCACACCCACCTGACCAACAAGGAAAAGCGAAACGGTCGGCATCGTGATCACGATGCCGACCGTTTCGTCGGTGTTACCAGGACACTTTCATCGGTGTCCCTCTGTGCGCGAGGGGGGAGTTGAACCCCCACGCCCTTGCGGGCACTGGAACCTGAATCCAGCGCGTCTGCCTATTCCGCCACCCGCGCATTGGGTGTTGCCGCTCTGGCCTCGCATCCGCTTGGTGCGGGCGCCTTGCGACATGCAGAAGATTAGCACGCTGGGGAGGGTGCATTCACATCCGTTTGTTTCAGGCCCCCCGCGACAGAAGAGGAAGAGGGTTGGAAGAGCCGGAACCGACGATTGGAAGGACGGACCGTACAGCAGGTGGGCGGGCGGACCGCAGCCGCTCTCGCCGAGCACGCCTCACCCGCTCCTCCAGGGTGCTCCCGGAGTGCGGGACACTGTGAGGAGGCCGCCTCTACGATCCGTGTGAGAGGTGACACTCATCGACGGGCCAGACAAGGGGAACCAGCCGATTTCCCGACGCGTGGATACGATCAGTAAGCAGTACCAGGGCGACAACGACGGAGGAGGTGCCCCATGGGAGTCATGAAGCGGTTCGAACAGCGACTCGAAGGCCTGGTCAACGGCACCTTCGCCAAGGTCTTCAAGTCCGAGGTCCAGCCGGTCGAGATCGCGGGCGCCCTCCAGCGCGAGTGCGACAACAACGCGACCATCTGGAACCGGGACCGCACCGTCGTCCCCAACGACTTCATCGTGGAGCTGAGCACGCCGGACTACGAGCGCCTCAGCCCCTACTCCGGTCAGCTCGGTGACGAGCTCTCCGGCCTGGTCCGGGACTACGCCAAGCAGCAGCGCTACACCTTCATGGGACCGATCAAGGTCCACCTGGAGAAGGCGGACGACCTCGACACCGGTCTGTACCGGGTGCGCAGCCGCACGCTCGCATCGAGTACGTCACAGTCGCCCGACCGCGCCCCGCTCGGCCCGTCCGCGCCGCAGGGAGGTGCGCGCGGCGGCTACGGCTACCCGCCGACCGCTGCGCCGCCCATGCCGTCGGCCCCGCCGCCCGGCGCGGGGCGCACCGGTCCAAGCGCACCCGCCGGCCGCCCCACGGCCCCCGGCGGGATGTCGGGCACCCAGGTGCGCCGCTGGATCGAGATCAACGGCACCCGCCACCAGATCTCCCGCGCCACCATGGTGCTGGGCCGCAGCACCGACGCCGACGTGCGGATCGACGACCCCGGCGTATCGCGCCGCCACTGCGAGATCCGGACCGGAACGCCCTCGACGATCCAGGATCTCGGGTCCACGAACGGCATCGTGGTAGACGGGCAGCACACCACCCGCGCTACGCTCCGCGACGGCTCGCGGATCGTCGTGGGCAGCACCACCATCGTTTACCGGCAAGCCGAAGGGTGAAGCGGGGGCAATGTCAGAGCTGACCCTGACGGTCATGCGGCTGGGTTTCCTGGCCGTTCTGTGGCTGTTCGTCATCGTGGCCGTACAGGTCATCCGCAGCGACCTGTTCGGTACGCGCGTCACGCAACGCGGCTCGCGGCGCAACGCAGAGGCGAGGCCGCAGCAGGCCCGCCAGCCCGCGGCGCCTCCGCAGCAACGCCAGCAGTCGGCGCGGCAGCGCCGCGGTGCGCCCACCAAGCTGGTCGTCTCCGAGGGATCCCTCACGGGCACCACGGTCGCCCTCCAGGGCCAGACCATTACGCTGGGCCGCGCGCACGATTCCACGATCGTGCTGGACGACGACTACGCATCCAGTCGACACGCCAGGATCTACCCGGACCGTGACGGCCAGTGGATCGTCGAGGATCTCGGGTCCACGAACGGCACCTATCTCGACCGGACCCGGCTCACCACCCCGACGCCGATTCCGCTGGGCGCGCCGATCCGCATCGGCAAGACCGTCATCGAGCTGCGGAAGTAGTACGACAATGAGCGAGCGGAGCGAGCGAGCCGCAGCGGTCCCGGCAGCGGACCGGGGCTGGCTCCCGACCGGAGGGTGGGCAGTGTGGCTCGAGACCGGCTGTACCCCGAGGCAGCGTCGACAGGGCAGGTGCGCATGAGTCTGTCACTGCGCTTCGCCGCCGGATCGCACAAAGGCATGATCCGGGAGGGCAACGAGGACTCCGGCTACGCCGGCCCGCGCCTCCTCGCGATCGCCGACGGTATGGGCGGCCAGGCGGCCGGGGAAGTGGCCTCCTCCGAGGTCATCTCGACCCTGGTCCAGCTCGACGACGACATCCCGGGTTCTGACCTCCTCACCTCGCTCGGCACGGCCGTACAGCGCGCCAACGAGCAGCTGCGGGTCATGGTCGAGGAGGATCCGCAGCTCGAGGGCATGGGGACCACCCTCACCGCGCTGCTCTGGACCGGTCAGCGGCTCGGCCTCGTGCACGTCGGCGACTCCCGGGCCTACCTGCTCCGCGACGGTGTCCTCACCCAGATCACCCAGGACCACACCTGGGTGCAGCGGCTCGTCGACGAGGGACGGATCACCGAGGAAGAAGCGATCACCCATCCCCAGCGCGCCCTGCTGATGCGCGCGCTGGGCAGCGGCGACCACGTCGAGCCCGACCTCTCCATCCGCGAGGTCAGGGCCGGAGACCGCTACCTGATCTGCTCCGACGGCCTGTCCGGAGTCGTCTCCCACCAGACGCTGGAAGAGACCCTGGCCAGCTACCAGGGCCCGCAGGAGACCATCCAGGAGCTGATCCAGCTCGCCCTGCGCGGCGGCGGCCCGGACAACATCACCTGCATCGTGGCGGACGTCCTCGACACCGAGTCGGGCGACACCCTCGCCGGGCAGCTCAACGAGACGCCGGTCGTGGTCGGCGCGGTCGCCGAGAACCAGAACCAGCTGAACGACGGCGCGGCCATGCAGACGCCGGCGGGCCGCGCGGCGGGGCTCGGCCGCCCCGTCCCGCCGCCGGCGGGCGGCGGCTTCGGCCCGCCCGGCAGCGGTGGCGACGTCGGCTACGACGGGATGCCGCCGGAGGGCAGCTTCGGCTCGTACACGGACGAGGACTTCGCCAAGCCGCGCTCCGGCCGGAAGTGGCTGAAGAGATCCTTCTACATCGCACTGGCGCTGGCCGTGGTGGGTGGTGGCCTGTACGGCGGCTACACCTGGACCCAGACGCAGTACTACGTGGGCGCCAAGGACGAGCACGTCGCCCTGTACCGGGGCATCAGCCAGGACCTCGCTTGGGTCTCGCTCTCACGGGTCGAGAAGGACCACCCCGAGATCGAACTCAAGTACCTGCCGGCCTACCAGCAGAAGCAGGTCAAGGAGACCATCGCCGAGGGCAGCCTCGGTAATGCCCGAGACAAGATCGAGGAGCTCGCCACCCAGGCTTCGGCCTGCAAGAAGGACGAGCAACGCCGCGCCGCGGACCGTGCGGCGGCCACAACGCCGACCGGTGAGGGCCAGGCCGGAACCAAGCCCTCGACCCAGTCAGCCCCGACCAAGCCGACCGCAGCTACTCCCACTCCGAGCCCCACCCTCTCGGAGGAGGAGCAGAAGCTGGCCTCGAACTGCGGCAAGCAGTAAGCACCCGTAGGGGGGCCTTTCTCCACCATGAGCGTTGTCACCAACACGACCACGATCGGCGCGATCGAACTGCCGAGCCGCCGGAACACCGAGCTGGCGCTCCTCGCGTTCGCCGTCGTCATCCCGGTGTTCGCGTACGCCAACGTGGGCCTCGCGCTGACCGGCAGCGTGCCCACCGGCATGATCGGATACGGCCTCGGCCTCGGCCTGCTGGCGGGCGTGGCCCACCTCGTGGTGCGCAAGTTCGCCAAGTACGCCGACCCGCTGCTGCTGCCCCTGGCCACGCTGCTCAACGGGCTCGGGCTCGTGATCATCTGGCGCCTGGACCAGTCCCAGCGGCTGATCCAGCGCGCCGAGCGGCTGTTCGGCGGCTTCAGTCCGGATGCTCCCAAGCAGCTGATCTATTCGGCGATCGGCATCGCGCTCTTCGTCGGCGTGCTGCTGATCCTCAAGGACCACCGGATCCTGCAGCGCTACACGTACATCTCGATGGCGGCGTCGCTCGTCCTGCTGATTCTCCCGATGTTCTTCCCCGCCGTGAACGGAGCCAAGATCTGGATCAGTCTCGGTCCCTTCACGATCCAGCCGGGTGAGTTCGCGAAGATCGTCATTGCGGTCTTCTTCTCCGGCTACCTCATGGTGAAACGCGACGCCCTTGCCCTGGCCAGTCGCCGTTTCATGGGGCTCTACCTGCCACGGGGACGTGACCTCGGACCGATCCTGGTCGTCTGGGCCATGTCGATCCTCATCCTCGTGTTCGAGACCGATCTCGGTACCTCGCTGCTGTTCTTCGGCATGTTCGTGATCATGCTGTACGTCGCCACCGAACGCACCAGCTGGATCGTCTTCGGTCTGCTGATGTCCGCGGTCGGCGCGGTCGGCGTCGCCACCTTCGAATCGCACGTCCAGCAGCGCATCCAGGCCTGGCTCGACCCCTTCGCGCAGAAGACCCTCGAGCAGAGCGACCAGATCGCCCAAGCACTGATGTCCTTCGGTGCCGGCGGCACCCTCGGCACCGGACTGGGCCAGGGCAACTCCGACCTCATCGGCTTCGCCGCGAACTCCGACTTCATCCTCGCGACCTTCGGCGAGGAGCTCGGCCTCGCCGGGATGATGGCCTTCCTGCTGCTCTACGGGCTGATCGTGGAACGCGGCGTACGGACCGCGCTCGCCGCACGCGACCCCTTCGGCAAGCTCCTCGCCGTCGGTCTCTCCGGCGCCTTCGCCATCCAGATCTTCGTCGTCGCCGGCGGCGTCATGGGCCTCATTCCGCTGACCGGTATGACGATGCCGTTCGTTGCGTACGGCGGCTCGTCCGTGATCGCCAACTGGGCGCTCATCGGCATCCTGATCCGCATCAGTGACACCGCCCGCCGCCCCGCGCCGGCACCCGCCCCGTCCCCCGACGCCGAGATGACCCAGGTGGTCCGCCCGTGAACAAGCCCCTGCGCCGGATCGCCGTTTTCTGCGGACTGCTCGTCCTCGCCCTGTTGGTCCGCACCAACTGGCTCCAGTACGTCCAGGCCGAGGACTTGAACACCAACAGCAAGAACCGGCGGGTCCAGATCGAGCGGTACGCCGCGGAGCGCGGCAACATCATCGTGGGCGGCAAGCCCATCACCGGATCCGTCGCGACGGACGACACCGACTTCAAGTACAAGCGCACCTACGTCGACGGCCCCATGTGGGCCCCCGTCACCGGCTACGCCTCGCAGGCCTACGACGCCAACCAGTTGGAGAAGCTCGAGGACGGCATCCTCACCGGCAACGACGACCGGCTGTTCTTCGACCGGACCATGTCCATGTTCACGGGCGACCAGAAGAAGGGCGGCAACGTCGTCACGACGCTGAACGCCGACGCCCAGAAGGCCGCCTTCAAGGGACTCGGCAGCAAGAAGGGCGCCGTCGCCGCCATCGACCCGCAGACCGGGAAGATCCTCGCGCTCGCCTCCACGCCGTCGTACGACCCCTCGTCCTTCGCCGGTTACTCGGCGAAGGACGAGAAGAACTGGCTCGCGCTGGAGAAGGACAAGGACAAGCCGAAGCTGAACCGCGCGCTGCGCGAGACCTACCCGCCCGGCTCCACGTTCAAGGTCGTCACGGCCGCCGCCGCTTTGGAGAACGGCGTGGTCACGGACATCAACGCCGCCACTGACACCCCCGAGCCCTACCTCATCCCGCTGTCCCGCACGCCGATGGTCAACCACGCGCCCGGTTGTGAGAAGGCGAGCCTGAACGAGGCTCTGAGGGTGTCCTGCAACTCCGTCTTCGCGAACATGGGCGACAAGGTCGGCCGGGACAAGATGGTCGAGATGGCCCAGAAGTTCGGTTTCAACAACCCCGAGGTCGACACACCGGTCCGCGCCTCCGCGTCCGTCTACAACAAGACCATGGACCGGGGCGGCAACGCGTTGTCGTCGATCGGCCAGTTCGACACGGCCACCACGCCGCTGCAGATGGCCATGGTGACGGCGGCGATCGCCAACGACGGCAAGCTGATGAAGCCGTACATGGTCGACCAGCTCTCGGCACCCAACCTCGACGTGCTGCAGAAGACCGAGCCCGAGGAGATGAGCCGCCCGATCTCGGAGAAGAACGCGCAGCTGCTCCAGGAGATGATGGAGAACGTCGTCCAGAACGGCACCGGCAAGAACGCGCGGATCGACGGCGTGACGATCGGCGGCAAGACCGGTACCGCCCAGCACGGTGTCGGGAACAGCAAGCGCCCGTACGCGTGGTTCATCTCCTACGCCAAGACCGACCAGGGTTCCCCGGTCGCGGTCGCCGTCGTGGTCGAGGACTCCGCAGGCACTTCGCGGGACGACATCAGTGGTGGCGGGCTGGCCGCGCCCATCGCCAAGGACGTGATGGAGGCCGTGCTGAGCAAGAAGTGACGCCGATCACTGTCCTGGCCCTGTCCCGCCTCATACCCGCACAATGCGATACCGGACGGATATCAGGTCCCGGCCATGGGCGGTTACGGCGCTGCCTGCCCGGTAGCGTATGCGCGAACAGCACACCGCCGGAGCGCACAGACGGGTGCGGTCGGGACTGACGGAGAGGGCTGGAACAGTATGGAAGAGCCGCGTCGCCTCGGCGGCCGGTACGAGCTGGGCTCGGTGCTCGGCCGTGGTGGCATGGCCGAGGTCTACCTCGCCCACGACACCCGGCTCGGTCGCACTGTCGCCGTGAAGACGCTGCGGGCCGACCTGGCCCGCGACCCGTCGTTCCAGGCCCGTTTCCGCCGTGAGGCCCAGTCCGCCGCGTCGCTGAATCATCCTGCGATCGTCGCCGTGTACGACACCGGCGAGGACTACGTCGACGGGGTGTCCATCCCGTACATCGTGATGGAGTACGTGGACGGCTCCACGCTCAGGGAGCTCCTGCACTCCGGGCGCAAGCTGCTGCCCGAGCGCACGCTCGAGATGACCATCGGCATCCTCCAGGCCCTCGAGTACTCGCACCGCAACGGCATCGTCCACCGCGACATCAAGCCGGCGAACGTGATGCTGACCCGCACCGGTCAGGTCAAGGTCATGGACTTCGGCATCGCGCGCGCCATGGGCGACGCGGGCATGACGATGACGCAGACCGCGGCCGTCATCGGGACCGCCCAGTACCTCTCCCCCGAGCAGGCCAAGGGTGAGCAGGTCGACGCGCGCTCCGACCTCTACTCCACCGGCTGCCTGCTCTACGAGCTGCTGACGGTACGGCCGCCCTTCATCGGGGATTCTCCGGTCGCGGTGGCCTACCAGCACGTGCGCGAGGAACCCCAGCCGCCCAGCAACTTCGACCCCGAGATCACGCCCGAGATGGACGCGATCGTGCTGAAGGCTCTGGTCAAGGACCCCGACTACCGGTACCAGTCCGCCGACGAGATGCGGGCGGACATCGAGGCGTGCCTCGACGGCCAGCCGGTCGCGGCAACCGCGGCGATGGGTGCGGTCGGCTACGGCGGTGGATACGGCGACGACCGGCCCACGACGGCGATGCGCCCGACCGATCCGGCCGGGCAGACGTCGATGCTGCCTCCCATGAACCCGGACGACGGCGGTTACGGCGGGTACGACGACCGTCCGGACCGGCGGCGCCAGAAGAAGTCGAACACGTCGACGATCCTGCTGGTACTCGCAGGCATCCTCGTCCTGGTCGGGGCCATCCTCATCGGCAAGTCGGTGTTCGGCGGGGGCGGTGGCGACGGCGAGATCGAGGTGCCCCAGCTCATCGGCAAGCCCTTCAAGGAAGCCCAGCAGCTGGGGAAGAACGCCGGGGTCACCGTCGTCCAGTCCGGCGAGGATCGCTGTGACCAGCCGAAGGGCAGCGTCTGCAGCCAGAACCCGGGGACCGGCAAGATGAAGGAGGGCGAGACCATCTCGGTCGTCGTCTCCCAGGGCGCGCCGCAGGTCAAGGTGCCCGACGTCACCGAGAAGTCCGAGGAGAACGCCCGGGCGGTGCTCAAGAAGGAGGGCTTCCAGATCGACACCAAGTCGGTCGAGTCCGACCAGGAGCCCGGCACCGTCGTCTCCCAGACCCCGTCGGGCGGGACCCAGGCGGAGAAGGGCGCGACGGTCACCCTGGAGATCGCGAAGAAGGTCACGGAGCCGGTACCGGACGTCGTCGGCCAGCAGTTCGACGCGGCGAACGGCCAGCTGACGACCCTCGGCTACAAGGTGGAGCGCCGGGACGTCGACTCCGAGCAGCCCGCGGGCGAGGTCATCGCCCAGAACCCGACGGCCGGCTCCAAGGAGGCCAAGGGCATCACGGTCACGCTGCGCGTGTCCAAGGGTCCGCAGCAGCAGCAGACCCAGGTTCCCGAGGTCCGGGGCAAGCGGGTCGGCGAGGCCAAGCAGATCCTGGCGTCGTTCGGCTTCAAGAACGTCGCGTTCTCGCCGGGCAGCTCCCCCGATGACAACGCGCTCGTCGCAGGGATGGATCCGCAGCCGGGCACCCAGGTCGACCCGAAGAACACGACGATCACGCTCCAGACGATCGGCGGGGGCGGCAACAACGGCGGCAACAACGGCGGAGGCTTCTTCGGCGGGGGCAACGGCTAGCCGCTCCGACGCGGTCCTGCGGATGCGCCCGATGCAGGGAGAGAGCCCCGGCACCCTCGGTGGGAGCCGGGGCTCGATCGTTCCGCCGGCTGATCCGTCCGTCCGCCGTCATCCGTCCGCCGTCATCCGCCCGTCAGGCAGGTCGCGTCTGCCGTCTCCGTTCCGCCGCCGCCGGCGCACCGTTGCTCCGGCGGCCCGGGCCTCCCAGCGGTGCGGCTCCCCGCGTCGTGGCGCGGGTGACGGTCCGGGCCGGCCCGGGGTGCACTGGGACCGGCCGGAGCCCGGTACGGCCCCGCGAGCAGCTCCAGGCGGCTTCCTGCGACGGTTTCGGCCGCCACCCGGCCGTGGGGGTTTCGGTCGCCGCCCGGCCGCGTGGAGTCAGCGCAGCTCTGCCGGCGGCGTACGGTCCCTGTCGACCTTCTCCGTGCGCTCCAGCTCGCCCCACACGACGTAGCGGTAGTCCGAGGTGTACATCGGCGTGCAGGTCGTCAACGTGATGTAGCGGCCGGGCTTCTCCCTGCCCGACTCCGTCGGGATGGGCTGGAGCACGTCCACGTTGTACTTGGACGTCTCCTTGAGGTCCTTGAAGACCTTGTAGACGTACCAGGTGTCCCTGGTCTCGAAGACGATCGAGTCCCCGGTCTTGACCTTGTGGATGTTGTGGAACTTGGCCCCGTGGCCGTCGCGGTGCGCGGCGAGCGTGAAGTTGCCCTGCTTGTCGGTCGGCAGGGCCGATGCGATCGGCTCGGTGTAGTAGCCCGCGACACCACCATTGAGGGTGGCGGCGTCGGTACCCTTCTTGACGAGCACCTCTCCGGTCTGCATGGCGGGGACGTGGAGGAAGCCGATGCCGTCCTTGGTGTCCAGCGCGCCCGGTCCGCCGGCCCAGCGGTCACGCACCCGGGTGATCTCTTTCTTCGCCTCGCGGTCGGCGAGTACGTTCGTCCACCACAGCGAGTAGACGACGAAGAGGGCCAGCAGCAGCCCCACGGTGATCAACAGCTCGCCGAAGACACCGATGACGCCGGCGATCCGGCTGCGTGCACGTGCCACTGCGCCTGTCCCTGTCCTGTTCTGAGTACGACCCGTCCGTCAGCCGACGAGCGCGTCCGGCTTGCCCTTGCTGCGCGGGCGTTCGTCGACCATCTTGCCCCACACGATCATTCGGTACGTACTCGTGAACTCGGGCGTGCACGTCGTCAGCGTGATGTAGCGGCCGGGTGCCGTGAAGCCCGAGCCGCCGGGTATGGGCGCGATCACGTCGACGTTCGACGGTGGGGTCTGCGGCAGGATGCTGACCATCTTGTACGTGTAGTACCTGTCCTGCGTCTCGACCACGATCGGGTCACCGGGCGAGAGCCGGTTGATGTAGCGGAACGGTTCGCCGTGGGTGTTCCGGTGCCCGGCGACCGCGAAGTTGCCCTGCTTGTCCTCGGGCATGGCGGTCTTGAGCGTGCCCTCGCCGTAGTGGCCCACCATGCCGCGATCGAGCACCCGGTGCTTGTCGATGCCCTCCGCGATCGGGACGACCACGTCGAGCTTGGGGATGTACATGATGGCGAAGCCCTGGCCGGGCTCGAAGGCACCGGGCGCGCGGCCCTTCGCCCACTGGTCCTGGATCTTGCTGGCCGCGGCGTTCGCCTGCTGTCCTGCGAGGACGTTCGTCCACCACAGCTGGTACGCGACGAACAGCAGCATGAGCACGCCGACGGTGATGAAGAGCTCTCCGAAGACCCTGCTGGCGATGACGGCGGGGCTGTCCTTCGCCGCTCTGGCGGCCCGGCGTGCCTCGACCCGGGAGAGCGGCGTGCCCTCGGCGGACGGGGCGGGGGTGGACACGCCCGCCGGTTTGCCGGAGGCGCGGCGGCGGCCGCCGCGGGACTTGGCGGCGCGTCGGCGCTCGGCGCGGCCTCCCGTGGGCTGCTCGGGCACGCCCGCCGCTCGGCTGGTGTCCGCCGCCGTCCGGAGCGCGACGGTCTCGTCGACGGGCACGGGTGAGGGCGCGGGGACGAACGCCGCCGCGGGGTCAGGAGCCGGCACCCGCTCCGGTCCCGGACCGAAGTCCGCCGGGACCTGCTGCTGTCCGTACCAGCCCTGGTGGTACGGCTCACGGTCGTCCGCAGGGTACTGGGGGTGGCCGGACCACTCCTGAGGCTCCTGCTGCTCGGGCACGCCCGAGCCCTGGAGCCACGGCGATCCCCCCTGGGCGTTCACGCCAGGGCCTTGCCCACCACTGGCGCGAGCCCGGCGGAACGTCCCACTGCGCCCGTGTCACCACATTGTTCCAGCCAGTTGGCGAGCATGAGGTGGCCGTACTCCGTCAGCACGGACTCGGGATGGAACTGCACGCCCTCAACGGCCAGCTCCCGGTGCCGCAGGCCCATGATGATGCCGTCCTCGGTGCGCGCGGTGACCTCGAGCACGTCGGGCACCGTCGCCGGCTCCGCGGCCAGCGAGTGGTAGCGCGTGGCGGTGAAGGGCGAGGGCAGCCCGGTGAAGACGCCCTTGCCCTCGTGCAGCACCAGCGAAGTCTTCCCGTGCAGCAGCTCCGGAGCACGGTCGACGACGCCGCCGTACGCCACGGCCATGGACTGCATGCCGAGGCAGACGCCGAAGACGGGAACACCGGTCGCGGCGCAGTGGCGGACCATCTCGATGCAGACCCCCGCCTGCTCGGGCGCACCCGGGCCGGGCGACAGCAGGACCCCGTCGAAGCCGTCCTGCGCGTGCGATGTGGACACCTCGTCGTTGCGCACGACCTCGCACTCGGCACCCAACTGGTACAGGTACTGGACGAGGTTGAAGACGAAGCTGTCGTAGTTGTCGACGACGAGAATGCGCGCGCTCACTGGCCGTCCACCGTCACGTCGTTGAACGGAAGAAGTGGCTCCGCCCAGGGGAACACGTACTGGAACAGCGCATAGACGACCGCGAGGATCAGCACGAGCGAGATGAACGCCCGCGCCCATGCGTTGCCCGGCAGATGTCGCCAGATCCAGCCGTACATGCTGTCCCTTTCCTTTCGGTACCGCACCAGACTAAAGGGCGCACGGGGCCCGTGGGTCAGCTGTGGAAAGCTTCCGGTTTGCCGTCGGTCACAGGCCGGGTGGCGTCCAGATGGGCCCAGACCACCAGCCGGTGGCTGCTCCCCCACTCCGGATCGCAGGTGGTGAGGGTCAGATAGCGGCCCGGACCGGCGAATCCGGACTTCCCCGGTACGGGGTCGATCACGCCGACGTCCTGGGGCACGGTGCGGTAGGGCTTGCTCCGGATGCGGTAGGTGAACCAGGTCGTCCCGTCGTTGAGGATCACCGCGTCCCCCGGCCGGAGGTCGGGGAAGTCCTTGAACGGGTCCCCGTACGTGCGGCGGTGGCCGGCCACGGAGAAGTTGCCGGTCGCCCCCAGGCGGGCCGTGGCGCTGTAGTGCCCGAGTCCCTTCCTCAGCGTTCCGGTACCCGTGCCCTCCAGCACGGGCCAGTCCCACTCGCTGCCGAAGCGCGGGACGTACATGACAGCGAAGGGCTTCCCGTCCTCGTAGGCCACCGGGGGCGGGACGGCGACCGGCGACACCGAGGGACCGGGCGACCTCGCGGGCGCCGGGGAGGGGAGCGGGATCCTGGCCCACTCCCGGTGGAGCCGCGCGATCTGCCCCTGTGTCTCACCTTCGGCCTGGAGGCCGGTCCAGAACAGCACGTAGGCCACGAACAACACGATCACACTGCCGGCGGTGATGCAGATCTCGCTGAACGTCCTGACGATCAGTCGCACCGACACCGGCCGGCCTCCCCGGGGCTACTGCACGGGCTTCGCGTAGTGGAGGTCCACTGTGCCCGAGTAGCCGGGGAGAGTCACCGCATCGCGCTCCTCGACCTTCCAGCCGAGTCCGTAGGCCTTCACGTACAGCTGGTAGTTCTGGATCGCGGGGGACGCGGACAGCGCCCGCTTGAGCTTGCCCGGGTCGCCGACGGCCGTGACCTTGTACGGCGGGGAGTAGACGCGGCCCTGGAGGATCAGCGTGTTCCCGACGCAGCGGACGGCGCTGGTGGAGATCAGCCGCTGGTCCATGACCTGGACGCCCTTGGCCCCGCCCTTCCAGAGCGCGTTGACCACGGCCTGCAGGTCCTGCTGGTGGATGACCAGGTCGTTGGCCTGGGGGCGCGGGTAGCCGGGGGCCGCCTGGGCGTTGGGAGGCGCATCATTGAGAGTGACGGAGACGGCTCGTCCGCCGAGCTTCTCCGTTCCCGCGGAGTCCTGGAGCGCCCTGAGCTTGTCGTCCTCGGCCTTGGTCGAGCCGTCGTCGCGGCGGGCGAGGGTGTCGACGTCCCTGCGGACGGCGGCCGTGGACTCGTCGAGCTCGGCGTTCTTGTTGCTGCGCTGCTGGATCAGGTCGGACAGCTTCAGCAGCGAGTCGTCGGTCCGGAGGTTGGTGCCCTTGGCCGTGTTGAAGCTGGTGACGAAGATCAATCCGGCGAGTGCGAAGACGGCAGCCGTCAGCAGCCGGACCGGCCGCCACGTGGTGCGACGGACCGGCCCACCGGGGGAGTCGGCGGAATTGCTCAACGTACCCTTACCCTTCAGGCGCCCTGGAAGCACTACGCTAACGGACGCCCGGGGGAGGCCTCGGTCCCCCTCGACCCGCCCCGGCGCCAGCCACAGTTTCCCTGCGCGGTCACGCAGCGCATCGACAGGAGAGTCCCTCGTGCCGAAGTCACGTATCCGCAAGAAGGCCGACTTCACGCCCCCGTCCACGAAGCAGGCGACCAACATAAAGCTGACGAACCGCAGCTGGGTCGCTCCCGTGATGCTGGCGCTGTTCCTGATCGGACTGGCGTGGATCGTCGTCTTCTACGTCACCGACGGCCGGCTGCCCATCCAGTCCTTCGGCAATTGGAACATCGTCGTCGGATTCGGCTTCATCGCCGGAGGCTTCGCGGTCTCCACCCAGTGGAAGTAGCGACTGTCAAGCTCTACCCAAAGGTTATCCACAGCGTCGTCCACAGATGAGGAAAAGGTCAGACGATCTGTGGATAACTCATCGGACGTTGACGCCGATGTGACTACTGAGACCATCCAGGCGGCGGTCGCGAACCCGTCCCGCCCCTTGCCCTTCCTGGGAAGAACCAGGTCAGGGCAAGGGGCGCGGTTGCTCTCCACGAGATGCACAAGATCCGCCACCCACTGTGGACAACTTTGGGGAAAGCTCACGCTCAGGTGAGCGCCAGGGTCCTCAGGACGACCGTGATCACCACGGCGGCGAGGACGAGCCCGCAGGTCCCGAACTGCACCAGCGCCCGGCGCTCCCGCGGCGCGTGGACCATGCCGAAGGCGATCACGGTGCCCGCGATCAGCCCACCGATGTGCGCCTCCCAGGAGATGCTGGCCCAGGGGTTGAAGGTGAAGAGCAGGTTCAGCACCAGGAGCACGATCACCGGGCGCAGATCGTAGTTGAGCCTGCGCATCAGCACGACCATGGCTCCCAGGAGGCCCCAGATGGCCCCGGAGGCTCCGAGGGTCTGCGTCTGCGGTTCGGCGAGGAGGTAGACGAACGCACTGCCCGCGAGCCCGGACAGCAGGTAGAGCGCCAGGTAGCGGACCCGGCCGAGGGCCGCCTCCAGCGGCCCGCCGAGCCACCACAACCCCAGCATGTTGAAGCCGATGTGCCAGACCTCCTGGTGCAGGAACATCGACGTGACCAGGCGGTACCACTGGCCGTCGGCGACCCCCACGGTCACCAGGTACGGCGGTGCGGGCCAGCCTCCGATCAGGATCAGCTCGATCAGCACCCGCCGCCCCCCGACGAGGACGGCGAGGAACACCGCGAGGTTCACACCGATGAGGACCTTGGTCACCAGATGCGGATCGCCGGCCGCGACAGAACCGCCCGCGATCGTACGGGGCCGACTCGCCGTCGCCGAGTGGCCCGTACCGGACCCCGTGCGCACGCACTCCGGACACTGGAAGCCGACCGACGCGCTGACCATGCAGTCAGGACAGATCGGCTTCTCGCACCGGGTGCACCTGATGCCCGTCTCCCGGTCCGGATGACGGTAGCAACCCGGCAGACCGTCCGCCGCGCGGGACTGGTCCGGGCTTCCTGATGCCTGATCCATGGGGATCCCCTCGTCTCCAACGCACTGCACCGCCCCGCCCGTCCTACGGACGAGCGGGGCGGAAAGGTTCCCGTACGGCCGTCGGACACGGGCCCGACGCCCGCATCCGCAATCCGCGCGGCATCAGCCCTCGCGGGTCTCCACCACGACCGACTCGATCACGACGTCGTTCAGCGGGCGGTCGGTGCGCGGGTTGGTCTGGCTCGTGGCGATGGCGTCCACGACCTTCTTGCTCGCCTCGTCGGCGACCTCGCCGAAGATGGTGTGCTTGCGGGTCAGCCAGGCGGTGGGGGCCACCGTGATGAAGAACTGGGAGCCGTTGGTGCCCGGGCCGGCGTTGGCCATGGCCAACAGGTACGGCTTGTCGAAGGCCAGCTCGGGGTGGAATTCGTCGGCGAACTCGTAGCCCGGGCCACCCGTGCCGTTGCCCAGGGGGTCACCGCCCTGGATCATGAAGCCGCTGATCACCCGGTGGAAGACCGTGCCGTCGTACAGCTTGTCCGCCGACTTCTTTCCGGTCGCCGGGTGCGTCCACTCGCGCTGCCCCGTGGCGAGGTCGACGAAGTTCTTGACCGTCTTCGGCGCGTGGTTCGGCAGGAGCCGGATGTCGATGTCGCCGTGATTGGTCTTCAGGGTGGCGTGAAGCTGCTCGGCCACGGTGTGCCTTCCGTAAGTCTTCTCTGACGTCTCACGATCCTCGCACGGAAGAGGTGCAGACGGAGAAAATGACCCGGATGCCCGTCCCGCATGCCGACCCCGCCCGCAGCGGGCATGATTTCGGAAAGGACGGAAAGTCGAACTGTGCCTTACCTGGGCCGACAACTCCCAGACCCCGCGAACGCCACCGATGAGGAGGATCCCCCGTGACCCGCATGGACAGCGTGCGCGCCGCGACCGGTTCGGCGAAGGAAAACGTGCAGCACGCCGCGGAAGTGGTGGCGCCGTACGCCTGCGCGGCCAAGGACCACGCCGCGATCTACGCACACGAAGCCCGTGTGCGCCTCGCCCCCAAGGTTTCCCGGGCCGCGCACCAGGCCCGTCACCAAGCTCGTGTCCAGTACGACGCCTACGTCGCACCGCACGTGCCGCCCAAGGTCGACGACGCTGCTCACCGGGCCGCCGTCGTGACCCGGAACGCCGCTCGTCAGGCGACGGACTACACGGTGCCGAAGATCGAGCACGCGGTCGCCGCGGCCCAGCCCGTACGGGAGGAGGCCGTGGCCCGATCTGCTGCCGCCCTGGCCGCGCTGCGCGGTCAGGTGACGGCGAAGGACATCAGGAAAGCGGTCAAGAGGCACGAGCGTCGTGCCAGGGCCGGACGTGCCGCCAAGGGCGTTGCCGTCCTCGGAGTAGTGGCCCTCGGGCTGTTCGCCGTGTGGAAGTGGTGGGACAAGCAGGCCAACCCGGACTGGCTGGTCGAGCCTCCCGCTCCCACCGAAGTCTCCGACGACTCAGTGTCGTCGGTCGACGGAAGTGGCCAGTCTGCGCTGGACCCGGAGGTTGAGGCGAAGCAGGCGGAAGCCGACACGGACCGCGAGGACCGACGCTGACCGTACGCCGCGCCCGGGGTGTCGGGCACCGGGAGACACCGCGTCCCGGCTGCTCATGCCGCGGCGAGCGCGGCATCGGCGGGTGCGGCGCCGGTGCGGGCACCCGCGGTGCGGGCGGCCCCGGCTTCCGCGGCCCTCGCGAAGAGCGAGAAGTCCTGGACCTCGGAGTCGGCCAGCACGGGCAGATGACGGACCGACGGCGATGCCCCGTGCGCCTCGGCACCGATGCGTTGCTTGATCGTCGGGGGCAGCGACCGGTCACGCGGTCCCCTGGCGCGGACCGACTGGTGCCGGTGCCCGGCGCACCCCACCGAATGCCCCGCGGGTCCCGTTCGCGCCCGCCCCTGCACGGGCAGCAGGGCGGGGAGCACCGGTGAGGCGGACTCCGGCTGCTGGGGAGCCGGCCGGGACGCGGCCTTGGCGGAGTCCACGAACCCCAGGGAAGCGAGCAGGGACACGAGCAGGCTGATGAAGGCGGTCCACAAAGACGTGACCTTGACGGCGGCCATAACCCCTCACTTTCGGGTTGGGCGTTTTACATACCTTCCTCATGATGTGTACGCATCTTGGGAATCGTGGGACCTTCGGCACGGGTCGACAGATCTTCGGATGAACACCACCCGTCCGGCGTAGCTGCGCATGCGCGCAGCTACGGGTGCGCGATATAGAGGCCCCCTGCGGACCCGACTGCTGCGGATACGGTCCGCGGCCGACCCGAAGTGGCCCCGAAACCCCCGCCACCTGCGACGTCAACGGGAGAGGACCGGACGAAGCCGTCACCGGGACGGCCGGCCCGCCGTGTTCCTGCAAGCCGGCGGAGGGGATTGCGCCGACCGGGAATCGACCCGTGCGCGACGGGCACGTCGCTCAAGGCGCCGAGGTCCATGACGAGCACTGGCGGACCGGACCATGGGACTGGAGGGAGGGGCGCGACCTTCCCTCCGACGCCCCTCCGCGCCGCAGGCACCAGGAGGCCCCGCGGGGGATGCGAGGTCCAGCAAACCGCATGGGCCCGAGGCGTCCGCCACGTCCGGTGGGCACCGATGTGCCCACCGATGGGCAAGAAAACGCCCCCTGAAACCGCTTCTACGCAGCTCAGGGGGCATTTACCGAGTGGAGCCTAGGGGAGTCGAACCCCTGACATCTGCCATGCAAAGACAGCGCTCTACCAACTGAGCTAAGGCCCCGGAACGGAGACCAGAGTACCCGGTCACCCCCCGGATCTCGCAAAAGGATTGGGACTCCCGGTATTCGACCACGCTCCGTAAGATGCTCGTCGGGTTCGCGGCAGCGAAGCCACGCCAGGGGAAGCGATGGGGAGACGCACTATGGATGCAGTACAGGACGCCACCGCCAGAGCCAGGGAGCTCCAGCGCAGCTGGTACGGGGAGCCGTTGGGGGCGCTCTTCCGTCGCCTCATCGACGATCTGGGACTCAATCAGGCACGGCTCGCAGCAGTGCTCGGGCTCTCCGCCCCGATGCTCTCGCAGCTGATGAGCGGGCAGCGGGCCAAGATCGGCAATCCGGCGGTCGTCCAGCGCGTCCAGGCCCTCCAGGAGCTGGCCGGACAGGTCGCCGACGGCAGTGTCAGCGCCGCCGAGGCCACGGGCCGCATGGACGAGATCAAGAAGTCGCAGGGCGGATCGGTGCTCACCGGTACCGGCCAGACCACGACGAGCTCGGGTGCCCCCACGGTGCGCCGGGTGGTCCGGGAGATCCAGTCGCTGCTGCGGTCGGTCGCGGCGGCCGGGGACATCATCGACGCGGCCAACTCCCTCGCCCCGACGCATCCGGAACTGGCAGAGTTCCTCCGGGTGTACGGGGCGGGGCGTACCGCCGAGGCGGTCGCCCACTACGAGTCGCACCAGAGCTGACGGAGCGGCGGGCGGCAGCGGGGCGGGGCGGGTCACCGGTCGGGGCAGCACGCACGAACAGGGAACTGGGAGCGGGCGCAGCGCAATGGGTGAGGTCTTCGCCGGTCGGTACGAACTCGTCGACCCGATCGGCCGCGGGGGTATCGGCGCGGTGTGGCGTGCCTGGGACCACCGGCGGCGGCGTTACGTCGCCGCCAAGGTCCTGCAGCAGAGCGATGCGCACTCCCTGCTGCGCTTCGTCCGCGAGCAGGCGCTCCGCATCGACCACCCGCACGTCCTCGCCCCGGCCAGCTGGGCCGCGGACGACGCCAAGGTGCTGTTCACCATGGACCTGGTGGGTGGGGGGTCACTGGCCCACCTGATAGGGGACTACGGCCCGCTGCCGCCGCATTTCGTCTGCACCCTGCTCGACCAGTTACTGGCCGGCCTCGCCGCGGTGCACGCGGAGGAGGTGGTGCACCGCGACATCAAGCCGGCCAACATCCTCCTGGAGGCCACCGGAACGGGACGGCCTCATCTGCGGCTGTCCGACTTCGGCATCGCGATGCGCAAGGGGGAGCCCCGGCTGACGGAGACCAACTTCGTCGTGGGGACGCCGGGTTACTTCGCCCCGGAGCAGATGCTGGGCGCGGAGCCGGACTTCCCCGCCGACCTCTTCGCCGTCGGGCTGGTCTCGCTCTATCTTTTGCAGGGCTGCAAGCCCGACGCCAAGGCGTTGGTGGACCACTTCGTGCAGCACGGCACCCCCGGTGCGCCGCAGGGCATCTCCGAGCCGCTGTGGCAGGTGCTGGCGGGTCTGCTGCAGCCCGATCCGCAGGCCCGTTTCCGCACGGCCACGGGGGCGCGCAAGGCGCTCGCCGCTGCCGTCGAGCTGCTGCCCGAGACCGGTGACGAGGACGAACCGGTCGAGGTCTTCGATCAACTCGGCCCGCTCCCCGAAGGGTTCGGCCCCGACGGTCCCGGGGCCCCGCGCCCCGTGGACCGTGCGCCCGACCCGGACGGGGGCCCGCACGCGGGCGAAGGATCGGCCACAACCACAGGCTCGGGCGCGGGCCACCGCACGAGCGGTCCCGACGTCCGGGGCGCCGACGGCCCACCGCCGCCTGACGGACGGAACGCTCAGGTCCCGGGCCCCGGAACGCCCGACCGACCGACCGGGCCACCGGCCTGGCAGGGGCAGTCGTGGTCCGCTCCCGATCCTTCCGGGACGGGTTCCTTCGATCCCGCTGCGCCGGTGCAGCAGCCCCCCGCACCACCCCGTCCGGCCGTTCCTCCCGCGCACCCCGGCACACCGCCGGCCACCCACCCCGCGCCACGGGCGCCCACTCAGGCGACCTTCGTACAGCGCGCGCTGCTTCAGGACCCGTTCCAGGCTCCCACGACGGCGGTTCCGTACGGGCAGGCGCTGACGCGCCAGTACACCGCTCAGGGCGCCCCACTGTCCGTCCAGGCGCCCACGGCCGGCCTCCCCACGACGTCCGCGGCCCCCACACGACCGGGACCGCCCGCGAAGGTGGCGATCCCGGTGCTGCTCGTGGCGCTCATCTGCTTCGCGGTGGGCATCTGGGCGTTCACCCAGGCCTGACCCGGCGCTCACCCGCCGCCCGGAGGTCCGTAGGGCGTCCGCGACGGTGGAGGGAGGGACGCGCCGTGCGACGCGTACGAGGCCGTCCGCGCGGCCTGCCGCCGTGCGGCCAGGGTCCAGGCCGCCAGCCCGAGTACCAGCACCGTCCCGGCGCCGAAGGCGGCCGTACCGACGACCTTCATCGTGCCGCTCCTCCCCGTCTTGCCTTCCGCGACGGCTCCGGAGGAGCCCCCCGTCCGCCCGGTGCTTCCCGTCCCGGCCTGCGCCGCGCCCTCCACGTTGACGCTCAGGGCCACCCCGAAGGGTCCGCCGAACTTCTCACCGAGCTCGGGGTTCAGTGTGACGGCGAGGTAGTAAGTGCCTTCCAAGCGCATGCCGTTGACCATGGGGTTGCTGGCGAAGCGGTTCTCGTACAGCGCCTTGGGAAGGGGGCGCAGGGCGGCCTCCTTCTGGCCTCCGCTGTACGCCGTCGATGCGTCGGTGACGAATCCCCGCACCGGGTTGTACAGCCGCATCGTCACTGCGGTACCGACGAAACCCTTTCCGTTCGCGCTGCCGATGGCGGCACGGGCGAAGACCTGCTGCCCCCAGCTCACGGGAACCCGGTAGAAGTACGTGCGGCCGGCCTCCATCTTGCTGGTCCATTCACCCTCCGAGATGTTCGGGGCGTCGTTGAAGCCCGTGCCCCCGCTGACTTCCCTCGGGCTCCCGGCGGGGAGCCCGGGAGACTGCGACGGCCACGCGTCGGGTGCCTCGGTGGGTCCGCCATCGAGCGCGGGCTCGGTCGTGTGACGGATCTCCAGCGCCCAGTCCCCCGGCGTGGAGGTCGCCGCGCCCGTCCGCTCCACCAGGATGTTGTAGGCCCCGGCCGCCCGGCAGTTCGTGCCCCGCTTGCCGACGGTGCGGTACGCGTACGCGGCGAGGGGACGGGCGGCCCCGGCCGCACCCGCGCGGTCACTGGAGATGCTGCAGGTGCTGCCCCTGCCGTCCTGGAGCGTGACCTTGATGCCGTCGCTGGGGGACTGCCGCGTCCCGGATGCCGGAGCCGGGGGAACGGCCACCACGGACACGTAGGCGTTCCTCACCGCGTCCAGATCGACGCGGTAGTTGAGCTTCCCCTCGAGCCGGATGGACGACACGTAGGTCGTCCCCTCCTCCAGTGCCGGGGCGTCCGCCGTGCTCTCGGCTCCGTCGATCGGGCGGGCACCGCTGTCGAAGGCGTACGGGTACGCGTCGACGGCCCGTGCCTGGCCCGGCGGCGCCAGTGCCCACACCGCCGCCGCTACGGCCAGCGTCACCCGGCCCCTGTCGCCCTGCCTCATGTCCGCGCCTCCCCCTGTCTCCGCGCCGCTCGCCCGCCCGTACGCAGTGACCTCGGTCCCGCGGCCGGGGACGGCCGTCTCCCCTGCCGTCGCGGCGGCCGCAGTGCCGGTCCATCCTGCCCCGCCCCGACGGTCGTTGTCTGCGCGCGTGGCTGAATCCAGGCCTCTGGACGGGGAGTTCGCAAGCAGGGTCCGTCGTGCGGCGGCCTCGGTCTTCATCGGCGGCCGTGGGCGTGGAGAAGCCGTCCAGGGCGGGCGTCGTGCGGGGCACGCGGGGGAGGTGGTGCCGCGCCGAGAAGGTGGTGCCGTCCCGCCGTCCCGACCGCCGTCTCGAATTCACCAGTGCAAGTACTTCATTTACTTAAGTGAAGCACTGATGTCATGCTCCTGTCATTCGCGCGCCCGCGGCCCCCCGAACAGCATCGAGCCCCGGCCGCGCTCGGCGGCAAGGGCTCGATGGCTCGGACTCGTCGGGGCTCACACACCCGAACCTGCGGGCACGGAGTCGGTCGCCTCCGTCCACAGATCCTGCTCGGCGCGATCCGCCTGGATCTGGCGGTACACGAGGAGCCCGCCGATGGCGGCCAGTGCGACCAGGAGAAGCTTCTTCACCGCGCGACCTCGTCTTTCCTTGACGTAGGGGACTTCTGGCGCCCGACTATACACACCAATCGATACCGATCGGTGACCTGGATCCGCCCCGGGCAGCACCCCCGAAGGCGCCAACTCCAGCTCCCACCAGCAGAAACAGGCCCGAACACAGGTGCTTCGGCTACGCGCCCGGTCCCCACCTGCACCATGATCACACCGTCGCCACCCCGGGGCACGCCTCCCCCCGCACGACGGGCCGGCGGAGGCACGGACCGATCTCCGCGCCGAGCACGGTATGCCGACCCGGCCGTTCGTCGGAGATGATGCCCGTCCGCTGCAACGGCTACGACGAAGCGGACCGCACATGCCACAGGCCCCCGGTCGTGATCCACCGGGGGCCTGCAAACTGGTGGGGCTAACAGGATTTGAACCTGTGGCCTCATCCTTATCAGGTCGGTCGGCGGGCACCCTGCACTCTGGTTGATCCCCATCCGCGCCGCGCCTACGTGCCGTGTGAGTCCGGCTGGATTCGTGGACGATCGGCCGTGTTGGTGTCAGCCGTTGATGTCATCGGAAGAAGCGGTCTTGACAGAACGCACTACACACCGAACGCGGCGGCTCCGAGCACTCCGGCGCCAGCGAGCATGAAGATGCCACCGATCACTCGGCAGGTAGTCACGCTGGCTGGCCAAGATCGATAGGCATAGGACATCGCCTGGAACCGCTCGGCCAGCCCGCAGACGTTGGCCACTACTACGCCTCCGCCAACCAGGGCGCAGGTCCCCCACATCAGCTCGAACGCTTGACTGGTCACGCGGCGAGGATAGCCGCGGGTCGGCGTAGCGGCTTTGGGCGGGAGCTGCCATGGGGCGAGAGATCGGGGCCCGTACGCTGGCCGCGAATCGGGCTGGCTCCTCGCCTGCTTCGAGGTACTTCGCATCCTCCGCAACGCGCTCAACCGGGCTATGCGCGAGGAGCTGCTGACGCGCAACGTCGCCCTTCTCGTGGACATGCCCAAGGTAAGCAAGGACAAGGTCAAGCCATGGAACGCGCGGGAAGCCATCACCTTCCTGCGGTCGGCTCGGGCTCACCGCTTCTACGCGGCCGGCGTCCTGGTGCTCGTCCTCGGACTGCGACGGAGTGAGGTTCTCGGCCTTCGCTGGCAGGACATCGACTTCGAGAACCGCCAGTTCACGCCAGTCAAGCAGGTGCAGAGGGAGAAGGGCGTGGGCCTGGCCCTCAAGGACCTCAAGACGGAGTCCTCGCAGGCTGTGCTGCCGCTGCCAGAGTTCTGCGCTCGGGCCTTGGAGGAGCGTCGGGAGCTGCAAGAGCTTGAGCGGAAGATCATGGGCGCAGACTGGGCCCAGGAGGCGGACCATGACGTGATCTTCTCGTCCGAGCGTGGTGGCCTGACCGATCCTGTGGGCTTCTCCCGGACATTCGACCGGTTGGTCTCTCGGGCCGGTGTCCGACGGATCACGGTTCGCCTCGCCCGGCACACCTGCGGCACTCTGCTCGCGTTTCTGAATGTGCATCCCAAGGTCGCGCAGGCGATCCTCCGGCACAGTCAGATCAGCATGACCATGGACGTCTACACCCACGTCGTCGGCAACGGTGAGCGTGAAGCTGTGTCCATGCTCGCCGAACTGCTGGAGGACCCACTGATCGGCTGATGTCAGCCGTAGATGTCAAAGGCCCCCAACCATGATCCGTTGGGGGCCTTCGTGCTGGTGGGGCTAACAGGATTTGAACCTGTGGCCTCATCCTTATCAGGGATGCGCTCTAACCAACTGAGCTATAGCCCCTCCGCGCTGCGCGCTGACCCCTGAAGATTAGCGCACGTGGGGGGCAGTCCCAAAATCGGTTCCCCGCCCCCCGGCACCACCGCCTACTCGTCCTCGGCGAGCGTCAGCTCGACCCCGCCCACGAACCCGGCGGAGAGGTTGTAGATGAAGGCACCCAGCGTCGCGAGCGCCGTGGCGAGCACCACATCGATGACGGCGATCACCGAGGTGAAGATCAGGACCCTCGGCAGCGAGAGGAACGACTGCAGATCGAAGCCGTTGCTCTCGTTCGAGCCGGTCGCCTCGCTGATGGTCCCGCCGACGGTGGAGAAGACGCCCATGGCGTCCATCACCATCCACAGCACGGCGGCGGCCACGACGGTGCAGATCCCCAGCGCGATGGAGAGCAGGAAGCTGACCTTCATCACCGACCACGGGTCGGCCTTGGCCACCCGCAACCGCGCCTTGCGGGTGCGCGGCTGCGTGGTCGCTCCCGTGCGCGGATGGCGTACGCCAGCACCCCCCGCAGCATGGTCGCCGCCCTGCGTCCCCTCAGGAGGTGAGGAGTACGCCTGGGGCGGGTGATACGGCTGCGTTCCCTGCTGCACCGGCTGCTCCCCGCCGTAGGTCTCGTACGGGGGCTTGGCCCCCCGGGTGTCGGTCACCGTACTCCCCGAGTCCGCGGCAGAGCCACGGTCGCCGTTCGCCCCAGCAGCCGGTCCGGCGCCCGTGGCTCCACTCACACTTACTCCTCGTGCTCCCCGGCCGAGGACTCCGTGCCCTCGGCGGTCTCAGCTGCCCCGGCGGGCTCGGTCGCCCCTGCGCCGGCGTCCGCGGCACCGTCTCCGGCGCCCTCGGTCCCGTCGACCTCCTCGGCCTCGCGACCAGCCTCGGCGTTGCGGGCGATACCGACCACGGCATCACGCTTGCCCAAGTTGATCAGCTGGACGCCCATGGTGTCACGGCCGGTCTCCCTGACTTCGTTGACTCGCGTTCGAATCACACCGCCAGACAGCGTGATGGCGAGGATCTCGTCGGTCTCCTCGACCACCAGCGCACCGACGAGCGAACCGCGGTCCTCCACGATCTTGGCGGCCTTGATCCCCAGGCCGCCGCGCCCCTGGACGCGGTACTCGTCGACCGCGGTCCGCTTCGCGTACCCGCCGTCGGTGGCAGTGAACACGAAAGTACCGGGCCGCACCACATTCATCGAGAGCAGTTCGTCGCCCTCGCGGAAACTCATTCCCTTGACCCCGGAGGTCGCGCGACCCATGGGGCGCAGGGCCTCGTCCGTGGCGGTGAACCGGATCGACTGCGCCTTCTTGCTGATGAGCAGCAGGTCGTCCTCGGCCGAGACCAGCTCGGCACCGATCAGCTCGTCGTCCCTGCCGTCCTCCGTCTCCCGGAGGTTGATCGCGATGACGCCGCCGGAGCGCGGGGAGTCGTAGTCCTTCAGGGGGGTCTTCTTCACCAGACCGGCCTTGGTCGCGAGGACCAGGTACGGGACGGCCTCGTAGTCGCGGATCGCCAGGATCTCGGCGATCTGCTCGTCCGGCTGGAACGCCAGCAGGTTGGCGACGTGCTGGCCGCGGGCGTCCCGGCCGGCGTCGGGCAGCTCGTAGGCCTTCGCCCGGTAGACCCGGCCCTTGTTGGTGAAGAACAGCAGCCAGTGGTGCGTGGTGGACACGAAGAAGTGGTCGACGATGTCGTCTTCCTTGAGCTTCGTGCCCCGTACGCCCTTCCCGCCGCGCTTCTGCGAGCGGTAGTCGTCCGTCTTCGTGCGCTTCACGTAGCCGCCGCGCGTAATCGTGACGACGATGTCCTCCTCGGCGATCAGGTCCTCGATGGACATGTCACCGTCGAAGGGGACCAGCTTGGAACGCCGGTCGTCGCCGAACTTCTCGACGATGACGGCCAGCTCCTCGCTGACGATTCCGCGCTGCTTCTCGGGAGAGGCGAGGATCGCGTTGTACTCGTTGATCTTCGCCTGCAGCTCGTCGTGCTCCTGCACGATCTTCTGCCGTTCCAGTGCGGCCAGCCGACGCAGCTGCATCTCGAGGATCGCGTTCGCCTGGATCTCGTCGATCTCCAGCAGGCCCATCAGGCCCTCACGCGCGATCTCGACGGTCTGGCTGCGCCGGATCAGCGCGATGACCTCGTCGATCGCGTCGAGCGCCTTGAGCAGGCCGCGCAGGATGTGCGCCCGCTCCTCGGCCTTGCGCAGCCGGAACTTCGTCCTGCGGACGATGACCTCGATCTGGTGCGTCACCCAGTGGCGGATGAAGGCGTCCAACGACAACGTGCGCGGCACGCCGTCGACGAGCGCCAGCATGTTGGCGCCGAAATTCGTCTGCAGATCGGTGTGCTTGTAGAGGTTGTTCAGGACGACCTTGGCGACGGCGTCCCGCTTCAACACGATCACCAGGCGCTGACCGGTCCGGGAGGAGGTCTCGTCGCGGACGTCGGCGATGCCGCCGATCTTGCCGTCCTTCACCAGGTCGGCGATCTTCTGCGCGAGGTTGTCCGGGTTGACCTGGTAGGGGAGCTCCGTGACCACCAGGCACTGGCGGTTCTGGATCTCCTCGACCTCGACGACGGCACGCATGGTGATCGAGCCGCGGCCCGTCCGGTACGCCTCTTCGATGCCCTTGCGGCCCACGACCAGCGCACCGGTCGGGAAGTCCGGGCCCTTGATCCGCTCGACCAGCGCGTCGAGGAGCTCCTCATGGCTGGCGTCCGGGTGCTCCAGCGCCCACTGGGCACCCGCCGCGACCTCGCGCAGATTGTGCGGCGGGATGTTGGTGGCCATACCGACCGCGATACCGGCGCTGCCGTTGACCAGCAGGTTCGGGAAGCGCGCGGGCAGGACCGTCGGCTCCTGGTTGCGGCCGTCGTAGTTGTCCTGGAAGTCGACGGTCTCTTCGTCGATGTCCCGGAGCATCTCCATGGACAGCGGCATCATCTTGCACTCGGTGTACCGCATGGCGGCAGCCGGGTCATTGCCCGGCGAACCGAAGTTGCCGTTGGAGTCGACGAGCGGCATGCGCATCGACCACGGCTGGGCGAGACGCACGAGCGCGTCGTAGATCGACGAGTCGCCGTGCGGGTGGTACGTGCCCATCACGTCGCCGACCACGCGGGCGCACTTGTAGAAGCCCTTCTCGGGCCGGTAGCCGCCGTCGTACATCGCGTACAGCACTCGGCGGTGGACGGGCTTCAGTCCGTCCCGCACGTCCGGCAGCGCACGCGAGACGATGACGGACATCGCGTAGTCGAGGTAGGAGCGCTGCATCTCCGTCTCGAGCCCGACGGGCTCGATCCGCAGCTGCGGATCTCCCTCTTCGGTGTCGGTGGTGGCAGGAGTGTTCTCGTCGGCCATTGCTGGTCTTCAGTCCTTTCGAGCGGTCAGCTGAGACCGACTCAGATGTCGAGGAAGCGGACGTCCTTGGCGTTGCGCTGGATGAAGGAGCGCCGTGCCTCGACGTCCTCGCCCATCAGCACCGAGAACAGGTCGTCCGCCTGCGCGGCGTCGTCCAGGGTGACCTGGCCGAGGACGCGGTGCTCGACGTCCATCGTGGTGACGCGCAGTTCCTCGGCGTTCATCTCGCCGAGACCCTTGAAGCGCTGGATCGAGTCTTCCCTGATCCGCTTGCCCTGCTGCTTGCCGAGCTCGACGAGGGCGTCGCGCTCGCGGTCCGAGTACGCGTACTCGAAGTCGTCGCGCCCCCACTTGATCTTGTAGAGCGGTGGGCGGGACAGGAACACGTGCCCGGCCTCGACCAGCGGCCGCATGAAGCGGAAGAGGAAGGTCAGCAGCAGGGTGTTGATGTGCTGGCCGTCGACGTCGGCGTCCGCCATCAAGATGATCTTGTGGTACCGGAGCTTCTCGATGTCGAAGTCCTCGTGGATACCGGTGCCGAAGGCCGAGATGAGCGCCTGGACCTCGGTGTTCTGCAGGATCTTGTCGACGCGTGCCTTCTCGACGTTCAGGATCTTGCCCCGGATCGGCAGGATCGCCTGGTACATCGGGTTGCGGCCGGATTTGGCGGAGCCACCTGCGGAGTCACCCTCGACGATGAAGATCTCGCACTTGGTGGGGTCGTTCGACTGGCAGTCGGACAACTTGCCGGGCAGCGAAGCGCTCTCCAGCAGGCCCTTGCGACGGGTGAGGTCACGGGCCTTGCGGGCGGCGACACGGGCCGTGGCGGCCTGGATGCCCTTGCGGACGATGTCCGCGGCCTCGTTGGGGTTGCGGTCGAACCAGTCGGTGAGGTGCTCGTTGACGACCTTCTGGACGAAGGTCTTCGCCTCGGTGTTGCCCAGCTTGGTCTTGGTCTGGCCCTCGAACTGGGGCTCGCCCAGCTTGACCGAGATGATCGCGGTCAGGCCCTCGCGGATGTCCTCGCCCGTGAGGTTGTCGTCCTTCTCGCGCAGCAGCTTCCTGTCGCGCGCGTAACGGTTGACGAGACCCGTCAGCGCTGCGCGGAAGCCCTCCTCGTGAGTGCCGCCCTCATGGGTGTGGATCGTGTTCGCGAAGGAGTACACGCCCTCGCTGTACTGCGAGTTCCACTGCATCGCGACCTCGATGGAGAGCATCCTCTCCTTGTCCTCGGCGTTGATGTCGATGACCGTGGGGTGGATCAGGTCGCCCTTGCGCGAGTTCAGGTACTTCACGAAGTCGACGATGCCGCCCTCGTAGTGGTACTTGACCGTGCGGGCCTGGGGCTCAGCGGCCGCCTCGGCGTCCGGGTCGTCCGCGCCGACGGTCGCCTTCGCGGACTCGCGCTCGTCCGTCAGCGTCAGGGTGAGGCCCTTGTTGAGGAAGGCCATCTCCTGGAAGCGGCGCGACAGCGTCTCGAAGGAGTACTCGGTCGTCTCGAAGATGTCCGGGTCGGCCCAGAACGTGACCGTGGTTCCGGAGTCCTCGACGTCCTCGTGCTTCGCGAGCGGCGCGGTGGGCACGCCCTGCTTGTAGTCCTGCGTCCAGCGGTAGCCGTCGCGCTTGATGTCGACCGACACCTTCGTCGACAGGGCGTTGACCACGGAGACGCCGACGCCGTGCAGACCGCCGGACACGGCGTAGCCGCCACCGCCGAACTTGCCACCCGCGTGCAGCACGGTGAGCACGACCTCGACGGCCGGCTTCTTCTCCACCGGGTGGATGTCCACGGGGATGCCCCGACCGTTGTCGACGACGCGTACGCCGCCGTCGGCGAGGATCGTGACGTCGATCGTGTCCGCGTGGCCGGCGAGGGCCTCGTCGACCGAGTTGTCGACGACCTCGTAGACAAGGTGGTGGAGTCCACGCTCACCGGTCGAGCCGATGTACATGCCGGGCCGCTTGCGGACCGCGTCCAAACCCTCGAGGACGGTGATCGCGCTGGCGTCGTACGACGAGGAGGCCTCGCCGCTTCCGTCGGCAGCAGTGGACGGAATGTTCTCGTTGGGGTTGCCGGAATCGGCCACGAAGCGCCCTTTCTGGCACAGCACACACCGTTCTCCGGGCAAGCGGGAGCGGCTGCGTCGTTCGGCATCTAATCGACGTGTCCCGCCGGAGGGCGGGATTGTCCACCAGTCTACCGGTACCGCCGACACTCATGGGGGTTTGCCGGTACCTGAGTACGCATGTGCCGCCCTGAACGGGCGCCGATCGACTCCCCATATCCGGGAAGGGGCTCCAGGAGGCTCACACGGGCGTTGAGCGCTTCGGCCTGTCAACCCGCGGCTACGGTGAGGGACACCCCACGAACCCCGCCCGTTCCACACGGCCCAGAAGGCGTTCCGGTGACGGCGGGAGCGCTCGTGACGGGCGGGCGCGCAGCCGCCGCTGAAGCTCGTGCCGGCCTTCCGCAGCAGGTCACTCGGGACCGGCGCGGGGCTTGCGGCGACCGACCGCCGCCGGGCGAGGGCCGCCCCGTCACCGGCGTCGTCCCGGGCACTCGCCCCCGCGGGAGCGACGAGTCGTCCTGCCGTGCACCCTGCCGCGCCGTCCTACCGCTCGAGGGCGGTTGGCCGGGGACATCCCGAGCACCGCTCCGCCGCACCCGCCGACGCCGGGCGCCCCGTGCCCGAGTCATACGTGACCCCCCGGGGGACGACCGCCCCGGGACGTCAGCCGTAGGTGTCTCCCGGGCCCGTGCTGCCCGGGGCCCGAAGGGGTCCGTAGCGGCGCTGCGGGCCGCCCGGCCCCAGCACCTTGATCAAACGGACCGTGCCCTGCCCGAGGTCCTCGTTGAGGCGGGCCACCAGCCGCGGCGCCAGCAGCCGCAGCTGCGTCGCCCACGCCGTCGAGTCGCACTGCACCGTGAGCACCCGCTGGTCCGGGTCCTCGTCGTACCGCAGCGGAACGCAGTGCTTGGCCAGGTCCTCGCCGACGATCTGTGGCCAGCGGCCCATCACCCCGCCCACCGCCGCGGGCGTCTCCCAGCCGCGTTCGGTGATCAGGCGGTTGATCGCCGCGCCGAGCGGCAGCGGGTCCCGTCCGTCGGCGCGCGCCCCGGACCGCAGTCCACCGCCCCTCCTGGCCTGCCGTTTCTCCTGTGCTGCTGCGCCCCGCGCGCGGGCCTGCTCCTTGGCCGCTCGGAGTGCGACCCGGGCCAGATCCACGCCCGACGGCTCGGGCGCCCTGAGGGACTCGTCGCTCATGCGCGCTCCACCGCTCCGTCGGCGACCGTGTAACGCGCCCCGGCGAGCACCCCAGGGACGTCGTCGTCCACCGCCGCCGTGACCAGGACCTGCTCGCCGGGTGCCACCAGGTCCGCGAGCCGCTCGCGCCTCCGGGCGTCGAGCTCGGCGAACACGTCGTCGAGCACCAGCACCGGCTCGTTCCCCTCCGCCCGCAGCAGGTCGTACGAGGCGAGCCGCAGCGCCAGGGCATAGCTCCAGGACTCGCCGTGGCTCGCGTACCCCTTCGCCGGCAATTCGCCCAGCTTCAGCAACAGCTCGTCGCGGTGCGGGCCGACGAGCGTCACCCCGCGCTCGATCTCCTGCTTGCGCGCCTCCGCGAGCGCGGCGAGCAGCTGCTCGTACAGCTCCTCACGGGTGTGCCCGTCGCCTGGTGCCGAGGCCCGGTACTCCAGCGCGACCGGCCCGCCACCCGGCGCAAGCTGCTCGTACGCCTTGTCGGCGAGCGGCTGCAAGGTGGCGACCAGGTCCAGCCTCCGGGCCAACAGCTCCGCCCCTGCCCGGGCCAGGTGCTGGTCCCAGACGTCGAGCGTGGACAGATCCGCGCCCCCGGGCCGCGGCGCGGACGGACCGTCGGCACGCCCGCCGTGCCGTCGCGCCATCGCCGCCGACTTCAGCAGGGTGTTGCGCTGCTTGAGTACGCGGTCGTAGTCGGAGCGCACCCCCGCCATCCGCGGGGATCGTGCGGTGATCAGCTCGTCCAGGAAACGGCGGCGTTCTCCCGGATCGCCCTTCACCAGCGCGAGGTCTTCCGGGGCGAAGAGCACCGTCCGGAGGATCCCCAGCACGTCCCGCGGTCTGACCTGCGAGGACCGGTTGATCCTGGCGCGGTTCGCCCGGCCGGGGTTCAACTCCAGCTCGACCAGCTGGGAACGTTCGCCCTGGGTGACGGCCGCCCGGATGACGGCCCGGTCCGCTCCCACGCGGACCAGCGGGGCGTCGGACGCGACCCGGTGGCTGGAGAGCGTGGCGAGATAGCCGACGGCCTCCACGAGGTTGGTCTTGCCCTGCCCGTTCGCCCCGACGAAGGCGGTGACGCCCGGGTCGAGCGGAACCTCGACCCGGGCGTACGAGCGGAAGTCGGCCAGCGACAGGTGCGTAACGTGCATGGTGGACGCCGACCTCCCCCGGCCTACCGCTCTCTCCTGCTGCCTCGCGGGCCGTCCGACGCGACGCGTCCGACGGCCTGTGGACGGCTACTTGCTCTCGACCGCGTGCCCGCCGAACTGGTTGCGCAGGGCGGCGATCATCTTCATCTGCGGGGAATCGTCCTGCCGGGACGCGAACCGCGCGAACAGCGAAGCGGTGATGGCCGGCAGCGGCACCGCGTGGTCGATGGCGGCTTCCACGGTCCACCGGCCCTCGCCGGAGTCCTGTGCGTAGCCGCGCAGTTTCTCGAGGTGCTCGTCCTCTTCGAGCGCGTTGACCGCCAGGTCGAGCAGCCAGGACCGGATGACCGTGCCCTCCTGCCAGGAACGGAAGACCTCGCGGACATCGGTGACCGACTCGACCTTCTCCAGCAACTCCCAGCCCTCGGCGTAGGCCTGCATCATTGCGTACTCGATGCCGTTGTGGACCATCTTCGCGAAGTGGCCGGCACCGACCTTGCCCGCGTGCACCGCGCCGTGCTCGCCCTCGGGCTTCAGCGCGTCGAAGACGGGCTGCACCTTGGCGACGTGCTCGGCATCGCCGCCGTACATCAGGGCGTAGCCGTTCTCCAAACCCCAGACACCGCCCGACACACCGCAGTCGACGAAGCCGATGCCCTTGGCTGCCAGCTCCTCGGCGTGCTTCTCGTCATCGGTCCAGCGGGAGTTGCCGCCGTCCACGACGACGTCGCCGGGGGAGAGCAGCTCGCCGAGATCGTCGATGGTGGACTGCGTCGCGGCACCGGCCGGGACCATCACCCACACGACGCGCGGACCCTTGAGCTTGTCCACAAGCTCCTGGAGGCTGGGGACGTCAGCGAGGTCCTGGTTGCGGTCGTAACCGATGACGGTGTGGCCTGCGCGGCGGATGCGCTCGCGCATGTTCCCGCCCATCTTGCCGAGGCCGACGAGACCGAGCTCCATCAGACAGATTCCTTAAGGTGTGGTGTTTCGTACCCGCGTCCGAGCCTACGCCGGGGCGCGGGTACACACCTGTGGGGTCCGGCGCTCAGACGTGGGGCGCCGAACCCGCTCTTCCGCAGGTCAGCCGCTCAGGCGCACCGGCATGATCAGGTACTTGTACGCCTCGTCGGCCTCCGCGTCCACGGCCGGCTTGCCGCTGAGGAGCGCCGGCTTGGTGGAGGTGGTGAAGGACAGCTGGGCCACGGGGGAATCGATCGCGCTCAGACCGTCCAACAGGAAGGTCGGGTTGAACGCGATGGAGATGTCGTCGCCTTCCAGCTGCGCGTCCACGCGCTCCACAGCCTGTGCGTCGTCGCTGGAACCCGCCTCCAGGATCAGCACGCCCTGCTCGAAGCTGAGCCGCACTGGGGTGTTCCGCTCGGCGACGAGCGCCACGCGCTTGACCGCCTCCACGAACGGGGCCGTCTCGATCACGGCGACCGAGTTGAACTCGGTGGGGAACAGCGTGCGGTACTTCGGGAGGTCGCCCTCGAGCAGCCGGGTGGTGGTGCGACGTCCGGCGCCCTCGAAACCGATCAGGCCCTCGCCGGCACCGGAGCCGGAGAGCGCCAGCGTGACCGTGTCACCGCTGGTCAGCGCCTTGGCGGTGTCGAGCAGGGTCTTGGCGGGCACCAGGGCGACTGCGGAGGCGTCCGGGGACTCCGGCTTCCACAGGAATTCGCGGACCGCGAAGCGGTAGCGGTCGGTGGAGGCCAGCGTGACCGTGTCGCCCTCGATCTCGATGCGGACGCCGGTGAGGACGGGCAGCGTGTCGTCGCGGCCCGCCGCGATGGCGACCTGGGCGGCGGCGGAGGCGAAGACCTCGCCCGGGACCGTGCCGGTGGCGGTCGGCATCTGCGGCAGCGCCGGGTACTCCTCCACCGGCAGGGTGTGGAGGGTGAACCGGGAGGAGCCGCAGACCACGGTCGCCCGCACACCGTCTGTGGAAATCTCCACCGGGCGGTTGGGCAGGGCGCGGCAGATGTCGGCGAGGAGGCGGCCGGAGACGAGGACCGTCCCGTCCTCCTCGACCTCGGCCTCGACGGAGACCCGCGCCGAGACCTCGTAGTCGAAGCTGGAGAAGCTGAGCGCGCCGTCCTCCGCCTTCAGAAGAAGGCCCGCGAGAACGGGCGCCGGCGGACGTGCCGGGAGGCTCCGGGCCACCCACGCCACCGCCTCCGCGAGTACATCGCGCTCCACCCGGATCTTCACCGGAACCGCCTCCTGCTGTTGCTCGCTCGCCCTGCTGGCCTTCGTCGGCACGGTCTCCCCGCCGACGGCAGGGCTGATGCCGGAGACCAGTCTGACGCACGGCACCGACACTCGGTGCGGCTCGGGGTCAAGTCGGGGCGGCGGGCGGTCGAAGCTCCGGCGCCGAGTTGTGCACAGGCCCCTCTTCGAAGCGCATTCCCCGGTAACTCTAGGTGGGAGTAGTAGTAGGGCCTGTGGAAACCGTGGATAACGTCGTCCATGCAGGTCAGGCACCATATTTTGTCCACCGGCCCTGTGGGCGCCGGTCGTGGAAAACCCGGGCCTCCTGTGGACACCGGAAAGTTCTGCACACCCGATACACAGGCAACGGGGACTTCTCCCCAGCGCTGTCCCCAGTTTTACCCACGTTCCCCACAGCCCAACCGTGGACTCAGGTGTGACGGCTTTCACTCGGTCCAGTGAGGTCGGGCGTTTCGTTGCCGAACAGTGGACAGGGCTGTGGAGAAGCTGTGGGCAACTGGCCTCTGCCTGTGGGTCGCATGGGGACAACCTTGATCGCGGCCTGTGGGTACATGGTTTGTCCACAGCCTGTGGAAAGTAATTGGCCACAATTCCACAACCTGTTGACCTGGGGAGATCATCTCCCGCTTCGGACTCCTGTGGACCCAATCTGGACAACTCGCCGATCCCCAGGCTGTGGAAGGAAGATTCTTCCCCGTTCTGTGGAGAACGGCTCTCGAGGGCAGGTATTCGAACAGGTCACCATCGGCATGCGGCGCGGCGGTGTCGGTGCGATCTCCCGACAACGGCCGGGAAAGCGCGGAGGGCGCCCGGGGAATCCGTCCCCGGG